>DASUFT010000054.1:0-32869 GCA_036274395.1 Candidatus Polarisedimenticolaceae bacterium | reverse complement strand
GGGGTGCTCCTCGCCACCGGGCTCCTCGAGGACGAAGCCACGCAGATCCGGCGCGTGCTCGAGCACGCGGGCCTGCATCTCGAAGGAATGGAGCGGGCGCTCCCCTGGATCCTCCTCGTGGCAAGGAAGCCCTCCTGATGGCGCGGCGCTGGCGTGCGTGGCACGAGCGGGCGGAGGCCACCGGAGACGAGATCGTCCTCGACGAGGAGGAGGGGCACCACGTGCTCCGCGTGCTGCGCCTGCGCACCGGCGAGCCCCTGTCCATCTTCGACGGCAAGGGGCGCGAGTGGGCGGGCACCATCGTTCGCGCCGGAAGCGGCGAGGTCGCGGTGCGCCTGGAAGAGGAGATGACGGACGCCGTGGAGTGCGCGGTCCCCGTGATGCTCGTGCAGGGGCTGAGCCGGCCGGAGCGGTTGGAGTGGGCTCTCGAGAAGGCGACCGAGGTGGGCGTGCGTGCGATCGCGCTCGCGGCCTGCGCGCGCAGTGATGGCCCCCTCCCCTCGCCGGCGCGTCTGGCCCGCTGGCGCCGGGTCCTGCTCGAGAGCTGCAAGCAGAGCGGGCGGCGCAGGATCCCCGACCTCTTCGGTCCACTCCCGCTGGGAGACGCCGCAGCCCTGGGGACGGGGACGCGGATCGTCCTGGTCCCGGGGGCTCGCCCGCTGATCGATGCGCTCCCCGGCCGGCCGGAGGCCGTCGCCCTGGCGGTGGGCCCGGAGGGCGGGTTCTCGGAGGAGGAGGTCGACGGCTTGAAGGTGTCGGGCTGGAGTGCTGCATCTCTCGGCCCCCGCACCCTCCGGACGGAGACGGCGGGGCCGGTGGCGGCCGCCCTGGTGCTGCATCGCTGGGGAGACCTCGGGAGCGCGAAACCCGAATAGCGCGATTACTTCTTGGTGCCTGTCCCCTTGCCCCCGCCGCGGCCCGGTCCCTATGTTTCCCCAGGACGAGAAGGGGGACCGCGTGCACATCAACGATCTCTTGAAGGCGGCGACCGACCGGGGCGCCTCCGACCTCCACCTCAAGGTCGGCAGCCACCCCGTGATCCGCGTGGACGGCCGCCTCATGCCGCTGACCGCGGAGAAGCGCCTGATGCAGGAGGACACCATCGCCATGGCCTTCAGCATCATGAGCGCGCGGCAGAAGCAGAAGTTCAAGGACAACTTCGAGATCGACATGGCGTACTCGGTGCCCGGCCTCGGCCGCTTCCGCTGCAGCGTCTTCCAGCAGCGGGGGACGGTGGGCCTGGTGCTCCGCGTCATCCCGGTGCGCATCCTCACGATCAAGGAGCTGCTGCTGCCGCCGGTGATGGAGGTGATCGCCTCCGAGCGCCGCGGCCTCATCCTGGTCACCGGCACCACCGGTTCCGGGAAGTCCACGAGCCTGGCGGCCATGATCGACTACATCAACTCCACGCGCACCGAGCACATCATGACCATCGAGGACCCCATCGAGTTCCTTCACCGGGACAAGAAGAGCCTGGTCAACCAGCGCGAGGTGGAGGTGGACACCAAGACCTTCTCCTTCGCCCTGCGCTCGGCCCTGCGCCAGGACCCCGACGTGATCCTGGTCGGTGAGATGCGCGACTACGAGACGATCGAGACCGCCCTCCACGCCGCCGAGACCGGCCACCTGGTGCTCTCCACCCTGCACACCCTGGACGCCACGGAGACGGTCAACCGCATCATCTCCGTCTTCCCCCCCCACCAGCAGAAGCAGATCCGCCTGCAGCTGGCGGCCGTGCTCAAGTCCGTCATCTCCATGCGCCTGGTCCCCCGCGCCGACGGCAAGGGGCGCGTGCCCGGGGTGGAGGTGCTGCGCTCCACCGCCTACATCCGGGACTGCGTGGAGAACAAGGAGAAGACCAAGCTCATCCGGGACGCCATCGCCGCCGGCACCTCCCAGTACGGCATGCAGACCTTCGACCAGTCCCTGTTCCGGCTCTACAAGTCCGAGCTGATCAGCTTCGAGGAGGCGCTCCGGCAGGCGAGCAACCCGGACGAGTTCAAGCTCAAGGTGGCGGGGATCCACTCCACGGCCGACATGTCCGCGGAGCAGATGGAGGCCACCCTGCGGGACTCCGACAGCATGGATCCGCACAGCCCGGACTCGCCCTTCGAGTTCAGCAACACCTAGGGCCGGCGGGTGACCGGATCGCTCACGCTCCTGGGGATGCTCGCCCGGCGGACGGAGCCCGTGGTGGCCCCGTTCCCCATCCCCCCGGACGCCGGACAGGTGTCCTCCCGGTCCGTGGAGGGGACGGAGGAGTGGCGCTTCACGCTCCGGCGCCCCTATCCCGCGGAGGACGTGCTCGCGCAGTACGCCCGTCACGCCGCCGGACTGGGGTGGACGGTCTGTGCCGCGCCCCCGGCCTGGGAGGCGTGGTTCGAGTCGGACCTCCGGAGGACGCAGTTCATGCGGGCGCGGCTGTGGGAGATCCCCTCCCGGCGGGAGGCGGTCCTGCTCTTCCTCCGTTACCTGGAACCGGCTCAGGATCTCCTGGACGCACCCCGGAGCGAGACCCTCCACGTGCAGGTGCTGCTGGTTCCCGTCTCGCAGCCCCTGGAGCGCCTGGCGCAGTTGACCTGAGCGGGGCAGGCGTCGAGCATGGCGCCGTGCCCGGCTCCATCCGCGACGATGCCGCCCGCCTCCTCGCCGCCCGCGGCCTGACCGAGGCGGAGCTGCGCGACCGTCTGGCCCGGCTGGGGCATGCTCCGGTGGAGATCGAGGCCGCGGTGCGCGAGGCCCTGCACGCGCGCTGGATCGACGATGCGGCGCTCTGCCGCGCCCTCGTGCAGCAGGGGCTGGCCAGGGGCCGTGGCAAGGAACGCATCCTGGCGCAGCTCCTTTCCCGGGGCATCGTCCCCGAGACGGCGGAGGCGGCCTGGGAAGGGCTCCTCTCCTCGGGCGACGTGGACCCCGAGAGCAGTCTCAGGGACGAAGTCGAGCGGCGGGTCAAGGCCGCCGGGGGCCCGCTCACGGGCAGGGCCGCGGCGCGCATCTATAATGCGCTGCTTCGGTCCGGGCACGATCCCGAGAGCGCTCGATCCGCGCTCGCCCCCTACTTCCGGGGGAATCTCGGAGATGACGATGACTTCCCGTGAGACGCGCCGCGCTTTCCTCGAGTTCTTCGCGGAGCGGGGGCACAGGATCGTGCCCAGCTCCCCCCTGGTGCTCCCCTCCGATCCCACGCTCCTGTTCGCCAACGCGGGGATGAACCAGTTCAAGGACGTGTTCACCGGGCGGGAGAAGCGGGACTACGTGCGCGCGGTTTCCTCCCAGAAGTGCCTGCGCGTCTCGGGGAAGCACAACGACCTCGAGGAGGTGGGGCGCACGCCGCGGCACCACACGTTCTTCGAGATGCTGGGGAACTTCTCCTTCGGCGACTACTTCAAGGCCGACGCCGTCGCCTACGCCTGGGAGCTCGTGACCAGGGTGTTCGGCATCCCCGAGGACCGGCTCTGGGTCACGGTGTTCGAGGGGTCGGCGGCCGCACCGGCCGACGAGGAGGCGGACGCGCTCTGGCGCGAGCGCGCCGGCGTGCGCGCGGAGCGGATCCTCCGCCTGGGGGAGAAGGACAACTTCTGGCGCATGGGGGACACCGGCCCCTGCGGCCCCTGCAGCGAGATCCACTTCGACCTCGGCGCGGATCTCACGTCGGTCTCCGGCGAGAGCAACCCGGCCACCGATTCCCGCCGCTACGTGGAGATCTGGAACCTCGTGTTCATGCAGTTCGAGCAGCACGGGGACGGGAGGCTCGTGCCCCTTCCCCGGCCCAGCATCGACACCGGGATGGGCCTGGAGCGGATCACCGCCGTGCTCCAGGGGAAGCGCAGCAACTACGACACCGACCTGTTCCAGCCTATCCTCCAGGCGGTGGCGCAGCGCGCGGGCACGGCGTACGGCGAGGATGCCGACGCCGACTTCTCCATGCGCGTGATCGCCGATCACGCGCGGGCGCTCTCCTTCCTGGTGGCGGACGGCATCGTCCCCGCGAACGACAACCGCGGCTACGTGGTCCGCCGCGTCCTCCGCCGTGCCATTCGCCACGGGCGCAAGCTGGGACTCACGGAGCCCTTCCTGAGCCATGTGACCCCGGCCGTTCTGGAGACGCTGGGGGACGTCTACCCCGAGCTGATCGCCTCCAGGGAGGCCATCCTCGCGGTGGGCCGCCGGGAGGAGGAGCGCTTCGGGGAGACGCTCGCCGTGGGGCTCGAGCACACGGAGCGCGCTATCGGCGAGCTGCGGGGACAGACCCTGCTCCTCCCCGGCGAGGAGGTGTTCCGCCTCTACGACACGTTCGGCGTCCCCATGGACGTGATCCAGGACATCGCCCAGGAGCGTGGCATCGAGGTCGACCTCGAGGGGTTCCAGTCCGCCATGCAGCAGCAGAGGGCGCGGGCCCGCGCCAGCTGGAAGGGAGGGAAGGCCGCGCGCTCCCAGGCGCACGTCCCCGACGCCGCCACCACCTTCCTGGGCTACGACGCGCTCCACGCGGAGGGGCTGCAGGTGGTCGCCCTCGACCCTCCGGGAGAGGCGGAGGAGGGGACGGAGCTCACCGTCTACCTGGACCGCACCCCCTTCTACGCGGAGTCCGGAGGCCAGGTGGGGGACACCGGCCTCCTCGTGGGTGGGGATGCGCGCCTGCGCGTCCTCGACACCTTCCGTGCCGGTGCCGCCATCGGGCACCGCGCGCGCGTGGAGGCGGGGACGCTGCACGGGGGGGCCGTGCTCTCCGCCGAGGTGGACGCGGCACGCCGCCGCGCCGTAATGCGCAACCACACCGCCACCCACCTCCTGCACGCGGCGCTGCGCGAGGTGGTGGGGACGCACGTGAAGCAGGCGGGGTCCCTGGTGGCCCCGGACCGTCTTCGCTTCGATTTCTCGCATTTCGCGGGGATGAGCGAGCGCGCGCTCTCCGACGTGGAGTCGCTGGTCAACGCCAAGGTCCTCGAGGACCTCGCGGTGGAGACCGACGTGCGCGAGCTCGAGGACGCCCTGCGCTCGGGGGCGATGGCCCTCTTCGGCGAGAAGTACGGCGAGCGGGTGCGGGTGGTGCGCATCGGGGACTTCTCCCTGGAGCTGTGCGGCGGCACCCACGTGGGACGCTGCGGCGAGATCGGCCTGGTCAAGCTCACCGGAGAACGCGGGGTTGCCGCGGGGACCCGGAGGGTGGAGGCGATCAGCGGCGAGGCCAGCCTGCACCGGTTCCGCGAGGAGGACGCGCTGGTGCGCGCGGTGGCCGGCCTGGCCGGGAGCTCCCGGGAGGAGCTGGTGGCCGAGCTGGCGCGGCGCCTGGACCAGGTGAAAGCCCTGCAGCGGGAGCTTGCCGAGCTGCGGCGCCAGGGCCGGGAGCAGCGGGTGGCCGAAGGGGTGGACGAGGCGGAAAACGTCGAAGGCGTCCGCTTTTTCGCCCGCCGGGTGGACGGGGTGGGGAAGGACGAGGCCCGCGCGCTTGCCGACACCCTGCGCCGGAAACTAGGTTCTGGCGTGGTGGTGCTCGGCCGCGCCGAGGAGGGGAAGGCCTCCATCCTCGTGGCGGTCACCGAGGACCTGACGGACCGCCTCCCCGCGGGCGACCTCGTGCGCGAGCTGGCCGCCATCATCGGCGGGGGCGGCGGGGGAAGGAAGGACATGGCGGAGGCCGGCGGCAAGGACGCGGCGAAGCTCGACCAGGCGCTGCGCTCCGGGCGGGAAGCCATCGCACGCAGGCTGAAGGCGAAGGTGTGAGCTTGCGGGGGGCGTGCCTGGGAATCCTTCTCGCCGCCGCCCCCCTGGCCCAGGCCGCCGACGACCTCCTCTACGAGGTCGGCGTGGATGGGAACATCGTCTTCACGAACACCCCCTCCAGGGACACGCGCCCTGTCCCCGGGTTCAAGACCGAGCGCCGGAGCACCGGCGCCGCCCTCCCCGTCACCGCGTTCGATCCCTTCATCGACCAGGTGGCCAGCGAGTTCCAGCTGGAGCCGGCGCTGATCAAGGCGGTGGCGCTGGTGGAGTCGGGGTTCAACCCGGGCGCCACCTCGCCCAAGGGCGCCAAGGGGCTCATGCAGCTCATGCCTGCGACGGCGCGCTCCTACGGGGTCCGCGACATCCACGACCCGTACGAGAACCTGCGCGCGGGCGCGAACCACCTGCGCACCCTGCTGGACGAGTTCGACGGCGACCTCACGCTGGCCCTGGCCGCGTACAACGCGGGCTCCGGGGCGGTGCGCAAGCACGGCGGCGTCCCCCGCTACCGGGAGACCCAGGACTACGTGCGCAAGGTGGAAGGTCACCTGGGGAAGCAGACGCGCCGCGCCCGTGCCGCTCCCGCGCCGACCCGGGTGTCGCTACGGCTGAACGCCGACGGCTCGGTCTCGCTGGCGAACTGACCGTGCCCGGGCCAGCGCGCGGACGAGATCCAGCGCGCCTGCCCCCGTCGCCGTGTCCGCCCCCTCCGGCGGCACGTCCCGCGCCGCCGCGCGCAGGACGTCCTCCATCTCGGCGGGACCGAGTTCGGGCACGGCCTGGAGGAGGAGCGCGGCCCCTCCCGCCACCACCGCCGCCGCCAGGGAGGTCCCGTCGCCAGCCACGTAGGCGCGCTCGCCGGCCGGGAAGGCGAAGGGGAGCTCGGCCGCGGGTGCCGCAAGCGAGGGGAACAGCTGGTCGCCGCAGGCGCTCGGTCCCCGGGACGACGCGCGCAGCGGCTCGCCCGAGCGCGTGAGGCCTCCCACCGCGAAGGCGCCCGGGAGCTGCGCGGGGGCCTCGCCCGTGCGGGGTTCCGGACCGGCGTTCCCGGCGGGGAACACCACGAAGATCTCCGCCGCCCGCCAGGCGCGGAGAAACGGTGCGTCGAAGGGGGGACAGGCGCCCTCGTCGTGCGACCAGGCGTTCACGAGCACGTCCGGGCGTGCCGAGCGCAGGGCCCAGTCGGCGGCGAGCGTCATGCGCCGCCGCGAGTACTGGTTGTTCGCGTTCGCCAGGGCGGCGGCCCAGCGAGCCCCGGGCGCGATCCCCACGATGCGCTCCGGCACCCCTCCCCCCACCGCCTGGGAGAGCACGCTCGTGCCGTGCCCATGGGGGTCGTAGGGCTCGCTGCTCCCCTCTTCGGGGTCGAACCATCCGCGGGTGCCCGCCAGGCGCCGGCCCTGGAGCTGCTCGTGTCCTCCGTCCACGCCCGTGTCCAGGGCCGCCACCACCACGCCTCGTCCGTCCAGGCCCTCGGCCCAGAGGGAGGACGCGCCCACGGCGTCCACCGCCCAGGAGCGAAACTGCTCTCCCAGGGCGCTGTCGGGGTTCGGGACCGCCCCGCCCGCGCCGGGGAGGGAGGTCCACTCCGGGAGCACGTGCGCCACCTCCGGGCGTGCCGCCAGCGCCAGCACGCCGGAGGCGGTCCCCTCCACGAGCAACCGGTTGACGATCGCCACCCGCTCCACGCGGAGCAGCGCCCGCTCCTGCAGCAACCGGTCGATCAGGGGCAGGAGGAGCGCCTGCTGACGCCGGGCCACCTGCTCGAGCGCGCCGATGACGGACTGGCGGCGGGCCCGCTTGTCCCGGCCGGCGGCGCGCAGGCGGTCCGACAGCCGGGCGACGTCGACCTGGTCGGTGAGGTCGAGCAGGGCCTGCACGTGGCGGTCGGCGGGGGCGGCGCGCAGCCTCGCCTCGAAGTCTCCCTCGAACCGGGGACCGGCGGCGGGAGGGAGCAGGGGGGGCTCCTCGGGGGGCGCGGAGCGCCGGGCCCTGGGGGGCGAGGCGAGAAGACCGCACAGCAACAAGAGGAAGAGCGCGAGGAGGGAGCCGCGCCGCACCATCGATCCGACTATAGCCCGCCCGTGCCGCGCCGGCGCACCTCCCCGGGGGAGACGCTCTCGTGCTTCGTGAAGTTCCGGTAGAAGTCCCGGTAGTTCTGGTACCCCACCAGGTAGGCGACCTCGCAGATGGTGCGGCCACCCTCCTCCAGCAACCGGCGGGCGTGGCGCAGCCGTGTCCGGTGCACGTACTCCGTGAGGGTGCTCCCGGTCTGGCGCCGGAAGACCCGGGAGAGATGGGCGGGGGAGACGTGCAGGCGAGCCGCCACGCAGGAGAGGGACAGGCGCTCGGCGTAGCTCTCCTCGATGAGGGTCGCCGCCCGCTGCACGAGCGAGGGGGCGGCCGGAGTGGGGAGGTGCCCGGACCGGAGCAGCCGGTCCAGCGCGGGGAGGAAGAGGGCGCGCGCCTCCTCGGGATCCTCCAGAGGGGCGAACTGGCGCAGCAGGGCGACCCGCACCGCGGCGTAGTCCTCGGCCGCCGTGTTGTGCATCCTGGCGGCCACGCGCTGGAGCATGTTGTGGAGTAGGAGGACCCCCTCGCGCCCGTGCCCGCCCAGCCGCTGCAGCGTGAGCCGCTGCACGAGGCGCGCGAACGCCTCCCGGCACCCCGGGAGGTCCATCTCTCCCAGGCGGCGCAGCCCCTCGGCCTCGAGGGCCGCGTCGAAGCCCAGCAGGTCCAGCAGAGGGAGTTCGGTCTCGAACGGGTCGTGCGCCTCGGGCAACACGCTAGTCTCCGACCCCGGAAGGCGCCGGGAATCTACGGGGAGGTGCTGGACGCGTCAACCCGCGGATGCCATGTCCGCAAGAGCGGCCGGATGGCGGAGGGTATTGGTTGACTTTGCCGCTCCGCGGGAGCCCAATGGGTCCAACCAAGGGACCGGGCTCACGTGGGGGGTTCATGAGCCGGGCCGGTGCATCGATCAGCGGACGGGCCTTCGGGCCGGAGACCAGGAGTTCGGTACGCCTGGGCACGTTCCTCCGCCGCCTGCGGGAGGGGTACGGCTATACCCTGCGCAAGGTCGAGGAACGGGCCGTCGCCTACGGCGAGGTGATCGACAACTCGCAGCTCAGCCGCTTCGAGAAGGGGAAGGCGCTTCCCTCGTTCGAGAAGCTGCGCGCGCTGGCCTCCGTGTTCAACGTGCCCGTGCAGCACTTCTCCGACATCCTCGACCTCGAGGAGTACGAGGCGCTCAAGCCTGCCACCGGGGGGTACGACGAGCTGCTGGCGGCGGGCGCCGCCGCCTTCGCGGCGGGGGAGCACGGCCGCGCCTTCGTCACCTTCGAGCGGGCCCTGGAGGTGGCGCGCGAGGAAGCCGCGCATCCGGCGGCGTCCTCCCGGGTGGTGGAGGCCCGCTGGCGCATGGCCGTCGCCTCCAAGGCGCTGGGCAAGCTCTTCCTCACCGAGCACGAGCTGCGCGAGGTCTTGAAGGACCCGCTCCTCCCCACCGGGACCCGCGTGCGCGTGCTGCTGCAGCTGCTCCTGGTCTACCGGGAGCAGGGCGACGTCTACCTGGCCCGCCTGCTGGCGCGCGAGTGTCTCGCCCTCGCCCGCGACGGGCACGACGTGGGCTCGCAGGCTTCCGTGCACAACGCGCTGGGGAACATCGAGCACGACGCGGGGGAGATGGACGCGGCCCACGCGCATTACACCGCGGCGGCGGCCCTGCTCGATGCGCTGGAGCCCGCGCAGCGGCAGGAGGAGATGCGCCTGACCGTCCTCACCAACCGGGGGGGCTGCCTGGTCGCCCTGGGCCGCACCGAGGAGGGGATCGCCTGCATCCGGGACGCCCAGGCCGCCGCTGCGGCCCGTGGGTACCGGAGGATCGGCGCCCTGGCGCTCACCCGGCTGGGGGAGGCCTACCTGGCGCGCGGGGACCGCGAGGAGGCCCGCCGCTGCCTCCAGGAATCCGACGGCCTGGCCTCGCGCGAGGACGAGAGCTATCCCGACGTGCTGTTCCTGAACGCGTTCCGCCGCTGGGAGATGGCCCGGGAGGAAGGACACGGCACCCGGGAGAAGATCGCCTTCGGGCGGCTGCGGCACCTGCGAGCGCGCCTGGAGCGGAAGTTCCCCGAGGTGGAGGCGTTCGACCGTCACGTGGAGAGGAACCGGAGGTCCCATGCGTTGCCCGCTTGACCGCTGCAAGGGTCTTGCCGCGCTGGCGGTGCTCCTGGTCTGCGCCCCAGCCCGCGCGGAGGTGTCGGCCGAGGTGGATGCCTTCGGGAACTACGTGCGGACGGTGGTGGTGACCGCCGGCTCGGCGCGACGCACGAAGATCTGGAGCCCGTTCCGCTCCCGCTCCACCCGCCTCATGCTCAACAGCACCGGCGACGCCACGGGCGACGGCTGGCCGGCGATCCTGGAGAGCCCGGTGGACGGGAAGCCGTGGGTGGTGTGGAGCCATTTCGACGGTGCCGACTTCGACCTCGCATGGTCGAGGTTCGGGGAGGGGAACTGGGAGCCGGTGAAGTCCCTGCTCGCGCTCGACTCCAGCGATCCCGACCTCGACCCCGTCCTCGCCTTCGACGACGGGGGGAGGCCGTACGTGACCTGGTGGCGCAACAGCCCGGCGCAGGGGAGGATCTACGTCAGCCTCTTCCTGACCACACGGTGGATGATCCCGCTCCAGGTCTCCGACCCGGGGGAGGACGCGCGCACCCCGACGCTGGTCGTGCTCCCCGACCGGCGGATGCAGGTGAGCTACTCCACGCCGGGAGGGACCGTGACCAAGCTCGTGGTCCTGAACGCGGGGGCCACGATCACCGACGACATCAACCCGTTCGGCTCGTTCAGCGTGACCACGGTCAACCGCCACTGAGGACCGGAGCGGATCGTTTGCCCGGCCCGTCCCGGGCGTGGTAGCGTCGGCGGCCGCAAGCCGCCGATGCGCCCTTCCAGCCTGAATCTCCCCACCGCGCTGACGCTGTTCCGCATCTTCCTCGTCCCCTTGCTGGTCGTGGTGCTGCTCACGCCTCCCTGGGTGACGGCGACGCTCCGCGACCGCCTGGAGGGGGTCTACGGCGCCGCCTGGGTCCCAGAGCTCGTGCAGTGGATGGCGGAGTGGCGGGAGGTGGTGGGGGTGGCGATCTTCCTGCTCGCCGCCGCCACCGACGCCCTGGACGGGTGGCTGGCGCGCAGGCGCGGCGAGGTCACCACCCTGGGCATCCTCCTCGACCCCATGGCGGACAAGCTGCTGACCAGCTCCGCGTTCATCTCCCTGGTCGAGCTGGGGCTGGCCCCGGCCTGGATGATCGTGGTCATCGTGGGACGCGAGTTCGCGGTCAGCGGCATGCGCAGCGTCGCGGCCACCCGCGGCGTGGTCATGGCCGCCTCTCCCTGGGGCAAGCTCAAGACCGTGGCCCAGGTGGTCGCCATCGTGCTCCTCATCCTCACCAACACCCTGGAGCGCTGGGGCCGCTTCGGCTTCCTGGGGAAGCTCATGCTCTGGCTCGTGCTCCTGGCGGCCATCGGCTCGGCCGCCGATTACTTCCGCAAGTTCCTCCGCGCGATGGACACGTGGCCCTCGCCGTCGAGCTGATCGCGGTCGGCAGCGAGCTGCTGCGCTTCGGCCGCCGCGACGGGAACGGCGACTGGTTGCTGGAGGAGCTTTCCCGCGTGGGGGCTGAAGTCCTGGGGCGGGCGCAGGTGGACGACGATGCCGCGCGCATCGCTTCCCAGGTGGACGCGGCGGCCGGCCGCGCCGGCCTCGTCGTGCTCACGGGGGGGCTGGGGCCCACCGAGGACGACCGCACCCGGGAGGCGCTGGCGGCCTGGTGGGGCAAGCCACTCCTCCGCGATCCGGCGCTCCTCCGCGAGCTGCGGGAGCGCTTCGCCCGCTTCGGACGCACGCCCTCTCCGGAGCAGGAGCGTCAGGCCGATCTCCCCGAGGGAGCGATCGCGCTCGCCAACCCCGTGGGGAGCGCGCCCGGGATCCTGCTCGCCCGCGGCGAGGTGCAGGTCGTCGCCCTCCCCGGGGTCCCGGCGGAGATGCGGGCCATGGTGGAGGCGCACCTGCTCCCGCTGGCCCGCCGCCGGGCCGCGGGCGCGGTGCTGCGCACGCGGGTGCTGCACGTGGCGGGGCGCCTGGAGAGCGAGGTGGACGCGGCCGTCGCCGATCTCTACGCGGGAGAGGGAACGGTGCTCACGATCCTCGCCGGCGCGGGAGAGGTGCACCTGGGGATGCGCGCCGAAGGCCAGAGCATCGCCGTCGCCGACGCGCGTCTGGTGTCCTTGGAGGCGGAACTCCGGGCCCGTCTCGGAGAGGACGTCTACGGCGCCGACCAGGACACGCTGGCCTCGGTGGCGGGTGCGTCGCTGGCGCGCAGGGGGGAGACCCTGGCGGTGGCGGAGTCCTGCACCGCCGGCCTCCTGGCCGGGGCGGTCACCGCGGTGGCGGGCGCGTCGGGATGGTTCCGCGGCGGCCTCGCCGTGTACGCGGACGACCTCAAGGTGGCGCTGGCCGGGGTCCCGGAGGAGCTGCTGCTCCGGCACGGCGCGGTGAGCGCCCAAGTGGCGGAGGCGCTCTCCGCCGGGGTGCGTGCGCGCCTGCGTGCGGACTGGGGGCTGGGCGTCACGGGGATCGCCGGGCCGGGCGGGGGGAGCGCGGACAAGCCGGTCGGCCTGGTCTTCGTCGCGCTCTCCGGTCCCACGGGGGGAAAGGTGCGGCGCCTGCTCCTTCCCGGGGATCGCGACCTCGTCCGCCGGCGCTCGGTCGCGGTCGCCCTCGATCTCCTGCGGCGCGCCCTGGCGTGAGGCTGTTCCTCGCGGTCGAGCTCCCCGGCGCGCTGCGGCGCGCCCTCGCCGAGGTGCAGGAGAGCCTCCGGCGGAGCGAGGAGGGGTGGCGCTGGGTGCGGCCGGAGGGGCTGCACGTGACCCTGCGCTTCCTGGGGGAGGTGGCGCAGGAGCGCGTGCCCGCGCTCTCTCCTCTCTGGAGGGCGGCCGCGGCCGCCGCGGCGGAGCCGGAGGTCGAGGTGGGCGGACTGGGGACGTTCCCGCCGCGGGGCCGGCCTCGCGTCCTCTGGGTGGGTCTGCGCGATCGCAGCGGTGGGAACCTCGCCGCCCTCGCCGCGGCCCTGGAGGAGGCGGCGCGGGGGGCGGGCTTCACGCCCGAGCAGCGCGCCTTCGCGCCGCACCTCACGCTGGCCCGGGCGGCCTCCGGTGCCGCCCCCCGCCGGCCCGGCACCGAGGTCGGCACCCTGGGCGCGTTCCCCGCGGGCGAGCTCACGCTGTTCCGCAGCGTTCCCGGCCGGGGCGGTGCCGTGTACACGGCGCTCGAGCGCTACCCCCTCAGGCCGGTGAACTAGGATGGGGAGCGTGATCGACCTGCACACGCACATCCTGCCGGGCGTGGACGATGGCGTGAAGACCGAGGACGACGCCGTGGCCTTCGCCAGGACCGCCGCGGCGGACGGCACCACCACCCTGGTGGCCACCCCCCACTGCAAGGAAGGGTTCTTCTACATCGACCGCCCTGCGGTCCTCCAGGCCACGGAGCGGCTGCGTGCACGTCTCGCCCAGGAGGGCGTCGCGCTCACCCTGCTTCCCGGGGCCGAGGTGCACCTGACGCACGACCTCCCGGCGCGGGTGAAGGACGGGCGCGCCCCCACCCTGGCGGACAACGGGAAGACGCTGCTGCTCGAGCTCTCCACCTCGCAGTACCCGGTGGACCTCGAGAACCTCGTCTTCCAGCTGAAGCTCCAGGGGATCGTCACCCTGTTCGCCCATCCCGAGCGCATCCGCTACTTCCAGGACGACGTGCGCCGCTACGCGTCGGTCATCCGGCTGGGCGCGTTCGGGCAGGTGACGACGGGGAGCGTCCTCGGGCAATTCGGCGAGGAGACGGAGGAGTTCTCGGAGGAGATCGTGCGCAAGGGCCTGGTGCACGTGCTCGCCTCCGACTCCCACAACCTGCGCGGCCGCCCGCCCGTGCTGAGCAAGGCGCTGGAGCAGCTCGGCGCCTGGGTGGGGGAGGCGCGGGCGGCGGCCATGGTGGACGCGGCCCCGCGCGCGCTCCTGGAGGGACGGGAGCCGGAGGTGGAGCCGCTCGCCGAGGAGCCGCGGCGGCGGAATTTCCTGGGGCGCCTGCTGGGGCGGGGGAGGGAACGGTGAGACGAGTCTTCCTGGTGGCGCTGGCGTCGCTCGGCCTCGTGGCCGCCTTGGCCTGCGGCGGGCACAAGGAGCCGAAGAAGGAGCCGCAGGTCGAGGCCGCCAACAAGATCGGCACCGCGCAGTCCTACGTCGCCGCCGGGCGGACGGCGGAGGCGCTGGAGCTGCTCGGACAGGCGGCGGCCCTGCAGCCAAAGAACGCGAGCATCCCCAACTACCAGGGGCAGGTCCTGTTCCTGGCCGGCCGCTACGCGGAGGCGGAGACGGCGCTCCGGCGGGCGCTGCAGATCGATCCTTCCCTGGCCGACGCCCACAACAACCTGGGGGCGCTCTACGACCGCATGGGGAAGAAGGACGCCGCGGAGGCGGAGTTCAAGATCGCGCTCGAGCAGCCCGGCTACCCCACCCCGGAGAAGGTGCACCTCAACCTGGGGCTCCTCTACAGCTCCCAGGGACGCAAGGACGAGGCGGTGACCGAGCTCAGGCGGGCGGTGGAGATCTCCCCCAAGTACTACCAGGCGCAGTTCGAGCTGGCGTCGCTGCTGGACTCCATGGGGAAGCTCGACGAGGCGGTGCGGCTCTACGAGGTCGCGGCCCCCGACTACCGCAGCCGCGGCGACTACCAGTACCGGCTCGGCTTCGCCTATTTCCGCCTCGGGGACCGGGTGAAGGCGGCCGATCACCTGCGCCGTGCCGTGGACGTGGCTCCGGGCAGCGAGAGCGCGGCCAAGGCGGACGAGATCCTCAAGATGATGCGCTGAGCATGGCGCTCTCCGGCCTGAAGAAGCTGTTCTCCGGCCTCGCCCGCACGCGGGAGGGGATCGTGGAGACGCTGCAGTCGCTGGTGCGGGAGCGGCCGCTGGACGCTTCCGCGCTGGACGACCTGGAAGCGGCGCTGCTGGCGGCGGACCTGGGGCCCACGCTGACCTCCGAGGTGCTGGAGAGCGTGCGGGCCCGGGCACGGCGGGAGGGGCTGGACGCCTCGGGCCTGCGCGAGGCGGTGAAGGAGGCGCTCCGCCAGGCCCTCCCCGAGCCCCCGCCCACGCCGGCCGCGCCTGCGGCCACGCCGCACGTGGTGCTGGTGGTGGGGGTCAACGGCGGAGGCAAGACCACGACGGTGGGGAAGCTCGCGGCACGGGAGCGGGCGGGGGGCGGCTCCGTGCTCGTGGCCGCGGCGGACACGTTCCGGGCGGCCGCCATCGACCAGCTCCAGCGCTGGACGGAGCGCGCCGGGGTGGAGCTGGTCCGCCAGCGGGAAGGGGCCGATCCCTCGGCGGTGGTGTTCGACGCCCTGCGCACCGCGCGCACCCGCGGCATCGGACACGTGCTCGTGGACACCGCCGGCCGCCTGCACACGAAGACGAACCTCATGGCGGAGCTGGAGAAGGTGGCGCGGGTGGCGGCCCGGGAGGTTCCCGGCGCCCCGCACGAGGTCCTCCTGGTCGTGGACGCGACCACCGGGCAGAACGGGCTGCAGCAGGCGCGCGAGTTCACGAAGGCCGCCAAGGTGACGGGGATCGTGCTCACCAAGCTGGACGGCACCGCCAAGGGCGGGGTGGCCCTGGGGATCCAGAGGCAGCTCGGCGTCCCCGTGCGGTACGTGGGCGTGGGCGAGGGCGTGGACGACCTGCTGGACTTCGACCGGGAGGCCTTCCTGGCGGGCCTGCTGGGGGAGGACGCCGCGTGACCGACACCCGGTGGATGGAGCAGGCGCTGGCGCTGGCGGCTCTTGCACAGGGGACCACCGCCCCCAACCCGCGCGTGGGCTGCCTGCTCGTGCGGGACGGCGAGGTGGTGGGCCGCGGCTGGCACCGCGCGGCGGGGCTTCCCCATGCCGAGGCCATGGCCCTCGCCGAGGCGGGGGACCGCGCCGCCGGCGCCACGCTCTACGTGAACCTGGAGCCCTGCGCGCACCAGGGCCGGACGCCCCCCTGTGCCTCGGGCCTGGTGGCGGCGGGGGTGCGCCGGGTGGTGGCGGCCGTGGGCGACCCGGACCCGCGCGTGGATGGACGCGGCTTCGCGGAGCTGCGCCGGGCGGGGATCGCGGTCGAGGTCGGGCTGCTCGCCGGCGAGGCCGAGCGCTTGAACGCGGGGTTCCTGCGGCGGCACCGCGCCGGGCGTCCCACCGTCACCCTCAAGGCCGCGCTCTCGCTGGACGGGATGCTGTCCGGTCTCGCCGGACGGTCGCGCTGGATCACCGGAGAGGCGGCGCGCCGGTTCGCCCATCGCCTGCGGGTCGGGCACGACGCCGTCCTCGTGGGGGCGGAGACCGTGCGCCGCGACGACCCCCGGCTCACCGCACGCCTTCAGGGGGCGCCGCGCCAGCCGCTTCCGGTGGTGCTGGCGCCGGAGCTGCGCCTTCCGCCGGACGCGGCGCTGTTCGCGGGACCGGTGAGGCCGCGCGTCTACGTGCGCGAGGGAGCGGTGGCCGGGCGGGAGTGGGAGGGGAGAGCGGATCTCGTCCGCCTCCCGGACCGGGAGGGCAGGCTCGACCCGGCCGACGTCCTCGCGGATCTCCACGGTCACGGCGTGCAGTCGGTGCTGGTGGAGGGGGGCGGCCGCACGTTCGCCGGCTTCCTCGCGGGGGGGCTCGTGGACGAGGTTGCCCTGCTCGTCGCACCGGTCCTCCTGGGCGCCCGCGGGGGAACGCCGTTCCTGGACCTGGCGGCGGCCGCCGAGCCGGCCCTGGGGCGGCGGGTGGCGGACGTGCGCCGTCTGGCGCTGGACGAGGACGTGCTGCTGCTGGGGAGCGTCGCATGTTCACCGGGCTGATCGAAGGAATGGGCGGGGTGCGGGCGGTGGCGCCCGCGGAAGGCCTGACCCGCCTGACCCTCCACCCACCCTTTCCCGCCGGGGAGCTGGCGCTGGGGGAGAGCGTCGCCGTCGACGGCGTCTGCCTCACCGTCACCGCTCTGACCCCGCAGGGCTTCGCGGTGGACGCCGTGGCGGAGACCTTGCGGTGCACCACCCTGGGCGGCCTGCGCCCGGGAGACCCCGTCAACCTGGAGCGGGCGCTCCGCGTCGGCGACCGGCTGGGCGGCCACCTGGTGCAGGGGCACGTGGACGGGACCGCGCGCGTCCTGGAGGTGTCCCGGGCGGGAGGCGACGTGAGGATCGTCATGGAGCTGCCCGAGGCGCTCCGTCCCTACGTGGCGTTCAAGGGGTCGATCGCCCTCTCCGGGGTCTCCTTGACCGTGGCCTCCCTCGAGGACCGGGCGTTCGGCGTGGCGCTCATCCCGGAGACCCTCGCCCGCACCACCCTGGGCGGGGCCGCCCCGGGGTCCTTGCTCAACGTGGAGGTGGATCTCCTGGCGCGGTACCTTGAGGGATTGCTCCAGGGACGCAGGGAGGGTGCCGCATGAGCGAAGCCGCGCTCCACAGCCCGTTCGCCTCCATCGAGGATGCGGTCGCCGAGCTGCGCGCCGGGCGGATGATCATCATCCTCGACGACGAGGACCGCGAGAACGAAGGCGATCTCGCCTGCGCCGCCGAGATGGTGACGCCGGAGATCGTGAACTTCATGGCCACCCACGGGCGCGGGCTGATCTGCCTGCCCATGTCCCCCGACCGCCTGGACGAGCTGCAGATCCCGCTCATGGTGGAGAAGAACACGGCGCGCCTGGGCACCGCCTTCTGCGTGTCCATCGAGGGGAGGCGGGAGGTGAGCACCGGCATCTCCGCCGCGGACCGGGCCCGCACCATCCGCACCGCCGTGGATCCCGCCACCCGCCCCGAGGACCTGGCCCGTCCCGGCCACGTCTTCCCCCTGCGTGCGCGCAAGGGCGGCGTGCTCAAGCGCGCCGGCCAGACCGAGGCCTCGGTGGACCTCTGCCGCCTGGGCGGGCTCAAGGCCGCGGCCGTGATCTGCGAGATCATGAACCCCGACGGCACCATGGCCCGCCTCCCCCAGCTGTCGGCCTTCGCGGCCCAGCACGGCCTGAAGATGGTCACCATCGCCGACCTCATCCGCTACCGGATGCGCACGGAGCGGATGGTGACGCGCGTGGCCTCCCCCGACCTCCCCACCCCGCTGGGCACCTGGAAGGTGCACGCCTTCCACAACGAGGTCGAGGACGAGACGCACGTGGCCCTGGTGCTGGGGGAGATCGACCCGGAAGCGCCGATGCTGGTGCGCGTGCACTCGGAGTGCCTCACCGGCGACGTCTTCGGCTCCATGCGCTGCGACTGCGGCGTGCAGCTCCACACCGCCATGGAGCGCATCGCCGCCGAGGGGAGCGGCGCCATCCTCTACCTCCGGCAGGAGGGGCGCGGCATCGGCCTCGCGAACAAGCTCCGCGCCTACGAGCTGCAGGACCATCAGCGCAAGGACACGGTGGAAGCGAACCTCCTGCTGGGCTTCGCCGCCGATCTGCGCGACTACGGGGTGGGGGCGCAGATCCTCTACGACCTGGGGATCCGGCGCCTGCGCCTGATGACGAACAATCCGGGCAAGTACGTGGCCCTGGCCGGCTACGGCCTGGAGATCGTGGAGCGCGTTCCACTCGAGCTCCCCGCGGACGAGCACAACCGCGATTACCTGCGGGCCAAGAAGCTCAAGATGGGCCACCTCCTGGAGTCGGTGTAGGTCATGTTCGACGCCCTGGGCGAGCGCCTGCAGGGGATCTTCCGCTCCCTGCGGGGCGAGACGCGGATCGACGAGACGTCGCTCGCCGAGGCCCTGCGGGAGATCCGTCTCGCCCTCCTGGAGGCGGACGTCCACGTCTCCGTGGTCAAGGCGCTGCTGGACGCCGTGAGCGCCAAGGCCCTGGGGGAGGAGGTCCTCCAGAGCCTGAGCCCCGGGCAGCAGGTGGTGGCCATCGTGCGCGACGAGCTGACCGCGCTGCTGGGGACGGCGGGCGCCACCCCGCTGCGCTTCGCCTCCAAGCCCCCCACCGTCGTGCTCATGGTGGGGCTGCAGGGATCCGGGAAGACGACCACCACCGCCAAGCTGGGCCTCTGGCTGAAGAAGGGCGGACGCTTCCCCTACCTCGTGCCCGCGGACGTCTACCGCCCCGCGGCCATCGAGCAGCTCCAGCGCGTGGGCGGCTCGGTGGGCCTGCGCGTGTTCTCCCACGACGGCAGCCGCAAGCCGGCCGACCTGGTGCGCGAGGGGGTGGGGGAGGCGCGACGCTCCGGCTTCGACACCGTGCTGGTGGACACGGCGGGGCGCCTTCACATCGACGACGCGCTCATGGATGAGCTGCGCACGCTCAAGGACCTCCTCGCGCCCACCGAGATCCTGTTCGTCGCCGACGCCATGACCGGGCAGGACGCGGTCCGCTCCGCGGGCGAGTTCCACCGGGCGCTGGGCCTCACCGGGATCATCCTCACCAAGATGGACGGCGACGCCCGCGGGGGCGCCGCGCTGTCCATCCGGCACGTCACCGGCGTCCCCATCAAGTTCGTGGGGACGGGGGAGCGACCGACCGAGTTCGACGCCTTCCACCCCGATCGCATGGTGGGGCGGATCCTCGGCATGGGGGACCTCCTGGGCCTGATCGAGAAGGCGGAGGAGGCCTTCGACGCCGAGGCCGCCAGGGCGCTCGAGAAGAAGATCCGGAAGAACAACTTCACGCTGGAGGACTTCCGCGACCAGCTCAAGACCGTCCGGAAGATGGGGCCGCTGTCCAGCATCGTCTCCATGCTCCCCGGGATGTCCCAGGTGAAGCAGGCCGACCTGGACGAGGACGCCGTGGTCCGGGTCATGGCCATCCTGGACTCGATGACGGCCCGGGAGCGGGAGCGGCCGGAGATCCTGAACGGCAGCCGGAAGCGCCGCATCTCCCGGGGAGCGGGGCAGAGCGTGGCCGAGATCAACCGCCTGCTCAAGCAGTTCGCCCAGATGCGCAAGATGATGAAGACCCTGCAGGCGGCCCGCCCGGGGAAGGGCGGGAAGGGGGGGCTCCGGCTCCCGTTCTTGGGCCGATAGGCTATAGTGGCGGGACCGAAGAGGCAATGAGCGTTACAGCGCCTGGAGGATGCAGAACGTGCTGAAGATTCGCCTGCGGAGGATGGGATCTCGCCAGGATCCCTTTTATCGGGTGGTGGTTTCCGAGTCCGAGTCGACCCCCAGTGGGCGCTTCGTCGAGGCGTTGGGCACGTACGATCCGGGATACGAGCCGGCCAAGATCCACATCGACGTCGCCAAGGCCGATGCCTGGATCAAGAAGGGCGCCCACGCCTCCGAGACCGTGCGGAGCCTGATCGACCGCGCGCGGAGGGTCCAGGCCTGAGCGCTGCCGTTCCGGCGGAGGAAGCGCTCGTGAAAGAACTGCTGGAGTTGATCGCGAAATCCCTGGTGGACCAGCCGGAGGACGTGGCCGTCGCGGAGATCGAAGGGGAGCAGACGACGGTTCTCGAGCTGAAGGTGGCCCAGGAAGACCTGGGCAAGGTCATCGGCAAGCAAGGGCGCACGGCCCGCTCGATCCGGACGATCCTCGCCGCTGCGGGGATGAAGCTGCGGAAGCGGGTGGTCCTGGAGATCCTGGAATAGCCCCCCGGGGCGAGGACGAGGGCCTGGTGATCGGCAGGGTCGCGGGGTTCCGCGGCCCGGCGGGAGAATTGACGGTCCGCGTGGTTTCCGGAGTGGCCGCGCGGTGGACCGGCGGGTCGAGGGTCCTCCTGGAGCGGGAGGGCAGCCCGGCGGTTCCCTACCGGGTGGAGGCGGCGCGAGCGTACGGGGGCACCCTGGTCCTCAAGCTCGCGGGGGTGGACGACCCGGGAGCCGCCGAGGCCCTCCGGGGGTGCGGGGTGCGGGTACCGGCGGACGAGGTGCCGGCCCTGCCGCCTGGGGAGCACTGGGTGGCCCGCCTGTGCGGCCTCCCGGTGGTGGACGAGACGGCCGGGCCCCTGGGCCGGGTGGAGGACGTGGAGGAAACCGGGGGGGTCGACCTCCTGCGGGTGGTCGGGACCCGCGGCGAGGTGCACATTCCCCTGGCCGGGGAGATCGTCACCTCGATCGGGGAGGAGGAGATCCGGGTCCGGCTGCCGGAGGGCTTGCTGGACCTGAACCGGGAGGACGGGGCGTGAACGTGGACGTCGTCACGCTCTTCCCCTCGGCGTTCCTGGGGGCGCTGGAGGACGGGATGCTCGCCCGGGCGCGGCGCTCGGGCCGGTTCGGGGTTCGGGTGCACGACCTGCGCCGGTTCGGCGTGGGACCGCACCGGCAGGTGGACGACGCCCCCTACGGGGGGGGCGCCGGGATGGTGCTGAAGCCGGAGCCGCTGTTTACGGCCGTGGAATGGATCCGCCGGACGTATCCTGCGGAGCCCGACCGGGTGATCCTGCTCTCCCCCCAGGGGAAGCGCTTCGATCACCGCCGGGCCCGCGGCCTCGCCGGCCTGCCCAGGGTGATCCTGCTCTGCGGCCGGTACGAGGGCGTGGACGAGCGGGTCCGGGAAGGCCTGGCGGACGAGGAGATGAGCGTGGCCGACGTGGTGCTGACCGGCGGCGAGATCCCCGCCACCCTGGTGGTGGACGGGATCGCTCGCTTCGTGCCCGGCGTGCTCGGCCACCCCGGGGCCGCCGAGGAGGATTCGTTCGAGGGCGGGCGCCTGGAGCACCCGCACTGGACGCGTCCCGCGGTGTATCGCGGGCAGACCGTGCCGGAGGTGCTGCTCTCCGGCGATCACGAGGCGATCGCGAGGTGGCGCGAGCGCCGGAGTGCCCTGGCCACCAGGAGCAAGCGGCCCGACCTGCTGCAGGGTGCGGGGCACGACGAGGGAGAGTGAGGACGGCATGGACACCATCCGCACCATCGAGGCCGAAAGCCTGAAGAAGGACATTCCGGAGTTCCGGCCGGGCGATCACGTGAAGGTGCACGTGCGCGTGGTCGAGGGTGACAAGTCGCGCATCCAGGTGTTCGAGGGCGACGTCATCTCCCGCCGCGGCGGGAACGGCGCGCGCGCCACCTTCACCGTGCGCAAGAGCTCCTCGGGCGTGGGGGTGGAGCGGATCTTCCCCCTCCATTCTCCCATCGTGGAGAAGATCGAGCGGCTGCGCGAGGGCGAGGTCCGCCAGGCCAAGCTGTACTACCTGCGCCAGCTCCGCGGGAAGAAGGCCAGGATCCGCGAGCGCCAGGTCCGCTAAGCCGCGAATGGCTCTGGACCGCGAGAAGGCCTTCAAGGAAGCCGAGCGGCTGCTCCGCGCCGGACGCGCGGACGGCGCCTTGGTGGAGCTCCGGCGTCTCGCCGAGGACGCACCGCGGGACGTCCTCTCCCTCAACCGCGCCGGCGACCTTCTCGCGAAGTTCGGGCGTCCCACCGACGCCCTGATCTACTTCGACAAGGTCGCCGATCACTACGCCGCCTCCGGCTTCTTCCCCAAGGCGGTGGCCATCCTCAAGAAGTCCCAGAAGCTCGAGCCGGAGCGGGCGGAGACGTTCGCTCGCCTCGGGGACATGTACCTCCGCCAGAAGCTGACGGGGGAGGCGCGCGTGCAGCTCCTGCACGCGGCGGAGCGCTATCTCAAGACGCGCCGCTACCCCGAGGCGCGCGCCGTCTACGAGCGCCTGGTCACGGCGGAGCCCGACGACACCCGTCACCGTGTGCGCCTCGCCGAGGCGCGCGCGGTGGAGGGGGACGTCCCCCGCGCCGTCGAGGAGTTCCTGGCGATCGGGGCGAGGCTGCTCGAAGGGAATCAGTCCGAGGACGCCGAGCGCGCCTACCGGCGCGCGGCGGAGCTGGCCCCGGCGCGGCCGGAGCCCGTGGTGGGGCTCGCCGCGGCGATGGGGGCGGCAGGGCGGCACCTGGAGGCGATCGACCTCGTGCGTGACGCCCTCGGCCGTTACCAGGCGAAGGGCCCGCTGGCCGGGGAGCTGCTCCAGCTGCTGTCCCGGGCCGGCCGGCCCACCGAGGCCAAGGATCTGCTGGCCAGCCCGGTGGCCGCCGAGATCCCCGAATCCGCCTTCGAGCGTCTGCTGGAGGCCGAGCTGCACGCCGGGCGCGGCGACGCCGCCTGGGGGATGCTCGACGGCGTGATCGCCGACTGGAGCAAGGACCGGCGCGCGGACCGGGCGGCCGCGCTGCTGGACCGGCTCGCCCGCGTGGAGACGCAGGGGCATCTGCCGGCGCTCACGCGCCTGGTCGCCTTCCACCGCGAGAGGAGCCACGACGCCGAGCTCGCCCAGGCGCTTCCTCGCCTCGCTCGCGCCCTGCGCGCCCGGGGCCGGGAGCGCGAGGCGCAGGAAGCGGAGGGGGAGCTGGGGACGAAGCTGCGCGCGGCCGCTCCCCCCGCAGCGCCCCCCCCGGCGCCGCCGGGCCCGGCGGCCGCACCGGCCAAGCCCTCCTCGCCCCATGCCCGCGTGGAAGGTCTGCGCTTCCCGCCCGAGACCCCGGCGGTGCCGCTCGGCGCCATCGACGAGGAGTTCGTCACGGGGCAGCTCACCGAGGCGGAGGTGCTGCAGAACTACGGGCTCGGGAAGGAGGCGAGCGACCGGCTGCGCGCGGTGGTGGAGCGCTTCCCGGGCCACGTGCTGGCCCAGACCAAGCTCGCGGAGCTGCTCCGGCTGGAAGGGGAGCGCTCCGCGCTGAAGGACGTCCTGGTCGAGCTGGCCCTGGCGCGCCGTGCCGCCGGAGACGAAGGGGGCGCGCGCAGGGCCGCGGAAGAGGCGGCGCGGATGGGGCCTCTTCCCGAGCCGGTTCGCCAGGTGCTGGGAAGGCTCCGGCTGCTCGATGCCGGCGAGCGTGCGCCCGCCGAGGCGGCTCCGGCCCACGCCCCCGCTCCCCCGCGCCCCGCCGCCAAGGCTGTGACGGCACCGGCGCCGCCGCTCCCTCCTCCTCCTCCCTCGTCCGCGGTGCAGGAAAAAGCGGACGCGGACATCGAGATCGTGTTCGACGACGACGCTCCCCCTCGGGAGGCGGCGGCGCCGCCGGCCGCGGGCGCTCCCTCCGCACGAGAGCCGCGCCGCGCCCAGACGGATGTGCTGGAGGAGATCGTGTTCTTCCTCGAGCAGGGGATGGTGGCGGAGGCGCGCCAGCGCCTGGACGCGCTGCGCACGCTCGGGTACGGCGGGTCCGAGCTCGAGGCGCTGGAGGCGCGGGCCGGAGCGCCGTCAGCAGCGGAGGCCAGCGACCGCCTGGACGACGATGCGCTGCGCTCGCTCACCGCGGCGCTCGAGCCGGAAGGGGAGGCGGGCGAGCTCGCGGGCGTGCTCGATGCGGAGCCGGCGGAGGAGCAGAGCCTCGCCGAGGTCTTCGCCGCGTTCAAGCGCGAGGTCGAGGTGCAGGTCGGGGACAAGGATCCGCGCACCTACTACGACCTGGGGATCGCCTACAAGGAGATGGGCCTGCTCGAGGATGCGCTGGAGGCGTTCCGCACGGCCGCCGCCGCACCTCTCCTCTTCCGCGAGGCCTCGAGCATGGCCGCCATGGTGCACGCGGAGATGGGAGAGCTGCAGGACGCCGTCGCGGCCTACCGGCGGGCCCTCGCCCCGGGCCCGGGCTCGATCGACGAGCAGGGGCTCCGGTACGCGCTGGCCGAGGTCCTGGTCCAGGCGGGCGAGGTGGAGGAGGCCCGCGATCTGTTCCGGGGGATCGTGTCCTCGAACCCCGGCTACCGGGACGCCCGTGAGCGCCTGGCCGAGGTGGAGGCGCTGCTGCGCCGCTGAGCGCGCGACGCCGAGGTTTCGCTCCCGCCCCCGGGCAGGTATACTCCCCTCAAGCGATTTCTTCTGTGGAGTTGTCGGGCCTTTCGGGCGCGACCTCTCCGCGGCTTAACATGGAACCCATCAGGAGGAGCCCCATGGAGCGCCCCCTCGCTCTCGTGGTGGACGGCGATGCGGCCACCCGAACTTTCGTGCGGGAGGTCTTGGACGAGCGCGGCATCGAGACCCTCGCGGCCAGCAATGGACGCGAGGCGATGGAGCTGCTGCGCACGCGGCCGGTGGCCGTGCTGCTGGCCGCGGCCGATCTCTTTCGCGAGGCCGCCCGCGTCCGTCCTACCGTGGTCCCCGTCGTCTTCACATCGGAATCAAAATCAGACGAAGTCCTGTCGCAGATGGGAGATGCCGCCTTCGACGTGCTCGAGAAGCCCCTGGAGGAGGAGCGTCTCAGGGTCGTGGCCCAGCGCGCCGTGGCCCAGCACGGGCTGATGGAGGAGCTGCAGCGCCTGCGCCGTCACACCCAGCCCGAAGGGGACGGCCTGCTCGGCACCAGCCAGGCCATGGAGCGCCTGCGGGACCGCATCCGGCGGCTGGCGCAGGGCCAGGATCCCGTCCTCCTCGTGGGGGAGAGCGGGACCGGGAAGGAGTTCGTGGCCCGCTGCCTCCACGCGCTCTCGCCGCGGCGGGAGCGGCCCTTCGTCGCCGTGGACGTGCGCCGCCCCGCCGACACCGTCCAGGCGGAGCTGTTCGGCCGCCAGGGCGCGGCCGGCCTCCTCCGCGAGGCCGAGGGCGGCACGCTGTATCTGGACGGCGCCGAGGAGATGTCCCCGGAGCTGCAGGAGGCGCTGATCCTGGCCCTGCGCGGCGGGAGAGGGGACGCCAAGGAGACCTCCCACGACGTGCGGCTGGTGGCGGGCGCCACGCGCGAGCCCGCCCGGCTGCGGGAGGAGATCCGCCGTCTGCTGGCGCGCGACGTGGTGGAGCTGCCGCCCCTGCGGGAGCGTCTCGAGGACGTCCCCCAGCTCGCCATGCACTTCACGGACGTGCTGCGCCAGATCAATCACCTGCCCCCCATCCATCTCTCGAAGGAGGCCCTGCAGGCGCTGGAGGGCTACTCCTGGCCGGGGAACGTGCGGGAGCTGCGGCACGCCTTGGAGCAGGCGGTGATCCTGGCCGAGAACGGCGCCCTCCGTGCCGAGCACCTGCCCGAGCGGGTCCGCCGCTCCGGCGGCGCCGCGCCCTCCGGCGAGCGTCCGCCCCGGGTGCAGGCGATGGGCCGCTTCCGGGAGATGAAGCGGGAGGTGGTGGAGGCGTTCGAGCGCGCCTACCTCGACGATCTCCTGGTACGGCACGCGGGGAACGTGACCGCCGCCGCGCAGCACTCGGGCATGCTCCGCTCCGCCCTGCAACGTTTGCTGCGTAAATACGACCTGCGCTCGGCAGAATATCGGCGCCGCTCACGGCGGCAGGGCGCAACGGAGAACGCGTGAGCCTGGCGCCGCGCTTGCAGCGCGTCCGGCCACGTCCCACGTCCACCCTTGGGGGGTCGCCCGGAGGCTCGGCTCGAGGATTCCTCCCCCCTTCCCGGAACGCTTTTCGGCAGGACGTCCCCGACGCGGAAAAGCGAGAGCCGGGTCCCCCGGGCGACCACCCGATCTAAAGTCCCGAGGGAACGGCCACCGACGAGGTGGCCGTTTTCATTGCTTGCCGCGGCCGGCGCAGGCGCCTATCCTCCCGGCACGACTCCCGACTGGCCAGAGGTTGGCAATGTGGGTCTTGGATCGCTTCGCGCAGCCCGAGGATGCAGCGCCGCTGGCGGGTTCCCACGCCCTTCCGACGCCCGCGACGCACCGGCCGCGACGCCTCCTGCTCGTGGAGGACAGCGTCGCGGACGCGCGGCTGTTCCAGCACCGGCTCCGCGACTGCGACCCCGACGCGACGCTCTCCGTGGTGCGGGACGGCGCCTCCGCCATGGACACGCTGGACCAGATCATCGAGGGCACCGCTCCCAGCCCCGACATCCTCGTCCTGGACCTCAGCCTCCCCGTGCTGAAGGGATGGTCGGTGCTGCGCTACGTGAAGCGCTCGCCGCTGCTCCGTTTCATTCCCATCATCGTTCTGTCGAACAGCAAGACACCGCGAGACGTGGAGCGTGCCTACGCGGAGGGAGCCAGCTCCTTCGTGCACAAGGGAAGGGATCTCGACGCGTTCTTCCGCGCCGTGGACGCCATCCACGCCTACTGGTGCGGGATGGTGGACCTGCCGCAGGACACGGGGACGCGGCACTGACGCTACGATGACGCGGTGCCCGCAACGGTCTGGCGCCTGATCGTCGATCCTCCTGCCTCGCCTGTCTGGAACATGGCGGTGGACGCGGTGCTCCTGCGCCGCTACGGGAGCGGGACGGAGAGCCCGCCCACGCTGCGCCTGTACGGCTGGACCCCCGCCGCCCTGTCCCTGGGACGGGGCCAGAGGCTGGCATCCGTTCCTGCCCTCCCGGTCGTGCGCCGTCCCACCGGGGGACAGGCCGTGCTCCACGACGACGAGCGGACCTACGCGGTGGCGGGGGCGCTGCGGCGTGAACCGTTCCCCGGGGGCGTGCTCGACACCTACCGGCGCATCGCCACGGCACTCGTGGCCGGCCTCGGGAAGCTGGGAATCGAGGCGGACGCCCCCGAGCCCGGGAGCCGCCATTCCCGCGCCGTCCCCGTGTCCTGCTTCGACGTGCTGGGCGCGCACGAGATCGCCTGGCGCGGACGCAAGCTCGTGGGCTCGGCGCAGGTGCGCGCGCGGGGAGGATTCCTCCAGCACGGCTCCATCCCGCGCAGGCTCCCCGCCGAGCGGCTGGCCGAGGTGCTGGGCACTCCGGTCACCGCGGAGCGGTTCACCGATCTCACGCGCGCCCTGGGACGGACACCCGCCTTCGCGGAGATCGACGCGGCGCTGATCGCGGGGTTCGAGGAGGTGTTCGGCGCGCGCTTCGAGAAGGACGGACTGTCCTCGCCGGAGCAGGAGCTTGCCCTCGAGCTGGCGGCTCAGGAACAGCGCCAGATCAGTTCGCGGGCGTCTCCGTGATCCCGTCCGCCACCGGCGTGTCCCCCGGGACCACCACGATGGGGAGGAGGGCGTGGCCGTCTGCGGCCAGGAGCTGCAGGCGGGGCGGCTGCCCGGTCATGGTCACGCCGTCCACCTCTGCCGGGAGCTCGGCCACCTTCCCCTCCGGCACGAGCAGCTCGCCGCGCTCGCTGAGCGGGAACTGCTGGTACACCACGGGCAGGCTGAGGAGGACGTGGGCGGCGCTGTGGCAGTAGGCGGTGGGCTCGCTCCCCGTCACGAACGCTTCCGAGATCACGTCCGTGCAGCCCGCGGCGTCGTTGGCCTTGAGGCCGGTCTCACGGTCGATGGCGACCACGGTCACGCCGGGAGGCTGGGGAAAGTCCTGCACGGGACGGCCCTTCAGGGCCCCCTCCATGAACGCCTGCCAGATGGGGAGCGCAGCCCGCGCCCCGGTCTCGCGGGAGCCCAGGCTCTTCTTCACGTCGTGGCCCACCCAGACGCCGACCACCAGGTCCGGGGAGTAGCCGACGAACCAGGCGTCGGTGTTGTCGTCGGTGGTGCCGGTCTTGCCCGCCAGGGGACGGCCGAGGCCGGCGGCCGCCGCGCCGGTGCCGTCCGTGATCACGCCCTCCATCATGCGGGTGAGCACGTAGGCCGTCTCCGGCCGCAGGGCCTCGGTGGCCTTCGGCTCGATCTTTCGCACGCTGCGCCCCTCCCGGTCCAGCACCTCGCGCACCAGGTGGGGCTCCACGTGCAGGCCGCCGTTGGCGAAGGCGCCGTAGGCGCTGGTGAGCTCGAGGAGACGGATCTCGAAGGCTCCGAGCGCCAGCGAGGGATAGGGCTTGAGGTCGGAGTGGATCCCCAGGCGCTGGGCGAGCGTGATCACGGGCGGATATCCCGTGCTCGTGAGGAGCTTCACCGCCGCCACGTTGGCCGAGGTCTCCAGCGCCTTCCGCAGCGTGATGCGGCCGTGGTACTCGCCCTTGTAGTTCTTGGGCTCGTACACCACGTGCGTCTGCGGGTCCTCGAAGGAGACGGGGAGGTCCACGATGCTATCCGCCGGGGTGCGTCCTTCGTCCACGGCGGCCGCGTACACGAAGGGCTTGAAGGCGGAGCCGGTCTGGCGCAGCGCCTGCACGGCCCGGTCGAACTCGGACCGGCCGAAGTCGTAGCCCCCCACCAGGGCGAGCACCGCCCCCGTGCGGGGATCGAGCGCGACCAGGGCGGCTTCCACGCGGGGCTCCTGCTCCAGCACCACGGAGTCGGCGTCCACGCGCACGTGGACGAGGTCGCCCCGGCGCACCGCGTCCGAGACCTTCTTCTTGCCCGTCCAGGCGATCCCCTGCCGGTCGAGCTTTCCCGTGAAGGGACCGGCGCGCACCGTGGCCTCGTTGGGGGAGGACTGCTCCACCACCCCCAGCACCACCACGCCCTCGCGCACGCCCGCCTTCCACTCGGGCGGCGCGTAGGTGTCGGGATCGGCCCCGTCGGGGACGCGCCCGGGGGCGCCGCGCCAGCCCTGGCGCTTGTCCAGGACGCGCAGCCCCTGGTCCACCGCGTCGTTGGCCATCGCCTGCAGGCGCCGGTCCAGGGTGGTGCGCACCTCCAGTCCCTGCTCGTAGAGGGCGGCGTCGCCGAAGTCCTTCTGCAGCCAGCGCCGGACCTCCTCCACGAAGTAAGGCGCGAGCTTGTCCGCGTCGTGCTGGGTGGAGAGGACGAGGGGAGCGGCCATGGCGGCGGAGGCTTCCGCGTCGGTGAGGTAGCCCTCCTCGCGCATGCGCGAGAGCACCAGGTTCCTGCGCTTGATGGCGCGGTCGGGGCGGCGGAAGGGGGAGAGGCCCTCCGGCCGCTGGATGATCCCCGCCAGCAGGGCAGCCTCGGGCAGGGTGACGTCCGCGATGGACTTGTCGAAGTAGTAGCGGGCGGCGGCCTCCACGCCGTAGCGCCCGTGCCCCATGTAAACCTGGTTGGCGTAGAGGCGGAAGATCTCCTGCTTGGTGTAGCGGCGCTCGATCTCCACCGCCAGCATGGCCTCCTGGACCTTGCGGCGGACCTTCTTGTCCCGGGTGAGGAAGAGGTTGCGCGCCAGCTGCTGGGTGAGGGTGCTGGCGCCCTGCTCGAACTTCATGTGGGCGAGGTCGCGCCAGAGGGCGCGGGCGATCCCCGAGAGGTCCACGCCGGGATGGCGGAAGAAGTCCTTGTCCTCGATGGACACGAGGGCGTCGCGGAAGTGGTCGGGGATCCGCTCGTAGGGAACGAGCGTGCGGCGCTCCGCGCCGAAGCTCCCCACCGCCACGCCGTCCGCCGCCAGCACCCGCGTCTGCAGGGGCGGGGTGTAGTTCTCCAGGTTCTCCACGGCCGGCAGGTCGAGGCGCAGGTACACGCCCATGGCCAGGCCCACGCCCGCCGCGACCAGCAGGAGGGCGAGGCCGAAGATCAGCCAGCGCCGTCGAGAGCGCAGAAACGTAAGGGCCACGCGGACCTCCGGCGGCGAGGGTAGCACCCGCCACCTCGGCGGCTACAATTCAAGCTCCATGCCCGGATTTCAGCTCGTGTCGGATTTCCGCCCCACCGGGGACCAGCCGGCCGCCATCGAGGCGCTCTGCCGCGGCCTGGACGGCGGGCGCCGCGATCAGGTCCTGCTGGGCGTCACCGGCTCGGGCAAGACGTTCACGGTGGCCAACGTGGTGGCCCGCATGGACCGGCCCACGCTGGTGCTGGCGCACAACAAGACGCTGGCCGCCCAGCTCTACCAGGAGTTCAGGCGCCTCTTCCCGCAAAACGCGGTGGAGTACTTCGTCTCGTACTACGACTACTACCAGCCGGAGGCCTACGTCCCCCAGAGCGACACGTACATCGAGAAGGAGTCCACGATCAACGAGGAGATCGACCGCATGCGCCACTCCGCCACCCGCGCCCTCTTCGAGCGCCGGGACGTGGTCATCGTGGCCAGCGTGTCCTGCATCTACGGCCTCGGATCCCCCGAGGCCTACCACGGGATGATGTTGCTCTTGGAGACCGGGATGCGGATCGACCGGGACGCGGCCCTGCGCAAGCTGGTGGAGATCCAGTACCTGCGCACCAACGTGGACCTGGAGCGCGGCACGTTCCGTGTCCGTGGAGACACGGTGGAGATCTGGCCCTCCTATGCCGAGGACGCCCTCCGCGTGGAGTTCTGGGGGGACGAGGTGGAGGCCATCTCGCGCCTGGACCCGGTGCGGGGGAAGGCGGTGGAGAGCCTCCGCCGGCACCCCATCTACCCGAACTCGCACTACGTCACGCCCCGGGAGACGCAGCTGGCGGCCATCGCCAGCATCCGGGAGGAGCTGGAGCAGCGGACGGCGGAGCTGGATGGGACGGGGAAGCTCCTGGAGTCCCAGCGCCTCCGCCAGCGCACCGTGTTCGATCTGGAGATGCTGCGCGAGGTGGGGTACTGCCACGGGATCGAGAACTACTCGCGGCATCTCACCGGGCGCGCACCGGGGGACGCCCCTCCCACGCTCATGGACTACCTGCCCCAGGACGCCCTGATGATCATCGACGAGAGCCACGTCAGCATCCCCCAGGTGCGGGGGATGTACTTCGGCGACCGCTCCCGCAAGACCACGCTGGTGGAGTACGGCTTCCGCCTCCCATCCGCCCTGGACAACCGGCCCCTGAAGTTCGAGGAGTTCGAGGCCCGGCGCGGACAGACGATCTACGTCTCCGCCACGCCCGCCCCCTACGAGCTGCAGCTGGCGGGGGGCGAGGTGGTGGAGCAGGTGGTGCGGCCCACCGGTCTCCTCGACCCGGAGACGCTGGTGCGCCCCATCGACGGGCAGGTGGACGATCTCCTGGCGGAGATCCGCGAGCGGGTGGCCCGGGGCGAGCGCGTGCTGGTCACCACCCTGACCAAGCGGATGGCGGAAGATCTCACCGAGTACTACCGCGACCTGGGCGTGCGCGTGGAGTACCTGCACGCCGACGTGGAGACGCTGGATCGCGTGCGCATCCTGCGCGACCTGCGGCGAGGGGAGTTCGACGTGCTGGTGGGGGTGAACCTGCTGCGGGAGGGGCTCGACCTCCCGGAGGTCTCGCTGGTGGCCATCCTGGACGCCGACAAGGAGGGCTACCTCCGCTCCGAGGGCTCGCTCATCCAGACCATCGGCCGGGCGGCGCGGCACCTGCGGGGACGCGCCATCCTCTACGCGGACAAGATGACCGACTCCATGAAGCGCGCGCTGGAGGAGACGGCGCGCCGCCGCGCCATCCAGCAGGCCTACAACGAGGCCAACGGCATCACGCCCGAGTCGGTGGTGCGGGCGCTGGACGAGCTCATGGGAACGCCCCTGGCGGCGGACTACAGCACGGTCCCCCTGGCGCCGGAGCCGGCCGAGGAGGTCTGGGAGGACCAGGAAAGCCTCGATGCGGAGATCACCCGCCTGGACAAAGCAATGAAGCGCGCCGCGCAGGACCTGGACTTCGAGCGCGCCGCCGAGCTGCGGGATCGCATCCGCTACCTGCGCGAGAAGGCGGTCCTGGCGTGAGGCCGCTCTGGCACCCGCTGTCGGCGGTCCTCCTCACCGAGCCGCCGGTGCTGGCCAATGGGCAGATGCTGCGGCTCCTGCTCAAGACGGGACCGCTGCAGGTGCGCTACGCCGGGGATCGCATGGGCTCGGCGATACGGCACGGTGGGCTCGTCTCCGTGCGCGCTCGATGGGAAGCACCGACCCTCGGCGCGGTGGTCCTGGCGCAGGTGGAAGGAGCACCCGATCTCCTGCGCATCGCCGCGGTGGAGGGAGAGCGGGTGCTGCTGCAGGGAGATGCCGACCCCGGTGCCGGCCACTGGGTGGCGCGCGACGCCGTCCTCGGGACCACCGATCTGCCGCTGCGGCGCGCGGGAACGGGGGGCCGTGCGGCGCGCCGGCTCCTCGCCGACCTGCGAGAGGCGTGGGGAGCCCGGGCCGAGGCGCAGGACGGCGCGGACGTGCGCGCCAAGTACGACGCGCAAGCCCCCTTCTACGTGGCCAGCGAGCCCGTGGTGGATGCCGGCCTGCTCGCCCAGGCCCGTCGAGCCTTCGTGCCCGGAGGACGCGTGCTCGTGGCGGGGTCCGGCGTGGGGACGGAGTGCTTCGCTCTCTCCCAGGCCGGGTACGAGGTGGCGGGGGTCGACTTCGCGCCCTCCATGGTCGCCGCGGCCCGGGAGCAGGCGCATCGCCGCGGCCTCGGGGTGCGCTTCGAGCAGGGCGATCTCCGCAGGCACGTGGAGCCGGCAGGGTCGCTGGCGGGGATCCTCTTCACCTACGACGTCTACAGCTTCCTGGCCGACCGGCGGGATCGGATCGC
>DASUFT010000053.1:0-76804 GCA_036274395.1 Candidatus Polarisedimenticolaceae bacterium | reverse complement strand
GGGGACGGAGACGGGTACGCCCTGTGCGATGCCACCTGCATCCTGGAGAGCGGCGACCAGTGCGGGGACTGCGACGACGGGGCCGCCGGCGCGCACCCCGGGGCGAACGAGGTGTGCAACGGCATCGACGACGACTGCGTGGGCGGGATTCCCGCCAACGAAGCGGACGGGGATGCCGACGGCTTCCGCATCTGCCAGAACGACTGCAACGACGGTGACGCCGATGTGAACCCCGGCGCCACCGAGCAGTGCAACGGCGTGGACGACGACTGTGTGAATGGTGCGCCCGGAAGCGAGGCCGACGCCGACAGCGACGGCTTCCGTGTGTGCGAGAACGACTGCAACGACAACAACGGAAGCATCCACCCCGGTGCCACCGAGCAGTGCAACGGCGTGGACGACGATTGCACGGGCGGAGTTCCCGCCAGCGAGGCGGACAGCGACGGCGACGGCGCGCGGGTGTGCGCGGGGGATTGCAACGACGGCGATGCCGCCATCCACCCCGGGGCCGTGGAGCGCTGCAACGGGCTGGACGACGACTGCACCGGCGGCGTGCCCGCCAACGAGGCGGACGGCGACGAGGACGGCGTGCGCCTGTGCGGCAACGACTGCGACGACGCCGACCCCGACGTGAACCCCCTGGTCTCGGAGTCCGGAGAGGCGGCCTGCGGCGACTCCATCGACAACGACTGCGACGGCAACACGGATCTGGGGGACCTGGGCTGCGCCGTCCTGGTGACCAGCTGCGCCACCCTGGGGGACCAGACCACGGGCACGATCGACGAGGATGTCTTCACCCTGGTCGGGCACCAGAACGAGACGGTGACGATCGCCCTGAGCGCCAGCGCCGCAGGCTCGGGCCGGGCGGATCTGGTGCTCATCGACGCCATGGAGGACGCCGTCGACTTCTTCCGCATCGACCGCACCACCTTGCCCAACCAGATCAGCGTGACCCTGCCCGCGAACGGCCCCTACCGCATCGCCGTGCGGGAGCACCCTGCGGGCCTTCTGCTGCCGGGAAGCCCCTTCCGGGGCGCCTACTGCCTGTCGGTGGACGCCTCCGCGGGCGCCGCCCAGACCCTGGTACCCACGTCCTCCGTGGAGGGCGTCGACTAATGCGTGAGGTGAGCGCGATGACGAGAGCGATGCAGTGCTTCGGGATCCTCCTCGGTCTGCTCTTCCTCGGGGGGTCGCTGGCGAAGGCTGCGGGCGGGGACGCGAGCCTGCTCTTGGGCCGGAACGCCCTGGCCGAGGAGAGGCTCGACGACGCCGGGGTGGACTCCCTCACCGACCTGGGGGCGCTGGTCAACCTGGACTTCCAGTGGCCGGTGGTCCTGGCCCTGGATCTGATCCGTGGATCGGGGGACGCCACGCGAGGGGTGGCGGCGGAGTTCCCCCTGGCGTTCCAGACCGACGTGGACACGCTGGACCTCCACCTGGGAGCGCGGTTCATCTTCCGGAAGACGACGTTCTGGCGGCCCTACGTGGGTGCCGGGCTCGCCTGGACCACGCTGGACGTGCGCCAGGTGGAGAACGGGAGCTTCGGCCCCGGCACCGAGTACCAGACGGTGGTGGTGGACGACAGTGACAGCGGTCTCGGGTTCTGGCTGGGAGGCGGCGTGCTCTACCGGCACGATCGCTGGCAGGTCGGTGCCGACCTGCGGTACGTCGACACCTCCGCCGATCTCCAGCCGGAGGGTGCGGATGGATCGCTGAAGCTCGATGCGGGCGGCATCCACACCGGCTTCTACGTGGGCTGGGCCTGGTGAGCCCTGCGCCCTAGGGCATCTGCTGCAGCAGCTGCCGCAAGCTCGCCTCCTCGGACGAGCCCTGCGGCACCAGGGCCAGGGCGTCCGTGAGATCGCGGCGGGCTCCGGCACGATCTCCCCTGCGGACGCGCACCTGGGCGCGGAACGTGAGCGCCGAGGTGTCCCGCGGATTCAGGGCCAGCGCACGGTCGAGGTCGCGCTGCGCGCCGCTCAGGTCGCCCAGGCCCAGGCGTGCCACTCCGCGCCCGGCGCTGGCGTCCCCGTAGGCGGGATCGAGCGCGAGCGCGCGCGTGAAATCCTTCGCGGCACCGGCGCCGTCCCCCTGGTTCAGGCGCACACTCGCCCGGTTGAACCAGGTCCTGGCGTCCTCGGGAGCGAGGCGCAGCGCCAGATCCAGGTGACGGCGAGCTCCCGCCAGGTCGCCCCCCTGAAAGAGGAGGAGGCCGACGCTGCCCTGCATCTCTGCGTTGGCCGGATTCATCTCCAGCGAGGCATGCGCATGCTGAAGGGCCTCGTCCATCTCTCCCAGCTTGAAGTACACCTTGGACAGGCTGTCGTGGATCCGCCAGTCGTTGATCCGCCAGCTCTTCTTCGATGGACCCAGCGCGCGCTCGTACTCCGTCAACGCCTCGCGGTAACGGCCGGCCCGCGCCAGCTCGTTCCCCTTCTTGAAGAACGCGTGGTACGCGGTGACCGGCGCCTCGATGCTCTGGAGCCCGTCGTAGGCGGCGTTCAGGAACTCCGGGATGTTGACGGCGCGGTTGGCCGCGGTGGCGTTCTCGATCAGGATGGGCGGGCTGTCGTTCCCCTCCTCGTCCAGGTGGCTGAGGAACATCTGGGTGTAGGGCGTGTTCTGCTTGGAGGAGAAGACCATCCAGCGGCCGCTGGGGTCGAAGCTGTGCCAGGAGTTCATGCGGGCGGTGTTGCACACCATGCGGCGCGGCGTCCCCCCCCCGAAGGGGACGATCCAGAGCTGGCCGTCCGGGCGCATGAGCTGTCCGTTCCTGGCCTGCACCCACACGATGAACCGGCCGTCGGGGGTGATCTTGGGGAACGAGTTGCTCTTGCCGTTCGCCGACGCCCCGGCGATGGGCTCGGCCGTGCCCCCCTTTCCGTCACGGAACGGGATCCGGTACAGGTCGTACCGGATCGGCGTCTCGTTGGGGTCGTCCGCGTAAGTGGCCAGGGGGCGGGCGCGGTCGTAGGGATCCCTGGCGGGCGCGCGGGAGAACACGATGGTCTGGCCGTCGGGAGACCAGGTGGGATCGCAGTGCACGTACGCGGGGTCGTCGGCGCCGGGGAGGGCCTCGATCCTGCCCGTCTCGCGGGAGAGGACGGCCAGGATGCCGCGCGTGGGATAGAAGACCTGGCTGAACCGGTAATCGGTGAAGTTGCGGACGTAGAGGGCCTCGTTGACGGTGGCGATCACGTGCCGCCCGTCCGGGCTCACCCGGGCCAGGAAGCCGAGGGTGTTGAGCCCGGGCGTCTTCCCCGGAAAGGCGTTCCAGGTCACGACGTCGGGATCCTCGATCACCATGCGGGGCCGGAGCGAGGCCAGGACGTAGGCCCCCTTGTCGCCGGTCGGCCCGTCCAGGTCCATGCCCAGCGTCTTGCCGTCGGCCGAGAAGCTGTGGCAGTTGGCGCAGCTCGGCATCCCGGTGAGCAGGACCCGGCTGTCGTCCCGGGAGACGTCCTTCAGACGCCAGGCGATCAGCGGCTGGGCGCTCTGGTCGAGCGGCTTGATCACGCCCTCCTCGGTGGCCGAGGGCATCAGCGGCACGTCGCGATAGAAGATGGGGGCACGCAGTGGATCGGTGGAGGTCGTGAAGGGGATCGAGCCCCGGGAGACGGGAGTGCGGGTGCCGTCCCGGAAGCCCAGGAGCGTGACCGTGGACGGCCGCCCCGCCGAGCGCGCCTTCATCTCTTCCCAGAGGTCGGGGCAGGGCTTCCAGGAGCGTGCGGACGCCTGCGCCGGGGTGGGGCGATAGACCTCGTTCGTGACGGCGACGCACCGCGGATCGATCGCGCCCGGCGGCGCCGGCTCCCCACCCACCAGGGCTTGCAGCGGCGCCTGTCCCTCGCCGAAGCCCACCTCCACCAGCCACCGGTCCGCCTCTGCCGCGCCGTCGTGCCAGAGGAAGGTCGGCGCCGCGATCTCGGGTGGGAAGATCGAGCCCGGGAGGGGATAGTCCACGCTCACGGCAGCGAGGTTCCCCGCGTCCGCGGCGGCGCGCAGGGCGCGCGCGCCCTCCTGCGCGTCCTCGGTGGCGGCCCCGCAGAGTCCAGGGTCTCCCGCCACCACCAGAGAGGCGACGGGCGCGCGCTCCCGCACGGTGGGCGGGCCGGCGGTCCGGCTGCAGGCGGCGAGCGCGAGCCCCGCCAGCAGCCAGGCGCGGCTCATGCCGTCACCCTGGCGGCCACGATCTCGCGGAGCACCCCGGGCGGGACCCCCTGCTCGGCGTCGCTCCGCAGGCGCGTGCGGTCGGCTCCCTCCTCCACCACCTCCACGAGCAGACCGTGAGCGCCCGCCGCCAGCGCCGCCCGGGAGAGAGCCGCCACCCGCGTCCAGTGGCCCGCCGCGTGCGAGGGATCGACGATCACGGGAAGAGGTGTCGCGGCGCGCAGCGGCTGCAGGACGTTGAGGTCGAGCACGCTGGCGGCGTAGCCGCCCTGGCAGCCGGTCCGCACCCCCCGCTCGCAGAACACGATGTCGGCGTTCCCGGCCAGGAGCACGTACTCGGCCGCGCACAGCCACTCCTCGAGCGTGGCCGCCCAGCCGCGCTTCAGGAGCACGGGCTTTCCCGCCCGGCCCACCTCGGTGAGGAGCGGGAAGTTCTGCATGGAGCGCGAGCCCACCTGGATCATGTCGGCGTGTGCGGCCACGAGCTCCACGTGGCGCGGGTCCAGCGCCTCCGTGACCACCGGAAGCCCGGTCTCACGGCCGACCTGGGACAGGATGCGCAGTCCTTCCCGTCCCAGCCCCTGGAAGGAGTGCGGATTGGTGCGGGGCTTGAACGCGCCGCCGCGCAGCATGTCCCCGCCGGCTTCGCGCACGGCGCGCGCCACCGCCAGGGCCTGCGCGTACGACTCCACCGCGCAGGGACCGGCCGCCATCACCGGGCGCGGGCCTCCCAGGACGACGCCACCCACCCGCACCACGCGCGTCCTGGCCGGGTCCTCGAACCCCGGCCAGTTCCGCCGGAGGATGCCCAGATCGGGGAGACTCATGGGCGCGCGATCAGCGCCAGGGCCTCGATCTCGATGAGCAGGTCGGGACGGCAGAGGCGGGCCTGGATGGCGGTGCTCGCCGGCAGCGGCGCGATCCCGAGCGCGGCGTAGAAGGCGGTGCGGAGGCGGTTGAACGTGGCGTAGTCGCGGTCGATGTCGCGCAGATAGCAGGTCGTGCGCACCACGTCGCGCCAGCTCGCCCCCTCGGATTCCAGCAGGCGGCCGAGGTTCCGGTAGGTTCGCAGGCACTGGGCGGCGAAGTCACCCGCGTGCACGGTGGACCCGTTCTCGTCCACGGCCGAGGTGCCGGACAGCAAGAGCATGGAGGTGCTCGGCAGCTCCACGCGCAGGCCGCGGCTGAACGACGACGGGATCGGCGCGTAGGCGGTCGCCTCGTTCAGCACGTCCGGCGCGGAGATGGCACGCCGCGGCAGGGCGTGCCCGGTGTGCCGGAGCGCCGCCTCCGGCTCGAGGCCCATCGTCATCAGCTCGCCCCGTGCCGCCGGGCTGAGCGGCTCCCAGGCACGCTCGAGGATGGCCGGATCCCAGCTCATGGACGTCCCCCTTCCAGGTGTGCAGAGCTAGTTACAACGAGTTTCCTTCCCGGGCGCTCGCCGCGAGGCCCGGAAAAAGGACGGTTCCTGTCCGGAGTTGCGCGCCCGACCGCAAGCGGGCAGGGTGGGAGCAAGCCCTCCCGGAGATCCGCATGTCCTGGCTTCGCACCCTTCGCTCCCTGGCCGCCGACACCTACGCCGAGTGGAGCAACGACAAGGTGCCGCGCCTGGGGGCGGCGCTCGCGTACTACACCGCGTTCTCCCTGGCGCCCCTCCTCCTCATCGGCATCTCGATCGCCGGTCTCGTGCTGGGACGGGAAGCCGCGGCGGGAAGGGTGCAGGACGAGCTGGCGCTCCTTCTCGGGGCCCAGGGCGCCCACACCGTGCAGGACATGATCGCGAACGCCTGGCAGCCCAGGACCGGGCGTTGGTCCCTGGTGGCGGGCGTGGCCCTGCTCCTCTTCGGCGCCAGCGGCGTGTTCGCTCAGCTCCAGGACGCGCTCGACACCATCTGGGAGGTGCAGCCCAACCCGCACCGCGGGATCTGGGGCACGATCCGCGACCGCTTCTTCTCCTTCGTCATGGTGCTGGGCACCGGCTTCCTGCTCCTCGTGTCCCTCCTGCTCTCGGCGGCGGTGGGCGCCCTCACCGACCGCCTGGGAGCGATCGGGCCCGCGGTGAGCCTGATCGCGTCCCTGTTCCTCGCCACCGGGCTCTTCGCCGCCATCTTCAAGGTCGTGCCCGACGCGGAAGTGCGCTGGCGCGACGTGTGGGTGGGCGCCACCGCCACCGCGGTCCTGTTCGCCGTGGGCAAGGAGCTGCTCGGCCTGTACCTGGGGAGGAGCGATGTCTCCTCCAGCTACGGCGCCGCCGGGTCGGTGCTGGTGCTGCTGCTGTGGGTGTATTACGCGGCGCAGATCCTGTTCCTGGGGGCGGAGTTCACCCAGGTGTGGGCCAACCGCTTCGGCGGCCGCGTGCAGCCTGCCCGGGGAGCCGTCCCCCTGGGACCGGAGAAGCGCGCCCAGGAAGGACTCCCCGAGCCGCGGGCTCAGAAGCGGTAGGTCGCGAGCAACCGCACCAGACTCACGCTGTAGTCGGGGATCCGCCAGCCCAGGAAGACGCTCTCCGAGGCCCCGGAGTCGACGTCCCCCATCCACGGCTTCATCACGTCCCGCGCCCAGTCCTCCTGGTCGTAGAGCTCGCGAAGGAACCCCAGGGCGATCTCCCATTTCGAGGTGAGGCGGTAATGCAGGTTCCCCTCGACGCTGGTCAGGCCGTTGTCCACGTCGGGCCAGGGAGGCGCGTCGCCTGTCGGGCTCCCCCCAGGCACGAAGGCGTTCCCGTACCGGGTGGTGGAGTCCACCCAGCGGCCCTCCACGTCCAGCCTGCAGCGGTCGGGCACGAGGACCAGCTCAAGCCCCACACCCAACGTATCGGTGGTGTCGTCCACGTGGCTGAACCAGTCGTTCAGGGGATCGTCCACGGCCACGTTCGCGACCACCGGCCGGTAGCGTGAGTCGAGATCGAAGGCGAACGTGTCCCTCCCGTAGTCGGCGTAGAGGGTGGTGCGCTCGCCGAAGGCGTAGGCGACGTCCACCGCGAAGCCGCGGCTGTCGTCGGCGGTGCGCCCGATCTCGGTCTCCTCGTAACGGTCGGCGATCACCACCGCGCTCAGCCCCAGGGAGAGCCGCTCTCCGGGCTGGAGGCGGGCCACCAGGTCGAACCGGTCCCGCGTGCGCGCGGCCAGATCGAAGAGGCGCTGCTCCTCCAGCACCGCCCCCGTCACCGGCTCGCCCTCCGGGAACCCCTCTTCCCCGAAGAAGGTCTCCTCGTCGTAGTGGTCGAACTCCCGGTCGCCGCGGCGGTAGGCCAGGCGTGCGTGCACCCAGGGGGCAGGCGTCCAGCTCAGCGCGGCGGAGAGGATGTCCTCGTCGGAGCGGTCGGTGTTGCGGAACTCCCTGTGCCAGGTCTCCCGCTCGTACCCCAGCTCCCCCCGGAGCGCGGACGCGAAGCGGTAGGCGGCCTCCACCCCCAGGTTGTCCTTCTTCCAGGCGAAGGGCAGCGCGGCCCGCGCGATCCCCTCCAGGTCGGTGTCCGCCCGCACGTAATCGGTGACGGTGTACAGCGGCGTCTGGTTGTCGTAGTCGTAGGACCGGGCGAAGGCGCGCAGGTCCAGCCCCTCCCAGGGGGTGGCCTCGAGGCGCACGTGGTAGGTGGTGAGGTCCACCTTGCCGTCGTAGCGGTCGGCCGGGGTCCCCGTGAGCAGGTCTCCCTGCAGCACCTGCACCGGCCGCGGCACGGGATCGGAGGTGGCCGTGGGCGCTGCGGAGTTCAGCGTGAACGGCAGGAAAAACTCGTCCTGACGGTTCTGCCCCACTCCGGCCTGCGCCACCAGGCGCAACCAGTCCGTCAGCCTTGCCGTTCCCTCCACCTGCACCCAGAGGGCCCGGTTGTCCGGAGGCTGGGAGAGGAGGAACCTCGCCCCCGCGGGGTTGTTGGGCGCCAGGGGGTCCACGTTGCCCGGGCTGGCATCGGTGAGGCGAAGCGGGTTGTCGATGAGGAGCGCGTTCTCGTACCCCGCGCCCCCGAAGAACGCCGCCACGTGGTTCGTGTACTCGCTGTAGAGGACGCTTCCGCCGACGTTCCAGCGCTCCCGGCCGAACTCGAGGCCCACGGACGCGTTCCAGGTCGTGGAGTCCACCGGAGCCGCCACCTCGGTGGTGTCCGCGCCCACGCCGAAGTAGGTGGCGAGGGTGACGGGCCGCGTGCCGTCCCGCTGCTCCTGCGAGAACGAAGCATGGGTGATCAGCCCCGGCCGCGGACTCCAGTCCACCAGGCCGAAGGTCGTGTCGCGGCGGAAGCGCAGGTCCACGGGAAGCGCCGTGTCGAGGTACTGCGCGAGGCGAGGTCCCACGGTGGCCCCCGGGATCGTCTGCAGCTCCTCCTGCATGGGGTCGGGGAGGAGCAGGCTGCCCCCGCTCTGGAGGTGGAGCGTGCGGGCGGTGTTGGAGATCCAGTGCGGGGTCTGGTCGTACCCAACCTGCACGTGCACCTTGCCCGGGCGCCACCAGTCGGCGACGATCCGCTGGTCGTCCAGCCCCGGGTGCTCCACGTCCACGCTCAGGCGCCAGCCGGGCTCGGTGACGCCGAAGGTCAACCGCTCCAGGAAGAGTCCGCTCGGCACCTCCCGGTACTCCTGGAACTTCGACGACTCCTCGCGGCCGTCCACGGCCTGCACGCCGAGCTCCGCCACTCCGGCGTCCTGCGCCCGGAGGGGTGCGGCCAGGAGCGCGACCAGCGGCAGGAGAGCGCGCTTCATCCGCTCACCGCTGCTGCCGCACACCGGCGGGGTGGTTCGAGCCGTGGACCGAGGTGTGGCAGTTGACGCATGCCTTGTTGAACACGAACCGGCTGCCGGAGCCGGTCACGGAGCGGGGCTCGCCGGGGTGCCGCGTGTTGACGTGGCAGTTCTGGCACAGGCGCGGCGGGCGGGTCACCAGCAGGTTCTCGTGCATGGACCCGTGCGGGTCGTGGCAGTTCATGCAGTCCTCACGCACGGGCGGGTGCTCGAACAGGGTGGGGCCGCGCTTGTCCGCGTGGCAGCGATAGCAGTTCTCCTGGGTGGATGGGTCCCGCAGCATGCGCTCCGCGGCGGAGCCGTGAGGGTTGTGGCAGTCGCCGCAGGAGAGCTTCCCCTCCCGCACCGGCATGTGGCTCGACTTCCACGTCCTCGTGCGCATCACGCCGTGGCAGCCGAAGCAGGTGGACAGCTCGTCGGGCTGGCGCAGGAGATGAGGGTTCGCTCCCTGGGCACGGTGCACGGCATGGCAGCTCACGCAGGTCACCGCCGCCCGGGAGTGGGCGCTCGCCGGCCAGAACCGCTGCTCCTGCCAGGTGTGGCAGGTCTGGCAGCGCGCGTTGGCCTGCGCCGGGGGCAGCTCCGCGAAGCTCTGCATGAGGGTGGGATCGCCGCCGGCGTCCACGTGGGCCTGCCCTGGTCCATGGCAGGACTCGCAGCGCGGGTCCTGGGGATCGGGGCGGGGGTGGACCAGCGTGTGTCCCTGCTCCTCATGGCACGTGAGGCAGGCCTGCGATCCTGCGAGGCTGGACGGCGGCGGCGGAGCCGGATCGTCGGCTCCTGCGCCGAGCACGGCGAAGAGCACGAACGAGATCAGCGACGGCACCATGGCCGAGCGAAGCATGCGGGCGGGAGCCCCCCAGGGAACGGACGCGATCTGTGGTGGATCATGCCGCAACCCGACGCGCCCCGGCAAGGGAACTTTGCCCCTGCGATTTCCGGGCGTGGGCACCTCTCCTTCACTTGTCTTTCGAGTTTTTCCATGGTGTGGCCCCCATGGTCCACGTACATGCACGTCGTCGCCTCGGGGGTACCTCATGAACCCGCCACGCTACCGCTCGGCGGGCGGCCGCCACGTCCTGCTGAACCGCTCGCGCACCGGGGACCGCATCCTGCTCGAGGACCGCTCGGTCTGGAAGGTCGATCCCGGGGAGGCGCGGAGAGCCCGGCGCTGGCCGCAGTGGACGCGCGTGGAGGTGAAGCCGGCCTCGCCGCATGCATACTGGCTCATCGCCGAGGTCCTGGGGCAGCGCGAATCCGTCCTCGCCGTGTACGGCGGCACCCTCCCCGAGATCCGGCTTCCCGCGTCGCCGGAAATGCACAGGCCGGAGGTCTGAACGGCTGCCGCCCTCAGGCGGCTCTTGGCTCCCCGGGGCATTCGACGTATGCCATGCTGGGGCCCCCGCGACCGTCGTGGCGCGCTCACGAGGAACAGACATGCACCCGTTCAAGCTGCGGCTCCTCCCGCTCGCCGCCCTCTGTCTCGCCTGCCTGCCGGCCTCCCCCGCCCTGGCGGGAAAGAAACCCAAGCAGAAGCCTGCGATTCCGAGCGGCACGCCCACCGTGAGCCCGGAGGAGGCCGCCGGCTACGCGCGCCTGGACTCGATCCGGCAGGTACAGAACGCCGACGGCCTGACGGTCTATTCCGTCTCGGCCTCGCACTTCGACGTCTCGGCGCCGCTGCGCGAGATGGCGAAGACGGAGCGGCTCGAGCAGGCCGCGGACGAGGAGGGACCCGAGAACGAGGAGCTGCCCGACTTCCGGAAGATCCGGTCCGACCTGCCGGACCCGGTGGTGCAGCCCGCACCCCAGGGGAGCGCCTTCGCGGCCCCCACCACCGGATTCAACTTCCTGGGTGTGGGCACGAACGGGCTCACGCCCTCGGACAGCAACGGCTCGGTGGGGAACGACCAGTACGTGGAGACCGTGAACACGCGGTACCAGGTGTGGTCCCTGAACCGGGCGACGCATACCGCGACCTCGCTGGTGGGGCCGGTCGCGACCAACACCCTCTGGTCCGGTTTCGGGGGCCCCTGCCAGGCACAGAACGCGGGCGACCCCATCGTCCTCTACGACAAGCTGGCCAACCGCTGGCTCATCTCCCAGTTCACCACCACGCTCTCCTCCGGCTTCTACTACCAGTGCGTCGCGCTCTCCACGACCGCCGATGCCACCGGCACCTATTTCCGGTGGGCCTTCGCCGTGCCCGGGGGCGTCTTCAACGACTACCCGCACTTCGGGGTCTGGCAGGACGCGTACTACATGATGGCGCACGCCTTCACCTCGACCAGCGGCGGCTACGTGGCCGCGCTGTTCGCCGCCATGGACCGCCCGAAGATGCTGGCAGGGGATCCCACAGCCACCTGGCAAGTCCTGCAGGATCCCCTGGAGGGCGGCCACATGCCCGCCGACCTCGACGGCTTCGCCCCTCCCCCCACCGGCGCCCCCGGGATCTTCCTCTCCTGGAATCCGGAGGGGATGGTCGTCTACCGCATGAAGGTGGACTTCAACGCTCCCGCCAACACGGCGCGGACCGTGCAGGCGACGGTTCCCATCGCACCTGCCAGCGGTGCCTGCGGCGGAGGCGGCTCCTGCATTCCCCAGCCGGGGACGACGGTGCGGGTGGGATCGCTCGCCGACCGGCTGATGTTCCGCGCCGCCTACCGCAACTTCATCGACCACGAGTCCCTCGTGGTCAGCCATTCCGTCGATCCCGGCGTCACCGGCGTCGTCTCCGGCGTGCGCTGGTACGACATCCGCCTCTCCGGCGCCCCGGACGCCGTCTGCACCGCCTATCCCTGCATGCGGCAGCAGGGGACCATCGCCGACGTGGCCAACGGGCGCTCGCGCTGGATGCCCTCGCTGGCCATGGACGGCGCCGAGAACCTCCTGGTGGGGTACAGCACCACGGGGACGGCGGCGGGGAGCGACAACCACAGCATCCGCTACACCGGGCGGGCCAAGACCGACCCCCTGGGCACGATGACGGCACCCGAGACCACGATCGTGACCGGGACCGCCAACAACACGAACAGCCGCTGGGGCGACTACACCAGCATGAGCGTCGATCCCTTCGACGACTGCACCTTCTGGTACGTGAACCAGTACTTCACCGCGGCGGGGAGCTGGTCCACCCGGATCGCATCCGCTGCCTTCCCGGCCGGGAGCGGCGCCGGCCAGTGTGCGCCCACCACCTGCACGTCCCGCCCGAGCACGGCTCCCACCATCGGTGCCGCCACCGCCCCCGCCGACAACCAGGTGCAGGTGAGCTGGGCCCCCGCCGGCGGCCTGGCTGCCGCGTATGCGGTGGAGCGGGCGGAGGGGACCTGCGCCAGCCCCGGGCTGTACCAGCCGGTGGGAAAGGTCCCGGGCGGGCAGACCAGCTTCACGGACACCACCGTGCAGGGCGGGCTGACGTACGCCTATCGCGTGCGCGCCGCCAGCGACGCCGGCGGCCGCTGCCAGACCCTCACGGCCAGCGCCTGCGTGCAGGTCACGGCCACCGGGACCTGCAACCTCGAGCCGTCCTTCGCAGGCGTGCAGAGCGCGAGCAGCTCCGACCGCACGAGCTGCGGGGTGGAGGTGATCTGGAGCCCCGGCACCTCCCGGTGCCCGCTCACCCCCAACCTCCGCTACAACGTGTTCCGCGGCACGGTGCCGGACTTCGTGCCCTCCGCTGCCAACCGGATCGCCTCCTGCGTGACGAGCCCGGGGGGGTACCTGGACGACGACAACCTGACCAGCGGCGCGACCTACTACTACGCGGTGCGCGCCGAGGACGACAGCACCGGGAACGGCGGCACGTGCGGCGGGGGGAACGAGGAAGGGAACGGCGCCGTGGCCTCCGGCACGGCCTACGGTCCGGGGCTGCAGAGCGGCGGGGGCACCTGGACCGACGGAGGCGGTGATACCACCGCCTTCCTGCGCCTGAACGTGCCCGAGGCCGGAGACACCGCGGACCAGATGTGGCGGTTCGTGCGCACCGTGGACGACGCGGGCGCCAATCACACGCCCGGGGGGGCCTACGCCTACCGCAACGCCGGACCCACCGCGGCGGCCACCTACGGCGCCAACCAGTGCGCGGAAGTCCAGACACCGCCACTCACGGTCGCGGCGGGCACGCTCCAGCTGCAGTACTGGGAGCGGCACCAGCTCGAGTACCACTGGGACGGCGTAGCCGTGGAGTACTCCGTGAACGGCGGGCCCTGGCTCGACGCGCCGGCGCCGAGCAACGACCCCGGAAGCGGCTGCGCGGCCTCCGACGACGTCACGGGCTGGGAGGCCCTGAGCTGCACGCAGTCCCCACCGATCAACGCCTGCGGCTACCCCGCCGGAAAGCTGGCGATCACGGGACCGCTGCTCGGCGGGACCACGTGCACCGACTGGACGACGGCGCCGGTCACCGCCTACGCGCACCGCTGCCATCCCCTCTCCGGCCTGTCCGCCGGCGACAGCGTCCGGTTCCGCTGGCGCTTCACCTCCGATCCCGGGCTGCACCTGTCCGGGTTCTACCTGGACGACGTGGCCGTCACCCAGACCCGTCTTCCCAACGCGTGCACGCCGAACACCTGCGGCACGCAGCCCGACGGCAACCCCTGCGACGACGGCAACGCCTGCACCAGCGGCGACACCTGCGACGGCGGGAGCTGCGCACCGGGAACGCCCGGAGCGAGGCCCCCCGAGACCGCCGGTCTCCAGCTGGCCCGGGCCGGCGGCACCACGCTGAGCTGGGCCTCCTCCGGGGCGGGCGTGGTCTATGACGTCGCCGGGGCCACGCTGGCCGCTCTCCAGGGCGGCGGCACGGCATCCGCGGCATGCCTCGGCAACGACGGTGCCACCCCGAGCTTCCTCGACGGCAGGCCGGATCCCTCCCCGGGCTCCGGCTACTACTACCTGGTGCGGGGACAGAATGCGTGTGGTGCCGGCACCTACGGGTTCAACTCCGCCTCGGTGGAGCGCCTGCTCCCTGCGGCCTGTCCGTGATGTAATGGCCGTACCATGATCCTTCTCCGGCCGGAGGGGCCGGCGCGCGCCGCCTTCGCCGCCGTGCTCGCCCTGGCATGCGGCATCTGGGCGTACCTCCTCGCGCGCTGGCCGGTGCTGCGCGTGCTGGACCGCTTCCTGCTCGGCGCCTCGGCCACGATCCTGGCGGTGTGGGCGGTGGACGCGCTGCAGCGGCGCTACGAGCTCCGCACGGGCGAGATCTGCGTCCGGTACTTCTTCGTGCTGTGGAGCGTGTACCGGCTCCCCCGCGAGCTGCGCATGCGGACCGATCGCCGGCGCAGGCTGGTGCTCTCCGGGGCGAGCGGGCGGCCCCTGGTGCTGCCGCGCGCGTACAACCGGCTGGGCGAGCTGGAAAAGCGCTACTGGCACCTCCGCGAGTTCGTGGAACCCGCGGAGGAGCTACGGGCAGAGCCCGACGCTCGCCGGTAGGCAGGCGGCGGCCGAAGCCGGCCGCGCCGTGCCGGACCCGTCCACCCCGTAGGAGCCCTCGGCGGCGCCGTTCCGCGGCACCACCAGCCAGTAGACGCTGCCCGCGGGGAGGTCGAAGGAGGCCGTGCGGGCTCCTCCCGTGGAGCACAGGCGCGGCGCGTGGCTCGTGAACGCGCCGAGCGTGCCCTCGTAGACGGCGTAGTCGTCGTCGCTGGCGAGGCAGGAGCCGTCCCAGGAGAGCGCCACGCTCGCCCCGCTCCGGTCGGCGCGCAGCTGCGCCGCCTCTCCCGCGGCCAGGAGGGCGGGGCCGGGCGCACAGGCCGCCGCGGTCTGCGCGGCCGCCACCGTCACCGCGTCCACGTACCAGCCGCCGGAGCCGACGATGGTGTCGTCCCCCTCGTGCCACCGCACGCGCACCTCGCGGTTCACGAGGCTCGCGTCCCCTCCCAGGTTCACGGTCACCGCGATCATCGGGCCGAGCACGCCCGCGCACCAACCCGGCTTGCCGCCGATGGGGTTGGAGAAGCCCGGATTCACCACCCCCGTGTACCCGCCGGCCAGGAAATCCGCCGCCGGGATCACGCCCCAGGTCGCGCCGCCGTCCGTCGAGACCTCGAGCGTCCCGCCGTCGTAGCAGGTGGTGAGGCCCCCCTCGAACTGATAGGTGTGCCGGAAGCTCAGGACCGTGGCCGGTCCGACCCCGAAGGTGGGGCTGACCAGCACTTTGTCGTTGATCCCGGCCACGTCGGCGGCGAACCAGGAATGCGTGCCGTCGTAGGCGCGTGCCGTGGACCACGTCCAGCTGGTGGCACCGGCCAGCGTCTGGCGGGTCCACCCCGGGAGATCGAACCCGCCTCCGGCCTCGAAGCTGTCCGCCAGCGCCGTGGTGGCGACGGGCCCACTGGGGACCGCGCTCCGGCGCACGAGGTTCCCGTCCTCCACGCCGCTCGCTCCGTCCACCGCACGCACGACGTAGTAGGCGGGCACGCGGTCCTGGAGCGCGCCAGAGTCCACGTACGCCCCCTCCGCCACGCCCTCGGCGATGCGGTTACCGGTCCCGGGAACGAACGCGGCGCTGTCGCCGCGATAGACGTTGTAGGAGACGGGGCCCTCGCAGGCGGGGGTCGCCGGTGCCCACGTCAGGCGGAGGGTGCAGGTCTCGCTCGCGGCGTTGACGACCGCCTCCAGGCCGGCGAAGGCCGGCGCCAGCGTGCAGCGTCCGGTGGCGCGCGCCGCCACCTCGGCGGAGCCGGCGGACGTGCAGGCCGCCCCGTCCGTCGCGCGCACCACGTAGTAGTAGGTGATCCCCCCGCTGACGCCGTCGTCCTGGAAGACGTACGGCGCTCCCCCCCCCGCTCCCGGGCTGACGTCCGGGACGGAGGCGATCTCCGTGTAGGGTCCGCCGGAGACAGTGGCGCGGAGCACGCGGTAGGCCACGATCTCCGGCGTGGCCGAGTCCTCCCAGCTCAGCTCGATGCGGTTGTCGGAGGGCGCGGACGCCACGACCGCCGGTGCGGCGGGGACGGCGGCGCAGCCGCAGGCATCGAACCGGAACGCCGCCACCCGCGTGCTCCCGGAACCGCCGTACTGGGAGGTGAACCAGAACGTGCAGTCGTCCTCGGGATCCACCGACATCCCCGCGTAGTCGCCCCAGCGCTCGTTGTTCGTCTTGGACGTGACGCCGTCCACCAGGACGTACTCCCCCTGCGGCATCGTGCCCGGCGGGTCGCCGGCGAGGCGCCCCCGGTAGTACAGCGAGGGGAAGTAGGGAGCGCTGGTGCCGGTGCGCGTGTACGCCACCGCCAGGTTTCCCGACTGGTCCATGGCGATGGAGCCCACCGACCGGTGCACGCCGCTCTCCCCCCCGATCACGCCTTCCTGGTGGACGGTCCAGGACCCGCCCCCCTCCTTGCGCAGCTCGAACCAACGCAGGGCGGCGTGGTCGGTGCCGTCCACGTCCGTGGGGAAGGCGCCCACCAGGGCCTGGTGGTCGCCGAGGTTGCGGTAGTGCACGGGGAAGTGGAGCGGCTCACGGATGGGGTCGAGCTTCTGGGACGTGTCGGGCTGGGGCATGCAGGCCCAGCTCGTGCCGATGCCGCACAGCGTGAGGTCGAAGTCCGCGATGGGAAGGGAGGGAAGCTGCTGGAGCACCGAGTTCGCGGGCGTGGTCCAGTCCACGGCGAGCGCCCAGAGCTCCAGGAAGTCCTCCGCGGTCGCCGCCCCGCTCAGTGCCTCGTCGTCTCGCTGGCGCACGAAGAGCGCGGGCTCGCCCTCGGGGGGGGGCACGGTCCCCTGGAGCGACGAGGGAAGGACGAGCTGGAAGCCCAGGTTGGGGAGCCGGGGTACGGAGAACTTCTGGAAGGTGGCAGGCTGTCCGGCCAGCATGCGCGCGCGGTCGAAGGCAAATAGGTCGCGCACGCTGCTCGTTCCCGCGTTCGCGCCCATGAGATAGGAGCCGCCCCCACTCTGGGGCCAGACACCGTACTTGGGATAGTCGGGCAGGCTCGACTCCACGGGGAAGGCGTAGGCGTACCAGGTCCCGGTGGGGTCCTCCGACGTGGAGACGTACATGCAGACGTTTCCGCCGCTGCTGGGGAGCTCGGCGATGAGCCAGCGGTCGGCCACGGTGTCGTAGACCACGACGGGATCGCAGAAGCCCGAGCTGCAGGGAGGCCCGGCCGCAAGGGACTGCATCGTGAAGGTCTTCAGGTTCGCGCCGGTGACCTTGTCGAAGACGCGCACGGTCGAGACCGACTGGTTCACCACCTGCACGTAGTGGTGGCGGCCCACGGCACCGGTGGCGTCGGGAGGCGACGAGGCGGAGACCTGCCCGGGAAAGTCGCGCAGCAAGGCGGAGAACCCATCCGGGGTGCGGGAGATCTCCCCCTGCTGCTGCACGGCCAGGAGGGGATCCACCCTGGGCACGACCGGGTAGTCGATCGCGTCCACGTCGAGATCCCCCTCGCGCGGCTTCGCCTCCACCTCGAGGAGGAACGGGTTCGGCTCCCAGTCCGGCAAGTCGCGCGCCGCCGGGGTGAGGGTGGGGACCACGGGAGCGCTCACCCGCGCCGTGCCCTGCCCGTCCAGGAGGTCCTCGGCCGCGGCCCGGACGTACTTGTCCGCGGACCGGGCCCCCTTCCGCAGGAGCCCCGGGCCGGACCCCTGGAGCAGCGCCGCCGCGACCTCCACGAGATCGACCTCGGCCGCGTGCCGCTTCACCCGGGAGTCGAGGAAGGACTCGGAGCGCCGGCCCTTCCTGCCCTGGTACTCCTTCTCGAAGAGGACCGCGCCCCCGCCTCGGATCTCCACCTCCACCCGCTCCACCAGGACCTGGCCGCGCTCTCCGTTCCTTGCGTACTCCCGCGCCTCCTCGGACACGCGGGTCCGAAGCGCCAGCGGCCCGAACCGCGCCGTCAAGACGGGGTCGCTCAGCAGCTGCCGCATCCTCCGCTCCGGCGTGCCCGCCGCTTCCCGCGCGGGATCGAGCCTGCGCCGGGCGGCCTCGCGCACGTCGGCGTCGCCATCGCGCTCCGCCACCAGGGTCAGGACGGCACGCTCCTGCACCCGCGCCACCGCGGCCTTCCGGATCCGCCAGTCGGGGTGGGAGCGTGCGAGGGAGGCCAGGAGGCGCGGGTCGTCGAGGCGCGCCAGCGCAGCCGCCCGCACGCTCGGACTGGCGTCCTGCCGGCAGATCCGCTCCAGGAGGACGGGATCGCTCAGGCGAGCGACGTCCGCGACGCGAAGGGAGGCAGGGCGGGCGGCCAGGGTACCCCAGGCGAAGGCGACGAGGACGAGCCCGACCCGCACGCCGCCACCCCTCACGTGGACCTCGTGGATGGAGGCCGTCACAGTACGCCCGGACACCGCAAAATCAAGAGCGCTTTCGGTCACGGGCAGGAGGGTTTAACGGGCGCGCAGGCGCTCCAGGTTCCGGCGCGCGTTCTCCTGCCCGGGATCGAGCCCGATCGCCCGCGTCCAGGCGCCTTCGGCCTCGTTCGGTCTGTTCGCGCTGGCGTAGGCGGCCCCCAGGGCATTCCAGACCTCCGCGTCCTCGGGCGCCCCGCGCACCGCCTCCTCGAGGGCGTCGACGGCTCCGCCGGCGTCCCCGAGCCGGAGCAGGCTGACGCCGAGCTGACGGAGCGCCGGCACGTCCCCGGGCGACAGGACGAGCGCCTGCCGGGCGAAGTCGGCCGCGAGGCGGTGGTCCCCCCGGCGTCCTGCCGCCACGCCCCGTCCGACCAGGCACTCGGGACAGGTCGAGCGCGCCTCCAGGGCCCGGGCGAAGCTCGCCTCCGCATCCTCGGTGCGCTCCATCCGGAGGTAGGCCTCCCCCAGGTTGAAGTGAAGCATGGCGTCCCCCGGCCGCTCCGCCGACAGCGTCTCCAGGGCGGGGATGGCCTCGTCGGGCGGCACGGTCCCTTGGCTCCAGCGCGCCACCAGCAGAGAGGCGGCGAGCTCCCGGTCCTCCGGCAGCCAGGCGAGGCCACGCTCGAACACCTCGACGGCGGCTTCCTTGTCGCCGCGGTCCCAGTGCCACTTCGCCAGCATGAGGTAGCCGGGCTGGGCGCCGGGGTCGGCCCGCAGCATGGACTCTGCCAGCGTGCGCTCGTCCCTCCAGACACGGTTCCGCACCACGGTGGCCATGCCGCCGGCGAGGACGAGCACCGTGGCGAGGGCGGCGAGGCTCCGGGCACCGTGCCGGCCGAGGAGATCGCAAACGATCCAGACCATCCCGGCGATGGGAAGGTAGGCGTAGCGCTCCGCGAGCGGGCTCACCCCGAGAAACGGGACGTAGAGCACGGGAAGCAGGGGGAGCAGACAGAGGCCGAGCGGCACCGAGCGCCGGGGACGGAGCAGGAAGAGCCCGAGAGCGACGGTGCAGCCCACGAGCACGTGGAGGTCCGTCCACCGGGGAAGGGCGTGGTGCGCCGCCAGGCCGACCGGTGCGACCAGGAGCCCGAGATAGGCGGCCAGCATGCGCGGCACCGCCGCGAGGGCCTCCGCCGGGTCGAGCGCTCCGCCGGCGCGGGGGACGAGGCCGCCGAGGACGCTCAGGCGAAGGGCGAGCACGACGGTCAGGGGGATCAGGTAGGGCGCCGTGCGCCGCAACGCCCGGCCCACGTCTCCCTTCCCGGTCCAATCCAGGAGAAACGCCAGGGGGAGCGCGGCCGCGGCCGTCTCCTTGGATAGGAGACCGACGAGCAGCGCACCGCCGGCCAGGAGACGCCTGCTCGACAGGTGCAGGTGGAGGAACCCGAGGACCGCCGCGGCGTACATCAGCTCCGGAAGCCCCGAGGCCCAGGCGACCGCCTCCGACCCGAGCGGATGCACCGCGAACAGCGCACCCGCGGCCACGGCGAGCGCGCGCTTCCGGGAGAGACGGAACACGAGGGCCGCCGCCAGCGTGGCGTTGGCCGCGTGGAGGAGGACGTTCAGGAGGTGGAACGGCCACGGCGCCCCCCCTCCCCCGGCCCAGAGCAGGGTGTACACGGCGACCGGCAAGGGCCGGTAGTAGTTCGTCGCGGCGCTCGTGCGGAAGGACCACATGGGGCGGGTGAACGCCTCGGGCAGCTCCCCCAGGGCGTGGACGGACGGGTTCTGGACGATCAGGTCCCGGTCGTCGTAGACGAACGCGTTTTCGAGCGTGTTCGCGAAGGCGAGGAGGGCCAGCAGGGCAGGGACCACCCAGAGCGTCCAGGCAAACCTGTCGCTTTGAGGAACTCCCATTCCACACCCCCGCGGTGATTATGGATCGTTTCTTGAAAGGTGGGATTGACCGTTTCCTCCGCCATGCGGTCCACTTCACCCGTGCTGCACGTGGCCGTGATCGGGGCGGGCGCCTTCGGGGGGTGGACGGCGCTGCACCTCCGGCGTCTGGGTGCGCGCGTCTCCCTGCTCGATGCCTGGGGACCGGGGAATCCGCGGGCCAGCTCCGGGGGGGAGACCCGGGTCCTGCGGGCGGTGTACGGACCGGACCGCGTCTACACGGAGATGGTGCGGCGGGCCCTGCCGCAGTGGATCGCACTGGGACAGGCGCTCGCCAAGCCCCTCTACGTGCAGACCGGTGCCCTGTGGCTCCTGGGCGAGGACGACCGCTATGTGCGCGCCTCGCGGCCGGTCCTCGAGGCGTCCGGCTTCTCGCTGCAGGAGCTCACCGTGCGGGAAGCGACCCGCCGCTTCCCGATCCTCTCCTTCGAGGGCGTGCGCTCCGTGTACCTCGAGCGGGAGGCCGGCGTGCTCCATGCGCGGCGGGCCTGCGCCGCCGTGCGCGATGCCCTGGTGGATGCGGGTGGGACCTACGCGCGTGCGGAGGTGAAGTCCTCGGATGAAGTGGACGCGGACGTGGTCGTCTTCGCCTGCGGTCCCTGGCTGGGGCGGCTGTTCCCGGAGGTGCTGGGGGATGGCCTCCGGCCCACCCGGCAGGAGGTCCTGTACTTCGGCACCCCCGCCTCCCCCGCCGACCGTTACGCGCCGGGGAGCCTGCCGGTGTGGCTCGACTTCGGCGAACGCATCCGCTACGGCATGCCCGACCTGGGGAGCGGCTTCAAGCTGGCGGACGACACGCGCGGCGCTCCCTTCGACCCCACCTCCGGCGACCGCACCCCCAGCAGGGAGCAGCTCGCTCTGGCACGGGACTTCCTCGCCAAGCGTTTCCCGGAGCTTGCGGCGGCTCCCCTGCTGCGCGCCGAGGTCTGCCCGTACGAGAACAGTCCCGACGGACACCTCGTGCTGGACCGCCACCCGGAGCGGGAGAACGTCTGGCTGCTGGGCGGTGGCTCGGGCCACGGCTTCAAGCTGGGTCCCGCCGTGGGGGAGCTGGCCGCGCAAGCCATCGTCTCCGAGAAGGAAGTCCCTGCCATGTTCCGCCTCGGTCGTTTGAAGGAAGCGGAGCGCCAGACCCAGTTCGAGCGGAAGAGCTGAAGTGTCGGCCATGAGATCATGCGGCAGTTCGTTCCAGGCCGACGCAGGGAAGCTGACGGGCCGGTGCCGCGGAAGTAGCGCATCCCCCCTTCCGGGCGCACAATCGCCTCAACGCGCCACCCGGCCGGAAACGGCCGCTCGCCAAGGGGGGTTCCGCCATGTCCTCGTGTCGTGGAGGAGGTCGTTTCGTCCTTCTGGCCGTGCTGTGTCTCGGTTCCATCTCCCGTACCCGAGCGGCCGATCCGAGCAGCGGGACGATCAGCCCCGGAAACGGACCGCTCGTCTACTCCGGCGGGCCCTTCGACTTCACCAACATGACCGCGGTGCCGGCGACCCCGGCCGCACCCGGGCAGCCACCCGTCTGCCTCGACCCCCTCCTCCCCTGCGACGACTTCGCCCTCACCGTATCCGTGGCCCCGGGAGACCCCACCGTCTACTTCCTGCGCGTGGATCTGCAGTTTCTGAACACCTCCTCGGACTTCGACCTCTACCTCTTCGACTCCACGGGGGCCATGGTCAAGGAGTCCACCGGCACCACCGGCGAGCAGGAGGCCGTGCAGGTGCAGGCGCAGCCAGGCACGCACACGTTCACCGTCCAGGTCGTCCCCTACGACGTCGTCACCGGTGCCGGTGGCGACGTCTACACGGCCACGGTCCAGCTCCTCCCCAACGCCATCCCGCCCGAGCCGCCGCTGCAGCCCACGGTGCCGGGGCGGCCGCGGTACGAGAGCTATGCCGCGCCCGCGGGCATGGGGAACGGAGCCGGTGAGCCCACGCTGGGCGTCAACCTCCAGTCCGGGAACGTGCTCTACATCGCGGGGCTGGACACGCTCAAGGTGGGCTTCGACGACTGCGCCTCCCCCGCCGCCACCAGCTGGCAGGACGTGAGCTTCACCACCACGGGCACGACCAGCCTCGATCCCATCCTCTTCACCGACCCCGCCACCCACCGCACCTTCGTCTCCCAGCTCACGGGAGCGTGCAGCCTCACCGCCTTCACCGACGACGACGGCGCCACCTGGACACCGAGCCAGGGATGCGGGACGCCGGCGGGCGCCGACCACCAGACCATCGGCGGCGGGCCCTTCCCCGCCTCCGATCCCATCGGTCCCACCGGGGAGTACCCGCACGCCGTCTACTACTGCTCGCAGTCGGTGGCCACCTCCTTCTGCGCGCTGAGCCGCAACGGCGGGCTCACCTTCGGCCCCGGAGTGGCGGCCTGGGACCTCACCCAGTGCGGCGCCATCCACGGACACCTCAAGGTCGCTCCGGACGGGACGGTCTACGTCCCCGTGAAGAACTGCGGGACGCCCGTGCAGACCGCCGTCGTGGTCTCCGAGGATGCCGGCACCACCTGGTCCGTGCGTCCCATCCCGGGGAGCACCGGCACCTACAACGGCGCCCTCACCGACCCTTCCCTGGGCATCGGCGCCGGCGGGCGCGTCTACCTCGGCTATCAGCGGGACGACGGGCACGCCTGGATCGCCACCTCCGACGACAAGGGCCTGACCTGGCGCGATCACCAGGACGTCGGTGCCGCGCTGGGGATCCGGAGCATCGTCTTCCCGGCCGTGGTGGCGGGACACGACGACCGTGCCGCCTTCGCCTTCCTGGGGACGCAGCAGGAAGGCGACTACCAGAACCCGAGCGCCTTCCACGGGTCCTGGCACCTCTACGTCGCCCACACCTTCGACGGGGGCGCGACCTGGACCACGGTGGACGCGACCCCGCTCGATCCCGTCCAGCGAGGCTCCATCTGCAACGAGGGGACGACCTGCTCGAACGTCCCCGACGACCGGAACCTGCTCGACTTCATCGACGCCCAGGTGGACGGGCAGGGACGCGTGCTCGTCTCCTTCGCGGATGGGTGCATCACCCAGTCCTGCATCGCCGCCGGCGTCAACGACTTCACCTCCAAGGCGGTGATCGCCAGGCAGTCGGGCGGGAAGCGGCTCTTCCCGCAGTTCGATCCCGTGGAGCCCGTGGTGCCCAGGGCGCCGCGCCTCTCGGCGGCGCGGGTGGCGCCGGGGGTCGTGCGCCTGAGCTGGACGCTTCCCGACAACGGCGGCGCCGACGTGACGCAGTTCCACCTCTACCGCGGCGTGACGAGCGGCGGTGAGACCTCGCTGGCCACCACCGCCGCCAAGGGCTCCTATCTCGACATCACCGCCGACCCGGCCACCGGCTACTTCTACGAGATCGCCGCCGTCAACGCCGCCGGGGAGGGCCCCCTCTGCGGAGAGACGTTCGTCCCCCCCGGCGTGCCCCCCGGGACGGATCCCTGCACCACGCCCGGGGTCACGACGGCGGTGGACGCCGACGACCCCGCGCCCAACACGCCTCCCACGGCCGCCGTGGACGTGAAGAGCCTGTCCGTGGCCGAGCCGTACGGCACCGACGGCAGCGCCAAGCTCGTCTTCACGCTCCAGCTCGGAGAGGCGGCCAGCGCCCCCGCGGGGAGCCAGTGGTACGTGATCTGGAACCGGCCCGTTCCGGACGGCAACGGCGATCGCAACTACGTGGCCATGAAGACGAGCGCGCTGGGGGTGCCGAGCTTCGAGTACGGCAGGGTGTCGCCCCCCAATGCGAACCTGCCCACCCGCCTGGGAAGCGCGGACGACGGAAGCTATGACCCCCCTTCGGGCACCGTCCGCATCGTGGTGTCGAATGCCCTCGTCGACTTCGTCACGGCGGGGCAGACGCTCTCCGTGCTGCAGGCGAGGACCTTCTTCGCACGCCCGGACGGCCTGCCGGTGACCTCTTCGGCCGCCAGCGATGTCTCGCCGGAAAGCGCCTACGCGCTGGTGGGGAACGCCTCCTGCCGGTCCAACACGGCGCCCCATGCCGAGCTGACGCGGGAGCCGGCCTCCGGCTGCGCCCCGGTCACGGTGAACTTCGACGCGTCGGCCTCCAGCGACCCCGACGCCGGGGACACGATCGCCTCCTACCAGTTCGACTTCGGGGACGGCAGCCCGGCCGTGCTGCAGGCGTCTCCCACGATCTCGCACACGTACACGGCCGCCGGCGTGTTCGCGGCGCGCCTGCACGTCACCGACTCGCGAGGCAAGATCAGCCAGAACGTGGACCAGGAGGAGATCGACCTCTCCCCCTGCACGGTGGAGGAGGTGGGAGCGCTGTCCTGGACGGACAAGGACGCGCTGTCCTGGCCGGGAGCGGCGGGGGCGGTCAGCTACCGCCTGCATCGGGGGAGCGCCGCCGGCTATCCCGCCCTGCTCGATTCCGCCGTCGACTCCTGCGTCCGCTTCGAGGGAACGGGCACCGCGACGGGGCCGGTGCTCCAGGAGCTTCCTGCCACCGGCGCGCTCTACTGGTACCTGGTGGTGGGGATGGGGAACTCGGTGCCGGGTCCGGCCGGCGAGGGCACCGCCGGGCCGCGTGTCCTCGACGCCTCGGGCGCCTGCCCGTGAGGCCCCTCCGTGTACCCTGCGCGGGATGGAGCCCGCGCTCACCACGCACGGCCTGCGCAAGGTCTTCGGGGACGTCCCCGCCGTGGACGGGATCGACCTGGTGGTGCCGCGCGGCAGCTTCTACGGCTTCCTGGGACCGAACGGCGCCGGCAAATCCACCACCATCAAGTGCCTCACCGGCCTCCTCCGTCCCAGTGCGGGGAGCTTCCGCATCCTCGGTCTCGATCCCGCCGACGATGCGGTCGCCATCCGGCGGAAGCTGGGAGTGGTGCCCGAGGACCTCGGCCTCTTCGAGCGGCTGACCGCGGCCGAGATCCTCGCCTTCGTGGGCCAGGTGCACGGCCTGGCGCGGGACGTCCTCCAGGCGCGCTCCACGGAGCTGCTCGCGTTCCTCGACCTCACGCCGGCGGCGGGCGAGCTGGTGACGGACTACTCGCACGGGATGCGCAAGAAGCTGGCCCTGGCGGCGGCGCTCCTGCCCGCGCCCCGCCTCCTCTTCCTCGACGAGCCCTTCGAGGGGATCGACGCCGTGGGCGCCCGCAAGATTCGGCACGTGCTCTCCGACTTCGTGGCCGGGGGCGGGACGGTGTTTCTCACCTCGCACGTGCTCGAGGTGGTGGAGCGCCTCTGCGACCACGTGGGCGTGATCCACCGCGGCCGCCTGGTGGCCCAGGGGCCGCTGGACGTGCTGCGGGAGACCGCGGGCCGATCGCGCACGCTCGAGGAGGTGTTCCTGGACCTGGTGGCGGCTCCGGGGGGAACCGCTGCCGCCCTCGACTGGCTTTCCTCGTGATCGGCTTCCTGCGCGCGTTCGTCTGGCTGCGCTGGCGGCTTCTCGTGGGGAGCCTGCGGGGCAGCGCCCGACGGGATGCGCTGGAACGCCTGTCGCGGGTCCTGGCGGCGCTCGTCCCTCTCCTCCTGCTCCTGGGCGTGGTCGTCGCCGGTCTGGGCCTGGGCGGAGCGGCCCTGGGGGCGGGGTGGGCGGTGGGCTCGCACGGCATCGATCCCCTCCCCGTGCTCCTCGCCGTCCGGGGAGTCCTCCTCGTCGTCCTCGTGATCGTGGTCCTGGGTGCGCTCACCGGCCCCGCCCAGGGCGGACTCACGGGCAGCACGCGGCTGCGCACGCTCCCTGTGTCGGACCGGAGGCTCCATCACGTGGAGGCGCTCACGGCGCTGATCGATCCCTGGGTGCTCTACGTGGTCCCGGCGCTCCTCCTCCTGCCTCTCGGCCTCCTCCTGGGCGGGAACGGCGGTGCCGCCCTGGTGGCCCTGCTCGCGGGAATGGCGTTCCTCCTCGTCCTGGTGTGTCTTGCCTCCGCGGCCGCCCAGCTCGCGCGGTGGTTTCTCCGGAACCGGCGCCGGGCCGAGACCTTCACCGTGCTCTTCGTGCTCGGCCTGTCCGCGCTCAGCCTGCTCCCCGCCCTCATCGGGGACCGGGTGGAACGCGAGCTGCGCCGCGCCGAGGGTGCAGGGCGGCCCCCGAGGATCGCCCGTTCCCTGCCGCGCGGCACCCCCGTGCTCCCCTCGGAGCTCTACGCGCGCGCCCTCCGGCAGGGGCTCCGCCACGGCCCGGCGGGGGGGTGGCTTCCCATGGGGTCCCTGGTGCTGGAGGCGGCGGTGCTCTATGCCGTCTCCGCGGGCGCCCACCGTCGCGTCCTGACCACGGTGGAGTCGGGCGCCCCCCGTGGGGCGGCGGGAACTGCCGCGGCCGCGGCCCGCCGCCTTCCCCTCCTCTCTCCCGCGTCGTCCGCGGTGGCGCTGGCCCAGCTGCGCACCGCACTGCGCACGGTGCGGGGCCGCCTGGTGGTGCTCACCCCGGCCCCCCTGGTCCTCGTGTTCGGCGTGCTCTCGCGCAAGATCCCGGACGAGCTCCCCGGGGGGGGTGCCTGGGCGGATGGCCCGCTCCTGCTCGGGGCCGGCGCCATCTTCGGTCTCTACGCCCTCCAGGCGTTCACCATGAACCAGTTCGCCTCCGACCGGGCGGGGCTGACGCTGCAGTTCCTGCTGCCGCTGTCCGAGTGGGCGCTCGTGGTGGGAAAGGCCGTGGGGTGCGGTCTCGTCTACGGCGCAACCCTGGTGCTGGCCCTGATCTGCGCCGCCGGCATCTCCCCCGGCGGCTCGGCCCTGGACTGGGCCGCCGTCCTGCTGGGAAGCGGCGCCACCTACGTCCTGCTCGCACCGGTGGCCGCGCTCCTCTCCGCATGGCTTCCCGTCGCCTCCGACCTGGGGAGGACGGGCACCGGCGGCAACCCGCACGGCCTGGCCATGGCCGCGGGCACGCTGCTCGTGCTCCTCGCGGCCGGACCCCCCGGGGCCATCCTCCTCGTGGTGCACCGCGCGCTGGACCGGCCCCTGCTCGGTTTGGCGCTGATGGCGGGATGGACGGCACTCGCCGTGGTGCTCGCCGTTCCCCTCCTACGCCTCGCCGCGCGGGCGATCGGTCCCCGGCGGGAGAACCTCGCCCTGGTCGCCGGCAGCCGCTAGCCTCACGCCGGTTCCAGAGGCCACACCGCCACCTCCACTCCCGGAGAGTGATGCGCGAGGGGCTCCCGCCCGGGCGTGCTCAGGCCGGCGGCCTCGAGCAGGGTGGAGCGCAGGTGTGCGACGGCGGCGGCGTGCAGCGGCCACGGCCCGTGGTGGATCCGGGCTCGATGGATCCCCTGCCGGTCGGCGGCGAAGAGCACGTAGCGCTCGGTGAGGAAGAAGGGGAGCGTGCCGGGCTCGCTCTGCGCGAGCGGCGCGCCGGGCGTCCAGATCGCTTCGAAGGCCGCCTCCGGGGCTCCGTCGTGCGTGCGCCGGGACGTGTAGTGGATCGCTCCATCCTCGGGGACGACCTCCATGCGTGCGTGGAAGTACGGCAGGCGGTAGAGGCGGCGGGCGGCGAACACGGCCAGACGGCTGGCGGCGTCCAGGGAGAAGAACCAGACGCCGGGAACGCCGTTGTGGTGCACGTACGTGCGCGCGTTCAGCTCGTGGAACCGGCTCACCCCCGGCATGGGGGGAAGCACCGGCGGCCGCAGCCCGGCGAGCGTGAACGGGGTGGCCGCCACCCACGCGCGCCCCTCGAAGAGGTCGAGCTCGAGACCGGGAGGGAGGAGCGCCGCCACCTCGGAGGGAGCGTGGGCCCAGTGCAGGAACAGCAGCCGCTCCCATCGCTGGTGCATGACCGGCGTCCCCGCGGGCCGCTGCATCACCGCCAGGTAGCTCTCCAGGTCGAGCATGCAGGCAGTATGCTGGAGCCATGCCGGCGACGCTCCTGCTGGCCGTGGCGCTCGCCCTCTCGCCGAAGGACACGAAGGTGACCTTCACGCTGGATGCCACGGCACACACCGTGCACGGGACCGTGCCCCTGACCTCGGGGACGATCCACTTCGATCCCGCGAGCGGGCGCGCCTCCGGTGAGATCGTGCTCGACCTCGCGCGTGCCCAGACGGGGAACCAGGGGCGGGACGAGGACATGCATGCCAAGGTCCTGGAGAGCGGGCGCTACCCGCGCGCGGTCTTCCGCCTCCAGCGGATCCAAGGGACCCTGAGGCCCACCGGCACCTCGGAGATCGTCCTCCAGGGAACGCTGCTCTTCCACGGCGCCGAGCACCCCCTCGAGATCCCGGCAAGGGTCACCACCACGGGGAACCACGTCCGCGCGGACGGGCACCTCACCATTCCCTACGTGGCCTGGGGCCTGCGCGATCCCAGCAAGTTCGTGCTGCGCGTGGGGAAGTCGGTGGAGGTGCGGGTGGAGGTGGAAGGCGACCTGCGCTAGGAGCCGGCCGGGGGAAGGGTGAAGACGAAGGTCGAGCCCCCGCCGGGAGCCTCCTCCGCCCAGATGCGCCCTCCCGACTCCTCCACGATCTTGCGGCAGATGGCGAGCCCCACTCCCGTCCCCTCGTACTGGGCGGGCCGGAGGCGCTTGAAGAGGACGAAGACCCGCTCCCGCTGCTCGGCGGGGATCCCGATGCCGTTGTCCTGCACCGAGAAGCGCACCTCCCCGTCCACCCGCTCCGCCGAGACGTGGACGCGCGGTTCCGCCCGGCTGAACTTCAGCGCGTTCCCCAGCAGGTGGACCAGCACCTGGCGGAGCTCGCCGGCATCGGCCCGCACGCCGGGCATGGGCCCGTGGGTCACCTGGGCCTCCCTGCGCTCGATCTCGTGGCGGAGGTCCTGGAGCGCGCCGGCGAGCACGGGCTCCGGGGCCACCTCCGTCACGTCGCGGTGCTGGCCCACGCGGGAGTAGACGAGCAGGTCGCGGATGAGCGCGTGCAGGCGCGCGCTCCCGTCGACGATGAAGCCGATGATCTCGTCGGCGTCCTCGCCCATCTGCTCGCCGTACCGGGACTGCAGCAGCTCGGCGTAGGCGGACATGGTGCGCAGCGGCTCCTTGAGATCGTGGGCGGCCACGTAGGCGAACCGCTCCAGCGCCCCATTCACCCGCTGGAGCTGCGCGTTCTTCTCCTCCAGCTCGCGGGTGTAGCGGATCCGGTCGGTGACGTCGCGGGCGATGGCGGACGCCCCCACGATGCGGCCGCTCTCCTCCCTGACGGGGGAGATGGTGACGGAGACGTCCAGGAGGTGACCGTCCTTGTGGCGGCGCCGGGTGAGGTGGTGATCCACGGGCTCGCCGCGCCGGATGCGCTCCATGATGCGATCGATCTCCGGGTGTAGCTCCTCCGGGACGAGGAGCGTGACGTGCCGTCCCACCGCCTCCTGCGCGGAATAGCCGTACATGCGCTGGGCGCCGGGGTTCCAGGACAGGATCACCCCGTCCAGGTCCTTGCTGAAGATGGCGTCGTCCGACCCCTGGACGATGGCGGCCAGGTGCATGGGCTGGAGGCCGGTATCCGTGCGCACGGCTCTCCCCTTGCGGGCTCGATCGATGGATGGCGAAGACCCAATCCGGTTGATGAGAAGGCTAACACAGGTCGGGGGCCCGGGGTTGCCCCTGCGGCCGCCGCAACTTGCGCCTGGACGGACGCCGCCACTGAACGTATGCAACACGCAGGGGAGGGATGACGATGCGCCTGGGGTTCTTTCTTCTCGCGGCCGTGATCTTCGCCGGCCGCCCCACGGACGTGAAGACGGTGACGCTGATCTGCCAGCCCGGGTGGAGAGCCGGTGCCGGCGGGCAGTACGGGGGCGTCGCCTTCGACGTGCAGTGCGACAACGGCCGCGGGCAGGTGCGGCTCCGCGGTGTCCGGGGCACGACCTACTCCGCGCGCATGGGCGTGGAGAGCGACTCCACTGCCGCGGACTGCTTCTTCAGCGGCGACGCGGCGACCGTGAGCGAGGCCTGCGCCGCGGTCCGGCTCTCGATCCACTAGGGGTCACCCGGCCGCCTCCCGGGTCATCTCCAGCATGGTGGGACGGAAGCCCAGCTCCTCGAAGAGCCGGCGCGCGCCCTCGTTGTGCCAGGCCGTCATGAGGACGACCCGTGGCGCCCCCATCGCCGCCAGCCGGGCGACCGCCTCGTCGACGAGCCGCCGCCCGATGCCCGCCCCGCGTGCACCGGGGTCCACGTAGAGGTCGTAGAGCTTGCCGCAGGCCTCCCGCAGGTCCATCCAGTCCCGGCCCTCGAGACCGGCCAGCGCGTACCCCACCACGGCCCCACCCGCCTCCGCCACCAGGAACACCCGCCCGCGCCGCTCCACCTGGGTGGCCAGGAACGCCGCATACCCCTCCTCCAGGGGCTCGATGCACAGGAAACGGGCGGGATCGAACCGGTGGTGGAGCCGCACCAGCTCCGCAGCCAGCCGGGCGGCCGCGGGCACGTCCTGGCGCCGGGCCGATCGGACCTCCGCTGCCTGGGACATTGCCCGATTCTAGACGCGGGAGGGGGGCGGCAGCGCCACGTTGACAAAGCGCCGCCGGACCCCTACCGTGCCGCCAGTTCCGGGTCATCTCTGTATCGGGAACCAAGGAGTTCGAAATGGGTACCAGACTCTACGTCGGCAATCTCCCCTTCAACGCGGACGAGGACCAGATCCGCGATCTCTTCAGCCAGGGTGGCCGCACGGTCACCGAGGTCAAGCTGGTGACCGACCGCGACACGGGTCGGCCGCGCGGCTTCGGGTTCGTCGAGATGGGGAGCAGCGAGGATGCCGACAGCGCGATCCGCGCCCTCAATGGCCAGGCCTTCGGCGGCCGTCCGCTCACGGTCAACGAGGCGCGCGAGCGCGGCGCGGGCGGCGGCGGCGGCGGCGGTGGACGGGGCGGCAACCGCCGCTACTGACCGGCGTCTCGCCGGCAAGGGGAAGGGCACCTCGCGGGAGGTGCCCTTTCCGTCTTCGCCATCTGCTACGCTGCACGCCTTCTGTCGAGGGACGGGCATGGACTCCTGGCTCGTGCTCCTGGGCGGTGCGCTCTTCGTCTTCGTGCTCTTCGTGCTGGTCCTGGCCTGGCGCTCCCTGGACGCGGGACCGCCCATGGGCTGACCGGCGCGTATACTCGCGCGCATGTCCCCGCCCCCCGGTCCTCTCGCTCCGCACCCCAAGCTCCCCGCCTACTTCCAGGACGAGCGGGAGCGCCGCACGCTGGTGGACCACCTGTTCGACGTCTCCGCCGCGCACTACGACGCGGTCATCGGGGCCATGTCGTTCGGCAGCGGGCGCTGGTACCGCCGCGATGCTCTGAGACGGGCAGGCCTCGTTCCAGGGATGGAGGTGCTGGACCTGGCGACGGGAACCGGCATCGTCGCCAAGGCCGCGGCGTCGCTCACCTCGGCCGGCCGGGTCACCGGCATCGACCCCAGCCAGGGGATGCTCGAGCAGGCGCGCAAGGTGGCGCCCCTGCGGTACGTCCGCGGCTTCGCCGAGCACCTTCCCTTCAGGGACGCGTCCTTCGACTTCTTGAGCATGGGCTACGCCCTGCGCCACATGGCCGACCTGCGCACCACCTTCGCCGAGGCGCATCGGGTCCTCCGTCCCGGCGGGCGCCTCCTGCTCCTGGAGATCACCCCGCCCCGCTCGCGCGCGGGGCGCCTGGCCACCCGCGTGTACCTGGGGACCGTGGTGCCGGCGCTGGCGGGAGCTCTGACCCGCAGCCGGGAGGCGAGGCGCCTGTTCCACTACTACTGGGACACGATTCAGCACTGCGTGCCGCCCGAGACCATCCTGACTGCCCTGCGCGAGGCCGGCTTCGCCGCCGCCGAGCGGAACGTGGTCCTCGGCATCTTCAGTGAATACCTGGGCGTGAAGAGCTGAAGTCACCGAGACGCGCTCTCCCGCGTCTCCTACCCGAGCAGACAAGGAGGCCCTCCGATGCGCTTGACCTCGATCGCCTGCGCCGCCCTCGTCGTCACGGGAACCACCCTGGCCGCCCCGAACCTGGATCCCCCGCCCAGCCCACCCGCGCCCCCGGTGCCCCTCTCCGCCCCCATGCCGCCTCTCCCGCCGTCCCCCCCGGACATGGCGCTCGGGCTGGGAGGGCGCATCCTCCACGAGCTGGACCTCACCGCCGGACAGCGCAGCCAGATCCGCACCCTGGTGCGCACCGCCCGGGACCAGGGGCTCGGCGAGGCGTTCGAGGCCGCGCACGCGGCGCGACAGGCGCTGGAGCGGGCCCTGTGGAGCCCCGGAACGGACGAGAGCCGCCTGGGCGCCCTGCGCCAGGAGGCGGAAGAGGCCGAGACGCACCTGCTGGAGGCGAGGCTGAAGCTCGCGCGCGACGTCCTGCAGGTGCTCACCGAGGAGCAGCGGACCGAGTTCCTGCAACTCCTGGCCGAGACCCCCGGGTGGGGCCCGCCACGGCCCTAGATGGGGAGGACGACCTCGCCACGCTCCGCGCCGCGCGCCTGGGCGACGCCGAGGCGGCCACCCGGCTCCTGCGCCGCCACGGGGCCTCGATGCTCGCCACCGCGCGCCACGTGCTCGGACGCTCCGGCCGGGAGGAAGCGGAGGACGCCGTGCAGGATGCAATGATCGCCGCCTGGAGCACGGACGCGCTGCCCACCGGGGACGTGGGGGCGTGGCTGCGCGCCATCGCCGTGCGCAAGGCCCTGGACGGCCGCCGCCGCAGCCGCCGCCTGGCCGAGGAGCCGCTTCCGGCGGAGGAGCAGGTCCTGTCCGCGCCCGAGAACGACGTGCTGGCGGGGGTCGCGCTCGATCGAGCCTTCCGTCACCTGGCTCCGGGCGACCGGGCCGTGCTGGTGCTCGTGGAGGTGGAAGGCCTCTCCATGGCGGAGGCGGCCCGGAGCCTGGGCACCACCACGATGGCGGTGAAATGGCGCGCGGTGCGCGCGCGCCGGCGACTGCGTTCCCTGCTGACGGGAGAGCCTCATGCTTGAGCCCACGGTGCAGGACCACGAGGGCATGGAGCGCCTCACCGGGCGCGTGCCGTGGATGCTGGCCCGCGCCGCCGCGCTCCGGGAGGCGGCGGCGGATCCTCGCGTGCAGCTCGCCGCCCTGGCCCCCCGCTGGCTCACGGCGATGGCGGCGGTGGCTGCGCTGGTGACGGCGGCGGCGCTGCTCCTGCCCACGCACCCCACGGGCGTGGGCGTGGAGGCCTGGGTGGTGTCCGGATCGGCGCCCCAGAGCGACGATCCCGTGCTGCGGGCGCTGATGCCATGAACGCCCAGCGCTCCGGCGTGCTCGCGCTCCTCGCGGCGTTCGCGCTCGGCATCGTCACCGGCGCCTCCCTGCTGCACCTCTGGCACGCCGAGCGGGGGTTCCCGGGTCCGCCGCCTCCACGCCAGCCGCCGCTGGTCCATCTGCAGCGGGAGCTGCACCTCACACCCGAGCAATCCACCCGGATCCGTGCGGTGCTGGAGGAGGGACGCAGCACCCTCCACGACCAGGCCGAGTCGGTGCGCGCGCACATCCGCGAGGTCCTGACCCCCGAGCAGCGCAGCCGCTTCGACGCCATGCGCCCGCCGCCTCCGCCGCCCCCTCCGTTCGCGCCTCCGCCCCCGCCTCCCCCGGGGGACTAGACGCGGGCGCGCGCCAGGTCGCGGCGGACCTCCTCCCCGGTGGCGCCCCAGAGCCAGGACCAGTCGAGGGAGCCGCGCTCCCGGAGGAGCTGCTCCGCCTCCTCCACGGCACCCTGGCAGGCGAGAGCCCGGCAGAGCCAGAAGCCGCCGCCGAGCGTGCGCGGCCGGCCGCGCACGTGAAGCACCGCCTGATGGGAGGCGGCGGCCGCCGCGTCCCTGTCCCCTTGATCGAGAGCGACGCGCGCGAGCGTGCAGAGGTCGAGCGCGCGGAAGGAGTCGCGGTACATGTGGTCGGAGCCCTCCGCGAACGCGAGCGCCTGCAGGCAGGCTGCCCGCGCCTCCGGAAGCGCACCCCGGAGCCGCAGAAGCTCCGCGTAGTAGCCCCCCGCGCCCGCGGTCGCGTGCTTCCCGTCCCGCTCCAGGCGCAGCGTGCGCTCGAAGCACCAGGCGGCCTCTTCGAGGGCGCCCGTGGCCACGTGCGCGTTGGCGAGACCCAGCCAGGCGAAGCCGAAGGGCGGCATGTTGGCCACCGCGCGCTGGAAGAGGGGCACGGCATCGGCGTGCCGCGCCTGCTCCGTGGCGATGCAGGCCAGGAAGTATGGCGGGTAGCCGTTGGCGGGATCGAGAACCGCGCCGCGCGCCAGCAGCTCCTCGGCGGAGCGCAGGTCTCCCTGGCGCCACAGCGCGTAGGCCAGCCAGACGTGCGCCTCCGGGTCCTCCGGCGCGGCAGCCAGCGCGCGCCGGGCGTGCTCCTCCGCGCGGCGCAGCTCGGCGGGGTCGGTGGTGAAGGTGAAGCGCATGTCGTGGACCATGGCCAGGCCCACGTGAGCGCGCGCGTAGTCCGGCTCGGCGGCCACGGCCGCGGCGAACCACTCCTCCGCGCGCTCGAAGCCGCCCTTGGCCATGCGCAGCCACTCGCCGCGGCCCTTGGCCCAGCAGGCGTAGGCATCGAGACGCGGCACCGGGGCCTCCAGGGGGGCGTGCCCCTTCTCCCCGAAATCCGTGCCCAGCCGCTCCGCCAGGCGGTCCTGCATCGCGAAGAGGTCGTCGAGCGCGCCGTCCACCTTCTCGCTGGCGGCGACCCGGCCCGTGCCGACCTCGAGGAGCTGCGCCACCAGGCGCAGGCGATCGCCGAGCTTCTGGATCGATCCCGACACGATCCACCGGCAGCCCAGGAGCAGGCCCACGCGGTGGGGATCGGCGCCCTCTCCCGCCGCGGACCGCGCGCCCTGCACCCGCGGCCTGGGCAGCACCTTCACGCCGGTGAGACGGCCGAGGTCCGCGGCCAGGCTCTCCGCCACGCCCGTGCCGATCCACGCGTCCGCGGGATCGGACGAGCGCAGGTCGAAGTCGAGGATGGCCAGCGAATCCGGGAGCGCCGCCACCGCGACGCCGCTCCGGGCGTCGCGCAGGTCGCGCTGGAAGCTCACGGCGTCCGGGTAGCGGTCCGAGGGATCCCTTGCCAGGGCCCGGCGCAGCACCGCGTGCAGGCCCGGTCCCACCCCGGCGATCGGCTCCGGCTCGCGCGACAGCGTGGCCGCGATGCGCGCGGCCACCGTCTCCCCCGGGAAGGCGGGCGTGCCCGAGAGCATCTCGTAGAGCACCGCGCCCAGCGCGAAGAGATCGGTGCGGGCGTCCACCGCGCCGCCGGAGAGCTGCTCGGGCGCCATGTAGCCGAACGTGCCCACCACCGCGCCCGCCTCCGTGAGCGCCGTGTGCGTGTGGGAGAGCCCCTGGTCGGCGATCAGGTGGCGGGCGAGGCCGAAGTCGAGGAGCTTCACGCCGCGCGCGCCGGAGAGGAGCACGTTCTCTGGCTTGAGGTCCCGGTGCAGGACACCCGCGGCGTGCGCGTGCCCGAGTGCCTCCAGCAGGGCGGAAGCGATGACGGTGGCGTCCTCCTCGGTGAAGCGTCCCTGCGCCAGGCGGACCCGCAGGCTCTGCCCCGCCACGTATTCCATGGCGATGAAGGCGATCCCCTCGTGCTCGCCGGACTCGAAGAAGGTGGCGATGGCCGGATGCTGCAGCCGGCCCGAGGCCTCGGCCTCGCGAAGCAGCCGCCGCCGCAGCTCGGGCTGGAAGCCCTGGGGAAGGAGCTTGAGGGCCGCCGGCCGCCCCAGCGCGAGGTCCTCGGCGAGCCAGACCTCGCCCATGCCTCCCGCGCCCAGGCGGCGCTCGATCCGATAGTGGGAAAGGCGGCGGCTCTTCAGGCTCGCTTGCCCTCGATCTTGGCCCAGGTGTCCTTGAGGGTCACGGTGCGGTTCCATCCCCCGTCCGCGTCCGGGCAGAAATAGCCCAGGCGCTCGAACTGCCAGGTGGTCCCGGTCCTGGCCCCGCGGAGCACCCGCTCGAGCTTGCAGCCGGAGAGGACCTCCCGCGACGCCGGATTCAGGTGCGTGCGCCAGTCGAGCCCGTCCCTCTCGTCGGCGGGGTTTTCTTTGACGAAGAGCCGGTCGTACAGGCGCACCTCGGCGTCTTCCGCGTGCCGGGCCGACACCCAGTGGATCGTCCCCTTGACCCGGCGGCCGTCTTGCGCCTGCCCTCCCCGCGAGGCCGGATCGTGGGTGCACCGCACCTCGATCACCTCGCCCCGCGCGTCCTTCACCACCCCGGTGCAGCGCACGAGATACGCCCCGCGCAGACGCACCTCGCTCCCCGGGGACAGTCGGTGATACTTGGGGGGCGGCACCTCGCGGAAGTCGTCCCGCTCGATCCAGAGCACGCGGGAGAAAGGAACCTCGCGGGTCCCCGCGCTCGGGTCCTCGGGGTTGCTCTGCAGCGCAAACGTCTCCTCCCCGTCCTCGGGGTAGTCCTCGAGGACGAGCCTCAGCGGCCTGAGCACGGCCATGGCCCGCGGCGCCGTCTTGTTCAGGAGGTCCCGGATCGCGTACTCCAGCAGCGCCACGTCCACCAGGCTGTCCCGCTTGGCCACACCCACCCGCTCGCAGAAGTCGCGGATGGCGGCCGGGGGCACGCCCCGGCGCCTGAGCCCCGAGAGCGTGGGCATGCGGGGATCGTCCCAGCTCGCCACGTGCCCTTCCTGCACCAGCGCCCGCAGGCGCCGCTTGGACAGCAGCGTGTAAGTCAGGTTCAGCCGCGCGAACTCGATCTGCCGCGGCCGGTGCTCGTGCTCCACCGCCTCCACCACCCAGTCGTAGAGGGGGCGGTGGTCCTCGAACTCCAGCGTGCACAGGGAGTGCGTGATGGCCTCGATGGCGTCGGAGAGCGGGTGCGCGTAGTCGTACGAGGGGTAGATGCACCAGGCGTCGCCCGTGCGGTGGTGGTGGGCCCGCCGGATGCGGTAGAGCACGGGGTCGCGCAGGTTGATGTTGGGCGAGGCCAGATCGATCTTCGCGCGCAGGACGCGGCTGCCGTCGGCGAACTCCCCCGCGCGCATGCGGGCGAAGAGATCCAGGTTCTCCGCCACCGAGCGGTCCCGCCAGGGGCTCGGCTTCCCCGGGCTGGTGAGGGTGCCCCGGTGCTCCCGCATCTCGTCGGCGGAGAGGTCGTCCACGTAGGCCAGGCCCTTCTCCACGAGCCGGACGGCGTACCCGTACAGGGCCTCGAAGTAGTCGGAGGCGTAGAACAGGCCGTCCCAGGAGAACCCGAGCCAGCGCACGTCCTCCTCGATGGAGGTGACGTACTCGACGTCCTCCTTCTCGGGGTTGGTGTCGTCGTAGCGCAGGTTGCAGAAGCCGCCGAACTCGGCGGCCACGCCGAAGTCGAGGCAGATGGCCTTGGCGTGCCCGATGTGGAGATAGCCGTTGGGCTCGGGAGGGAAGCGCGTCCCCACGCGGCGCACGCGCCCTCGGGCGCGATCCTCCGCCACGATCTCCCGCACGAAATCGGGTGCGGTCTTCGGTGCATCCACGTCGGGCATGGCCGACCTACGATAGCAGTCCCTGGGCCAGCGCCTCCCCCAGGGAGGCGAGCGCGCGTCCCCGGTGGGAGACCGCCTCCTTCTCCTCGGGCACCATCTCCGCGAAGGTCTTGCCGCTCTCCGGGTGGAGGAAGATCGGGTCGTAGCCGAAGCCGTTCTTGCCGCGCAGCTCGCGCAGGATCCGGCCCTCCACCCGGCCCTCGAACGTGGCCAGGGTGCGTCCCCCCCGCGCCACCGCCAGCACGCACTGGAACCGTGCGGTCCGCTGCGCGTCGGGGACGTCCACCAGGCCCTTGAGCACGGCCTTGGAGCGGGCGGCGTCGGAGAGCTGGGGGCCGCCGAAGCGGGCGGAGAGCACTCCCGGCCGGCCCTCCAGGGCATCGACCTCCAGGCCCGAGTCATCGGCGAGCACGGGGAGGTCGGTCCGCCTGGAGAACGCCTCCGCCTTGAGGGTGGCGTTCTCGAGAAAGGTGGCGCCCGTCTCCTCGACCGCGGTGACGTCGGCGAGGGCCTCCAGGCCCACCACCTCGACATCCAGACGGCCGAGCGCCTGGGCGAACTCGCGGAGCTTCCCCGCGTTTGCCGTGGCGACGAGGAGCTTCATGCCAGGAGCAGGCGGTCGAGCGCGCCCCCCAGGACCTGGCGCTGCCGGTCCATGAGGAGGTCGAGCCCGAGGTCGGCGAGAGCGAGCATGCGGTCCAGCTCCTGCCGGCGGAAGGGCGTGGTCTCGGCGGTGCCCTGCAGCTCCACGAAGCGCCCGTCGTCCGTGCGCACCACGTTCATGTCCACCTCGGCGGCCGAGTCCTCGACGTAGTCGAGATCGAGCAGGGGCCGGCCGCCCACCACACCCACGGACACCGCGGCCACCATGCCGGTCAGGCAGCGCGCACCCCCCATCTTCTCCAGCGCCAGCACCAGGGCCAGATAGCCGCCGGTGATGGAGGCCGTGCGTGTCCCGCCATCCGCCTGCAGCACGTCGCAGTCCACGGTCACCGTCCGCGGCCCCAGCGCCCGGCGGTCCACCACCGCCCGGAGCGAACGGCCGATCAGGCGCTGGATCTCCCGCGTGCGCCCGGAAGGGCGTCCGCGCGTCACCTCGCGCACGCTGCGGGTGTTGGTGGCCGCGGGCAGCATGGCGTACTCGCCGGTCACCCAGCCTTCTCCCTTTCCCATCAGGAACGGCGGCACGGTCTCGTCCACGGAGGCGGTGCAGAGCACGCGCGTGTTCCCCATGGAGAGGAGGACGGAGCCGGCCGGGTACTTGACCCACCCGGGCTCCACGTGGAGAGGCCGCAGCGCGTCGTCGGCGCGGCCGTCGTGCCGCGCCCTCACCATGCCGGTGCACCCTCCAGCTCGGCCCGCTCCAGGTGCACCACCGGCTCTCCCAGGAAGCGCTGCGCCACGTCCAGGAAGGGTCCGGGCACGTCCGTGACGAAGAAGCGCGGCGGCGTGGTCCCGGGCGCGTGGGCGAGCCGCCGATCGGAGGCGAGACGCCGGCGCACCTCCTGGGCCACGCTCTCCGCCGAGTCCACCAGCGCCACCTCCGGCCCCATCGTCTCCTGGAGCACGCCGCGGAGCAGCGGGTAGTGCGTGCACCCGAGCACCAGCGTGTCCACGCCGGCGTCCCGCAGCGGCGCCAGGTAGGTGTCCGCCACCTGCCGCGCCACCGCGTTGTCGGTCCAGCCCTCTTCCGCCAGCGGCACGAGCAGCGGGCAGGCGCGGCTCACCACCTCGGCCGCCGGCCGGAGGGCGTGGATGGCGCGGGCGTAGGCCTCGCTCGCCACGGTGGCGCGGGTGCCGATGACGCCGATCCGCCCGCGCCGGCTCGCTTCCACGGCGCGCTGCGCGCCGGGGAGGATCACCCCCACCACCGGGACGCCGGCTCCTTCCTCCATCGCCTCCATGGCCACCGAGGAGACGGTGTTGCAGGCGACGACCATCATCTTGACGTCTTGCCGGCGGAGGAAGCGCGAGGCCTCGCGGGCGTAGCGCCTCACCGTCTCCGGCGACTTCGGGCCGTAGGGGACGCGCGCGGTGTCGCCGAGATAGACCAGCGCCTCGTCGGGGAGCGCCGCCGCCAGGGCCCGGAACACGGTGAGGCCGCCGACCCCGGAATCGAAGACGCCGACGGGGCGCGCGTCCACGCTTCAGCCTCGCACCAGGTCCTGGCGCGGGGTCAGGGGCCGGGTGAGGTCCATGTGCCCGTTGAGCGTCTCCGCGGGCTGCCCCCCCACGAGGATGGTCACCCGGGTGATGCCGGGGACGTTGGTGGAGAGCGCGTTCACGATGGCGTAGACCGCCATCATCTCCGTGGCGCTGCCGCCTCCCATTCCTGCCGGCAGCTCGGGCCCGAAATCGGTGAACGCGGTGCCGTCGGGCGTGAGGTAGAGCTGGCGCAGCACCGTCCCCTCGGGAAGAGCGCGGACCTTTCCCCCCTCCTGGGGGCCGGCGATCAGCTCCGCCACCACCTGCTTGGCCATCGCCACCGGCTCCGCCGTCTTCACGATCTGGCGCTTCTCCGGAAGCAGCGCCGTCCCGTCCTCGGCGGGGAAGAAGAGCGTGACCTCCGTGTGCTCCAGCTCGGGGAGCGTTCCCTCGGGCGCCTGCTGCTCGGCGGGCGCCGGCGCGGGCCCCTTGGGTCCGCCGCAGGCGCAGCCGGCGAACATGCACAGCAGCACACTCATCAAGGGCGGGAGGCACAGGCCGACTCTATGCGACAGACGCTGGTTGCTCACGTCTCACTCTTTCGCATTCGGTCGCCAAGACCCATCCCGAAAGACCACAGGATGCGTCGATGGACCAGGCTCGTGCCGGAAGAGCCTGGAGGGCGTCGATGAGCGAGGCCAGATCACCGGAGTACTTCACTGGTGGCCATCCGTAGCGCCACGATCTTGCGAAGAGATCTGCATTCTCCCGGACCACAAACGCGAGATCTTGCTCCTCGACGTCCATGAGAATGTTTCCGGGAAGCACGTGCTCAATGTGGTGCGCCACGACGTCGTGAAACACGACGTCGGTGAGTTCGTTCGGTTCGTTGTCTCGGTACGCAGTATGCAAGACGAGTTTACGGCGCTCGCAATCCACGCTGAAGGCGTAGACGAAATTGTCGTGCACCGAGATCTCTGTCGTCATAGTGCTTGTGTCAGCCTCGAGCCGGACTGGCCCGGCGCGGTCGCTTGACGGATCGCTTGCCGCGGCTCCGCGGCTGCAGCGCACTGTTCGGTAGCCCGCCCTTGCCACGAACGGCTCTCGTGGTGTTCAGGACTCCGCGAAGGGCCTCGTTCACTGCGGCGTCCGACGGAAACGCGGCCGCGACTTCGGGCTCGAGAAGTGCCAGGTTGCTTCCCTTTCCAAGTCGCGCGACGTACTTCCCACGCACGCCACCCTCCATGGTAGCGAAATCGTACTCCCGCTTCATTTCGCCGTCGTTACGTTGCTTAGGCTTGCTCATAGAACACTCTTTCGCGCCTGGTTGCGGGTCGCGCGTTGATGATTCGAATTACCTCCTCTCGCTCGGTGAGGGCAACCACGACAAGGCGACCCTGCCGCGTTCTACCGATCGTGAGGAATCGCGCCTCTCCTTCGGAATGGCTCTTGTCTGGGAACGTCGTGGAAAGCGGATCCTCGAGTGCGGTTGCAGCCTCATGAAAGCTAACACCATGCCGCCGGAGGTTGCTCGCCGCCTTCTCCGGGTCCCATTCGAACTCCACCGCGCGAGTATACGCCGGTGCATGCGACAACCGGCCACGCGGGACTCACCGTACAACTCTTTGTTTGCGAGTCGAAGGCGTGGCGCGGCGAGGTCGGTCGGCCGCCGGGAGCGCCATCCGGGCGTCATCTCCGAGCAGGATGGTGCGCGGCCCGTTCAGGACCTCCTTGAGGAAGGGATGGCCGCTCGCGCGCTTGATGCGAAACTCCTCGGGAGGATAGACGACCGGATTGATCTCCCGCGACAGTCGCCGTTGTGCGTCCGCAACCGCATGCACGACCTCCTGGAACGGCACGGAGCCGAGAACGAATAGGTCGAGATCGCTGCCCTTGCGCAATCCACCATGCGCCGCAGAGCCGAACAGGAACGCCGCTTCGATCCGATCCGCCAGCGGTGCCAGCGCTTCTCGGATCACCGCCGCCATTCCCGCCGTCTTCTCGAACAGGGCCCGCAGCTCCTGAAGGTAGGGAGCGTCGTCTGCGACCTGGAAGTAGACCTGCCGGCCATGCACCCTTCGCCGCAGGAGACCGGCACGGGTGAGCGTGTCCAGCTCACGCTGCACCGCTCCCTGAGCGGCGCCGCTCTCCCGCGCGATCTGTCTCAAGTAGAACGACTCGTCGGGGTGGCTGAGCAGGAGACCGAGCACCCGCTTCCGTGTCTTGCCGAACAGCATGTCGGCGGGATCGAGAGCTTCTGTACTCATGGCGAGTACAATCGTACGCATTCTGCATACGGTGGCAAGGATCCGCTACTGCAGCGCGGCGATCCTCTGCCGGAAGCCCTGGATGGCGCGGGCCAGCGCCTCCACGATGCGGTCCCGGTAGGCGCTGTCCTTGAGGCGAGACTCCTCGGAGGCGTTGGAGACGAACCCCAGCTCCACCAGGATCGCCGGCATGGTCGCACCCATCAGCACCGTGAAGGGCGCCTGCCGCACGCCGCGGTCCTTGGTCCCCGCCAGCGCGTTCAGCTCGCGCTGCACCGCCTCGGCCAGGCGGGCGCTCTCCGCCAGGTACTGGTTCTGCGCCAGGTCCCAGAGGATGAGGTCCAGGGTCTGGCCGCCGCCCGCCGCGGTCTGGACCACCGCCTCCCCCCGCCGGGCCGCCTCGTTCTCCACCCCGGCCAGCGTGCGCGCCGCGTCGTCGGTGGCCTCGGCGGACAGGAAATAGGTCTCGGCGCCGGTGGCGCCCTTGGCGGGCGAGCTGTTGAGATGAAGGGAGACGAAGAGCTCGGCCCGGTTCTGGTTGGCGATGGCGGTGCGCTCGTCGCGCGCGACCTGCCGGTCCTCGTCCCGGGTCAGCACCACGGCCACCCCCGGCTCGCGCTGCAGCACGTTTTGCAGCCGCCGCGCCAGGTCGAGCACCACCTCCTTCTCCTGCACGCCGTTCGGTCCCACCGCGCCCGTCTCCACGCCTCCATGCCCCGGGTCGAGCACGATCACGGTGGCCGGTGCCACGCGGTTGCTCCCGGTCTGCCCCCCGGGGCGGTGCCCCTGGAGATCGAGCACCAGACGCCAGGGGTTCCGGAGCTCGAAGGTCTCCTGCCCGGTGAAGGCGGGACCGGTCTGGAGCTGCAAGCGCCGCTCGGAGACCAGGCGCCAGCCGCGCAGCATCGGATCGTCGAGGGTCACGCTCGGCACGTCCAGCCGCAGCGGCTCGGCGAAGACCAGCTCGAGCCCGGTGGGCGCCGCCGCCACCTGCCACGCCACCGGGCGGGCCGCGGTCACGACCACGCGGGTGGTGGGGCCGCTCGTGTCCACCGAGACCCTGGCGTCCACCGCGGGGACCGCGGGGGTCTGCGCCAGGACCGGCAGCAGGGCGGCGAGCGCAAGAAGCGGCACTGGTTTTCTCCCCGGACGGCGGCGGATTCTGTCACAACTTCGGTCCGGGGCAGGCCGTTTGTCCAGGACCACAATCCCGGACTAGAAGAGACGCGCCCCCGCCCCTTCGCCGTAGAGCTCCAGGTAGCGGGTGACGCTGAACTTGCGCGCCGTCTGCTCCGAGCTCATCGAGCGCACCACGCCGTAGATGGGCCGCTCCGGCCAGGGACGGTCGAAGCGCCCGAAGGTCCAGCAGATCCCGGAGGAGGAGTTGGGGTCGCGGCCGTCCAGGGCGTAGCGGTCGTTCAGGCGGAACAGGATCTCCAGCGCCTCCCTGGGGGAGGGGCTCCACTCCAGGACCTTCTTGCCCCAGAGCATGCGCAGGTAGGGATGGATGCGCCCCTCGCGCACGAGCTGGCGCTGGGCGGCGTTCCACAGCGGATCCCGGGTGCGTGCCTCCTCGAGGGTGGTCTCGTCGTAGGCGTGGGGACGCTCGTCCAGGGCATGGGCTTCCAGGGTGGCGATGGCCCAGTCGGGCAGGGAGTCGAACGTCGCGTGGTCCGGCCGGTGACGCGTGAAGACGTAGCCCAGCTCGCGCCACGTGACGAGCTCGTCCAGGAACGCCTCGGCGGCCCGGCTCATCCCCCACCACCCCTCCTTGGAGCCGTCCACCCGCCCGGCCACGGCGGCGGGGGACCAGCCCTCCCGCGCCGCCAGGGCCTGGAACACGGTCCAGGTGGAGAGGTGGCCGAAATGGAGCCAGGGAGACAGGCGGCTCGTCGTGTCCAGGTCGGGGTCGTTGCGCCCCTCGTACCGCTCGAGCCCCTGGGAGAGGAAACGCTGCAGGGCCTCGAGGGCAGGCGCCTCCCCTCCCTGGAGACCCGTCGGCGCCACGCCGTGGTCGATGGGGAGGGAGGCGAGATCGGTGTCCTCCGCCGCGGGGGCCCAGCGTGCCGCCGCGTCATGAGGCAGCGGCCCGAAGCGGGGAAGGCGCGGATCGCGCAGCGGCTCCGGCTCCGGGGCCTCGTCGAATCGCTGCGGCAGATCCTTCTGGAGGAAGCGGCGGAAGGCGTAGGCGGTGGGGAACTCGCGCGCGGTGGCCCCCAGGGGAGCCATGCCGTTGCCGTCCACGGCGTGGACCGCCAGGGGCAGGCGCGACGCCGCCGCGTCCACCATCTTCGGCAGGAAGAACATGGGCGTGTCATCGGTCACCACCAGACAGGCCCGCCGGGCCAGCGCCTCCAGCAGGCCGGATCCGGCGCCGGGCTCCGCCTCCACGTACGGGTAGTAGCCGACGCCCGCCGCCTGCAGGGCGGCGCGCTTCTCGGCCATCCCGTCCAGCACGAAGCGATGGAAGCGGTCGCAGGCGTAGGCATACCCGCAGCGCAGCGGCTCGAAGATCAGCAGCGGCTTCTGCAGCTCGCGGGCCTGGTCCCGTGCATGCTCCAGGGCGTAGCTCGCACGCAGACGGCGGGCGGCGATCATCCAGTAGAGGACGTAGTCGCCACGCGGCTCCGGGAGGGCCGTGTTGGCGCGCCGCACGCGCAGGGCGGGGATCACGCGCCGAGCACCTCGAGGAGCGTGCGGCAGAAGGCGGGGAGATCGTCCGGGGTGCGCGAGGTGACGAGGTTCCCGTCCCGGACCACCTCGGCGTCCTCGAACCTCGCTCCGGCGTTCTTCAGGTCGTCGGCGATGCTGGAGAACCCGGTGCAGCGCCTGCCCCGGACCACGTCCGCCGAGGCCAGCATCCAGCCGCCGTGACAGATGGCCGCCACCAGCTTCCCCTCGTCGTTCAGCTCCCGCACGAGCTCCACCATGGGGGGATGGCGCCGCATGCGGTCGGGCGCGTAGCCGCCGGGGATCACCACGCCGCCGAGCTCGGAGGCACGGGCGTCGCCGGCGGCCAGATCCGCCCTGGCCGGATAGCCGTGCTTGGAGGCGTAGGTCTTTCCCCCCTGCGGCCCCACCAGCACGGGGGCGTGCCCCGCCTCGCGCAGGCGGAACAAGGGGACCCAGAGCTCCAGGTCCTCGTACAGATCCTCCACCAGGATGGCGACGGTCATTTCTTGCTCTTCCGGGAGGCGCGGCGCACCGCCTGCGGGCGCAGCACGACCACGTCCATCTCCGCATCGGCTTCCTCGTCCTCCAGCTTCACGAGGAGCCAGGGGCTGCGGTCTGACGGCCTGGGGCGGAAGAGGGCGAAGGCTCCCCGCAGCTTCCGGCCGGTCAGGCGCACGTCGAGGCGGCCGCGGGCATGCCCGTCGCTGGGCGAGCCGTCCACCAGGAGCTCCCAGGTCCCCTCGTCCCACAGCAGCATCTGCCCGGCGCCGTGGAGGCCGGGGGGGATCGTCCCCTGGAAGCGCGCGTACTGCACCGGGTGGTCCTCGGCGGGGATGGCGACGCGCCGCTCTCGCGGATCGACGGAAGGACCCACGGGAAGCGACCACGACTTCAGCACGCCGCCGATCTCCAGCCGCAGGTCCCAGTGGCGGTGGTGCGCCTCGTGCAGCTGCACCACGAACCGTGGCTGGCCCAGGCGATGGGACAGACGTCCCCTGGGCTCGGGGGTGCGGCGGAAGTCGCGCTTGGACCAGTACGCCGTGAGAGGGTGAAGCGCGTGTTGCATGGTGTCGCGACCGGTGCGACGCATGCTACCACGCGGACCGCGCGCGCTACGTGCGCTTGCGGAACCATCGCTCGGCGTCCCAGAAGGAGGGATCGTCCTCCGGCTCCTGCTGCGCGGGCTCCCGCTCGGGGATGCGCACCAGCACGTCGTCGCCCTCGAGCTTCACCTCGAACGTGCGCACGCAGGCCCAGGGCCGCGCGGGCGCCAGCCCTTTGCCGGTGGCCACGTCGTAGCGCCAGCCGTGCCAGGGACAGGTGACGATCCCGTCCTCGATCCGTCCGTCCGCCAGCGACGCGCCCATGTGCGGGCAGGCGTCGGCGACCGCCACCATGCGGCTCCCCTGCCGCAGGATCGCGATGCGATGCCCGTCCACCAGGACGGCGCGGCCGCGACCCTCCGGGAACTCGGAGAGGACGCCAACGCGGGCGAAGCGATGCACTCCGCAAATCTAGCGCAACGCCTCCTCGAGGCGCCGCGTCAGATAACGACGCTCCACCGGGCTCGTGACCGTGCCCAGGGCGTCGCGGTAGGCGTCGGCGGCCTCCGCGGTCCGTCCCAGGCGCCGCAGCAGGTCCGCCCTGGCTGCGGCCAGCAGGTGATACCCCGTGAGCTGCCCGGTCCGCTCCAGCGCCTCGAGGAGAGCCAGTCCCCGCTCCGGCCCGAAGGCCATGCCGGTGGCGGCGGCGTGGTTCAGCGCCACCACCGGGGAGGGGTGGCGCGCCAGCAGCACCGCGTAGATCCCGGCGATCTCCGCCCAGTCCACCTGTCCCGGACCCTCCGCGCGGGCGTGGCAGCCGGCGATCGCCGCCTGGAGGGCGTAGAAGCCGGCATTCCCTTCGCGCAGCGCCGCCTCCACCAGCGGCAGCCCCTCGGCGATCTCCTCCTGGTCCCACAGCCGGCGGTCCTGCTCCTCCAGCGTGATCAGCGCCCCTGCCGCGTCGAAGCGCGCCGCCCGGCGAGAGTCCTGCAGGAGCACGAGCGCCAGCAGCCCCGTCACCTCGGACTCCCTGGGGAGGAGCGCGTGCATCAGCCGGGCCAGGCGGATGGCCTCCGCGCACAGCTCCGGCCGCGTCGGCGCCTCTCCCGCGGTGGGGGCGTACCCCTCCGTGAACACGAGGTAGACGACGCGCAGCACGCCGTCCAGGCGCTCCCCCAGCTGTGCGCGCTCGGGGACCTCGTAGGGGATCCCTGCCGCCTTGATCTTCGCCTTGGCGCGCACGAGGCGCTGGGCCATCGTGGGCTGGGGGACGAGGAAGGCGCGGGCGATCTCCTCCACCGTGAGCCCGCACAGGGTCTTCAGCGTCAGCGCCACCTGCGCCTCCAGCGCCAGCGCCGGGTGGCAGCAGGTGAAGATGAGGCGCAGCCGGTCGTCGGGAAGCGGCACGTCCTCGAACATGGGCTGGGAGGCGAGCTCGGAGAGGGCGGCGATCTCCGCCTGCTTCTCCGCCAGGTTCCGCGCGCGCCGCAGCCGGTCGATGGCCTTGTGACGCGCGGTCGAGATCAGCCAGGAGGCGGGGTTGCCGGGAACGCCCTCGCGCGGCCACTGCGTGAGCGCCACCGCGAAGGCCTCCTGCAGCACGTCCTCCGCCAGGTCGAGGTCGCCGACCAGGCGAACCAGGGTGGCGAGAGCGCGAGGGCGCTCCTCGTGGAAGAGAGTGGTCAGCAGGGGGACAGGCACCGCAGGATTCTACGGGCCTGCCCCCCCACCGCTCAATCCACGGGCGGGGTGGGCATGATGGGACGGACCTCGATCGAGCCCATGCGCACGTCGGGGATGCCGGTGGCCAGCTGGATCGCCTCGTCGAGGTCCTTCGCCTCCACCAGGTAGTAGCCGCCGAGCTGCTCGCGCGTCTCCGCGAACGGGCCGTCGGTGGTCATCGTCTTGCCGTTGCGGACCCGCACGGTGGTGGCGGTGGCCACCGGCTGCAGCGCCTCGCCCCCCAGGTAGTTGCCGTCCTTCTTGATGTTCCGCGTGTAGGTCATGTACTCCTCGAACAGCTTCCCCTGCTCGGCCTCGGACAGTCCGGCCCAGCTCCCCTCGTCCTGGTAGATCAGCAGCAGGTACTTCATCTTCGATCCTCCCTTTTCTTCCTTCGCGTCCTTCTTGCGCGTCAGGTGCATGGAGACGGTGCTCTTCGGCTTCCCTCCCGCGTGCTCGACCCACTCGCTGCGGATCTCGTCCGCGGACAGGAAGGTGAACGTGGCGGCGTGCATGTGCTCGTCCTTGGCGGGATCGAGGTTCGTGCCCCCGTCGAACGCGAAGGAGACCTTCTTCCCTTCGGTGGCCTTCGCCCGCATGCGCGGCTGGTTGCCGCTCATGCAGTAGTGGGTGAGGACGAGGTCGGCCCCGTCCTGATGGTAGACGGTGGTCATGGCGCGCGCGGTCGCGGGGAAGATCTCCTCCACGACGGCGGTGCCGCCTCCGGTCAGGCGATAGGTGGCGACCAGGTCCCCCTTCTTCGCCATCGGTCCGTCCTCGGCGGCGACCCAGTCCCCGGACAGGCCCTTGAAGCGGTCAAGGGCGGAGGACTCCGCCTGCACGGCCGGCACTCCCAGGACGAGCGCCGCGAACGCCAAGAAGCTCTGCATTTTCATGCCTTCTTCTCCCTTCCCCCCTTGGTCGAACGGGGGACCGGGGAATCGACAGGTAGACTGAAAACGTGCGCGCCGCTCTCACCGTCCTGCTCCTCCTCGCCGCCCCCGCCCCGGCCACCCCGCGGCCCGAGGCGGAGGCGCGCCGGCGCATGGTGGACCAGCAGATCGTCGCCCGGGGGGTGACCGACCCGCGGGTCCTGGACGCGATGCGCAAGGTCCCGCGACACGAGCTGGTCCCCAGGGACGTCCGGTCCCAGGCCTACGCGGACTGGCCGCTCCCCATCGGCGAGGGGCAGACGATCTCGCAGCCCTACATCGTGGCCTTCATGACCGAACAGCTCCGCCTGAAGGGGGGCGAGCGCGTCCTCGAGGTGGGGACCGGCTCCGGCTACCAGGCGGCCGTGCTGGCGGAGCTCGCGGCCGAGGTCTACACGATCGAGATCGTGCCGGCGCTGGCGAAGCGCGCCGCCACCGACCTGGCTCGCCTCGGCTACCACAACGTGTTCGTGCGCGAAGGGGATGGCTACCGTGGCTGGCCGGAGAAAGCTCCCTTCGATGCCATCGTGGTGACGGCAGCGCCGCCCGAGGTGCCGGCACCGCTGATCGAGCAGCTGAAGCCCGGCGGACGGCTCGTGCTCCCCGTGGGCGAGGACTACCAGGAGTTGGTCCTGATCACCAAGCAGGCCGACGGCGTGCAACGGCGGCGACTGCTCCCGGTCCGCTTCGTCCCCATGACGGGAGAGGCACAGAAGGGAGGCTAGAGCTCCCGCAGGCTCACCGCGATGGGGCGGCGCGCCGCCCGGAGCGCGGGGGGGAACCCTCCGATCAGCCCCATGAGCAGGGCGAAGGCGATCCCCGCCATCACCAGCGCGGGAGTGATCTTGAACCCGAAGGACACGTGGGAGAAGGTCTGCCAGTTCATCGTGCCCACGGTGTAGCCGTTGAAGGGCACCACCACCAGCGCGCCCAGGACGCCGCCCACCAGCGCCACCAGCATGGACTCGAGCACGAAGGACACGACGACCGCCCCTGCCCCGAAGCCCAGGGCGCGCAGGGTGGCGATCTCCCTCCCCCGCTCCGAGACCGCGGAGTACATGGTGTTCAGCGCGGCGAACACGGCTCCGATCCCCATGATGAAGGCGATGAAGAAGCCCAGGGTCTGGATGAGGCCGGTCAGCATCCGGGACTGGGTCGCGTAGTAGTCCACCTCCCGGTCCACGGTGACGTCCAGCCGCGGGTCCTTGGTGAGCGCGTCCTTGAACGTCTGGAATGCCCCGGGCGACGTCAGGTGCACGGTCGCGGACTGGAAGATGTTCGTGGGCCGCTTGTAGACCTGGTTGAGCACCGCGGCGTCGCACCAGGCTTCGGAGTCGAAGGCGCTCCCACCCGCGTCCATGACCCCCACCACCGTCCAGTCGCCGCCGCCGAACTTGACCTTCCCTCCCAGGTCGAAGCCCTGGTAGGCGCGGGCGGCATTCTTCCCCACCACCAGCTCGCTCAGGCCGGGACGGAACATGCGCCCCTCCACGATGCGCACGTTCTCGCGGACGAGGAGGGCGTTGGGGGACACGCCGCGCACCTGGGTGTTGGCGTCGGTCCCGGTGGCGCGCAGCGGCATGGCCGCCACCACCACCACCTCCGCCGAGACCAGCGGCCCCTGGGGCGCGCGCGCCACCCCGGGCGCCGACTCCACGATCTTCACCGTGTCCAGGGAGACGAGGCTCTCCATCTCGCTGGTGGAGCCGGCCCGGCGCACCAGGGCGTTCCCGCTCGATCCCGAGCCCACCAGCATGGCCTGGAAGCCGCGGGCCATGGCCAGCATCCAGACGAACACGCCCACCGTGCCGGCGATGCCCAGCACGGCCACCACGGTGGAGGTCCAGCGCGCGCGGACGGAGAGCACGTTGTAGAGCAGCGGGATCGCCATCAGGCCCTCCGCAGCGCGTCCACCACGCGCAAGCGCATGGCGTTCCAGGCCGGGATGGCGGCGGCCGCAGCCCCTACTACCAGCAGCAGCACGCAGCCCCAGGCCATGTTCTCCCCCGAGAGATAGATGATTCCGAGGAAGCCGGTGGGATCGCCCCCCAGCGTGATGGCCTTGGCGGCCAGGAGTCCGAGGCCGCCGCCCACCAGGGCGTACACGAGCGACTCCGCGATCACCAGGCCGAGCACGGCGCCGTCGGAGTAGCCGATGGCCTTGAGGATCCCGATCTCCGCCGTCCTCTCGCGCACGGCGATGGCCATGGTGCTCCCCGTCACCAGCAGCAGCGTGGCGAACACCACGGAGCCGATGAGGAGAAGGAGGAACTTGATGTTGCCCATCTGCTTGGCGAAGTTGGCCGCGAAGGCGCTCTCCGTGAACGCGCGGGTCTCCCAGGAGGAGTTGGCGAAGCGGGCGTCGATGGCCCTGGCCACCTCCACCGCCTGGTCCGGGTCGCCCACGCGCACCACGTACCAGCCGATCAGCCCCTTGTTGTAGGCGGGGGCGCGCTCCTCCAGTGTCTTGTACTGGAACCAGAACTGCGTCTCGTCGTCTCCGGGGCGCGTCCCCGTGTAGATGGCGCGAAGGTTGAACTCCCACTGGCCGGGGAAGATCGTGCCCATGATGGGAATGCGATCGCCGATCTTCCAGCCGAAGCGCCTGGCCGTCGCCTCACCCACCACGGCACCCTGCCGGTCCTCGAGAAATGCCTTCCACTGCCCGGGAGGGACGCGGAACTCCTTGTACATGGCGAGCCAGCTCTCCGGCTCCACCGCGAACTGGGGGAAGAAGTTGTCCGTGTTCTGGTAGACGCCGCCGAACCAGTTGGCGTGGGTGACCAGCGTCACCCCGGGGAGGGCGGCGATCTGCTCCTTGTAGGCCACGGGGAGGGGCTGGATGAGGGAGACCCGGTTGATCACGGCCAGGCGCTCGGCGCTGGCGATCTCCGTCCCCATGCCGAAGGTGAAGTTGAGGGTGGCCAGGACCCCGAACAGGAAGAGCGCCACGAAGAAGGACCCCACGGTGAGGATCGTCCGCACCTTCTTGCGCCCCAGGTTGGCGAGGATGAGGCGCGCGTACTTCACCGCGCCGCCTCCACGGCGGCCGCCTCCACCAGCACGCCCTTGTCCAGGTGCAGCACGGTGTCCGCGCGCTCCGCCGCCCGCGGGTCGTGCGTCACCATGAGGATGGTCTTCCCGTGCTCGCGGGCGAGGCGCGTGAGCAGGTTCAGGATCTCGTCGGCGGAGGCGCGGTCGAGGTCCCCCGTGGGCTCGTCGCACAGGAGGAAGGTGGGGTCGGCGACGATGGCGCGGGCGATGGCCACCCGCTGCTCCTGCCCGCCCGAGAGCTGCCGGGGACGGTGCTGGGCGCGGTCGGGGAGACCCACCACGGAGAGCGCGGTCTCCACGTGCTTGCGGCGGTCCGCCTTCGAGAGCTTGGTCAGCAGCAGCGGCAGCTCGACGTTGCGGAAGGCGGTGAGCACCGGGATCAGGTTGTACATCTGGAAGACGAAGCCCACGTGCCGGGCGCGCCAGGCGGTGAGGCGGTTGCGGCTCATCCGCGTGATCTCGTCCCCGGCCACGGTGATGCTGCCGGCGCTGGGCACGTCCAGGCCTCCCAGGAGGTTCAGCAGCGTCGTCTTTCCGGAACCGCTCGGCCCCATGAACGCCACGAACTCGCCCTGGTCCACGTCCAGGTTGAGGCCCTGGAGGACGTGGATCTCCTCCCCGCCCCGCCGGTAGGTCTTGTCCAGGTTCCGGGCGCGGATCAATCCGCCGCCGCCGTCGCTCCGTCCATCCAGCCGCACCATGGTCGCCTCCGAAGGGGTCAGGTATTTCCTGTTTCCTTTCCGCGCCGCTGGGGCGCGGAAAGGAAACAGGAAATACCTGACCCCCTCCTATCTCACCCGGTCTCCGTCTTTCAGCTTCGCGGGGGGCCGCAGCACCACCTTCTCTCCCTCGGAGACGCCCGCGTCGATCTCGGCCTCCTCGCCGCCCGTGCGCACGACGCTCACGGCCCGCCGCTCGACCCTGCCGTCGCGCACCACGAACAGGTGGTGGGCACCGTCCCGCTCCATCACGGCCGCGGCCGGCACCACCACCCGCGCGCGCACCGGCGCTCCCGCGGCCGGGACCTCCGAGAGGAAGGCCACCTTCACCCCCATGTCCGGGAGGATCCTGGGATCGAGCGCGTCGAGGGAGATCCGCACCTTCACCGTGGCCTTCTGCCGGTCGGCGCTGGGGATGACCGTGCGCACCGAGGCGGGGATCTGCCAGTGGGGGTAGGCGTCCAGGGTGGCGGTCACCCGCTGCCCGGGACGCACCCGCGCAATGTAGGCCTCGTTCACGTCCACCTCGATCTCCAGCGAGCTCATGTCCACGAGGGTGGCGATCCCGGTGCGGGTGAAGCCACCGCCCGCGGAGACGGGCGACACCATCTCCCCCCGCTGCGCATCCTTGGAGACGACCACACCGGCGAAGGGAGCGCGGACCACCGTGTTGTCCAGGTCCTGGCGGGCGATCGCCACCTCGGCCTCCGCGGCCTGCACCTGGCGCTCGGCCGTCGCCAGCTGGGCCTGCAGGCTCTCCACGCTCGTGCGCGCCTGGTCGGCCAGCTGGGCGCTGCCGAAGCCGGCACGCTCCAGCTCCTCCGCCCGGGCCCGCTCCCGGCGCGCGTTGGCGAGGCGCACCTCCAGGTCCTTGAGCGAGGCCGCGGCCACCCCTCTCCCCGCCTCCACCGCCGCCAGCCTGCGTCGGGCATCGGCATCGTCCAGGCGGGCCAGCACCTGGCCCGCCTCCACGGTCATGCCCTCCTCGGCGTCGATCCGCTCCACCCGTCCCGTGACCTTGGCGGCGACCGTGGCGCGACGGCGGGGCGTCACGTACCCGCTGGCGTTGAGAAGCGCGGCGGGAGCGCCCGGGGTCCCCGAGGCCCGCGCCGCCGCAACCTCGACGCGTGGCGGGCGGGTCAGCACGGCCAGCACGGCGAGGACGAGCGCCGCCAGGACCAGCAGGGCCACGCCGGGGACGAGCCATCGTGGCCGCGAGGGGGCGGACCGCGCGCGGTCGTCGATCCGCAAGGCGGTGAGGTCGGGGCTGGGCTTGGGCGCGGTCATGGAGACCGGGGATTCTACGACGGTCCGCCGCATCCCCCGGGGCGCCAGCCGCACCAGCCCGGCCCCCGCACCACCCGGCCCGGCCTGGCCCCGGTGTGCTGCCCGTCCCGGATCACGGGAACGCCGTTCACCAGCACGTCGCGCACGCCGGTCGCGAACTGCTGCGGTCTCTCGTAGGTGGCGTGGTCCTGGATGGTCGCGGGGTCGAACACCACCACGTCGGCGAAGCAGCCGGCGGCGAGACAGCCCCGCTCCCTGAGCTTCCAGCGCTCGGCGGGGAGGCCGGTCAGCCGGTGAATGGCCTCCGGAAGCGAGATCAGCTTCTCCTCCCGGACGTAGCGCCCCAGCAGCTTCGCGAAGTTCCCGTAGGCGCGCGGGTGGGAGCTGGATCGGAGGAACACCCCCTCGGGCACGGCGGACTCGGCGTCGGACCCGAAGGTGACCCAGGGCTGGCGGATCCCCAGCCGCACGTTGTCCTCGCTCATCAGGAAGTAGGCCGTCTCCACCCGGGCGTGGTTCTCGACCACCAGGTCGATCATCGTGTCCTCGGGCGAGGTGCCCCGGCCGGCCGCCACCTCCGCCAGCGTCTTCCCCGTCAAGGGCTTCAGCGCCGGGTTCTTGAAGCCGAGGAAGAGGATGCGTTCCGGCGAGCCGGCCATGCGACCCAGGTTCTCCCAGGCGTCCGTCCCCGAGCGCATCTCGGCCAGGACGCGGGCGCGGATCGCCGGATCCTTCAGGCGCTCCACCCAGGCGTCGATCCCGCCTTCCTGCACCCAGGGCGGCATGGAGGCATCGAGGCCGGTCGCGCCCGCGGTGTAGACGTACATGTCGGCGGCGATGGACAGCCCGGCCGCCCGCGCCTCCTCGATGCGGGCGATCGCCTGCGCCATCTTGGGCCAGTTCTCCTGCCCCGCCGCCTTGAGGTGGTAGACCTCGGCGTGGACGTCGGCCTCGCGCGCGATCGCGATCAGCTCGTCCAGGGCCTCGAGGAGGCGGGGGCCCTCGCTGCGCAGGTGCGCGATGTAGCCGCCTCCGGACTCTCCCACGGCGCGGGCCAGCGCGGTCAGCTCGTCCGTCTTCGCGTAGAAGGCGGGCGCGTAGATCAGCGAGGCGCCCAGGCCGAGGGCACCCTCGTCCATCGCCTGCCGGGCCAGCTCCTGCATGCGGGCGAGCTCCTGGGGGGTGGGGGCGCGGTCCTCGTTCTGCAGCGCGTGCTGGCGGAGGGTCGTCGCCCCCACGAAGCTCGCCACGTTGGGGGACACGCCCCGGGCGACGAGCTGATCGAGGAACTCTCCCAGGGTGGTCCACGTGATGTCGTACACGATGTCGTACTGCTGCTTCTTGACGTCCTCCTTCAGCCACGCGCTGTAGGGTCCGTACGACCAGCCCTCGCCGAAGATCTCGAGCGTCACCCCTTGCTTCACATCCCCCAGGGACCGGCCGTCCTCCATGAGGGCGTCGGGGGCCCAGGACAGCATGTTGATGAACCCGGGAGCGACGGCGAGCCCGCGGGCGTCGAGGGTGTGGGCCGCGGAGGCGGTCGCGAGGTCCCCCACCGCCGCCACCCGATCCCCCCGGATCCCGAGATCCGTGACCCGGCCGGGAGCGCCGGAGCCGTCGTAGACGGTCCCTCCCCGGAGGACCCAGTCGTACGTGTCCGAGGGGGCCCGCTGCGGTCCGGACGCGCAGCCCCCCAGGCAGCAAAGGGTCATCAGCACGACCGACCTGCGCATGTGCACGTCTTACGTCCCCTCCACAAACGTTGTTTCCGTGCCATTTTGGAGTAAAAGAGCGGAGATGAGCGTGGGGGGCCTCCTCGGTCTGTGCCTGCTCGCGGCGTCCTGCGCCCCCGGGGCGCGGCTGCCCGCGCGCCCGCCCGCCGTGCCGGCGCAGGTCGAGGCCGCCCGCGACGTCCTCGTCTATCACTGCGGCCGCTGCCATCGCAGCGACCTCCCGACCGCGCTCCCGGGAGCGCTCGCCGTGTTCGACCTGAACGACGCCCTCTGGTACCGGGGCCTGGGCCCGGAGCAGCTCGACAGCGCACTGCAGCGCCTGCGTTCCAGGGACGATCTCGACCCGCGCGACCTGGCCACCATGGAGGCGTTCGTCGCTTCCGCGAAGTGAGGGGACGCTCGTGCGCCTGGGCTGGGGCGGCGGTCTGCTTGCGGCGGGAGGGCTCCTCGCCGCCTGCGCGTCCCCGCCCCCGGGTGCGCGCGCGCTCCCCCTCGGGAAGCCCGTGCAAGCCACGCTGATGCCCGGGGAGACGCACCGCTACCGCGTGTCGTTGCGGGCGGGACAGGGCGTGGAGATCACGGCCTCGCAGCTCTCGCTGGACGTGGCGCTGTCGCTCCTGGATCCGCGCGGAAAGACGGCCGTCGAGGAGAACCGCCGCGGGAGCGGCGAGGAGATCCTCCTCGCCGTGGCCAGGGAGAGCGGCGTCCACGAGCTGCGCGTCCGGGCGGCGGGAGAGAAGCTCCCCCCGGGGCGCTACGGCGTGAGCGCGCGGGAGGTGCCGGCGTCCGATCCCCGCCGCACCGCCCTCGATCTCCACCTCGCCACCCGAGGCCGTCCGCAGGAGGACGACGTGCGCGAGGCGCTGGACGCCGCGTCCGCTGCCTGGGAGCGTGCGGGGGACCGCCGCATGGCGGCGCACGCACGGGTGGAGCACGGCGATCGCGCGCGCAGGCTGCGCGACCCGGGGGATGCCGCGGCGGTCTTCGAGGACGCCGCGGCACGCTTCCAGGCCCTCGGCCTTCCGGCCGACGAGGCGGTCGCCCGCAACCTGCAGGGAGAGGCGCTCGCCGAGCAGGGGGACTACCGGGCCGCGGTCGCCGCCTGGAAAGCGGGCCTGGAGCACGCCGAGGCCATGACGCTCGGGGACCGGGTGGGGCTCCAGTACAACCACGGTGCGGGGCTGAAGGAGCTGGGGGACCTCGCCGCCGCGCTCACGGCCACGCGCCAGGCCATCCCGGTCTTCGAGCGCCTGGGCATGCGCGAGGAGGAGCTGCTCGCCCACCTCGGCCTCTCCGACATCCACGTCATGAAGCGCGACTACCCGGCGGCGCTGGCCGAGCTGAACCATGGCCTGGGTAACGCCCGCGAGTACGCCCGGCCGGACATGGAAGCGCGTTTCCTGCAGCGTCTGGGGATCGTCTACGCTCAGGCGGGAGACGACGAGGCGGCCGCCGAGCACTGGCGCCGCTCGCTCGCCCTCCATCACACCGCCGGCAACAGGATCGGCGAGGCCGCCGTGCTCCTTCAGCTCGGGGAGCTGTCCGCCACCGTGGGAGACGACGCGGCGGCGGAGCGGAGCTACCGGCAGGCGCTGGAGATGTTCCGCGCCATCGGACAGCGCAACGGGGAGGCCCGGACCCTGCGGCGGCTCGGGAACCTGCTCACCAAGCGCGGCGCCTACACCCAGGCCATCGAGCTGCAGGAGCGTTCGCTCGCGGTCCTCCGCGCGTTGGGGAACACGCAGGGAGAGGTCCTGGCGCTCCTCGCGCTGGGCGAGGCCAGGGCCGGTGCCGGCGAGCGTGCGGCCGCTTCCTCCCTCTTCGACCGCGCGCTGGCGCTCTCCCGCAAGGAGGGCGCCGGCATCCAGGAGGCGCAGATCCTGGGCGAGATGGCCAGGCTGGACCGGAAGCGGGGCAGGCCCAGGCAGGCGCTGCGACGCCTGGACGAGGCGCTCGCCCTCATGGAGGCCGAGCAGCGGGCGGCGCTCGTCCCCAGCCTGCAGGCCACCCTGAGCGGCGACGCGCGCCCCTGGTACGCCGAGCGCACCGACCTCCTGATGCAGCTGAAGCGCCCGGAGCAGGCCCTCGCCTGCTCCGAGCGGGCGCGGGCGCGGGCGCTCCTCGGTCTGCTGGCGGAATCCCACGTGGACCTGCGCCAGGGCGTCGACCCCGGCCTCCTTTCGCGCTATCGCGCGGTGGAGGTGCGGCTGTCGGAAGCGGACCGCGCGCGTTCCCACGAGCTGGCGGCGCTCACGACCGAGCGCGACGTCCTGGAGACCGAGATCCGCCGCGCCAGCCCCGCGTACGCGGCGCTCATCCAGCCCGCGTCGCTCTCCGTGGAGGAGATCCGCAGCCAGGTGCTCGACGCGAACACGCTGCTCCTCGAGTTCTCGCTGGGGAAGGAGCGGAGCTGGCTGTTCGCCCTGGCCAGGGAAGGTCTGGTGACGGCCGCCCTTCCCCCGGCCGCGGAGATCGAGCGCGCCGCCGCCGAGCTGCACCGGCGCCTGAGCGCACGCCAGAACCTGGAAGGCGAGGCCTCGGTGCTCGCCGACCTGCTGCTCGGGCCGCTGGCGGCGCGCCTCTCCGGCACCTGGCGGGACCGGCGCCTCGCCATCGTCCCCGAGGGGGCGCTGCAGTACGTCCCCTTCGCCGCGCTCCCGCTGGGAGACCCGCCGCGCCCGCTCATCGAGGATCACGAGATCGTGGTGCTGCCCTCGGTGGCGGTGCTCGACACCATGCGGCGCACGGTGGGGGGGCGGCCGCCCGCGCCGCGGCGCCTGGCGGTCCTGGGGGATCCCGTGTTCGACGCGTCCGATCCCCGGGTGCGGCGAACCTCCGACGCTCCCCCGATCGCCGTGGCCCTCCCCGGCGGCACCCGCGGGTTCCCCCGCCTCCCCTTCTCCCGGGACGAGGTGCACGCGATCGCGGCCCTCCTTCCCCCGGCGGAGGTGCTGGAGGCCACGGACTTCGAGGCCAGCCGGGCGATGGCGATGGACGGCACCCTCGGCCTGTTCCGGTCCATCCACATCGCCACCCACGGCCTGCTCAACACCGTACGGCCCGAGCTGTCCGGGGTGGTGCTCTCGCTCGTGGACGAGAGCGGCCGCCCACAGGACGGGTTCCTGCGCCTGCAGGACATCTACAACCTGCGGCTGTCCGCCGATCTCGTGGTATTGAGCGCGTGCCAGACCGCGCTGGGGCGGCCCATCGCGGGAGAGGGGCTGGTGGGGCTGGCGCGAGGGTTCATGCACGCGGGCGCGCCCCGGGTGGTGGCGACCCTGTGGAAGGTGGACGACAGCGCCACCGCCGAGCTGATGACCGATTTCTACCGGAGCATGATCGAGGAGGGCGCCCCGGCAGCGCAGGCGCTGCGGGCGGCGCAGCGTGCTCTGGCCCGCGACCGCCGCTTCGCCGCCCCGTTCTACTGGGCGGGGTTCACGCTGCAGGGGGACTGGAAGTGAAGCCGCAGCCCTCCGGCTTCGACCGGTTGCTGGCGCGTCTGGACGGCGATCCCGGCCGCGCCGCCGCCGAGTTCTCCCGCCTGCGGCGCACGCTCTGCAAGTTCTTCGACTGGCGGGGCGCGCCGTCCCCGGACGATGCCGCGGACGAGACACTGGAGCGGCTGGCCGGGAAGCTGGAGGAGAAGGTGGAGGTGCTGGACGTCCCGGCCTTCGCCCACGGCATCGCCCGCCTCGTGCTGCACGAGGTGCAGCGCAGCGAGGCGCGGCACGGGTCGCTCGAGCACATGGAGCTGGCGGCCCCGGAGCAGGTGGACGGGCCGGTGCCCGAGATCCTGCTCCGGAGCCTCCGTCCCTGCCTCGAGGCCCTGCCGCGGGACGGCCGGGATCTTCTCCTCGCCTACTACGCGGTCGGCGACGGTGCGGAGAAGATCGAGGGACGCCACCGTCTGGCCAGGAGACACGGCCTCTCCCCCAATGCCCTGCGCAGCCGGGTCCAGCGCCTGCGGGACCGGGTGGAAGCCTGCCTGCGCGAGCGACACGTTTTTCCGGGGCGGCTCACCCAGGGGTGAGGACAGGAGCGCCATGCCGGACGAAGCCGTCATCCGTCGGTACTTGCTGGGAGAGACCTCCGAGGAGGAGGGCCACGCGCTCGAGCGCGGCTACTTCGCGCAGGAAGAGAGGCTCGACGAGGTCGGGGCGGTGGAGGCCGACCTGCTGGAGGACTATCTGGCAGGGCGGCTGCCGGGACCCTCTCGCACCCGCTTCGAGACGCATTACCTCCGCACGCCCGAGCACCGGCGACGCCTGGCCATGGCCCGGGCGCTGCACGCGGAAGCGCGTCCCGCGCACCGGACCCGAAAGGTCCTCTATTTCTTCCCGCTCGCGGCGGCCGCGATCCTGGTGCTGGCCGTGCTCGCCGTGGTGTGGGGGCTGCGCCTTCCCGGAGGGCCGCACCCGCCGCAGGCCGGCGTGCTGGCGCTGCAGGTGCCCCTGGTCGCCGTGCGCGGCGAGGGAGAGGCCCCGACGGCCCATCTGGGGACGGGTGCCGGCGTGCAGGCGCTCGAGCTTCGCCTGGAGCAAGGCGCGGCCACGCCGCCCTACGCGCTCCTGCTGCGCACCGTGGAGGGGGAGGAGGTGTGGCGCGGAGAGGCGGCGGCCGAACCCATCTTCCGCATCCCCGCGGCCGGCCTGCCCGCCGGGGACTACGTGGCCGAGCTGACGAGCGTGGGACGGGCGACCCCGCCGCAGAGGTATTCCCTGCGCGTGCTCCGCCCCTGACTCGCACCCCAACCAGCACCCGGAGTAGCATCGCGTCCCTACCCCCGAGCGGCACAGGAGACGACGATGAAGGTGCAGCCCATGCAGCGGGTGGTCGTGGTTCTGATCAAGCCCACCCATTACGACGACGCCGGGTTCCCGTACCGCTTCTGGCGCGGGGTCCTTCCCTCGAACAGCCTGGCGGCGATGAACTCGCTCACCCGGTCCAGCCTGAAGCGGCTCCTGCCGGCCGACGTTCCCTTCGAGGTCCATCCCCTGGAGGACGGCATCCACCGCCAGGCACGCGAGCTTCAGCGCCTCTCCCGCCGCTTCCCCGAGCCCGGAACCAAGCTCATCGTGGGCCTGGTGGCCGTGCAGACGGCGCAGTTCCCTCGCGCGTGCGACCTGATCGCACAGTGGCAGCGTCTGGGCGCCACATGCGTCATCGGCGGCTTCCACGTCTCGGGCTCCATCTCCACCCTGCTCGACGGAATCCAGGACGCCACCCGCAAGGACGTGCCCTGCCCGCGCACGATGCCGCCCGAGATCGCGGCTCTCATGGAGCGCGGCGTCACCGTCTTCCACGGGGAGGCCGAGGAGGTCTGGGAGCCGGCCCTGCAGGATCTCCTGCTGGACCGGGCGCAGCCGCTCTACCGCGGCGGCAAGCCGGACCTGGCGTCCGCTCCCCTTCCCTACTACCCGGACCATTACTTCGACGGCAGCTTCGTGACGGAGATGGGGACCTTCGATACCGGGCGGGGCTGCCCCTTCGCCTGCAGCTTCTGCTCCATCATCAACGTGCAGGGCCGGAAGTCCCGCTACCGCGCGCCCGCCGAGATCGTGGCCAAGGTCGAGGAGACCTGCGCGCGCCGGGGGAGCGCGAAGTTCTTCTTCACCGACGACAACTTCGCGCGCAACCCGCGATGGGAAGAGCTGCTGGACGGGCTCATCCAGCTCCGGCGTGTCGGCTTGCGCATCAGCTTCATGGTGGAGGCCGACCTGGCCTGCCACAAGATCCCGCGCTTCCTGGAGAAACTCGCTGCGGCCGGCTGCACCCAGATCTTCATGGGCGTCGAATCCATGAACCCCGACAACCTCGCCGATGCGCGCAAGAACCAGAACAAGGTGGGACAGTATCGCCAGCTCTGGGAGCGCTGCCACGACCTCGGGATCCTGGTCCATGCGGCCTACATCGTCGGCTTCCCCCATGACACCCCGCGGTCGGTCAGCGACGACGTCGAGCAGCTGTTCCAGGAGGGCGCGGATCAGGCCTCCTTCTTCATCCTCTCCCCCTGCCCCGGCAGCGAGGACCACGTGCGCACGGTGGTGGCCGGCGTGCCCATGGACGCGGACCTCAGCCGCTACGACACCTTCCACCCGGTGGTGGATCACCCGCACATGACCCGCAAGGAATGGCTGGACACCTACCTGCGGGCGTGGCGCCAGTTCTATCGTGTGCCGAACATGGCGGCAGCCATGCAGCGCTGCAAGGACCGTACGGCCCGCTTCAACCTGCTGCGCAACTACATCTGGTATCGCTGGTCGTTCGCCACCGAGCGCACCCATCCCATGATCGCGGGGTTCTACCGGTTCCGCCCCTGGCGCGAGCGCCGGGAGGAAGCGCCGCCGCTCTCCTTTCCCACCTACCTCGGGCAGGAGGCCTGGCGCCACGTGCGCTATGGCCTGCGCCTGGTCTCCGAGTTCTACCGCTTCCAGCACGTGATGTTCGAGGCGGAGTTCGCACCCATCCTGGCGGAAAAGAGGGACGAGATCGGGAACCACCTGCAGAGCCTGCGCGGCTGGGTGCGGCTCACCTTCGGACGAGCCGCTTCCCGGCAGTGGCTGAACCGCTTCTGGTCCGAGTACGGTTGGCGCTGGTATCAGGTCTGGCGGCCCCGGGCCTACCGCTGGCACCTTCGCGTGCCGTTCTATGCGGTGACGGAGCTCGTGTACACCTTCCGGTTCGCGGCGATGCTCCCCCGCATCGTGCGCACCTCCTGAGGCCTCCATGTCCATCCGGCCCGTGAAGCGTCTGGTGAAGGCCAAGCCGGCGGTGGAGGGGGCGGGCGTGCACCTGCGGCGCGCGTTCGGCTTCGGCAGCACCGGCGAGACCGATCCCTTCCTGCTCCTGGACGACTTCCGCAACGACCGGCCCGAGGACTACCTGGCCGGCTTTCCCTGGCATCCGCACCGGGGGATCGAGACGATCACCTACGTGCTGGCGGGGAGCGTGGAGCACGGCGACAGCATGGGGAACCGCGGCTCCATCGGCGCCGGCGACATCCAGTGGATGACGGCCGGACGCGGCATCCTCCACCAGGAGATGCCGGCCGGGGATCCCCAGGGGCGCATGCATGGGTTCCAGCTCTGGGCGAATCTCCCGGCGCACCTGAAGATGACGGCGCCGCGCTACCAGGAGGTGAAGGCGCAGGACATCCCCGAGGTGCAGGACGACGACGGCACCAGGGTGCGCGTGGTCTGCGGCGGCTTCTGGGGGACGCGCGGGCCGGTGGAGGGGATCGCCGCCGATCCCGTCTACCTCGACGTCTCGGTCCCACCCGGCGTGCGCAAGACGCTGCCCGTGGAGACCGGCCGCCAGGGCTTCGCCTACGTCTTCGCGGGCGCCGGCAGGTTCTGCAACGCCTCGGCACCCCTGGCGGTGCCGACGGAGAGCGTGGGCTGGGCAGACACCACGCCGCCCACGGCAGCGGACAACCGCTCCCTCGTGCTCTTCGACCGCGGCGACGAGGTCACGGTGCAGGCGGGAGAGGAAGGGATCCGCTTCCTGCTCGTCTCCGGGAAGCCGCTGCAGGAGCCGGTGGCCTGGTACGGACCCATCGTGATGAACACGCAGGAGCAGCTCCAGCAGGCATTCGACGAGCTGCGCGAGGGGACGTTCCTCAGCCGCTGAGATCCCTCCGCCTTGGGCGGATGTTCTGGTTGTGGTGGAAGACGTTCTCGCGGTCGTACATGGTTTTCACCTCCACCAGTCGGTCGTAGACGGAGTCGCCGTACGCCTCCCGGACGCGGCCAGGGCCTTCGTCGCCTCCCAGGAAGTTGACGTAGACACCTTCGCGGAAGCGGCCCAGGGCGGCGAAGAACCTCCTCGTCCAAGCGGTGTCCCGGTTGCCGAAGTCCTCGCCCGGTCGCCACACGGCGTCGAGCGTGATCGCGTGCGATGCCTGCCGGTTCCCGAACGCCGTCCCCTCCTCGGCCACTCGGCTCACTGCCCCCCCGAGGTGGAACAGCGCCACGTACGACAGCGGCGACGAGCAGGAGAACGCGTGCTCGCCGATCACGTCGATGAGGTCGTCGTGAAGCTCGGGGAGGTAGGTGGACTTCCAGTAGTAGTTCCAGCCGTGGACCACGGTCGAGTCGAGCGCGCCCTGCAACACCGCGTACGGCGTGGGCCCCACCAGGTCGAGGAGGGGAGCCCGGAATGCGCGGAGCGGGCGGAGCGTCTCCTCGCCCTCCCCCATCGGCCCGGCGTAGCAGGTCCCGACCATCAGCACCGGACGCCAGTGCAGAGCCTCCGGGATGACCGGCAGAGGCGGCGCGGTGCCAAACCTCACGACGGTGCCTAGCTCGTGGGGAGCGTCGCGCAGGAAGTCGCGGTAGAAGCGGAGGACCTTCCCGGCCTCGCCCGCATCCCAGAGGATGGGGCCGGCCAGGACGGTCGGCCCCACGGAGTGGAGGCGGAACTCGAACGAGGTGACCACCCCGAAGTTGCCCCCCCCGCCTCGCAAGGCCCAGAACAGGTCGGGGTGCTCGTCCTCGGAAGCGCGCAGCCGCTCACCGTCGGCCGTCACGATGTCGGCGGCCAAGAGGTTGTCGATCGTGAGGCCGTGCTTCCGCATCAGCCAGCCGATACCGCCGCCCAGGGTGAGCCCGGCCACTCCGGTGTGGCTCACGATCCCCCCGGTGGTGGCCAGACCGTAGGCCTGCGTTTCCTGGTCGACGTCGCTCCAGAGCGCACCACCCTGCACCCAGACCTTGCGGCCGGCGGGATCGACCCGCACCGCCCGCATCGCCGAGAGGTCGAGGACGATCCCATCGTCGCAAACGGCAGTGCCCGCCACGTTGTGGCCTCCACCCCGGATGGCGATCTCGAGATCGTGGTCGCGGGCGAAGCGCACGGCCGCGACCACGTCGGCAACACCGATGCATCGGGCGACCAGGCGTGGGCGCCGGTCGATGGCGCCGTTCCAGACGGCGCGGGCAATGTCGTAGTCGGCGTCACCGGCACGGATCAGCCGGCCTCGGAATCCGTCGATCTTCGCGACTTCCGCGCTCATGGGCGTCGTCATGGTGTCCTCCTCTCTCCAGGGGCCCAGAAGACCACCGCCGACCGAGGCCGTGAAGTCAAGAATCTGGACTTCACAACCGAAAACGGCTGCGCAACACTGGCGGCATGAGGACTTACGGCCAGTATTGCCCCATTGCCCGTGGCGCCGAGGTCTTCGCCGAGCGCTGGACGCCGCTGATCATCCGCAACCTGCACCTCGGCTGCGACAGCTTCTGCAAGATCCTGGAAGGTACGCCCGGACTTTCCCGTACCCTGCTCTCCCAGCGGCTCCAGCAGCTGGAGTGGCTCGGTGTCGTCGAGTCGGACCCCAAGCCCGGCGGGCGCGGGCGTCACTACAAGCTCACCTCTGCCGGCCGCGAGCTTTTCACGGTCTGCCAGTCGCTGGGGGAGTGGGGCACGCGCTGGCTCGAGATCGCCCCCCAGCACCTCGACCCTTTCGTGGCCCTGTGGTCGATGTGCAATGCGCTCCGGCGAGAGAGGCTCCCGGACCGACGCGTCGTCATCCGCTTCGACTTCACCGGTCGGCCGCGCCCCGAGCGGTACTGGCTGCTCATCGAGCTGAGAGATACAGAGATCTGCAAGACGTATCCGGGCTCCGACGAGGACCTCTATGTGACCGCGGAAGCGGAGGCATTCGTCAAGTGGCACGCCGGCCAGCTCACCTGGGCCCAGGCCGTCCGCGAGCGCCGTGTCCAGCTCGATGGTCCGTCGTGGCTCGTCAAGGCCTTCCCGAGCTGGAACGCCCGCAGCATGTTCGCCCACATCCGACCGGTCTCTCCCACCGACAGGAGCATCGGGGACTGACCTCGCTTCATGGCGGCGACAGCATGCGAGGATGGCCGCGGATCTGCTGTTCTGCCTCTTGTTGACGGCGGCTTGTGCGACCGGCTGGATCGGTCTCGCCACATCCGCACTGCAGGCCGCGCCCGGTGGTCAGCCCTGTGGCGGGATCAGGGGCGCTCCGTGCCCCGACCGGTTCGTGTGCAAGGACGTCCCCGGAGATGGGTGCAACCCCGCCCAGGGGGGCGCCGACTGCCCCGGGATCTGCCGGCCCTCGCACTGAGCGCGGCCCTCTACATCCGCTCCACCCATGGCGCACGCCACTCCGGAGCCGGAAATGGCTTGGACCAGTACGCGACCTCCCGGGCGATCTTGCCGTCGCGCATCGAGAAGATGAACACGCACTGGTAGGGATCGCCGTCGCCGTAGTCCAGCGAAGCCTCGAGCACCCAGAGATGCCCGCTGCTGCTGACACGCCGAGGGGTGACTTGGGGGAGCGACGGGAACCGGCTGTAGATCTCGCGCCGGTTGGCGTTCCCCCGGATCCGCTCGCCGGACTGCGGCCACTCCAGGATGACGTCGTCGGTGAAGGCGGCGTCGAGCGCCTGGACGTCGGTGGCGTTGATCGCCCTCACGAGGGCATCGATGGCGGGGTGGCTTCCCGATTGGCTCATGGGGTCCTCTTGGAGAGGGAGATCACGCGGGGCGGACTGCCGTGAAGCAGGCCTGGATCACGGCACAGAAGTACTCCCCGCGCGCGCCCAGATCCCGCTGCTCCTCGGCCCAGGCGGTGGGGTCGGAGCCATCGATGTCTTGGAGACCGGCCAGGTACTGCTCGACCACGCCCAGCGTGGCACCTCCGTAGGTCTCCGGGTCCAGCTCCGTGGTGAGAAAGGCATGCCCCTCCGCGCGAACCTCCGTGAAGCCGGCGGCCCGCAGCGCCGGGGCGAGCGTGCGCGGCAACGCCGCATGTGCGAGGTGGCGGTCCCAGACCTGCAGGATCCGCTGCATCCGTGAGGGGTCGGTGGAGTGCCAGGACAGCGTGGACCAGTCCACGTCCCACACGAGCGCACGCCCTCCCGGACGCAGCACGCGGTACAGCTCACGCAGAGCCGCCGGGACGTCCGCCACGAACTCCAGCACCTGCACGCAGAGCGCGCGGTGGAAGGACCGATCCTCCACCGGGAGTGCGGTGGCATCGCCTTCCTCGAAGGTGGCGTTGCCCATCCCCTCGCAGCGACGGGCGGCGACGCCGAGCATCACCGGGCTGCTGTCCACACCAATCACGGCCCCGCTCACCCCCACCTCGGCGAGAATCTCCGCGGAGAGGAACCCAGGTCCGCAGCCGACGTCCAGCACGCGATGGCCCGCTTCCGCCGCCAGTGCCTCCCGGACCAGCCGGCGCCGGCGCACCACGTCGCGTCTGCGGTACATGACCTCGAGCTGCGCGGCCGCACGCTGGTCGAAGACGAATTGGCTCATCGCTCGCCACCCGGCTCAGGCGCGGCGAAGATTCGCATCAGGAACCCACCGCGACAGCCACAGAAGATACGAGCCGATCACGACATCCACCGCACAACACCACAGTGGATACCAACCCGGAACGCCAACGTTCACCATGAACTGATCATGCGCCAGGTCGTACAGCCCGTGCAGCAGCCACAAGACACCGACCACCACGGCCGACCGGCGGATGCTGACAAGCGCGAAGACAAGACCAGCGATCACGTACGGAGTACCGTAGATCATCTCCTTGATGCCGACGGCCTGCTCACCTGCTCGCAGAGCGAAGAACGCGTAGAGGCCAGGCAGAACGAGCAATCCCAAGGCATAGAACCAGCGCTCCCCGCGTATGACTCGCGCAAGCAGAATGGCAAGGACGCCAACCGCTGCACCGATGAGGACCTCGGTCACGATTTCTTCCTACGCCAGCGCCGCCCTGAGGAACCGCACCCCCAGCAGCGAGAACAGCGCGCCGAAGCCGAAGAGCACCAGCGCCGGGAGCCACACCGCCTCGATCCCGCGCCCGAACGAGATCAAGGAGTGGAAGGCATCCATGGCCCAGGCGGTGGGGAAGACGTGGGAGGCCTTCCAGAGCCAGCGCGGCACCACCTCGCTCGGCCACCAGCAGCCGCCCAGCGCCGCCATCACCATGGCGGTGATCCACCCCAGGGCCGACGCCTGCTCGGGATTCTTGAGCACGGCACCCAGGAAGGTGGCGAGGCCGGCGACGCAGAAGGCGTAGCCCAGGAGCAGCAGGGCGAGCCCGGCCGGGGAGTGCCCGAAGGACACGCCGAAGAGGAACCGCCCCACCACGAGCAGCAGCACGATCTGCACGGCGGCGATGGCCACGCGCCCCAGGACCTTCCCCGCCAGGACGTGGGAGCGGCCCAGCGGTCCCGCCAGCTGGCGCCGCAGCGTGCCCTCGCTCTTCTCCAGGGTCAGGAACACGCCGCCGTAGATCACCGTCATCATCAGCACGGTCATGGTGAGGATGCCGGGAACGCTCTGCTGGCGGCCCCGGGGCACCGCCTGCCCGTGTCCGGCCTGGCGCACGGCGAGCTTGACCAGGGGCTCTCGGGCCGACAGCGCGGCGAAGGCCGCGCCCCCCTGGGGGAGCGTCCCCGCCTGCTTCATCTCCACCAGGTGCGCGAGGGTGGAGACGGTGGCGCGCAGCACTGCCGCCTCCGCGGCCATGGAGAAGCCGGTGTCGGCGTCCTTCTCCTTCTCGACGGCGAGCGTCTGCTGCTTGCCGGCGAGGACGTTCTCCGTGAACCCCTTGGGGATCACGAGCGTGCGCACCTTCTTTTCTCCCGGCTTGGGCGCCACCACCTCGATCTGCTCCCCCGCGATCTGCTGCACGAAGGCCCGGGCGAGCCAGCCGCCGTCCTCGTCCACGACGGTGAGGCGCGCCTTGCTGGATCCACCGCCGCCGAACATGCCGAAGAAGGCCATCAAGCCGATGGGGAGGGCGAGCAGCCAGAAGAACGACGCCCGGTCGCGCCAGGTCAGGCGCAGATCGTTCAAGGCGAGCGTCCAGACCTTCCTCATGCCGCCGCCCCTCCACGCTGCACCGTTCTCCTCAGGAAGACGCTGCCGACCAGCAGGAGGACCACGCCCAGCACGGCGAGAACGGCCACCGCAGGGAGGACGTCCCCCAGTCCGCCCCTCTTCTCCAGGAGGGTGCGGTACCCCGAGGTCGCCCAGTAGAACGGCGTCCAGCGCGCGAGCGCCTGCATGAAGGGGGGGAGGTTGGCGACGTCCACGAAGCTGCCGCCCAGGAAGCCCATGGCGAGGTAGATGGCGGAGGCGAAAGTGGCGCCCTTCCGCTCCGTGCCGGCCAGTCCGTAGATCAGGGCCGAGCAGCCGACCACGGCGAGGATCAGCGCGAGAGAGAGGAGGAGATAGCCCGGGATGGAGGGGACGGACCCCAGGAAGACCGCCGCCACCGCCGAGAAGACCGCCAGCGCCAGGAGGGCCAGCGCACCCGCGTAGAGCGCCTTCCCCGCCAGCAGGGTACCGGTGTCGATGGGGCCGGCGAGCTGGCGCCTCATGGTGCCCAGCGTTCCCTCCGCCAGCACGTCCCGCATGCCGTTGTCCGCGACCAGGAAAAGGGCGTACACGGCAACCCCGGGGAGGACGGCCAGGAAGATGAAGCTCCCGCTCTGCTCGTCCTCCCCGTCCGGCTCCTTCTTCTGCTCGAAGGCACCCTTCAGGGTGATGGCGGGCGGCAACACGAAGTGTTCCGCCCCCTCGATCGTGCGCTTGAAGCCCAGCGAGATCTCCACCACGCTCGCGTCCGACGGGCCCTGGACGCCCTCCTTCAGGTAGGGTCGGAGGTGGTCCAACGGCTCGCGCAGCACACGCGCGCCGCCGTCCAGCACCTCGGCCAGGATGCGCGCCAGCTGCTCCGCGACCTCGGGGAGGATGCCCTCCGCGGGATTGCGCACGAGCTCCAGGGTGACCGGCTTCCCGTCCAGCACGTCCTCCGTGAGGTGCTCGGGGATGACGAGGAGGGCCGAAGCCTCCCCCGCCTCGATGACGGCCGCGCCCTCCCCCTTCCCCACCGTGCGCACGTCGAAGTGCTCGGCCATCTGCTTGGAGGTGAACGCCGAGGACAGCGCGCTGGCCGCGAACCCGTCGTCGCGGTTCTCCACCACCAGGCGCACCTTGGGCGCGGTGTCCCCCCGGGCGCCGAACACCAGCGCCAGCATGCCGGCGAAGACGAGGGGAAAGGCGAGAAGCACGGCCAGCCCCACCGGGGCGCGGAGCTTCCGCTTCAGGTCCTTGCTCACGAGGAGCAGGAGCCGGCGCATCAGTCGCGCAGCTCCCGGCCGGTGAGGTTCAGGAACAGCGTGCTCAGGCTGGGGGGCTGGATGGTGATCCCCTCCGCCCCCAGCTTGCTGGCCAGGATGGCGGTGAGCGCCTCCACCGCGCCCCGCCCGCCGTCCACGGACAGGAGGAGGCGCCCGCTCTCCGCCGTCACGACCTGGGCGCCGTCGATCGCCCCCGCCCGGCGGGCCGCCTCCGCGTCGAAGCTCCCGGTCACGGTCAGGAGGTCCTTCCCCCCCACCTGCCGCTTCAGCTCCTCGAGCGTGCCCTCGGCCAGGATCTTGCCGTGGTCCATGATGGCGATCCGGTCGCAGAGGGTCTCCACCTCCTCGAGGTAGTGCGTGGTGTAGAGGACGGTGGTCCCCGCGGCCGCCACGTCGCGCACCACCTGGAGGATGTTGAGGCGGGCCTGCACGTCGATCCCCACGGTGGGCTCGTCCATGAGCACGGCCTGCGGGCGGTGCACGAGCCCGATCCCCAGGTTGAGGCGCCGCTTCATCCCCCCGGAGAAGTTCTTCACCGGCTCCTTGGCCCGGGCGGCGAGGCCGGTCTCCTCGAGCACGCGGTCCACCGCCCTGTCGAGCACTGCCCCGGCCAGGCCGTAGAGCCCGCCCCAGAACTTCAGGTTCTCCCGCGCCGACAGGGACGCGTAGAGCGCCGGCTCCTGGGGCACCACACCCAAACGGGCCTTCACCTCCAGCGGCCTGGCCGCCAGATCCACGCCGTCGAACAGGATCCGCCCCTCGTCCGGCGCCAGGAGGCCCGAGAGCATGGACATGGTGGTGGTCTTGCCCGCGCCGTTCGGGCCCAGCAGGCCGTACAGCTCCCCCCGCCGCACCTCGAAGGAGATGCCGTCCACGGCCCGGAGGTCGCCGAAGCGCTTGGTCAGGTGCTGGACCTGGAACACGGCCGCGATTCTATCCGGAGCAAACCTCTTCCGTTGCCGGTCGTTTCTGTTACCGTGCGTCCCTTCGGATAGGGGTGTTCGCCATGAAGAAGCTGGTTCTTTGCCTGCTCGCCGGGGCCCTGCCCTGCCTCGCCCTCGCCGCCGAGCCGCCGCTGCTGCTCCGCAAGCCCACCGTGAGCCGGACGGAGATCGCCTTCGCCTACGGCGGCGACCTCTGGATCGTGCCGCGCTCCGGTGGCGAGGCGCGCCGCCTGACCAGCGACGTGGGGATCGAGACCGATCCCATCTTCTCCCCGGACGGGAAGACGATCGCCTTCACCGGCGAGTACGACGGCAACGTGGACGTGTTCACCGTCCCGGCGGCGGGAGGCGTGCCCACCCGCCTGACGTCGCACCCCGTGGGAGACACCGCGGTCGGGTTCACCCCGGACGGGAGCCGCGTGCTCTTCCGCTCCGGGCGCAACAGCTACTCGTACTTCCCCCGCCTGTTCACGGTCCCCCTGACCGGCGGCCTCCCCACGGAGGTCCCGCTGCCCCAGGCGGAGACGGGCTCCTACTCCCCCGACGGCAAGCGCCTGGCCTACGTTCCGTTCCTCAACCACGCCGACGGCCGCGCCATCAAGCGCTACCGGGGAGGCACCGCCTCTCCCATCTGGATCGCGGACCTGGCCGACTCTCGCATCGAGAAGGTTCCGCGCACCGACTCGGACGACGCCCGACCCATGTGGGTGAAGGACACGGTGTACTTCCTGTCCGACCGCGAGGGACCCTGGACGCTCTACGCCTACGACACGAAGTCCAAGCAGGTGAGCCAGGTCCTCACCCAGCGCACCGGTGAGATCAAGGCCGCCTCGGCGGGGCCGGACGCCATCGCCTACGAGCAGCTCGACGGCATCTACCTGCTCGACCTGGGCAGCAAGCAGGCAAAGAAGGTGGACATCCGGGTCCAGGCCGACTTCCCGGCCGTGCGCCCGCACTGGGTGGACGCCTCCCGGCAGATCGAGAACGTCTCCGTCTCTCCCACCGGCGCCCGCGCCGTCTTCGAGGCACGGGGCGAGATCCTCACCGTGCCCGCGGAGCGCGGGGACATCCGCAACCTCACGAACTCCTCGGGAGTGGCCGACCGCGACCCTGCCTGGTCCCCGGACGGGAGATGGATCGCGTATTTCTCCGACGCCTCGGGCGAGTACGCGTTGCACGTGGCGCCCCAGGATGGAGCGGGTGAGGTGAAGAAGATCGACCTGGGCACGCCGCCGTCGTTCTTCTATTCGCCGCGGTGGTCCCCGGACAGCAAGAAGATCGCCTTCTCCGACAAGCGGCTCAACCTGTGGGTGGTGGACGTCCCCGGCGGCAAGCCGGTGAAGGTGGATACCAACCCCTATGACGGCTACGGCTTCGAGTTGGCCTGGTCCCCGGACAGCCGCTGGCTCGCCTACACGCGCCAGCTTCCCAGCCAGCTCCGCGCCATCTTCGCCTACTCGACGGAAGGAAAGCAGAGCCATCAGCTCACGGACGGGATGAGCGACGCCACCTTCCCGTCCTTCGACGAGAAGGGGAAGTACCTGTTCTTCATGGCCAGCACGGACGTGGGGCCGGTGCTTGCCAGCAGCATGGGCTCCTACAACGTGCCCGTGGACCGTGCCGCCTACGTGATCGTGCTGCGCAACGACCTGCGCTCGCCGCTCGCTCATCGCAGCGACGAGGAGAAGGTCGAGGACGCGGACGCCGCGGCCGCGGCCATGCAGGACGAGTGCGCGGAGGACGCGGGCAAACCGGACGGCAAGAAGGACGAGAAGGAAGCCAAGGACGCGAAGAAGGACGACAAGAAAGACGGGAAGGACGCAAAGAAGGACGAGCCCGCGCCGGTGCGGATCGACCTCGAGAACATCGACCAGCGGGTGCTGGCGCTGCCTCTCCCCTCGCGCAACTACACCGGCATGCAGGCGGGCTCCGGGCACACGGTCTTCCTGATGGAGGGCCCCCAGGTGGACGTGGGCCAGCCCGTGGGACGGCTCGTGCACAGCTACGACTTCTGCGAGCGCAAGCTCGAGCAGAAGCTCCAGCACGTGGGCGGCTTCCTCCTCACCTTCGACCGCAAGAAGGCGCTCTACGAGCAGCTCCCCGAGCCCGACCCCATGGCGCCCAGCGAGGAGCGGCCGCGTGGCGCGTGGTTCCTGCAGGCCCTCGACAAGCTCGGCGGTGAGGGAGGTGGAAAGGGAGGCGGCGCCAAGCCGCTCGATCTCTCCTCCATGCAGGTGTGGGTGGAGCCGCGCGCGGAGTGGCGGCAGATCTACAAGGAGACCTGGCGCTGGCAGCGCGACTACTTCTACGATCCCAACACCCACGGGGTGGATATCCCCGCGCTGACCGCGAAGTTCGAGCCCTACCTCGACGGGCTGGTCAGCCGCGGCGACCTCACCTACCTGCTGGGCGACATGCTGGGAGAAATCACCGCCCAGCACATCTACCTCGGCGGCGGCGAGCGGCCGCAGCCCAAGCGCGTCCCCGGCGGCCTGCTGGGCGCCGACTACACGGTGGAGAACGACCGCTACCGGTTCAAGAAGATCTACCACGGTGAGAACTGGAACCCGGAGCTGCGGGCGCCGCTGACCGAGCCCGGAGTGAAGGTCCAGGAGGGGGACTACCTCCTGGCCGTGAACGGCAAGCCGCTCACCGGGAAGGACGAGATCTTCCGTTTCTTCGAGCAGACCGCGGGCAAGGCGGTGCGCCTCACCGTGGGAGCCGATCCTTCCGGGAAGGGCTCGCGCGAGGTGCAGGTCGTGCCCATCGGCGACGAGGAGTCCTTGCGCCTGCGCGCGTGGATGGACGACAACCGGCGCAAGGTGGAAAAGGCCACGAACGGCCGCGTGGCCTACGTCTACCTGCCGGATACGGCGGTGGGCGGCTACACCAACTTCAACCGCTACTACTTCGCCCAGGCCAACCGCGATGCCGCCGTGATCGACGAGCGCTTCAACGGCGGCGGCTGGGTGGCCGACTACATCATCGACTGGCTGAACCGGCCCCTGCTCATGAAGGCCATGACGCGCGAAGGGGACGACGTGAGCCTCCCCTTCGCGATCTACGGCCCCAAGGTGATGCTGATCAACGAGATGGCGGGCTCGGGCGGCGATGCGCTGCCCTGGATGTTCCGGCGCCTGAAGATCGGGCCGCTGGTGGGGACCCGCACCTGGGGCGGTCTCATCGGCATCGGCGGCTATCCGAGCCTGATCGACGGCGGCTACGTCACCGCCCCGCGCTGGGCCCTCTACAACCCCGACGGCGTCTTCGACATCGAGAACAAGGGCGTGGCCCCCGACCAGGAGGTCGAGCTCGACCCCGCGGCCTGGCGCCGCGGCGAGGACCCGCAGCTTCAGGCGGGCATCGACTGGGTGTTGAAGCAGCTGCGCGAGAACCCGCCGCAGAAGGGGAAACGTCCGCCCTACCCGAACTACCACCAGGGAACACGAGCGGGAGGTGGCGCGAAGTAATCACCCGAACGTGATGGTGGCGATCGGTCGCTTCTTCCCGAGCGTATGACGGTGACGCTTGATCCGTTCCAGCTCGTGGAGGGTGTCGGCTGTCAGGTAACTCGAGCCGCAGTGTCGACAGGCGACCACCGGAACGTTCTCGATCACTAGAAGGTTCGCTCCTCTGCCGTAGGCTCGGGGAAGTCTGCGGCAGAGGATGCCCTTCTTCCCGCACGCATCACAATGACGTTTGATTGGTCTCATCACGTCAGTACGGATCTTCGCCCTGGGCGGCGTCCCAAAGCTCCAGGTACTTCTCTCGCACCCAAGGATCGATCGAGCACGTCGGCGAGATCGTGCAGACGATGCGGCGCGGACAGTCCCGAAGCCAGCTTCAGCTCGAGAAATCCGGGGAGGGGCAGGAGCGCGAAACCAGGCCCCCGCATGGCCGTCGTCGCGGGGTCCGGGAAGGCAATGGGCTTGGGCTTGCCATCGCCGGGAAAGCGCCGAACTCGGTGTCGACCAGCTTTCCCGTCCCAGGAACGCGCTCGGCGTATCCCTGCCCCAGATGACGGGACTTGAACGCGGCGAGATCCTCGTCTCTCAGGATGATGTCCACGTCCACCGTCACCCGTCTGTGACCGTAGGCGTTGAGCGCCAGCGCCCCAATGACGACGTACGGGATTCCCTCGGACTCCAGGATCGCCGTGAGCTTGAAGAGGGCCTTCTGTGCTTCGCCCTGCCCCATCAAGAACCTCTCGCAGTAGGCGAGACCTTCCAGGAAGCGGCCCTGCTGCTCCGCGCTGAGTGTTCCCACCCCCCAACGCATGCTCGGCGAACGGTTCGACGCGCCCATCCGGGCAATCATGCGCCGTTCGCAAGCGCGCATGCAAACAACCGGAGGCCGATAGCCGAGGATTGGTTAGCGCAACGGACTAGAACCCGGTGGCCTTGCTCGGGATCGCGAGCGGGCTCTCGGGGAGGCCCGGCCTCGGGCCGCCGCGGTTGTAGACGGCGGGCGCCACGTCGTTCGGTCCCTCGGGGTGGAACATCGCCGCCAGGAGCTGCACCTGGGCGCGCCCGGGCCCCAGCTCGAACTGGCCGCCGCCGTAGAGGCGCACGTCGTGGGCCTCGCAGTGCTCGTAGAACGCGAGCAGACGGGCGAGCGTCCCGAAGCGTGACGGCTTGCTGTTCAGCCAGCGCGGCAGAAACGGGAAATTGCGCACGTCCTCCACGGAGTGGATGGGCGCATCCCAGGTGAGGCGGTCCCGGTACGGCTCGAGCACCGGCTTGGTCCGCTCGTCGAGCCACGGGTCTTCCAGCAGGACGTCTGGGAGTCCCTCCGCGATCCTGCGGTAGAGCGCGGGATCGGCGGCAAGGTCCACGGGCGTGCCACGGTAGTGCCCCTTGAGGTCCACCACGTCCACCGCGCCCGTCGCCGCCAGCGCGGCCACGCGCGCGTCGGTCCAGTCCTCGTGCGCGTCCAGCTTGAACCGCATCGCCGGGTAGAGGGCGAGCCACTCCTCCATCGCGCCGTGCATGGAGCCGACGAAGCGCAGCGGCTTGACCTCGCGCCCCAGAACCTCGGGCAGCGCGCGCCCTGCCTGCCGCAGCGCCAGGTCCAGCGCCGCGCTCTCGTAGGCCCAGCGGCGGTAGTCGCGCTCCGCCTCCCATTCCGCCGCGCGGGGGAAGAGGGCGAGCCGCTCCAGGTGCGCGGAGAACGAGGCCAGGGTGTAGCGGCCGGCGATGGGCTGGACGGGGCCCGCCGCCGCCACCGCGTCGTGGGAGCGCGCATCGTACCCGACGTCCTCCCCGACGCCCTCCTCGCCCCCGCCGCGCAGGCGCAGGACCGTGGTCTTGCGCGTGAAGTCGGGGAAGACCTGGAGCGCCAGCGTCTCCAGCGTGTAGCCCTCGATGACGAGAGGCAGGTCGGACAAGCGCTCCCAGAGGCTCATGGACGTATACTCCCGCGGTTTTCACCGGTGGATTGGGGGGGTCGATGCTCGGTCTACGCCTCGCGGCGCTTTCACTGGCGCTGTTCGCTCCGTCGGGGGAGCTCCCCCCCGAGATCGCTTCAGCCTACGGGACGATCCGTGGGGAGCGCATCCTCCCCACCGTCCGCTTCCTCGCCTCGCCCCGCCTGGAGGGGCGAGAATCGGGGACCCGCGGCTGCGAGGTGGCGGCGGACTTCCTCTCCAGCGCTTACCAGGCCGCCGGCCTCGAGCCGGGATCCAAGGAAGGCTACCTGCAGTCCTTCGATCTGGTGCGCCGCACGCTCGCGCGTGAGGCCGAGCTGACCGTGAAGCGCACCGTCGCCGGTGCCACCTCGGCCCGCAGCCTCCAGGTGCGCACCGACTGGGTCCCCTTCGGCTTCTCCGAGGTCGGCACCGCCGAAGCCCCGGTGGTGTTCGCGGGCTACGGCATCGTCGCCAGGGAGTTCGGCTGGGACGACTACGCGGCCCTTCCCCCCGGGGGGGTGAAGGGCAGGATCGTGGTGGTCTTCCGTCACGAGCCCGACGAGAACGGCACCGCCGGCAGCAAGTTCTTCGAGGGCCGGGAGATGACGCTGCATGCGTCGCTGCGCCAGAAGGCCCGTGAGGCCGCCTCCCGCGGCGCGCTGGGCCTGGTGATCGTGGATGATCCGGCGAACCACGAGCCGGCGGCAAACCCGTCCAGCTCGCTGTCCCGCTGGACGATCCCCACCGAGGAGGAGCGCTCGCTCGCCAGGGACGACCCCAAGCGGCCACGGGGCCGCGCCGCCATCCAGCGCGACGACGAGCCCCTGGGCATCCTCGCAGCCCTGGCCTCGCAGGAGATCCTGCGCGTCCTGGACCCCGGGCGCGACTGGAAGGCCCTCCAGCAGGAGATGGACGCCTCCCGCAAGCCCAAGGGGTTCGCCCTCCCCGACATGAGCGTGAAGATGGTCCATGCCTTCGAGGTCGAGCGCGACCCCACCGCCAACGTGCTCGCCGTCCTCCCCGGGTCCGATCCCGTGCTCTCCAAGGAGTATGTGCTCGTCGGCGGGCACTACGACCACGTGGGGAAGAGCGAGACCACCCAGGAGATCTATCCCGGGGCCGACGACAACGCTTCCGGCACGGCGGCGGTGCTGGCCGTGGCGCAGGCCTTCGCGGCGCTTCCCAAGGCTCCCGCCCGGAGCGTGCTCTTCGCGAGCTGGTCGGGGGAGGAGATGGGCCTGCTGGGGAGCGAGCGCTTCGTGCGCAAGCC
>DASUFT010000052.1:0-6520 GCA_036274395.1 Candidatus Polarisedimenticolaceae bacterium | reverse complement strand
GCCGGAGAACTCCGCACCGGCGGTGAAGATCCTGCATCACACCGTGATCTGCCTGGCGCGCGAGCGCATCTGGATCCAGAACCCGTACTTCATCCCCGAGCCCGACGCCATCGAGGCCTTCGGCAAGGCGGTGGAGCGCGGAGTGGACGTGCGCGTGCTCATGCCCTCCACCGGCGGCTCCGACAACCCCATGGTGCAGCACGCCGGGCACCGCAACTTCGAGAAGCTGCTGCGCTCCGGGGTGCGCCTGTTCGAGTACCCGCACACCCTCCTGCACCAGAAGATCATGACGGTGGACGGGGTGTGGAGCGCGATCGGGTCCAGCAATTTCGACGACCGGTCTTTCGAGACCAACGACGAGCTGACCCTGTCCGTCCGGGACCGGGCACTGGCCGGGGAGCTGGACGCCGTCTTTTCCCGCTACGTGCCGCGGGCCCGCGAGGTGAAGCTCGCCGGCTGGACGCGCCGGGGACTCTGGCACAAGGCCGTGGACCAGTTCTTCTACCTGCTCAACGAGCTGCTCTGATCTGCTCCAGGTGCTTCCTGGTGATGCTCCCGGTGCGCAGGTTGATCCCGTGCTCGAGATAGGCCTTGAGGCAGAGCAGGAAGTGGGCCCAGCCGAAGGTCTGGCCCGCCAGGCGCGCGATGCCCGCCTCGTCGGAGGTCCAGCGGCCCTCGGTCACCTCCACCGCCGTGGCCTCGGAGGATTCCGGGACCAGCACCACGTCCACGCGGCTCGCCTGCTCCCCGGCTCCCCAGAGGAAGGACACCCCTCGGTCCTTCTGCACCTCCAGGACCTGCACGGGCGCCCCGGCACCGACGTCCCCCCACGTCCACTGCACGGTCTTCCCGGGCTCCAGCCGGGCGCTCCCGGACGAGATGAAGTACCCCGACATCCGCGCCGGATCGACGATGGCCTCGAACACCTCGTCGGCCGGGCGGGCCACGCGGACCTCGGCCTTCGCTTCCAGCTCCATCAGATGCGCCTCTCACCGGCGGGAAGGTCCTCCGGCTGTGGAATGTCCTGGGGCGGCGCCCCCTCGGTCGCCTCCCAGGAGACGAAGCCCGTGCCGTCCCGCCCCACGTGCTCGCCCGCTCCGCCCAGGGCCAGGAGGACGCAGGGGCCGGGGCCACGGTTGACGAGCTGGCGCCGGACCTCGGGGGCAACCCGCACGATCTCCCATGGGGCGAGGTCGCGCTCCCGTCCTTCCACGGACAGGGAGAGCACGCCTTCCAGCACGAGGTAGACCTCCTCCTGGGCGGCGTGGCGGTGGATCCGGCCCCGCTGGCCGGCCTGGAGCGTGATCACGTTGATCCCGAAGCTCGTGACCTTGAGCGGTTCGCGCAGGCGCTGGAAGCGCTCCGTCGCGTTCAGGTCCAGCTTGGCGTAGGACACTCCGTCCTGCATGCAACTCCCTCACGTGGGCTGTGGGGCGACCCTAGCACAGGCCCCCTGCAACTTTTCCCCGCCGCCGCCGTTCCATCTCCGTCAGGCCTGGGGGGCGTCCATGAGGAAGCGGATCGGCGGCGCATTCCTGACGGGAGCGATCCTGGCCGGGTCCGGCTGCGGCCTGGCGTTCTATCGGGGCCCGGCGGGCATGGAAGGGGCGCTGGAGAAGCAGCTCGACTGCGAGCTGAACCGGGATTTCGGCCTCAAGCTCGGGATCCTCATGGCCCCGCTGGCCAGCAGCATCGTCCGCAAGACCGCCGATACCGACGACGAGGAGTTCCTCAAGGGGCTCCACCTGCGGAAAGTGGGGGTCGCCGTCTTCCACGTGGAGCACCAGGGGAACGACGTCCGGCGCCTGGACCCGGGGAAGCTCGGGCTCCGGGGCTGGAACACCCTGGCCCGGGTGAAGCAGGACGGCGAGCAGCTCCTGGTGATGTCGAAGCCCGAGAAGTCCGGGGGCATCCGCAACGTGGTGCTCGTCACCTACGACGGGGACGAGGTGGCGATCGTGCGGATCAAGGGAGACCTGGACAAGCTCGTCCAGGCCGCGGCCGAAGCCGCGGCCCGAGAGGGAAAGAGCTCCTAGCCCTGGGCGGTCGCCGCCATCTTCTGCATCCACTCCTGTCCGGCCTTCCGGATCTCTTCCGGCGTCATGTCCTTGACCCGGGTGGCGACCCCCCACGTGTACCCGAAGGGATCCTTGACCTTGCCGTAGCGGTCCCCCCAGAACATGTCCTGGACCGGCATCTCGACCGTGGCGCCCGCCTCCAAGGCGCGCTTGAACGCCGCGTCGGCGTCCGGGTAATAGAGGTGGAGCGAGACCGGCGAGGCGCCCAGGGTCTCCGCCGACTTGAAGGCGGGCCAGGCCGGGTTCTCCTCTCCCATCATGAACATGGAGTCTCCGATCCTCATCTCCGCGTGCATCACCCGGCCGTCGGGGCCGGTCATGACGTCGACCTCCGTCGCGGCGAAGGCGCGCTTGTAGAACTCGATGGCCTTGCGCGCGTCCTTGAGCATCAGGGAAGGCGTGAGCGTGTGGTATCCGGCCGGAGGGTTCTGCGGCATGCTTGGCTCCTTTCGAGGTGTGCTGGAGACCCTAGCACAGGCTATGGGCGCAGCGCGTACAGGCGGTAGTTCTCGTCGGTGGTGGCCCGGTCGAAGGTCGCCAGGAGCACGGTCTCGCGCTCGAACGCCTCCTTCTCTCCGGACGTCCAGGAGAACGTCTGCCCGTAGTCTCCCCGCCTCTCCCCGGCGGGTGCGGTGAGATCCCACGCCAGGGCGATGAGCGCGGGTTTCCCCGTCTGCCGCGCCACCGCCCGCGCGCTGGCCAGCAGCTCCCCCAGACCGAGACCCGGGGCCTGGGCGTGCGTCCAGGAGACGGTCTTTCCGTAACGGTGCTCCCTGGGGTAGTACAGGGCGTTCCCGGCGTAGTAGGGAAGCGACTCCAGGAACCATGCGGGCTCGGGGAGGAGCACGGCCTCCCGGTAGGGCGCCGAGCCGCGCAGGAACGCCGCCAGTGCCGGGCTCGAGCTGCAGGGCTTCTCCACGTCCTGCCGGATCACCTCCGGAGTGCGGGCGAGCTGCGCGACCAGCAGGGGGACGACGCCGGCGTAGAGCCCGACGGCCCGGAGCCGGCGCCCCCAACCCTCCGGAAGGGGAACGGAGGCGATCCAGTAGAGCGCGAGGAGGAACAGCAGGAAGAGCCCCTGGTGCCGGTAGGAGCCGAAGTAGCCCACCCGGAAGAGGACCCCCAGGGCGACCGCCGACGTCGCCGCCGCCAGGGCCAGGACGGGGCGCACCGCCAGTCCGGCCACCGCGATCCACAGGATGGCGCGGTTGATCGCTCCCGGGATCTCGGACGGGAGCAGCATGAAGAAGGTCCAGTCGGGGAGCTTCGCGGCCTCGAGGCTGGCCCGGATCACGCGGCCCGGGCTCGCTCCGTAGATCGTGGTGAGATTGCTGCTGGGACGCGGGAGCGCGCAGAGGAGGCTGAACGCGACGCCCAGCCCCACCAGGAGGAGTGGGACGATCGGCTTCCTCCGCTCCCCCGCTCTCCACGCGTCCCAGAGCCACACGCCGGCCAGCAGACAGGCGAGGATCGCCGCGTGGAGGTTCGTGTTCGCGAGCAGGGCGAGCACCAGGGCGAGCCGCCAGGGATGCGCCGCACGGGGAGGATAAAGGACCGCGGCCAGGAACAGCAGGAGCATGGCGATCCCGTAGTTCCTGGCCATCACCGCGTACTCGTACAGGGGCAGGGCGCCGAAGACGAAGAGCGCGCGCAGCGGGAGCGGAATGGGCGCGGCGAGGAGGAAGAGCGCCACCGCCGCCGCCGCCACCGCCAGCGCCAGGCCGGGGAGCACGAGCTTCGTCCCCAGGAGCGCGTACCCGGCGTACAGGAGAAGGAACCACAGCATGGGATGGCCGTCGTACTCGGTGCGGCGGTAGAGGTCGAGGGGCGAGGTGGCCTCCCGCGCCAGCGTGAGGGGACGCACCTCGTCCCGCCACATCTCGTGCCGGCCGGCCGTGAACCCGGCAAGCGCGAGCCACAGCGCGAGGACGGCGAGCGCCGGCCAGAGCGAGCGCTTCACGGACGGCCGAGGACGTCCAGCACGGTGGGGAGCAACGCGTCCGCGAAGGCCATGGATCCCTCCACGGTCAGGTGGCAGGGGTCGTTGAAGAAGCGGGCCTGGCCGGCCAGGCGCTCCTCCACGTCCACGAAGCGCACGCCGGGCGTGTGCGCCGCCAGGTCGCGCACCACCGCGTTGTGCGCGGCCACGGCCTCCTGGACGTGATCGGGTGCCCCCCACATCTCGAGCGGGACCAGGTGCCGGCCGTAGTCGAGCCGGCCCGCCTTGAACGCCAGCCGCGCGTAGTTCCGAGGGACGTAGGTGGCGAACGTGAGCAGGAGCACGGGATCGCCCCGGCGGCGGGCGACGTCGAGGATCTCCCCCAGGTTCTTCCGGTAGGAGGCGGCGCTGCGCAGGTCCCCGCCGTACACGAGCCAGTCCTGCCGGGGCCAGCCCGTGGGCACGTAGCGGTCCGGTTGCAGGACGCGGCGCATGCTGGTGAGAAGCAGGTGCGCGGTCATGGGGAGCGCCAGGCGGGCCCGCCCGTGGTAGGGGGCGAGCGCGTTCACCGTGGCGTACCAGGAGTAGTGCCCGTAGTCGTCGCGGTAGAGGGCGGGCGGCACGTTGTTGACCCGCGCCTCGTTGATCCCGTCGTAGAGCACGACCAGGTCGAAGCGCGCGCGGGAGAGGGCGTCGTACTTGAGGAGGCTGTCGCGCGAGGTGTGCGCCTCGCGCGCGAGGTTGTGGATGCGGACGTTGCGGTGTCCGGCGTAGGCCAGCCTCTCCGCCAGCGCCTGCTCCACCTCTCCCCACTCCTTCTGCAGCGTGGAGCCCCCCAGGAGGAGAACGTCCTGGAAGCGGTCCTCGCGGATGGGACGCGCCCGGTTCACCTCCTTCAGCTCGGGATAGAAGGCGTAGAGGACGCGGTCGGGGTGGAAGAAGGAGGCGGCGAAGGCCAGGCGCCAGTAGGCCCGCGCGGCCACCTCCGCCAGGGCCAGGGAAACCAGGGTGGAGACGAGAAGGAGCAGGACGTTGGCCCACGTCCGTCCCGTCCGGCTGGCGCGCCCCCCTCTCACCGGGGGCCGACGATAGGCGAGCCCGGGCGCCGGGGCAAGCGGACGTGACTAGTGCGCGGGCCGGTCCCCCGCGCTGCGACGGAACAGGAAGTAGGCCACGGCCAGGGCGACGATCACCGCGCCCGTGCCCAGCATGGCTCCCGGCGTCGTCTCCGCCAGGTCGATCTCCAGCGTGTGGCGGGCCACCGCGATCAGCGCCACCGGGATCACCACCTCCCAGTGCAGGACCTGCTGGTCGAGGTACATGACCACGGTCTTCATCAGCTCCAGCCCGATGAGCAGGAGCAAGAACCCGCCGAACACCTCCCGCAGCAGATCCATGCGCGAGAACAGGGCGTGGAGGTCGACCCGTGCCGCCTCACCCGTGGACACGTCCCACATCTCGACCAGGATGGCGCGGATGAAGTGGAAACAGGCCCAGGTGAGCACGACCATCAGCGTGGTCACCAGGGCGATGGCGACGGCCCGCTCGAACCAGAGGTAGACCGCCTGCGCGGATCCGGCCAGCTTCGACATCGCGCCGTAGCCTACATGAGGTCGGCTACAATCCGCCGCCATGCATCGCGTCCTGGTGGCCGACGCCCTGTCCGAGACGGGGTTGCGCACGCTGCGCGAGCGGCCCCACGTGGAGGTCGCCGTGCGTCCCGGCCTCGCCCCCGGGGAGCTGGCGGCGGTGGTGGGGGACCACGACGCGCTGCTCGTGCGCTCGGCCACGCGCGTCACCGCCGAGACCCTCGCCCATCCCGGGCGTCTGAAGGTGATCGGACGCGCCGGCACCGGTGTGGACAACATCGATCTCGAGGCGGCGACGCGCGCCGGGATCGTCGTCCTGAACACGCCGGGAGGGAACGCCACCGCCGCCGCAGAGCAGACGATGTGCCTGATCCTGGGCCTGGCACGCCACCTCGGTCCCGCCAGCGCCGACCTGCGCGCCGGCAAGTGGGAGCGGAAGGGCTACACCGGCGTGGAGCTGGCGGGGAAGACGCTGGGCCTGCTCGGCCTCGGGCGCATCGGGCGCGAGGTCGCCCGGGCCGCCCTCGGGCTCCGGATGCGGGTGGTGGGCTTCGACCCCTACGTGCCCGAGAGCGCGACGGCGGAGCTGGGCGTGCGGCGCGGGTCGCTCGACGAGGTGCTGGCGGCCGCGGATTTCCTGAGCCTGCACCTCCCCCTCTCCCCGGACACGCGGCACCTGGTGGACGCCGCCGCCCTGGCCCGCATGCGGCCCGGCGCGCGCCTGATCAACTGCGCGCGGGGTGGTCTGGTGGACGAGAAGGCGCTCCTGGCCGCGCTCCAATCCCAGCACCTGGCGGGCGCCGCCCTCGACGTCTTCGAGGAGGAGCCGCCGGCCGATCTCACGCTCGTGCGCCACCCCCGGGTGCTCGCCACGCCCCACCTCGGCGCCTCCACCGTGGAGGCCCAGGAGCGCG
>DASUFT010000051.1:0-37140 GCA_036274395.1 Candidatus Polarisedimenticolaceae bacterium | reverse complement strand
CTTCGAGAAAGGTCCGATACCATCCGCCCTCCTCGAGCGTGTACGAGCGGGCGAAGACGCGACCTTCCACGACCACGGCCCAGACGCCGATGAACCGATGGGCGGAGCGCGCGCCGGCGCGCACGCCGAGAATCTTGCTGGCGGCGATGGCGGCGACCAGCGCCTTCGGGAAGGGCCGGCTCATGTGCGCTCCAGGGCCACGCCCCGCTCCGCGACAAGGCCGAGCAGAGAACCGTCCACGGCCGGAGAATACTCTCGCCAACGACCGGAGGATGCATGCCCTCGAAGAAGCTCCGTCTCAAGGACTGCGATCTGTCCGCCAAGGTGCCCGATCGCGCCGCCTACGAGGAGGAGCTGGCCGAGCTCCAGCAGGACCTCTTCCGCCGCCAGATCCGCCTCTGGCAGAAAGGGGGCCGGGCCATCCTCGTCTTCGAGGGCTGGGACGCGGCGGGCAAGGGAGGGGTGATCCGCCGCCTCACCTACGAGATGGATCCCCGCGGATTCAAGGTCTGGCCCATCGGGCCGCCCAAGGACGCCGAGCCGCGGTACCCGTTCCTCTGGAGGTTCTGGAACCGGCTCCCCGACCGCGGCGGGGTCGCCGTCTTCGACCGCAGCTGGTACGGCCGGGTGCTGGTGGAGCGCGTGGAGGGGTTCGCCACCGAGGAGGAGTGGAAGCGGGCCTACGGCGAGATCAACGACTTCGAGGCCATGCTCGCCGCCGACGGCATCCTCCTGGCCAAGTTCTTTCTGCACATCTCGACCCGCGAGCAGCTCCGCCGCTTCCGCGCCCGCGCCACCGACCCGCTCAAGAAGTACAAGCTGACCTCGGACGACTGGCGCAACCGGGCCAAGCGCAAGACCTACGAGCGGGCGGTGCAGGACATGCTCGACCGCACGCACCGGAAGGACGCGCCCTGGCACCTCGTGCCCGCCGAGGACAAGCCCTTCGCGCGCCTCGCCGTGCTCCGCGCCTGTCTCGCTCTCCTGAAGTAAAAAAAGCCGCCACGTCCGCCGGGGGAGGTCGGCGGACGCGGCGGCGTCAGCACCGCGACACGTCGGGGGTCAGCGGACGCGGCGGCGCAGCTCTCCGGATCGCATCGTGTCCTCGGACCTCATGGACACCGTCTTGGGATTGAGCGCGGGTTCGGATGCGCTCTGATCGTGAGGGACCACCACGGTGGCCCAGGCCTGGATGCCGGCACCGGAGCCGGTGGTGAGGACGTAGGTCAGCGTGTAGGTGCGGCTGCCCTTGCCGGGACGCACGGCACGGAGCTGCAGGTCCAGATCGGCGGTGCCCAGCTCGGCACCGGCCACATCGCTGCCGGGGGCGCCCAGAGCCCTGCCGTGCCCGTTGGAGTTGCTCTCCTCGCTCACCTGCACGGACTGCAGCTCGAACTGCGGCACGGGAGTGCAAAGCCCGGCGGTGGCCTGCACACTCGCGTGCACGTCCACCATCTGCCGGTTCGGTGGCCACAGCTCGGAGGGGTCGGTGGACACGCTCAGGCCCGGGGTCACGGGGTCGACCACGGTCACCGTCATGGAGTCCGTGTCGTCCAGCCCCTCGGAGTCCGTCACGCGCAGGGTGATCTCGGTGGTCCCCGGAGCCAGCTGCGCCTGGAGGTGCATCCCGGTGCCCAGGAGGTGCTGGGACGAGGTACCGAAGCCCGTGAACCACTCGTAGACCGCCAGGTTGTCGTCCGGATCGCTGGAGCCGGACCCGTCCAGGTCGACGACCGCGCCCTCGGCGTCGGTGCAGGACACCGTCACGTCCGCTCCCGCCCCCGCCAGCGGCGGGTGATTGGTCTGGAGCACGAGCCCCTGCCAGTCGGGGGAGCGGTCGGCGAAGCTGTCGAGAGTGAGACGGCGGGTGGTTCCCGTCGTCAGGTCCAGGGTCCAGATCTCATCGATGGAGGTGCCGCGCTGGGCGGCGAACACGACGGCGGTGCCGTCCGGCGCCATCGCCGGGTCCTTGTCCAGGTCTTCGGTCCCGGGAAGCTCCGTCTGCAGGGTGCCGTCCGTGTACATCTTGAACAGCCGCGTGCGCAGGCCCACGCGGTCGCTCATGAAGATCACCTGCGTTCCGTCGGCGGTGAAGACGGGATCCATGTCCTCGGCGGGGTTGTTCGTCAGGTTGACCGCGGGGCCAGTGGCTCCGGACGGGCCGACGGGCACGAGGAAGATCTCGGAGTTCCCGTCGCGATCGCTCTGGAAGACGATCCTGGTGCCGTCCGGCGAGAACCCGGGCCGGATGTCGTTCGCGGCATGGGGAGCGATCGCGACCGCCCCCGTCCCGTCCGCGCGGATCATCCAGATGTCGTGGGTGCCGCTGGTGGGGTTCATCTTGGCGTAGGCCAGGCGGGTCCCATCCGGGGACCACGTCGGCTGCAGCTCGTTCGCAGGATCCGAGGTGAGGCGTACCTGCCCGCTTCCGTCCGCGTTCATCAGGTAGATGTCGGCGTTGCCGTTCCTCAAGCTGTGGAACGCGATGCGGGCGCCGTCGGGGGAGAAGGCGGGCGCGCGGTCCTGCGCGCTGTGCGTGGTCAGGCGGACGGGAGTGCTGCCGTCGGCCTCCATCACGAAGACGTCCACGTTGCCGTTGCGCGCGCTGTCGTACGCGATCTTGCCGTTGCCGCGCGTGGCCCCGAGCGCGCTGCCGGCCAGGCCGGCTGCGGCGAGAAGAGCGAGGAGTCGGGTGCGTTGCGTGCTCATCGGCGGCTCCTATGCGTTTTCGCGAAAGAACATAGGGCCGCGATTCGGCCTCGTCGCTGACGCTTTCGGAACGCTGCAAGGAGCCCTCGGCCAGGGATGCCGACAGCGCCGAAGCCTGGTCCGGCCTCTCCGGAGGGTCCGCGGTTTCGTGGGCTCCGACGGACGCGGAGCGTCACCGCGACTACGAAAATAATTCAAAGGGAGGGAACGTCAGCGGCGGCGGAAGAGGCGTCCGAACTCCTCGGCCAGCTCGAACGCCGCGTCCACGTTCCTGGGGTTCCGGGAGTCGAGGTACTCGACGTTGACGCCGAGCCTGTCGGAAGGAAAGCCGATCTCGTTCGCGAAGGAGGAGATGCGGTCCCAGACCTGGATGAGGAGACCGATCGAGGCCTCCCGCATGCTCCGCGCGCCCTTGAGCATGCGGTCCACGTCCCCGGGGACGTACACGCCGAGCGTGCGCTTGGCGAAGATCAGGTCCTCGGCGCAGACGAAGGGGGAGAAGGTGAGGAACACCTTCGGCAGTTCCGCAGCCTCCATCGTGCGCGCGAGGTCGAGCAGGAGGCAGCACATCCACTCGCCCTCGTAGAGGATCTGGGTCGAGAAGAACGTGAAGCCGTGGGCGCGGACCTTGTCCAGCAGCCGGTCCGCCTCGTCCACGGAGGCCGGCCGGGGCACGAACTGCTTGCGCCTGGTGGGAATGATGATGCCGCCGCAGCGGAAGCCGCTCCGAGCCGCCAGATGGGCGGATTCGTGCAGCGTGAGGGCGTCCTCGGGGAGCGGGCGGCGGCTGGAATCCGCCCCCACCAGGAAGACGTCCCGGCAGCCCAGCTCCCCTGCCCGGGTCAGCCAGGCCTCGAACTCCACGCGCGCGCACCCGGAGGACACCTTGTAGAGCGACAGCGGCTTGTCCGTGAGGCTGCGCACGTAGGAGGCGAACTCCTCGTTGGGGACCCGGTCCTTGGCGCGGTGGAACTCGACGGTGTCCTGGAGGTCGGGGACCGAGACGGCGTGGAACGAGTTGTAGCAGGAGAAGCTCTGGCGGAGGACGGCGTAGGCCTTGTCCTGGTCCTCCCGGGAAGGAGGGCACGCCTCGACCACCACGCGCGCCTCGAAGAGCGCGCTCTCCCGGGCCGCGGGTGCGGTGGCGCCGTCCGATTTGTTCATCGAAGCAAAGGCCTCCGGAGTCCGCGCAGTATACCATCCGGCGTTTGGGCCACTTTGGAGAGGAGAACGGCGGGAATGGCCATGTACGAGAACGTCCTCGAGACCATGGGGAACACGCCGATCGTCAAGCTGCGCCGCTTCCATCCCGAGGGGGCGGTCCTGGCGGCCAAGGTCGAGTACTTCAACCCGGGCGGAAGCGTGAAGGACCGGATCGGGACGGCCCTCATCGAGGCGGGCGAGCGCGAGGGCAAGCTCGAGCCGGGGGGCACGATCGTCGAGCCCACCTCCGGGAACACCGGGGTCGGCCTCGCCCTGGCCGCGAACCTGAAGGGGTACCGGCTGATCTGCGTCGCCCCCGACAAGATCCCGGCCGAGAAGGTGGCGCTGCTGGAGGCGCTGGGGGCCGAGGTCATCCGCTGCCCCACCAACGTCGAGGCCAGCGACCCTCGCTCCTACTACAAGGTCTCGGAGAGGATCCGGGACGAGCAGGGCGCCTTCCTCCCCTACCAGTACTACAACCGGGCGAACCCGGAGGCGCACTACCGCTCCACCGGTCCCGAGATCTGGAAGCAGACCGAGGGCATGGTCACGCACTGGGTGTGCGGGGTGGGGACGGGGGGCACGATCAGCGGCGTCGCCCGCTACCTCAAGGAGCAGAACCCCAAGGTGCGCGTGATCGGCGTGGACACCGTGGGAAGCGTGTACGCCTACTACTTCGAGCATCGCCAGCTGCCTCCCGCGGACCAGATCCACCCCTATCTCGTGGACGGCATCGGCGAGGACTTCATGCCGGAAACGGTGTGGTGGGACTACCTGGACGGCATCGTCTCCGTGGACGACCGGTCAGCTTACCGGGCCACCATGGAGCTGGCACGCAAGGAGGGGATCTTCGGCGGGTCCTCCTCGGGGGCGGCGGTGGAAGGGGCCCGGCGGGTGGCCCGCGAAGCCCCGAAAGATTCCCTCGTGATCACCCTGATCCCGGACTCGGGGGAGCGGTATCTTTCCAAGCTGAATGCAGCCTGGATGGGGCAGAAGGGGCTGCTGTAGGATTTGATCATGCCCGCGACGCTCCCGAAGACCCTGGTCGAGCTGCTCCAGGCACTGGATGCCCACGGCAGCAGGATCCCGCTCGACCGCCTGGCCGCCCACCTGGAAGCGACGACTCTCTGCTTCGAGGACGTCCAGGCAAAGGCCGTGTTCGGCGAGCGGACGTACCGCCGGAACCTCCTCCACACCGGCCCCGCCTACCAGGCGCTGATCCTTTGCTGGAAGAACGGGCAGCGCAGCCCCATCCACGACCATCGCGGCAGCAGCTGCGGCGTGCGCGTGCTCCGGGGCGTCGCCACCGAGACCCGCTTCACCCTCTCCCCCAACGGCATGATCCTGGCCACCCACTCCCGCGAGCTCGCCCAGGGCTCGGTCTGCGCCTCCCAGGACGCAGACATCCACCAGATGTCGAACCTGCAGGCCGGGGGGGCCGATCTGGTCACGCTGCACGTGTACTCGCCCCCGCTGCTGCGCATGGGGACGTACTCGCTCACCGACCGGTCCGTCGGAGAATTCATCGATCCGATTTTCGAGAACTGTCACGGCGCCGGCATCTGACCCCCGCCCCTCGACCACGTCCGTCGCGTTCGCGACTGGAGCTCCCATGCACCCCCGCCGCTTCTTCCTTCTCGCGGCCCTGATGGCCGCCGTCCTCCTCCCCGCGACCTTCGCCGCCCAGCCTCAGCCCAAGCACAGCGCTTCCCCCGCCGAGGCGGTGGTCCCCGCGTACATGGGCGCCATCCGCGTCGGTGACTGGCAGAAGGCCGGGCACCTGCTGCACCCGGAGGCGCTGGCCGAGATGCGCCAGGTCTTCGTGGCCCTGACCTCCGCCGACCCCACGGGGCAGGCCGCCAAGCAGCTCTTCAACCTGGCGGACGGGGAGACGCTGGAGACTCTGCCTCCCTCCGACGTCTTCGCGCGCTTCATGTCCGCCCTGGTGAGCCAGACGGACGGCCTCAAGGACCTCCTGGCGTCCACGCAAGTGGAGACGCTGGGCGCCGTGTCGGAGAGCGGCGGACTGTCGCACGTCGTGTACCGCCTGACGCGCACCACCGCGGGCCAGCCGCCCACCATTCAGGTCGAGGTGCTCACGGTGAAGAAGGCAGGGGCGGAGTGGCGCTCCATGGTGCCCCCCGACATCGCCGGCATCCTGGCCAGCATCCGCAGCTCGCTCGCCCAGCGGGACTCCATGATGCAGCAGATGCAGCAGCAGCAGCAGCAGCCTGGCGACGCGTTCCCCCAGCTGGACCTGACCACCGCGCCGCCGACCCCCTGACCTCGGCGGGATGCGCGTCCGGGCTCCTTCCGCTATGGTAAGGGCCGTTTTCCGAGGAGGAACGCGCATGAAGACCCTGCTCGCGGCGGTCGCCTGCACCGCCTGTGTCGGGATCTCGGTCGCCGCTCCGGCCGAACAGGCCGCCGGCAAGAAGGACAAGGCATTGAGCCAGATCGAACAGTCCGTGGCGAACGCCAAGGTGGACAAGAGCAACGCGCGCTGGCGCACCTCGGTGCCCAAGCCGACCGTCGCCAGCTTCGAGCCCGGGAAGACCTACTTCGTCCGCATGGAGACGAACAAGGGCACGATCAAGATCAAGATGCTGCCCGAGGTGGCTCCCATGCACGTCACGAACTTCCTGTACCTGACGAAGCTCGGGTTCTACGATGGGCTCAGCTTCCACCGGGTGATCCCGGGGTTCATGGCCCAGGGCGGATGCCCGCTGGGGACCGGCACCGGCGATCCCGGCTACCGCTTCGACGGCGAGATCGGCCCCAAGAACAAGCACGAGAAGGGCGGCCTGCTCTCCATGGCCAACGCCGGCCCGGGGACGGACGGCAGCCAGTTCTTCCTGACCTTCGTCCCCACGTCGTGGCTGGACAAGAACCACACGATCTTCGGCGAGGTCGTGGAGGGGATGGACACGCTGAAGAAGCTCGAGGCCGCCGGCACCCAGGGCGGCAAGCCCACCGAGCCGCTCAAGATGGAGAAGCTGACGATCGAAGTGCAGTGAGTCGGAAGGGGTCAGGTATTTCCTATTTCCTTTTCATCGTTTGTCGGGCGAGAAGAGGAAAGGAAATAGGAAATACCTGACCCCCTCCGACTACCGGCTTACCCCCGCCCCCAGGCGGGCGTTCAGGCGGATCTCGACACCACCCAGCGCCCTCGAGACCGGGCAGCCCGCCTTGGCCGCCTCGGCCGTCTTCTGGAAGGTGGCGTCGTCGATGTTGGGGACGTCCGCCTCGGTGTCGAGGTCGATGGCGGTGATCCCGAACCCCTCCCCCACCTTCTCGAGGTGCACCTTGGCGGTGGTGTGCACCGCGCGCGGCGGGAACCCGGCCTTCCCCAGCGCCCCGGAGAGCGCCATGGAGAAGCAGCCGGCGTGTGCCGCTCCGATCAGCTCCTCGGGATTGGTGCCGGTCCCGGACTCGAACCGGGACGCGAAGGAGTAGGGCCCTTCCCAGGCGCCGCCTCCCAGCTTCATCGTTCCCTTGCCGGACTTGAGATCCCCTTGCCAGCGAGCCTCCGCGTTGCGGGTCGGCATGCGTCGTCCTCCTGCATGGATCGGAATGTGCGGTGCGCGCATGATAGCGCGCCGCTACACTGCCTGCCTCGATGGCCTCCCCCGCTCGCCCCTACCGGGTCCTCCGGCACCGGGACTACCGCAACTTCTGGCTCGCCAACCTGATCTCCCTCACCGGCTCGCAGATGCAGGTGACCGCCCTGCACTGGCACGTCTACCTCCTGACGCGCTCGCCGCTCTTCCTCGGCCTGGTCGGCCTGACCCGGGTGGTGCCGGTGCTGGTGTTCTCGCTCTGGGGAGGCGTGCTCGCCGATCGTGCCGACCGCCGCCGCCTCATGCTCGCCACGCAGGTGGCCATGACCGCCGTGGCAGCGTCGCTCGCCCTCTTCACCCACGCCGGGCGGGAGACCGTGCCGCTCCTGTTCGTGCTCAACGCCATGGGAGCGGCGGCGTCCGCGTTCGACGGACCCGCCCGGCAGGCGCTCGTGCCTCGCCTGGTCCCCCGGGACGAGCTGCAGGCGGCGCTGGTCCTGAACCTCACCGTGTTCCACGCCGCCACGATCGGGGGCCCCGCTCTGGCCGGCCTCATGCTGGCGGGTGGCCACGGGATCGCGGGCCAGGCCTCCTCCACCGCTCCCCTGGCCTGGATCTACGCGCTGAACGCGCTGTCGTTCCTGGCCGTCCTGGGAGCGCTTTGGAGGATGGACCGCAAGGTGGGCCGCCCCCAGGCGGAGAACGGCCCCGCCGAGCCGGCCCTGCGCTCGCTGGCCGAGGGGCTCCGCTTCGTCTTCGGCACGCCGATCATGGTGTGGACGATGGCGCTCGACTTCTTCGCCACGTTCTTCTCCGGCGCCATGAGCCTGCTCCCCATCTTCGCCGACCAGGTGCTGCACGCCGGACCGCGCGGCTACGGCATCCTGGTGGCGGCCCCCGCCATGGGTGCGCTGACGGGCTCGCTGTGGACGACCTGGCGCCCGCTGTCGCCGCGGCAGGGACGGCTCTTCCTCTGGGCCGTCGCCGCCTACGGCGCCGCCACCGTGACCTTCGGCTTCTCCCGCTCCTTCTGGCTGACCTTCGCGGCCCTGGCTTGCACCGGCCTCGCCGACCTGGTGTCCACGGTCGTGCGCCAGACCCTGCGGCAGCTCGTGACCCCCGACGTCCTGCGCGGGCGCATGACCTCCGTGAACATGATCTTCTTCATGGGAGGACCGCAGCTCGGCGAGGTGGAGGCGGGCTTCGTGGCCTCGCTCTTCGCGAGCGCCGCGGTGGGCGCCACCGTCTCCGTGGTCAGCGGGGGCCTGGCCACCATCCTGGTGGCCGCCGTGGTGGCCTTCGCCACCCCCGTCGTGCGCCGCTACGCGCTCAACGCCTGACGGAGGTCCTCCACGAGATCGTCGGGGTGCTCGACTCCCACGGAGAGGCGCACCAGGTCGGGAGGGGCGGTGGCGTGCGCCCCTTCGCTCGTGGCCCGGTGCTCGATCAGGCTCTCCACGCTCCCCAGCGACGTGGCCCGCACGAAGACCCTGGCGCGACAGACGGCCTCGATCGCAGCTTCCCTCCCCTCGCGCAGGTGGAAGGAGAGCATGCCGCCGAAGCCCGTCATCTGGCGGGCGGCCACGGCGTGCCCGGGATCGTCGGGGAGGCCGGGGTAGTGGACCACGGAGACGCGCGGGTGCTCCCGGAGCATGGCGGCCACGGCCATGGCGTTGCTGCAGTGCCGCTCCATGCGGCATCCCAGCGTGCGCAGACCGCGCAGCGCCAGCCAGGCGTTGAAGGGGGAGGCCACGGCACCCAGGATGTGCCGCACGTGGAAGACCTGGGCCTGCAGGGCGTCCTTGCGGGCGAAGACCAGCACGCCCCCCTGCACGTCGCTGTGCCCGCCGATGTACTTGGTGGTGGCGTGGAGGACCACGTCCGCCCCCAGGCGCAGCGGCTGGGTGAGCGCGGGCGTGGGGAAGGTGTTGTCCACCACGACGCGCACCCCGCGCTCCCGCGCCAGCGCGCAGGCGGCCGCGAGGTCGGTGACGCGCATGAGCGGGTTGCTGGGGGTCTCGAGCCACACCAGGGCCGTTTCCGGCCGCAGGGCGGCGGCGAGAGCGGCGGGGGCGTGCAGGGCGGCGAAGCTCGCCGTCAGACCCCACTGGGGGAGGAACTCGCGGGCCACGATCCCCACGCCGTAGTAGGCGTCCTCGGGGAAGACGACGTGGGCGCCGCGGGGGAGGGCCTGCAGCAGCGCCACCCCGGCGGCCATGCCGGAGGCGAAGGCGAGGGCGGCCTCCCCGTCCTCCAGGCGCGCCATCGCCGCCTCCAGCAGCTCCTGGGTGGGGTTCGACTCCCGGATGTAGTTGTGCGAGGCGGGGAGCGTGTTGTGCGCGTCGCGCGCGAACGTGGTGGAGAGGCGGATGGGGGGCGCCACCTCTCCCGTGGTGGGCTCGGGAGGCGCCGCATGGACGGCGAGCGTGTCGAACCGCATCACTGGCCGGGGGCGGCCGCCGGCGTCTCCGCCGCCGCCGGCTTTTCGAGCGCCTTGACCTCGGCGGGCATCGCATACACGGAGGCCGCCACAGGCTCGGTCGAGATGGTCTCGAAGGTGAGAACCTGCTCCATCCCCATCGCCGCCAGGGTCACCCTGTGCGGGACGAGGATTCCCCCCTCCGGCCGGTAGTCGTCCAGCGTGGACTCGGCGCGGACCTCGCCCATTGCCGTGGAAGCGGTGGCGGTGAACTTGAGCAGCCGGCCGCTCTCCTTGTCGTAGTACGAGACCCGGGGCGCCCCGCCGCTCCGGGGCGTCAGCTCCACGACGTAGGCCGGCTTCCCGTCCAAGGACTCCACCCGGACCGTTTCCATCCTGGAGTAGGTGCGCTCCGGGTGGAGGTCGGCGTCGAAGGCGGCCTCGAGCAGCGCCTCGGCCTTCTCGGCCCCCTCGAGCAGGCGGGGACCGGTGACGGCGTTCACCTCCCACGCCGAAACACCGTCGGTCCCCTTCACGATGGTGCCGACGCCGGGCAGTTCGATCTGGGTCCGCATCTTGTCCGGCGCCGACTGCTGGAGCAGGAGGGAGCCCTTCATCCCCATGCCCTTGAGCTCGAAGGTCCCCGTGAGCGTCCGGTGCTTGGCCTTCTCGTAGGCGGCGCGCCCCCCGGTCACCTCCACGTACCGGTCGAGGATCTGCTTGGCGGGGGGCAGGGGTGCCGGAGCCGGGGTGGCCGCCTGGGGGGCGGACAGGCTCCAGAGCAGGGCGAGGCACAGGTGCATGGCCGTCTCCTTCTTCCTTTCTAGAGGGGAGCCGCCTGGGAGCGGATCCAGGTCAAGGCGGCCTCGAGGGCCGGGTCCCGTCCCGCCAGGAGGGCCTCGCGGGTCAGGGGGGCCTCGACGTCGGGCCGCACCCCCCGGCCCTCGAGCGGCTCCCCGCCCGTGCGGACGTAGTTGGCGAACGCGTACTGGAAGGCGTCCCCGTTGGGGAGGCGCTCGATGGCGGAGGGGAGGGCGGCCCCGGCCGAGCGGCTGCCGAACACCTGGGCGCGGCCCAGGTCCTGGAGTCCCCCGGCGAGGATCTCGGCCGTCGAGATCGAGACCTCGTCCACGAGCACGGCGAGCGGGCGGTCGAACACGGGCGTCCTGGGGTGGAGGACGAAGCGGAGGGCCCCCTCCCGCGTGGTCATGGTTCCCAGCTCCCGGTTGGGCTCGGCGACGAGCCACCCCCCGATCCCCATGGCGAGGACGCCGATCCCCCCGATGTTGCCGCGCAGGTCGAGCACCAGCCCCGGGGCCTCCCGGAAGCTCTGCAACGCCTGCTCGAACGCCGGCATCAGGGTGGGCGGATCCAGGAACACGTTGAAGTGGACGTACCCCACCCCTCCGTCGAGGGTGCGGCGATCGAAGCGCAGGTACTGGGTGGGAAGCCAGCCCAGCCTGGCGGGCGTGCCGGCCGGCGGCTCCAGCAGCAGCGTGCGCCGCACCTCCTGGCCGGTCCCGTCCTCGAAGATCCCCTCGCGCGCCTTCCCGGTGGGACCGGACCAGCGCGCGTCGACGGCGAGGGCCTGCAGCGCCCGCCGGAACGGCGCGTCGATCCCGGGGAGCTCGGGCGCGACCGCCTTGCCGTCGATCGCGCGCTCGATCCAGCCCGGCCGCACCCCGGCCCGGTCCGCCGGGCTCCCGGGCAGGACCGAGGAGACGGTGGCCCGGCCATCGAGGATGCGGGTGGACAGGCCCGCCGCTCCCGCGCCCTCTCCCACCATGCCCGGAAGGTCCGAGGAGGCCTCGGCGGGGAGGATCGCAAAATGCGACTGCCCGAGCCGAGCCAGCGCCTCGGAGAGGACCGGCCGGGCGTCCTCCCGCGTGCGCGCCCGCGCGGCCCGGGGTCGCAGCTCCGCCCGGACGGCCTCCCAGTCGAGGCCTCCCAGCGTGGGGTCCCAGTGGCGGTCGCGCACCGTGGTCCAGACGCGGTCGAACGAGGCCGCGTTCTCGGCACGGAGGTCGGGCCCGGTGGCGCTGGAGCCGCGCACCGCACGGCAGGCGGGACCGAGGGCGACGGCGAACGCCACCACCGCGAGTGCCTGGGACGAACGGAGCAACCGACCCTCCGGGCGAGAGCGTGCCCGATGCGCGTTTCCCTCGCAAGCTTCACCGTCATTTTGAACGCTGGCGTGTAAGTCGGGGGTACATGGAGCGGCGGCCATGGAATTTCGCGGGCGGAATCTCGCGTCCGTGGGTGCACCCGGGCGGCTGCGGACATATATTTCCGCCCGTCCACGTTTACAGAAGGCGGGCTCGCCGGCTCGGCGGTTCCGGCGGGGGGACGTCATGATCACGTACACGGAGTCTTCGGCCTCGACTCGCGGGGTCGAGGAAGGCGGAACACGGGAGGTCTGGATCCTGGGCCGCCGCCGGCGCTTCCTGGTGCCTGGGGTCTACCAGTGGCGGTCGCTCGCCCTGCTGGGGGGGCTGACCCTGCTGCTGGTGGCGGCGCTCGATGCCGCGCTGATCACCCTCGTGAAGACCGGCAGCGCGCACGTGCTGCAGGTCGCTCCCGAGCTACAGACCTTCGTGAGCGGGCAGGACCGGGACATGCAGCGCCTGATCGTGCTCGGCTCGCTGGTGACGCTGGCCGGCGTGCTGCTGATCGGGTTGCTCGAGACGCACCGGACCGCGGGCCCGATGTTCAACCTGACGCGCGCCCTGGAGCGGTTCCCCATCGACGGGCTGCGCACCCGCCTCAAGTTCCGGAGGGACGATCACTTCCCGGAGCTGGAGCAGGCCTTCAACAAGATGGCCGCCGACCTGGAGGCGCGCGCTCTGGCACGCGTGGCCGAGCTGGCGCGGATCACCTCCAGGCTGCAGCAGGCCGCAGACGGGTTGACCCGCCCGGGCGGCTACGACGCGGAGACGCAGACCACGCTGCGCAGCCTCGCCTTCGACCTGCACAAGCTCGGCGAGGACATCGAGCGAAGGTAATCCCCTTCACTTCGTGTCCAGGATGATCGGCAATCCGTCTTTCCCGGCGCCCACGATCACGACCTTGGAGTTGGCGGACGAGGCCAGCTTCTCCGTGGCCTCGATCCCCTTCCAGCGGAGCAGCGGCTCGCTGATCCCGCGCGCCACGATGTCCTGGAAGTCGGCGATGCCGCGGGCCTCGATGCGCTTGCGCTCCGCCTCCTGCTGCTCCTTCAGGAGCACGAACTGCATGCGCTGGCTCTCCTGCTCGGACTTCAGCTTCTCCTCGATGGCCTGGGTCAGTCCCTGCGGCAGCGTCACGCTGCGCAGCGGCGTGGCCTCCACGTCGACGCCGCGGGGCTCCACCAGCTTCTCCAGGTCGGCGCGGATGGCCTCGGCCAGGTGCTCGCGCTCGGAGGTGTACAGGGCCTTGGCGTCGTAGGTTGCCGTGACCCCGCGGGCCACGGAGCGGAACTGCGGCTCCAGCACCACCTCCACGTAGTTGGGGCCGATGGAGCGGTAGACCTCGGGGGCCTTGGCGGGGCTCAGGTGGTAGAGGACGCTCACCTCCAGGCCCACGGTGAGGCCCTCGCGCGAGGGGACGTCCATCTGCTCCTTGATCTCCTGGGTCTTCACGGAGAGCTTGATCACGCGGGCCATGGGGTTCACGAGGTTGATCCCGGCCTTGAGCGGGGTGGGGGACACGGTCCCGAAGAAGTCCACCACCCCCACGTGCCCCGCGGGGACGACCGTGAAGACCTGGCTGAGCGCGATGGCCAGGGCTACCGCGGCCACGAGCGCCGAGAGACTCCCCGCGGCTCTGCCCGCAGCCTGGCCGGCAAGCCCGGCGACCCTGCGCCTGCCGCTGATGGAGACATAGGCGGCGAGCGCGGTGACCACGAGCGCGATGACGAAGAGCATGCGTCGCTCCTTCCCTCGAGAGAGCGGGCATACTACCAACGGTGACCCTCCGGCCGGACGATCCCCGTCTCCGCGCCGCCCTCGCGCTCTTCGAGGCCGTGGTCGCGGTGTCGCTGACGATGCTGCTGGCGATCCTGGTCACCTACCTGGTGGCGCCCGCATCGGTGGTCAAGATCGCGGAGCTCGCGGGGGGGGCGGTCCCCCCCGGCCTCGCCACCGGAGGCGAGCCCTCGATGCGGGAGGCGCTGGCCTGGACGATGGCCCTGCAGAACGGGGTGCTGGTGCTGGCGGGGGCCGCGCTCGCCTGGTGGCGCTGCCCGCGACCGGAGAAGCGCACGCCGGTCCTCCATGCCGTCACCTGGGGGCTGCTGGCCGGGGTCTCGGCCTTTGCGCTCTCCGGCATCGTGGCCTGGCTGCAGGAGCTGGCGGGGGTGCCGGTGCACGAGCAGGAGCCGCTGCTGAAGGCGCTCAAGGACATCCCGATCACGGCGGCCTTCCCCTGGGTGGCGGTGGTGGCGCCGCTGGGCGAGGAGACCTTCTTTCGCGGCTACCTCTTTCGCTTCCTCGCTTCACGCACGCCGCGGTGGCTGGCCTACGGGGCGTCCGCCTGCGCCTTCGCCGGGATCCACCTGAACCCGTCCGGTTTCCTCGTCTACGTGTCGATCGCCCTGGTGCTGGCGTGGGCCTACCGCCGCACCGGGCTCCTCCTCGTCCCCTTCCTCGCGCACGCCGTCCACAACGCGATCACGCTGATCGCGCTCTACACGATCCCCGCCACCCCCTAGGGGGAACGCTTCAAAGCGTTCTGGGACCGGTGGGCGTCGCCACCCGCTTCTCCTCGCCCTCGGCCAGAAGCTCCAGGAAGCGGATCACCTCGGAGCGGCCGGCCAGCCGGCGCACCGCCCGGGTGGGCGCCTCGTCGGGGGCGACCAGCACGGAGAGGCCGCGGTTCCCCAGGGTCTCGAAGAGGTCCCGGTCCCTGCGGTCGTCCCCCACCACCACCAGGCTGGCGTCGAAGGCGCCGCGCGGGGCGCGGGGGAGACGGTGCAGGACGCGTCCCTTGTGCTGCCCCTGCGGCCGCAGCTCGAGCACGCGCTCCCCTTCCAGCCGCTCGAGGCCGGAGAGGTCGTGCTTGGAAAGGAGATCCTCCACCAGCTCGCGCCAGCGCAGCAGGTCCCCCTCCGCGATCTCTTGGTCGTGGAAGGCGATCCCAGCAGGCTTCACCTCGACGTGGGACCCGGTCACGTACCAGGTGAGCCGCCTGGCCTCCACCTGGAGCGTCTGCAGCCGCTTGCGCACGCCCAGGGAGGGGCCTCCGGCGTCCCGCCCGCCCCAGGAGCCCTCGGCCCCGTGGCAGCCGAAGACGTGCACGCCCTCCACGTTCACCCGGGAGCGTGCGTCCGTCGCCGCGCGGGAGGACACGATGCCCACCCGCCACCCTGCGCGGGCGAGCCGCCCCAGGGCGGCCCGGGCCTCCTCCGACAGGGCGGACACCGTCGGCTCCAGCGCCCCCTCCAGGTCCAGCACGAGCGTCCGCACCGACCACGGGCGCGCGGCGGCGTCCAGCACCTCGGACGCCAGCTCTTCCGGGGTGACCGGCTTCGCGCTCATCGGGCGCTTCGCGCGTGCGCGCCGCGCAGGTCGGCCACCAGCGCGCCGAACGCAGCCTCGCGACTCTCGTGGTCGGGCATGCGGAGGATGGCACTGGGATGGAAGGTGGCGACCACCCACCTCGCCAGCGGGGAGGGCTGCGGCTTTCCGCGGCTCTCCGTGATCTTGAACTTCGATCCCAGGATGGACTTCGCCGCCGAGGCCCCCAGGCAGACGATGGCCCGGGGGGCGACCAGCTCGAGCTCGGCATCGAGCCAGGGACGGCAGGCCACGATCTGCGTCTGGCTGGGCGGCTTGTGCAGCCGTTTCTTGCCGCGCGTGCCCTGCCAGCGGAAGTGCTTCACCGCGTTCGTGACGTAGGTCTCCTCGCGCGGGATCCCCGCCTCCTCGAGGGCGCGGTCGAGCAGGCGGCCGGCGGGGCCCACGAAGGGCCGTCCCTCCCTGTCCTCCTCGTCCCCCGGCTGCTCCCCGATCAGCACCAGGCCGGCGCCGCGCGCGCCTTCCCCGAACACGCCCTGCGTGGCGTGCGCGTAGAGGTCGCAGGCGCGGCAGCCCTGCACCGCGTCGCGCATCGCGGGCAGCGACGGCCGCGGCGGGAAGAAGGTCGCGGCGGGAGGAAACGCAGGCACCGGGAGCATGCTACCGCCTCAGGCGTTGCGCGCGTAGTCCAGCTCCAGGCGCAGTGCCCGGAGAGAAAGCCGCAGGTCGTGCACGAACCCCGCCACCGAGGCCACCAGGCATCCCAGGCAGGCTCCGAAGAGGAGGACGATCGGGACCACCGCGGACAGCTCGAAGAGCGCCGTCACGAACAGGGCGAAGATGAGGAGCGCCGCGAAGAGGACGCTCGTTCCCGCCAGCGTGATCACCAGGCGCATGAGCCGGGCACGGCGCCAGAGGATGACGATCTGCGCCTCCGCGAACGCCCGTCGCGCCGTATCGGCGGTCGTGAGCTCCCTTCCGAGCACGCGCGTGCGGTCGATGATCCTCCCGAAGCGGTTGGACATGGCGAGGATCAGCAGGCCGATCCCGGAGATGAGGATCACCGGGCCGATGGCCACCTGGAGGACGGGAACGATGGGGGCCAGCGACGGCTGGATCACTTCCTCGCTCCTCCCCGGGCCGCCAGCCACAGGAATCCGCACACCAGGGCGGCCGCCGCCAGCGCGGCGGCAGCTCCCGCTCCTCCCGCCAGCCGCGGCGCCTGCTCCCGCAGCTGCGGCCAGGCCGCCGCCGCACCGGCGACGGCGAGGCCGGTGAGCGCCTCCCCCGCCACGAGGCCCGAGGCCGCCAGCACGCCGGGGTCGCTCCCCGGCGTCGTCTCGTCCGCCTTCCCCCGCGAGGACAGCGCGCGCACGCACCCGCCCACGTAAATGGGGAGCATGGAGGACAACGGCAGGTAGACCCCGATGGCGAATGCCAGACCCGACACGCCGCACAGCATGGCGGAGAGCGCGACGCCCGCACCCGTCCCCACCAGCGACCACGGCATGGACCCCGCGAGCACCCCCTCGATGATCGTCTTCATGAGCGTGGCCTGCGGCGCCGGGAACTGCGGGCTGCCGAAGGTCCCGGGCGTGGACCCCAGGAGCACCACCGTCCCCGCCACCGCCCAGCAGGCGAAGGACGCGCCGATGAGCTGGCCGAGCTGCTGCTTGGCCGGAGTGGCGCCCACCAGGAACCCCGTCTTCAGGTCCTGCGAGATATCCCCGGCCTTGGAGGCCGCGATCGCCACCAGCGTCCCCACCGTGAGCACCGCCGCCCGTGCGGCCGGGTCGGTCCACCCGCAGGCCGCGAACACGGCCGCCAGGCCGAGGAGGGTCACGAGCGTGATTCCCGAGGTGGGTTGCGAGGTCACCCCCACGATGCCGACGATGCGCGCGGCCACGGTGACGAACAGCACGCCGAAGACCCCCGCGCCTGCGGCGCACACCGCCCGCTGCACGGGGTCGAGCCCGGACCCGAAGACGAGCGGGAACAGCGCGGCCGTGAGCACCACGAGCGTCACCGCCGCGAGCACGAACCCCGCGGGGAGGTCGCGGTCCTCGGGACCGCCGGTGGGGGCGGCTGCGCCCGGCCCCGCGCGCAGCCCGCGCACCACGTGGCCGAGCGAGGCCGCCATGGCGGGCAGCGTGCGCGTCAGGGTGAGCACGCCCGCGGTGGCCACCGCGCCCGCCCCGATGTAGCGCACGTACTTCCGCCAGATGTCGTCCGCCGACATGTCGGCCAGCAGCTGCGCCGTTTCCGGGTAGAGCGGCGTCGTCCGTCCCGTGCCCAGCCAGGCCAGGAGGGGGATGAGCCCCAGGGAGGCGAGGATCGAGCCCGCCACCAGCACGGCGGCTCCGCGGTATCCGAGGATGAATCCCACCCCCAGCAGGGCGGGGGCCAGCTCCAGCGCGATCTCGGCCCTGGGGAGCAGCGGCACCGCCACCGCGACCTTGTCCGGAAAGAGGTGGAGGATCGCCAGCGCCAGCTTCACGGCGGCACCGGCCGCCATCCCCCAGAAGATCCAGCGGCTGCCGCCGGCACCGTCCGCCGTGGCGCGCAGCACGTCGGCGCAGGCGCGGCCCTCGGGGTAGGGAAGCTCCGCGGCCGCCTGCACGATGAGCAGGCGCCGGAGGGGGATCATGGCGGCGAGGCCGAGCACGCCCCCCAGGAAGCAGAGCGCCACCACCTGGAAGTAGGACGGGGTCAGCCCCCACAGGTAGAGGGCGGGGATCGTGAAGATCGTGCCGCTGGCCAGGGAGGTGGAGGCGGAGCCGATGGTCTGGGAGAGGTTGGCCTCGAGGATCGTCCCCGGCCGCCGCAGCGCCGAGAACACGGCCACGGTCATCACCGCCGCCGGGATGGAGGCGGAGATGGTGAGCCCGACGCGCAGACCGAGGTAGGCGTTGGCGGCGCCGAAGAGGATGCCCAGCACGATCCCGGAGACCACCGCCTTCAGCGTGAACTCGGCGACCGCCTCGCGACTCATGGCCGGCGCATTGTAGGCTTCCGCGCCCATGGTCCGAAGCGACCTTCCGCTGGTGGCGGCCTTCCTGCTCGTGTTCGTGGTCTGCGGGTTCGTCTCGCTGGCCGGGGACGCCGCCACCTCCGACGAGACCGCGCACATCCCCGCGGGCTACAGCTACCTCGACCGCGGCGACTTCCGGATGAACCCCGAGCATCCGCCGCTGGCCAAGATGTTCGCGGCGCTTCCCCTGTGGCTGCGCGGGGCGGGGCGGCCCGACTACGGGAGCAGGGCGTGGGCGGAGGGCCAGGAGTGGGCGTTCGGCTTCGCCTTCCTCAACGGCCCCCCGGAGGATCCCGTGCGCCGGGATCCCGACCGGCTGCTCCACCCCGCGCGGGGGATGATCCTGGGCCTGGGCGTGCTGCTCTGCCTGGCCGTGCACCGGTGGGCGGCCGCGCTGTGGGGGCGGGAGGGGGCGCTGCTGGCCCTGGCCCTCTGCGCGCTCTCGCCGGTGGTGCTCGCCCATGCGCGCCTGGTGACCACCGACCTCCCCGCGGCCCTGGGTTTCCTCCTCACGCTGTGGACCTTCGCCCGCTGGCTGCGCCTCCCCTCCTGGCCGCGGCTGGCGCTGGCAGGCCTGGCGCTGGGCGGCGCGCTGCTCGTCAAGTTCACGGCGCTCCTGCTCGTGCCGCTGCTCGTCCTGGCGGCCGCGGTCTGGGCCGTGCGGTCGCGGAGCGTCCGTCCCCTCCTCGCGCTGGCCGGGGTGGGGATCCTCGCGTACGCGGTGCTCTGGGCCGGCTACGGCTTCCGCTTCGCCCCCGCGCCGCACGGGGCGTACGCGCTTCCCTGGGAGCGGCTGGCACAGCTCGAGGGGCCGCACCCGAAGCCGCTGCTGCTGGCCCGCGATCTGCACCTGGCCCCCGAGGCCTACCTCTACGGCCTCACCTACGCGCTGCACGAGCAGACGCGGCTCGCGTACCTGAACGGCGTCGAGTCCGTCGTGGGTTGGCGGAGCTACTTCCCCATCGCCTTCCTGCTGAAGACGCCGCTCGCCTTCCTCGCGCTCGCCGCGTGGGGTCTCGCCCTGGTCTGGAAGGGGCCGCGGCGGCGGGAAGTTGCGGTCTTCCTGCTCCTCCCGCTCGCGGTCTATGCGCTGGTGTCGGTGCGCAGCCGCCTCAACATCGGTCACCGGCACCTCCTGCCGATGTACCCGCTGCTGTGCATCGTTGCGGGGGCGATCGCCGCGCACGCGAAGCGGCGATGGATGGAGCGGTCCGTCTTCTACGCGCTGCTCGGGGGGATCGCGCTCTCCTTCGGGCTCGCCACACCCGGCTACCTGGCGTACTTCAACGTGCTCGCCGGCGGCGCCCGCGGGGGCTGGCGCTACCTGCTCGACAGCAACCTCGACTGGGGGCAGGACCTCAAGCGGCTGGCCGCCTGGCAGCGCGCTCACGGCGGCGTCCCCCTGGACCTGGCCTACTTCGGGACCGCCGACCCCCTCGCCTACGGGATCCGCCACCGGAAGGTGGTGTGGATCCACGACTTCCGTCCCCTGGAGCCCTCGGTGCGGCCGGCCTCGGGCAATCTCCTCGCCGTCAGCCTCAACCTGCGCGAGGGCCTGTACCTGGAGCGGGACCGCGAGCTGGCCCGTGCCGTCTTCGACCGCGGCTGGATGAGCAATGCGACGATCCGCCGCTACACCGATCTGCGCATGGCGGGCATCCGCGAGGCCGTGCCCTACCCGAGCTTTTCGGCCTGGGCGGTCAGGGAAGGTCTGCTCACGGAGGCGCAGGTGCGCGCGGCGGAGGAGGGCCTCCTCTCCACGCTCTTCGCGCGCCTGCGGGACAAAGGGACGCCGGTGGGCTTTGCGGGCGACTCGATCGCCATCTACCGCGTTCCCTAGGGGACAGGCACCAAGAAGTTTCTGCGCTTTTCCGCCACCTGGCCGAACACCATCCGAGCTTACAGGTGCCTGTCCCCATATCCCCCCCGCTGCATCCAGTCCCAGGCCGAGCCCACGATGGCGTGGAGGTCCTGAAAGCGCGGCTTCCAGCCCAGCTCGCGTCGGATGCGGTCGGAGCTGGCGACGAGCACGGCCGGATCGCCGGGGCGCCGCGGCCCCACCCGCACGGGGATGTCGCGCCCGGTGACCTCGCGCGCCACCGCGATCACCTGACGCACGGAGTAGCCGTCTCCGCCGCAGCCCAGGTTGTAGATGGCGCTCCGCTCGGAGAGGATCGAGAGCGCGGCCACGTGAGCGCGGGCGAGATCGATCACGTGCACGTAGTCGCGGATGCAGGTGCCGTCCGGCGTCGGGTAGTCCTCGCCGAAGACGGTGACCTGGGGACGGGCGCCGGCGGCGGCCTGGAGCACGAGGGGGATGAGGTGCGTCTCCGGGTCGTGGTGCTCCCCCGCGCGCTTGCTGGCCCCGGCGGCGTTGAAGTAGCGCAGGCTGGCATAGCGCAGGCCGTGCGCGTTCTCGAACCAGGGCAGCGCCCGCTCGAAGGCGAGCTTGCTCTCTCCGTAGGGATTGGTGGGCGTCGTGGGGTCGCTCTCCTCGATGGGCTGCTTGACCGGTTCGCCGTAGGTGGCGGCGGTGGAGGAGAAGACCAGGCGCCGCACGCGCGCCCGCATCATCGCATCCAGCATGGCCATGCCGGCGACCACGTTGTTCCGGTAGTACTTCCCGGGATCGGTCACCGACTCCCCCACCAGGGAAGCCGCCGCCATGTGCACCACGGCCTCGATCCCGTGGGCGCCGAGGATGCGCTCGAAGGCCGCGCCGTCTCCCACGTCCGCGCGCTCGAAGGCGGCACCCTCGGGCACCGCCTGCCGGTGACCCTTGGAGAGGTCGTCCACCACGACCACGCCGTGGCCGTCGGCCAGCAGCTCCTCGGAGACCACGCTTCCGATGTACCCCGCTCCGCCCGTGACCAGGATCTTCATGCGTCCCTCACAACCGCCGGAAGAGGAATGCTGCCAGAAGTCCGACCAGGAAGGCGGCCCCCCACAGCGCCCCACCGCCGAAGTGGACCAGGAGCAGCGTCCCCAGCCACGGCCCGGTCGCGAAGGCCAGGCCGAAGGTCATGGTGTAGAGGCCCATGTACTGGCCGCGCCGCAGGGGCGGTGCCGCGTCGGCGACGTAGGCGGACATGGTGGGGAACAGCACCATCTCCCCGAACGTCCAGACCACGGTGGTGACCACCACCAGCGCCATCCCCTGGGCGAAGGCCAGCCCTCCGAACCCGGCGGCCGTCAGCACGGAGCCGAGGGCCAGCGCCTTGCCATGCGGCCAGTGCGCCATGGCCGTGTTCAGCGGCACCTCGAGAAACACGATCATCAGGGTGTTGATCGTGAACATCCACCCGTACGTCTGCTTGCTCAGATGAAGGCCATCCACGAGGTAGAGCGCCATCGGCCCCATGTGCTGGAAGAACACCAGCGTGAGGGGGTACACGGCAAGGAGGAAGGCAAGGAAGTGCCGGTCCTTCCAGGCGGAGCCGGCCCTCGCCTGCGGCCCCTCCTCGACCTCGGCCGCGGCCAGCGCGCCCGCTCCCCCGGTGAGCGGCGTGGGGCCGACCGTGGTGCCCAGAGCCTGGTGCTGCCCACGGCGAAAAGGCCACAGGAGGATCACGGCCGCCGCCGCCAGCGTCGTCGCTCCGTTCACCCAAAAGAGGTAGAGGAAGGAGCGCTCGGCGAGGAAGCCGCCCAGCGCCGGCCCCACGCTCATGCCGAGATTGATGGCCAGGCGCGCCAGGGCGAAGGCGGGCTTGCGCCGCTCCGGCGCCACCAGGTCGCTGTACATGGCCAGGCTCGCGGGCCGGAACCCCTCGGTCACGACCGCGAGCACGATGGTCACGCCCACGATGGCCGCGAGATGGTGCGCCACCGGATACACGAGGAGCAGCAGCCCGGAGGCGATGAGCGTGAAGCGCATCACCCGCACCGGCCCCAGCCGGTCGGAAAGATTCCCGAACAGCGGCGCCGCCACCAGCGACGAGCCGCCGTAGACCGCGAGCATCATCCCCGCCAGCGACGGCGTCAGCCCCTCGTGCTGCGTCAGGTAGAGCACGAGGAACGGCAGCACCATCGAGCCGGAGCGGTTGATCAGGGTGGCGCCCGCCAGCACCCAGGCATCGGCGGGGAGGCCTTCCAGACCCTGCCAGGGATGCCATAGGCGTCGCCGCGCTTTTTCCCCGGCGGTGCTGGGCTCCGCGGCCATCGCGGCACCTTACACTACGGACCGTGAGCAAGGACCTGAAGAGGATCGAGGCCGCGCTGCGCAAGCAGGCGCTCGCCTACCCCGAGGTGACGGAGGACTTTCCGTGGGGGCATCGCGCCCTCAAGGTGAAGGGCAAGGCGTTCCTCTTCATGGCGCTGGAGGAGGGGGAGCTGTCCTTCTCGATGAAGCTCCCGGCCTCGGCAACGGGGGCGCTGACGCTCCCCTTCACCGAGCCCACCGGCTACGGGCTGGGGAAACACGGATGGGTGACGGCGACGCTGCGGGCGGGGAGGAAGCTTCCGCCCCTCGACCTGTTCGCGGGCTGGGTGGAGGAGAGCTACCGCTCCATCGCTCCCAGGACGCTGCTGCGCAAGCTGGACGGCGCCTCGGGCTCGGCGAAGGCCAGATAGGTCGTCACCGCCTGCTCGATCACCGCGTCCAGCTCCGCGTTCTGCCAGTCCAGGTGCGCGTGCGGTCCCCGGTCCCGGTTGGACTTCCGCCCTGTATCGAGCAACGCGACCACGGTGGCCGGGGCGTGGGCCAGCTCGAGTCCGCCCGAGGGGCGCGCGCGCAGCCAGCCCGTGGCCTTGAGCCCTTTGGCCGCGACGGAGGCCGCGCGTCCGGAGAGCACCTGCGCCAGCGGTTCCACCCGCACGCGGCCGACCTCGACCATGAGCCACGGCGGGCGCTGCCCCTGGCGCACCTTGGCCAGCAGCGACAGCAGGTGCCGCTGCAGGAGCGTCAGGTTCTCCGGGCGGAGCTCCATCAGGAGGCCTTCGCGTATGCCGTGGGCCTCTCGGCCAGGTGACCGCAAAACCCGACGAGCGCGCGCTCCTCGTGGCTCTGGCACTGGCAGACCAGCCAGTACATGCCGTTCCTGCCCTCCACGAGGGAGACGGGGACGTACTGGGCCCAGCGCTTGACCCGTGCGACGTCCATGGGATCGAGCGACCAGACCGACCGGTCCTCCAGCATGAGGTAGCCGCTGCACTTGCTGAAGGAGCTGATGTGGTGGCCGGGACCGATCAGCTTGTACTTGGCGAGGGCCATGACGTTTTCCTCCCGCTTCCACCGAAAACGTTAGGTCCCGGGACGAGGGGCCTTCCATGGAAATGATGGAAAGAGGCGGAGGGCCAAGGAGGAGGGATGCCGAACCGCCCGACGGGGCGGCCAGCTTCTCAAGACATCAGCGGTGCTGGATCCCGCCTACCCCCCCGGAGCCGCGCGCAGCAGCCACTTCAGGTTCTCGTCCGTCCAGCGGGCACCGGCCCCCAGGAAGAGCGAGTCCTGCTCCAGGGGATCGTCCACCCCGCCCAGCACGTAGAAGTTCGGGTGGAAGAACCAGCGGCCGGAGAAGCGGAGGTGCGGGGACATGTCCTCACCCAGGGGCCCTTCCCGGCCGAAGTCCCAGACGGAGCCACGGACCCAGAGGGCGCGCCGGAACATGGGGATCTCCGCCTCGAGGCCGCCGCGATCCTCGATGAGGCCGGCCCAGAGGCGGTCGTCGCGCTTGGTCTGGTAGCCGAACAGGGCGGTGAGCTGGTAGCTGTCGTTCTGCTCGAAGGTGCGCAGGGTGGTGGTCGTCGCCACGCCGAAAGGATCGGTCACCGTGAAGTACTGCGTCTTCAGGCTGCGATCGCCGTCGGGCGTGCGCGCGAGCCCGGCGCGGTAGAGGCGGTTGCCCTTGCCGGGATTGATGACGAGGTCCACGCCGGTGGCCGTGTCGTCCCGGTTCTCCAGGTAGGCCAGGCCCACGTCCATCTGGAACTTCCAGCTGTTGATCCCACCCAGCGTCTCGCTCAGCGTGCCCACCCCGGTCTGGATGCTGTCCAGCGTCTTCACCAGCTCGTCGTGGGCGGTGTCCTCGGCCACGAGCTTGCCGATGGTCCCCTCCCCGCTGGCGATCTTGGTGGTGATCGTGTTCAGGTTGTCCACCGAGGTCTGCAGCTTCTCCGTCAGCTCGCGCACGTTGGCGGTGGTGGCGGCCACGTCCGGCCGGTTCTCGGTCACCATGTTCCCGATCTCGGTGACCGCGCGCGCCATCTCGTCCGCCAGGCGCGGCAGCTCCCGGGCCAGCGTGGCGCTCGCCGACTCGGCGTTGGCCATGGTGCCCCGGATGGCGGCGCGGTTCTCCATCACCAGGAGACGGATCTGCTCGCTGGTCGCCTGCACGCTCGTCAGCAGCGCACCCAGGCGGTCGCCGGAGAGGCCCTCGCCCAGGGAGCCCGTCACCTCCTGGATGGAGGTGCCGATGGCGTCGAGCTTGGCCATGGCCTCGTCGAACCCGGGCGGCGTGACGCCGGGCAGCACGGTGCCCTCGGCGAGAGCCGGCGCCCCGGAAGGACCAGGGACCAGCTCCACGTACTTGTCCCCCAGCAGGCCCATGTTGGCGATGCGGGCGGTGGCCCCCTCCGTGAGCGGCACCGGCTTCTCGAGGAGAAGGGTCACCAGCGCGCGGGTGCCATCGAGGCGGATGCCGTCCACGCGCCCCACGCGCACCCCGGCCACGCGCACCGCCGCCTTGTCGTCGAGCCCCGCCACCGAGGCGAAGCTCGCGTCGACCCTTTTCCCTTCTTGCCGGAAGGGATTGATGTCCTCGATCCTCCAGATGAGCCAGGCCAGCACGATGAGGCCCAGCGTGGCGACGATTCCGACCTTGAACGCTGAGGACATGGCCGCTCCAGGCTAGCCGGCCGCCTCGGTGAGCGGACCTTCCGCCGAACCGCGCAGGAACTGCTGGACGCGGGGATCGGGAAGGCGCTGGAACTCCCGGGGCGGCGCGGCTGCGATGATCTTACCGCCGTGCAGCATGGCGATGCGGTCGCCGATCTTGAAGGCGCTCTGCAGGTCGTGGCTGATGGTGAGGGTGGTGGCGCGGGTCTTCTCCCGGATCTCCGCGATGACGTCCCCCACCACCGCCGTGGTCACGGGATCGAGCCCGGTGGTGGGCTCGTCGAAGAGCAGGATCTCCGGCTCGTGGGCGATGGCGCGGGCGAACCCCACCCGGCGGCGCATCCCCCCCGAGAGCTGGGCCGGCATCTTCTCCGCCGCGTCGCCTTCCAGATGGACCATGTCCAGGCAAGCGGCCACGCGGGCGTCGATCTGGGCACGCGTCAGGCGGGTGAGCCGCTGCAGGGGGAAGGCCACGTTCTGGCGCACGGTCATGGAATCGAAGAGCGCCCCCTCCTGGAAGGACATCCCGAACTTGCGCCGGAACTCGGTGATCTCGCGGTTCCCCAGGCGGGCCGGCTGCATGCCGTCCACCTCCACCGTGCCCGCGTCCGGGAAGAGAAGGCCGATCACGTGCTTGAGGAGCACGCTCTTGCCGCTGCCCGAGCCCCCGATGATCACCACCGACTCCCCCGCCCCCACCTCGAGGTCGAGGTCGTCCAGCACGAGCTTCCTGCCGAAGCTCTTGCGCAGGCCGCAAATCCGGATCTTGGGCTCGCCGGCGCTCGCCATCAGAAGAGCAGCTTGGTCAGGAAGAAATCGGAGATGAGGATGGTGATGCTCGCCACCACCACCGCCCGGGTGGTGGAGCGGCCCACCCCCTCGGCCCCGCCTGTCGTGTAGAAGCCCTGCATGCAGCCGACCGCCGCCACCAGCATGCCGAAGACGGCCGCCTTGATGAGCCCGGAGGTCAGATCCTCGAGGTCCATGTACTGGAAGGTGTTGTCGAGATAGGTGACGGGATTGGCGCCGAAGAGGATGACCGAGACGATGTAGCCGCCGGCGATGCCGACACCGTTCGCGAACACGATGAGCAGCGGCAGCATGAGCGTGGCCGCCCACACCCGGGGGACCACCAGGTAGTGCACGGGGTCGGTGGCCATCACCTCCAGGGCGTCGATCTGCTCCGTCACCCGCATCGTCCCCAGTTCCGCGCCCATGGCGGATCCGGCGCGTCCGGCGACGATGAGGCCTCCCAGCACCGGCGCCAGCTCGCGCACCATGGAGAGCGCCACCAGGGATCCCACGTAGCTCTCGGCGTTGAAGCGCCGGAGCACGGTGAAGGTCTGCAGCGCCATCACCATGCCCGTGAACATGGCGGTGAGCAGCACCACCGGGATGGAGTCCACGCCCACGCGCACCGTCTGCCGCAGCCACTCGCGGAGGTCGTAGGGGGGCCGGGGGGTCCAGGCCAGCACCCGCCCCAGGAGCTGGAAGAAGCGGCCGACGTGGGTGAAGAAGCGCTCGATCATGGCGGGCATCTGGAGCCGGATCGTACCAGAGCGTGTGTCAAGTTTCCTTGACACATCCCGAACGACGGCGTACGCTCTCCTCATGCGCCGCGCGGGCCTGGATTGCAGGGACCCCAGGTTCGTGGGCGTGGCCCTGGTGGCGGCCGTGGTCATCGCGGGTGCGGCCTGGCTCGGCAGGGAGCTGCCACCCGGCTCCCCGGCCAGGCTCGGCCTGGCGGTGGTGCAGGCCATGGCGACCACGCTCGTGATTGTCCTGACCGTCTGGGGCATGCGGGGGCTCGACGAGCTGCAGCGCCGGATCCACCTCGAAGCACTCGCCGGCGCTTTCGCGGGAACGGCCATCCTGGTGTCCGGGTGGGGATTCCTGGAGATCGCGGGCGCGCCCGCGGTGCGCTGGGGTTTGTGGATCTGGCCGATCATGAGCGTGCTCTGGGCGACGGGCCTGATCGTGGCCCGGCGCCGCTACCGGTGAGGAGGTGCGCAACCGCGTGCGCGAGCTACGGACGCAGCGGGAATGGTCCCAGGCGGAGCTGGCGGAGCGGCTGGACGTCTCGCGGCAGACGGTGAATGCCATCGAGACCGGCAAGTACGACCCCAGCCTGCCGCTGGCCTTCTCGCTCGCGCGCCTGTTCGGCAGGAGGATCGAGGAGCTGTTCGAGCCGGAGGGATAGAGATGCGAAGAAACGAGGCCGTTCCCCTTCTCGGTTCCGCGCTGATCTTCTGCCTGTGCACGCTGGGGACGGCGTGGCTGGCGCGCATGCCCTCGCCGCTCGCCCATGCCGGTGCGGCGCTGCTGGCGGCGGCCGCCATCCTCGGCGCTGCCGTGCTCACGCCAGCGCGGGCGTTCTCGCGTGCGGCGCTGCTCGGCGCCGGTGCCATCCTCGCCTCCGCCCTGCTGCTGCCCCTGGCCTGGGTCGCGGACCCCACCGCCTGGCTGCGACAGACCGCCGCCCTTCTGGGGTATTTCTGGGTCTGGATGTTCCTGCTCGGAAGACCCGATGCCGTCAGCCGGAGCTGGTGCCGGTCCACCTGGGCGCTGCTCCTGACGGCCGCGGTGCTCGGCGGCGGCACGGTCGCCGCGGCCCTGTGGTGACCGGGATGAAGCTCACCATCCGCTACTGCGACACCTGAGGCTACCGCGCACGTGCCGCCCGGGTGGCGGCCCTGCTGAAGGAGCGGCTCTCCGCGGAGGTGGACCTGCAGGTGGGGGACGTGGGCGAGCTTTCCGTCTGGGAGGGCGACCGCTGCCTGGCCCGCAAGACCTGGCGCGACCTCTTCTTCGTGGAGCGCAAGCTCGCCGCGGCCGCGGAGCAGGCGCTCGCCGGTCAGAGATAGCGCCGCACCCGTTCCCGGTAGGCGCGGTAGGGCTCGCCGAACTTGGCCTCGAGGTAGCGCTCCTCCCGCCGCACCACGCCGAAGTGGAGGACGACCAGCATGGGGACGAGGACGAGGAGGAACCAGGCCGAGTTCGCCATCTGCGCGACGCCCACGAACATCGCCGTCACCCCCAGGTACAGGGGGTTCCTGGTGTAGCGGAAGGGGCCGTCCTCCACGATGGCGGTGGCGGGGCGGTCGGGCCGCACGTTGGTTCCGGCGCGGTGCATGGTCCGCTCTCCCCAGCGGGCGAACACGAGGGCGGCCAGGAAGAGCAGCGCGCCCAGGATCCGGCGGGACCAGGTCGCTTGCCAGAACGGAAGGGGGAACAACCACTGCAGGAGCGAGGCTCCGGCGAGCGTGAGCGCGAACAGCACCGGGGGGAAGATCAGGACGCCGGGCCCGCGGTCCTCGAGATCCCGCATGGGCCCTATTGTGCACTTCCGCAGCGGCAATCGAGGCAGCCGTGGGTGGCGCAGGCGCCGCAGGTCGCGAGCAGGCGCTGCTTGAGCGCGGCGTGCGCGCGGTGGAGACGCACCGAGGCGTTCCCGGCCGTGATCCCCGCCTCGGCGGCGAAGCCACTCACGGACCCGCCGCCCAGATCCACGCGCCGGATCGCCAGCGCGTACTCGGGCTTGAGGGTGTCCACCACCCCCTCGATGCAGCGGCACACCTCGGCCATCAGCTCGGGGTCGGCGGCAGGCTCCTCGTCCCCCGCCTCGGCCCGCATGGTGTCGGCGGCGCGTCGCTCCACGTCCCGGTGGCGCCAGTGGTCGGCCAGCGCGTTGCGGAGGATGCGGTAGAACCAGGCCACGGCCGAGGTCTCGTCCCGCAGCTCCCCCACCCGCTCCATCCCGCGCAGGTACGCCTCGTGGAGCAGGTCCTCGGCCAGCTCCCGCGAGCCGGCGCGGCGCTCGAGGAACGCCAGGAACCTCTCCCGCTCGGCCAGGAGGGCAGGAAGCACGCCGGGGGGAACGGAGGTCTCCATCTCGGGGTTCACGACGCGCATGGTAGCGAAACGGGGGGCCGCGCCTGGGCAGCCCCCCGTCTCCTCACCGGCTTCCGCCGCAGCGGCAGTCGGGACCGCAGCCGCAGGTGGGGGTGCAGGGGCAGGAAGTGTTCTCGTGCATCGTCCTTCTCCTTGGTTGGGGCGCCGGCTCCGCGCCGGCTCCAACCAGGCAGACGGATGGAACACCGTCTCCTTACAGTTCTAGGGCTGTCCTCCGCCGCTTCCCTCGGGAAGCGGCTCCGGCGCGCGATGGCGCGCCCGTCCCAGCCATCCCCGCACCCGCGCGGCCTGCCGGTCGGCCACCAGGTAGAACGCCGGCACCACCAGCAGGGACAGCAGCGTGGAGACGATGAGGCCGCCGATGACGGCGATGGCCATGGGGGCGCGGATCTCCGAGCCCGGTCCCAGCTGCAGTGCCGCCGGCACCGCCGCCATGAAGGTCGCCACCGAGGTCATGAGGATGGGGCGCAGGCGGATGGGTCCGGCCGCCGCCATCGCCTGGCGGGCGTCCTTTCCCGCCTCGCGCTGCTGGTTGGCGAAGTCCACGAGCAGGATGGAGTTCTTCTTCACGATCCCCATGAGGAGCAGCAGGCCGATCATGGAGAAGATGTTCAGGCTCATCCCCGCCAGCCACAGGGCCGCCGCCGCCCCCGCCAGGGACAGGGGCAGGATCGTGAGCACGGTGACCGGGTGCAGGAACGAGTTGAACTGCGAGGCGAGCACCATGTAGGCCACCACGATCCCCAGGAACAGCGCGAAGAGCAGGCTCCCCATGGAGTCGCGGTAGGCCACCGATGCCCCCTGCAGGCGCAGGGAGTAGCCGACGGGGAGGTTCGGCTGCGCCTGCCGGGGCTGTCCCAGCGCCTCCACGAACCGCAGCGCTTCCTGCTGGTCGTGGCCGGGTGCGATGTTGGCGAAGATGGAGATCGCCCGCTCCCGGTCCTTGCGGGTGATGGCCTGCAGGACCGGCCGCTCCTCGTAGCTGACGAGCGAAGCGAGCGGGACCAGCTCGCCCGCCGCGGTGCGCACCCGCAGGCGCGCGATGTCCTCGGGTCGGGCGCGCTGGTCCGCCAGGAGGCGCAGGCGGACGTCGTTCCGCCGCCCCCCGGTGCTGTACTTGCCCACCCGGACGCCCCCCACCATGGCGTTGATGGCGGTGGCCACGTCCTCGATGGCGATCCCCAGGTCGGCGGCGCGCGCCCGGTCGGGGACGATGGCCAGCTCGGGCATGCCGATCTGGTAGTCGGTGTCGAGGTCCACCACCAGGCCGCTGTCCCTCAGCTCGTCCATGATCCGCTCGCTCTGCCCTACCAGGGTGTCCCAGTCGGGACCTCGGATGGAGAACTCCACGGGGAAGCCGCGCTGAGCGGTGAAGCCCTGCTGGGAGAGGTCCTGCACCACCGCCTTCAGGCCGGGGATGGCGTTGAGCTTGCCCCTGAGGTCCGCGGCGAAAGCGCTCTGGGTGACGTCCCGCTGTCCCGGAGGCACCAGGGTCACGAACATCACGCCCGTGTTCACGGCCCCGCCGCCGAACCCCCCCACCACCGCGAAGCCGCGGTCCACGTCCTTGCTCGCGTAGAGGACCTCCTCGGCCCGACGGAAGATGGAGTCGGTCTCGTCCAGGCTGCTCCCCACCGCGGTCTGCAGGCGCACCATCAGCCGGCTCTGGTCCTGGCTGGGCACGAACTCGCCGGGGAGCGTGCGCAGCAGCAGCACCGAGAGCAGGAACACCCCCAGTCCGAGCGCCACCACCGTTCCCGGGTAGCCGAGCGCCCGGCCTAGCACGCGCGCGTAGATCCCCTCCAGCATGCGGAAGCCGCGGTCGGCGGCGGCCCCCACGCGGTTTCGCCTCTCCCGGGAGACGTCCAGGAACTGCGCGCACCGGGCGGGGGCGAGGGTGATCGCCTCCACGTAGGAGAGCAGCACCGCCAGGCAGAGGGCGACCCCGAACTGCAGGAAGAACTTGCCGATGATCCCCTGCATGAAGACGACGGGGATGAAGATCGCCACCACCGCCAGGGTGGCGGCCAGGGCGGCGAAGACGATCTGCTGCGTCCCCTCGCGCGCCGCCCGCACCCGGTCCTTCCCCATCTCCGCGTGCCGGACGATGTTCTCCAGCACCATGATGGCGTCGTCCACCACGATGCCCACCGCCAGGGCGAGCGCCAGCAGGGTGAACACGTTGAGGGTGAAGCCCAGGAAGTAGATGACCGCCACCGTGCCCAGGAGGGACATGGGGATGGCGAGCACGACGTTGAGCGTGCTCGAGAACGAGCCCAGGAAGAGCCAGCACACGAGCGCGGTGAGGAAGACGGAGAGCATCAGCTCGAACCGGATCTCCGCCACCGACTCCTCGATGAACCGGGTGGAGTCGAAGTTGACCCGGAGCTGCATCCCCGGGGGAAGCGTCTCCTGGATGGTCCCCAGGGCCTGGCGCACCCCCTGCGCGACCGCGACGGCGTTGCTCCCTCTCTGCTTCCGGATCCCCAGGCCCTGAGCGGGGGCCCCATTGAACCGCGCCACCCGGCGCACGTCCTCGAACCCGTCCTCGACGAGCGCCACCTCCTCCAGGTAGACCGGGTTCTTGGCCCCGGGGCGGACCTCGATCCGGCGCAGCGTGTCCAGGTCGAGGGCCTCGCCCAGGACACGGACGTTCACCTCGCGGCCGGTGGTCTCCAGGCGGCCCGCCGGCAGCTCCACGTGCTGGCGCCGCAGAGCATCGATCACGTCGTCGACGGTGAGCCCCTTCTCGTCGAGCTTGTTCGCGTCCACCCAGATGCGGACGTTCCGCTCCAGCGCCCCTCCGGCGACGATCTCCCCCACCCCGGGGACGGTCTGCAGCTGCTCGCGCACGCGGTAGCGCGCGTAGTCGGAGAGCACCTGGGGCGGGAAGGGGCCCGACAGGGCCACCCACATGATGGGCTGGTCCTCGGGGTTGGTCTTGCTGACCACCGGAGGCTCGATGTCCAGGGGCAGGCGCCGGCCCGCCTGGGCCACCCGTGCCTGCACGTCCTGCAGCGCCAGGTCCACGTCACGCTCGAGGTCGAGCTCCACCGTGATCGAGCCCTCGCCCTGGCGCGAGGTGGAGGTGATCGCGCGCACCCCCTCCACCTGGGTGAGCGCCTCCTCCAGGATCTCCACCACGTCGTTCTCGATGACGGCGGGGGCGGCCCCTTCCCAGTCCACGTTGACGGAGATGGTGGGGAAGTCCACGTCGGGGAACTGGCTGACGCCGATGCGCGAGGCCGCCACCAGGCCGAAGACCACGGTGGCCGCCATCAGCATCCAGGCGAAGACGGGCTTGCGGATGCAGGCTTCGGTCAGCGACACGTCAGCGGGCTCCGGAGGCCGACGCCGCGGTGCCTCCCCCGGCGGCATCGACGCGCACCTTCACCCCCTCCCGCAGGGCCTCGGCCCCCCGCACCACCACGGGCTCGCCCACGCGCAGACCGGAGCGGACCTCGACGTCCCCCGCCGCGGTGCGCAGCCCCAGCGTGAGCACGCGCTCCCGGGCCACGCCGTCCTGCACCACGTAGGCCAGGAACCCCTTCTCGCTGGGGCGCACCGCGGTCTGCGGGATCACCGGCGCACCGCTGGCCTCTCCCACCGGGATCGTCACCTGGGCGAAGGCGCCCGGGCGCAGGGCGCCGCGGCCCGGGTCGTCGATCCGCCCGGTCACGGACACCATGCGCGACCCCTCGTTCGCGGCCCCCGCCACGTGGGTGAGGACCGCCGAGTAGGTGCGCTCCTCCCCGATCACCTCGACCGTGGCGGGGAGGCCCGGCTCGAGCGAGCCGGCGTCCTTCTCGGGGACCTCCAGGCGCACGAGCAGCGGCTCGCGCCGCACCATGGTGGCGAGCGTGCTCCCGGCGGTCACGTACTGCCCGGTCTGGACGGAGCGGGTCTCCATGATCCCGGCGATGGGGGCGCGCACGTAGGCGTCGCGGAGGTTGAGCTGCGCCTGCTGCAGCGCCGCCTCGGCCTGGGCGGCGTCGGCGGCGGCGACGCTGGCCCGGGTGCCGAAGGTCTGCACCTCCTCGGCGGGAAACAGGTTGGGGTCCCGCTCGCGCCGCGAGAGGTTGGACTGGGCGTCGTCGCGCGCGGCCTGCGCCTTCAGCAGGGCGGCCTTGGCGGCCTCGACCGCCAGGCGATAGCGCTCGGGGTCGATCTCCACCAGGACCTGGCCGGCCCCCACGGCGTCCCCTTCCTTGAACCGGACCATGTCCACGGCGCCCGGCACCCGGGAGACGACCTGCACCTGCTCGAAGGCCTCGACGGAGCCGACACCTGTCACGCTGTAGGTGACGTCTCCCGCCGAGGCGGGCTCCACCTGCACCGGGTACTCGATCTGGCCCTTGGGCCGGCCGGTGCCGGTGGAGGCACGATCGCCGCCGCCGCAGCCGGCGAGAGACAGGAGGATGAGCGCGAGCAGTGCAGCGAACGGTGGGCGGCGTTCCATGAGTGCCCGTCATGCTACGGACAGTGGGAGGAAAGTGCCAATCGGAAGGCGTTCATCCTTTCCTCTGAAATCCGGGGCGGGGCTCCTCCGTCTTTCTCTTTGCATCGCAAAGTAGTCTGCCGTATGCTTCACCCGCACGAAGGAGGCTTCCATGCGCCGGATGCTCTGTCTCGCCCTCGCCCTCGTCCTCGCCACCGCCTGTGGCGGTGCGGGAACGGACCTCTCACGCGCCGCCCATGCCGGGAACCTGGCCGAGGTGAAGCGCCTGCTCGCCGCCGGAGCGGACCCGAACCCGCCCACCAGGGGCTTCGAGATGAGCCCGCTGGCGCTGGCCGCCCAGGTAGGCAGCAACGACGTGGTGACGGCGCTCCTCGACGCCGGCGCCGATCCGGAGGCGGAGTCGGGGATCAACGACTGGACGGTGCTCGTGAACGCGGTGCACACGGAGCAGCGCGACACCATCCGGCTGCTCCTGTCCCGCACCCATCCGGGGAAGGAGAACCTGGACAAGGCGCTGGAGATGGCCGCCGCCTACGGCCTGCCCGACGTGGTCCAGGAGCTGCTTGCGGCGGGAGCCACCGGGAGCACCGAGGCGCTGACCGGTGCGGTGGGCGGCTCCTGGGACATCGACGCCGAGTGGAAGGGCTGCGGGCCCCACACTGAAACCGTGCGCGTCCTCCGCGAGGCCTCTCCCGATCTGCGTCTCCCGGACAGCTATGCCGGCCGCGCCGCGCTGCGCTTCGCGCGGACGAAGGGGTGCACGGAGATGCTGGGGCTCGTGGACGGCGGCGTGCGAGCCGCCCGGTAATGGAGGTCAAGATGTGCCGGATCGCGGTTGCCAGCGTCTCTCTCCTGCTCGTCCTGTCCTGCTCCTTCACCCCGTCCTCGGATCTCGGAAAGGCCGTGGCCGCCGGCAACCTCGCGGAGGTGCAGCGCCTGGTCGCCGCGGGCGCCAACCCCAACCCGCCGGCCTCCGGGAGGGAGCCCTCTCCCCTCGCCTGGGCGGCCCGCACCGGCCGGATCGATCTGATGGATGCCCTCCTGGATGCGGGCGCGAATCCCGAGCTGGGCTCGGGGGTGAACGGATGGACGCCGCTCGTGCACGCCGTGCACAAGGGGCAGCAAGGCGCGGTGGAGATCCTCCTCTCCCGCACCCGTCCTGGCCAGGAGGCGCTGACCGCAGCCCTGTCCATGGCCGCGGGCTACGGCACACCGAAGACGGTGCAGGCCCTGCTGGCCGCCGGCGCGCGGCCCGATGCGGACACGCTCACCGGTGCTGTGGGCGGCGTCTGGGACATCGACGCCAGCTGGAACGGGTGCGGGCCGCACACGGAGAGCGTGCGCGCCCTGCTCACCGCCTCCCCCGACCTCCGCCTGCCCGACGGCGCCTACGGCCGCGCCGCCCTCCGCTTCGCGGAGAAGAAGGGCTGCACGGAGATGCTGTCGCTGCTCAGGGGAGAGGTGCGGGCGGCGCGGTGATCAGGGACATGGCTCCGGGTCCGAGCCGACGATGCTGCCGATGTCCTGGTCTCGGTTCCCACCCGCCCCGGGCACCTCGGCCGCGCTGCCGGTGCTCCACGAGTGGTTCGTGCAATCGTCGGACGGACGATGGCGACGTCCGCCCCGCGCCAGGTAGTACTTCCCCTCACCCGGTGCGGGGTTGGGCAAGAAGTCGTCGACGAAGGAGGATCCGCCCGAGCCGAACACGTCCTCGATGGTGACGGCGAAGTCGCCTCCGCCGGCGCGCAATGCGTGCAGGTCTCCTCGGACCAACTCGACCAGCGCGGGGGCTCCCCAGGAAAGGACGGAGTTGCTGTCGAAGCCAAGCGTGTAGGGGAACACGGAGATCACGGGACACGCCGGATCCACCATCACCACCGCCGTCGTGCTCGCCCCGCAGGCGGGACGGGTGGAGCAGCGGACGTCGACACGGTAGGGATGTCCCTCCAGGGTCTGCAGCCGGTGGGAGATGATCCCGTTCTCGTTCCAGTCCTGCAGCAGCGTGGGGTCATGTCCGTTCGAGAGCTCTCCCGGGTCTTGCGGATCCCAGATCCACCAGAAGCGAAACTGGAGCGCTCCCTCGGGACACTGGTCCGCCGTGGATCCGGAGGCGTCCAGCGTGAGCTCCTCGCCGCAGGCACCGGCGGCAGGCGCGACGAGGGAAGGCGTGACGCTCGTGCACACCGGCCCGCAAACGGGCAGCCCGGAGCGATCGGCCGTATCCACCGAGATCGTGGCGGCGCTGGTGAGCGTGTTCGTGATCCGTACGTCGTCGATGTACCAGCCGTCGTCGATCTCAGGGAGGATGGGATTCCATCCCGAGGCTTGCTGCATGGTCTCCCATGGTCCGATTTCCATGGAGGTGGCCAGGAAGCGCAGCCGGATGCGATGGCCACGGTAGCGCTGGAGATTGAACTTGGTCTCCACCCACGTTCCCGGCCCCCGCACTCCCTGCAGACCCGGTCCGTCCGAGGCACCGCCGATGTCGCTCTCGTCGAACGGGGCGTTGTACGCGATGGCGCCCTGTCGGCTGAAGACGAACTCCGGGTAGCAGGTGGACGAGGGGCCCAGGCGCCGGTAGGGAGCGTTCGGCTCGAAGTAATCGTCCTCGTCGTTTCCATCGTCCGTGGGGTCGAACATGCAGGTGGAGTACCGATCGCCCCCGCGGTGGTCGTAGACGTTCTGGTACGGGTCGAGCTTTCGCCAGCGGCCCTGGCCGATCCCCGCTGCGTTCGCCGGCTGCACCTGGACCACTCCCCGGTCGATCGCCTGGCCCGGGGTGCAGGTGAAATAGTCGCAATCGGCGAGGCCCACCTGATGCTTGAAGGAGAGCTCCGAGGCGACCCCGTTCCAGCCCAGGTTGACGGTATTCGTGATCCGGATGGCGTCGAGCTGCCGGAGTCGCGTGGTATCCATGCTTGCGCTGCTCGGGTGAAGGCCCCAGTGAAGTGCGTTGTTGCCCAGGTAGGCACGCCCACCATCCGGAGAGGCCAGTCCGTGCACGTGCCAGTCGTAGGCGTTCTGCGCCCCGACTGGCGCACCCAGAAAGCACTGCGTGCTTCCGTAGGAGTTGGAGTTGGCGAAATCTGGGTCGCTGTACTGGCAGCGGAAGCCGTTGGAAGCAGCCTGGGACTCGCGGCCGATATCCAGGGATTGCGTGGTGAACGAGCCGAAGGTCCCGCTCTCGAAGCCCTCGCTGTACGACGTGGGCAGGAAGCCGCCCGTCACGTCGACCTCGAGCGTCACCTCCTGAGGATGTGTGGTGGCCCCGAAGTCGTCCCCCGAGATCGCGAACTCGAGCGTGGCCGGGAGTTCCACGAAGGGATCGATGCGTGTCACGTCCGCCACCCGGAACACCAGGGGCACGGCGCCCTCCCGGGTCTCCCCGGAAAGAAGCGAGCCGAAGGAGACGACCGGAGTGGGAATGCACGCCACCGTGTCCTCGGTGCTCGCCATGCGGACGACGATCCCCTGCCGGTCGCTGCCGCTGCTGTTGCGCAGCGTCACGTAGAGCTGGACGGTC
>DASUFT010000050.1:0-32260 GCA_036274395.1 Candidatus Polarisedimenticolaceae bacterium | reverse complement strand
GGCCCGCGGCGCGGGCGCGCCGAGGGCTTGAGGGAGCTTGTGTTGGTTGTTCGGACCGGACGCGAAACGTCCCCGACCTTACCAGGGCGGCGCGGCCGCTGTCAAGCACGAATGCCGCAAAATGTTGTGGGTGGGAAGGGGCATAAGCCCCATATATGGTAGTTTTTCCCCGGAGCTAGCCGACGCGGTTCTTGTCCTTCCAGTCGGTGAAGAAGGTGGCCCACTCCTCGCCGGGATCGACGAAGCGGACGCCCATCCCGCACTCCAGCACGTGGGCCAGGTTGGCCGGAACCTTCTTGGCCCAGGCGACTTTCCCCCAGAAGGTCCAGGTCCGCTCCGGGAAGTGGAGCGTCACCTCGATCGTGGAGCCGGGCTGGTAGACGGAGTTCGTGGCCAGGTAGACGCCGGTCTCGGAAATGTTCTTGGTGAAGGCGGTCTTCTCGGGGCCGCGGGTGCCGAAGCGGACCATCAGCCGCTTCGGGGCGCGCTTCTGCCTCCGGTTCTCGACCTTGATCCCACCCAGCCGCGGGCGTGCCGCCTGGCTGCTCATCCCGGTCCCGCCTTTCCGCCCCCGGATCCCCGACCCGTTACGTTGGCGTGAATATAAGGTCAGGCCCGCAGGGGTTCAACGCGCGTCTCGTCTTGTCGAAAAGGTACGGTTTTCCAGGGAGTTGAGCGCCCAGGCGGCATGGTCCCGGACCACGGGGTCGGGGTCGGCCGTGGCCATGGCCAGGGCTTGCCGTACCCGGAAATCCGCCGGGTCGGCGGCGTTCCCGAGGACCAGGCAGGCGTTCCGGCGCATCCCCTCCCACTTGGCCCGCATCAGAGGGGTGCCCGAGTACCGGGCGCGGAAGGTGGCCTCGTCCATCCCCAGGATCTCGACGGGGTCGAGGCCGCGCAGGTCGGGGCGAGCGCCGAAGCTCCGAGGGAAGGTGGGCGCCTGCGCGAAGCTCGCGTTCCAGGGGCAGACCTCCTGGCACACGTCGCAGCCGAAGATCCAGTCCCCGTGTCCCGCGCGGCGCTCCTCGGGCACCGGGCCGCGGTGCTCGATCGTCCAGTAGGAGATGCAGGCGTTTGCGTCCAGGAGGCCGGGCTCGACGAGGGCGCCGGTGGGGCAGGCCTCGAGGCACGCCGTGCACGAGCCGCAGAAGTCGGCGTGCGGGCCGGCGTCGGGGACGAGCTCCGCCCCGGTGAGCACCTCCGCGAGCATCAGCCACGAGCCGTGGCTGCGCGTGAGCAGGTTCGCGTTCTTCCCGATCCAGCCGAGGCCCGAGGCTTCGGCCCAGGCCCGCTCGAGGACGGGCAACGTGTCGACGCAGGCGCGGGCGGCAAGACCGGTCTCCTCCGCGATCCACGCGGCGAGCGCGCGCGCCGCGTCGCCGAGGACCTTGTGGTAGTCGCGGCCGCGGGCGTAGAGGGCGACCCCGGCGCGCCCCTCCGGGATCCTGGCCGCCTCCTCTCCCGGCCAGTAGCTGGCGGCGAGCGCGATCACGCTCTTGCAGCCGGGGAGGAGCGCGCGCGGGTCGGCGCGCTTGCCGGAGTGCACGGCCATCCAGGCCATGCCCGCGTGCTTGTCCTCGGCGAGCCACGCCGCCAGGCGAGCGCCGTCGCGGGGAAGCTCCCGGGCCTCCGCGATCCCCACGAGGTCGAAGCCGAGCGCATGGGCCCGCTCCTTCACGCGGTCGGTCAGGGTCACGGCAGGTCCAAGGTGTCCAGAGCGTCTCGCGGGGGCGTGTCGCCCGTGAGCTTCGCCTGCCCGGCGGCCCAGAGGACCTGGCGGGCGATGCCCCGGAAGATCGCGGCCTCCCCCGCCGTCAGCTCGGCGCGGCCGAAGAACCGCCGGAGGCGCCGCATCATCGGGACCGCCGTGTCCTCGTGCAGGTAGCCGATGGCGCGGAGCGCATCCTCGAGGTGCGCGAGCATGGCTTCCCGGCTACCGTGATCGGCCGATGCCTCCTCCTCTCCGGGAGGCGGCGCCGTGTCGAGCCCGAGGCGCAGGGTGTAGGCGACCAGGAGCACCGCTTGCGCGAGGTTGAAGGACGGGTAGTCGGGGGAGGCGGCGATGTGCACGAGGTGCGTGCAGCGGTCGAGCTCGGCGTCGGAGAGGCCGTGCGCCTCCCGTCCGAACACCGCGGCCAGCGGTCCCGCCGCGGCCAGGCGCGCGAGGTCCGGTGCGAAGGCGTCGAGGCGGTGGTGAGGCCGGCGCTGCTTGCCCGTGCGCGCCGAGGTGCCGACCACGGTGCGCATCCCCTGGAGCGCGTCGTCGAGGGTGTCCTGCACCTTGGCCTCGTCCAGGAGATCCCAGGCGTCCACGGCGAGCGCCCGCGCCTCCAGGCTCCTGGGGTCGCAGCGGGGGGCCACCAGGTGCAGGGCGGAGAAGCCGAGGTTCTTCAGGGCGCGGGCGGCGGAGCCGAGGTTCCCCGCCGACTGGGGCTCGACGAGCACGAAGCGGACGGACACGGGAGGAGGCCTCCTGACGCCAGGGTAACAGCGTGCGCCTGACGGTGCTCCCGGGCGGAGACGGCCCCTGGGTGGTGCAGCTCGCCGGCATCGTCGGTGGCTGCCTCCTCTACCGCGAGGCGGGCGAGGCGCTGGTGCGCGCGGGGTACCGCGTCGCGCTGCTCGACACCGCCGGCGACCGGCGGGACGACCCAACCAAGGAGCGCCTCTCCTGGGATTTCCTGGCCCGCGAGGTGGTGGCCGGCCTCGACGCGCTCGGCGCGGAGCGGCCGCTCCTCTACGGCACCTCGTTCGGGTCGCTGGTGGCCCTCGCCACGGCGGCGCGGTTCCCGGAGCGGGTCTCGGGGCTGCTGCTGGCGCACCCGCCGCGGCACGGGCGGAAGCTCTTCCTGCCTGCGGTCCGCTGGGCGGTGCGGCAAAAGGACCCCGTGCGCACCACCGCGCGCCTGTTCCAGCTCATCTTCACGGGCCTGGTCTGCTGGGAGTTCGCCTACCCGGCGGCGCTGCGGCGGATCCCCATGGCCTCCGCCGCGGCAACCGCCGCCGCCACACCGGCGAAGACCCTGCACGACAAGCTGTCGCTCCTCTGGTCGGATGCGCCGGGCCTGCCCCCTCCGGGCCTCCCCGTCTCCATCATCTCCAGCCCCTGGGACGCGGCGGCGCCCCTCGCCGGCGCCCGCGCCTGGCAGCAGGAGATCCCCGGTGCGGCGCTGCGTGTGCTCCGCTTCACCGGCCACTCCGCTCACTACTCGCGGCCGCGGGCGTTCCATCGACTGGTGGTGGAGGAGGTGGAGAGGATGTGGGGGGACAGGCACCGATAGCCTTTTCCGATTTTCCGGCATGAGGCCGAAAGCCGGCAATTCTTCTTGGTGCCTGTCCCCTAGACGCGGGGCTCGACCTCGACCGGGGAGACCACCGGGATCTCCTTGGGGCTCGTGACTCCCAGCGCCGGGAACTTCCGCCCCGAGGGGAGCACGCGGGACTCGAGCGTCCCCACCGTCTCGTTGTAGGCGCGGACGGTCCCCTCCAGGTTCTTCCCGAGAGCTGCGAAACGCGACGCCAGATCGGAGGTGCGCTCGTACAGCTCCCGGCCCAGCTCGGAGATCTCGCGCGCCGACTCCGCGATCCGCTCCTGCTGCCAGGCGTAGTGGGCGGTCTTCAGCACCGTGACCAGGATGGTCGGGCTCGCCGGGATGACCTTGGCGCGCCAGGCGTCCTCCAAGAGATCCGGATCCAGTCTTGAAGCGGTGGAGAGAAAAGCTTCGTCGGGCACGTACATCACGACGAAGTCGGGGACGTCGGCGAACTGGCTCCAGTAGGCCTTCCCCGCCAGCTCGCGCATGCGCGCGCGCACCTGGCGCGCATGCTCCGTCAGGTGCCGTTCTCTCGCAGGGCCGTCGGTGGCCTCCATGGCGTCGAGGTAGGCGCGCAGCGGCACCTTGGCGTCCACCACGATCGACTTCCCGCCGGGGAGGCGCACCACCAGGTCGGGACGGGAGCGCTGCCCCTCCTCCGTTTCCACCGCGGTCTGGGTGACGAAGTCGGTGTACTCGCGCATCCCCGCGAGCTCCACCACGCGCTGCAGGTGGATCTCCCCCCAGCGGCCGCGGCCGTGCGGGGGCCGCAGCGCCGTCACCAGGTTCGCCGTCTCCTTGCGCAGCGTCTCCTGCGCCTCCGCCATCCCCCGCACCTGCTGCTGCAGGGCGCCGTACGCCCGCTCCCGGTGCGCCTCCAGCTTCTGCAGCGTCCCCTGCACCTCCTTCAGCGACGCCTGGACGGGGTCCACCATGAAGCTGAAGCGCTTCTGCCGCTCGTCGAAGACCTCGCGCGCCATCTCCAGGAAGGTCTGCTGGCTGTCCCGGAGCGCGTCGGCGGAGAGCGCCTTGAACGCGATCTGCAGGTCGCTCTGGTTCGCGGCCCGCTCCTGGTCCGCATCGCGGCGCGCCTGCAGGGCGGCCAGGTGCGTCTCAAGCGCGGCCCGCCCGCGCCGTCCCAGGGCGAAGCCCGCCGCTCCTCCCAGGAGAGCAACGGCGATCAGCAGCAGCGTCCCCTCCCCCATCGCCGCTCTCTACGGCGTCGCCGGCGTGACCGGGGCCGTCACCGGGACCTTGGGCTCGGGGAGAACGGACACGGGGTGGGCGGTGACCAGCTTGGAGTTCCGGTAGACCTGGGCCCAGGCGTGCGTGATCACCATCAGCCCCCAGGCGCAGGTGGCGAAGACGCCCACGAGGAGGGCGAGGAGGCCGAGCATCGAGATCGCGGCCACCACCACGCCGAGCACGATGCCCAGGAGGTAGTTCTCCAGGTTGTCGCTGATGTACTCGAGCATGGCCGCGGGGTCGAACGCGGCCGACAGCGGCCCCAGCGCGAACAGGCCGGTGAGCGCGGCGGGGAGCAGGAAGGCGGGGACCATGGCGAAGAGCGGCCCCACCAGCGGGATCGTGAACAGGAACGTTCCGGCGAGGACGTAGACGGCGACGACCAGCAGGGCGGGGAGGCCGGAGTACAGGTCCGCGCCAGGGTCCCACTCCGGCATGGGGGCATCGGGATCGCGGACGGTCTGGAGGAAGACGCGGCGCAGGTAGCCGAGCACGATGGGGATGCCGATCACGAGCAGGGAGAGGACCAGGAAGAGCGCCCCCAGGCCCAGCTTTCCGGGCCAGGCGGGATCGGCGGTGGGAAAGGCGAACGCCCGGCGGATCTCGATCGGCGGCTTGGCGTTCGGGTCCATCAGGACGCGGGAGCGCCGCCCCGGAGGGGGAAGGTCTCCTGCACGACCTTCGGCGGCTCCAGCCGCTCGCCGGCCACCGCCAGCATGGTCTTCTTCACCATGAGGGTGACGCCGCGGGTCTTGAGCGTGGCCGGGATGTCGAGCGCCCGCGTGTAGCGGTCCCGGCGCTCCTGGGGCACGGTGCGCACCGCCTTGGTGGCGTCGTACTCCACCTCGCCGGTCCAGGCGGTGGTGAAGGTCCCCCCGTCCTGCATCAGCACCTCGGCCCTGCGCTCGGTGATCAGCGGGTCCTTGTAGGAGTCGTAGGAGACGATGATCTCGTTCACGCCGTCTCCGTCCAGGTCCACCAGCTCGATGTCCCCATGCCCCACGTAGCCGCCGTGCTCCTTGCCGAAGTCGCGGGAGTAGAGGGAGACGAGGCCGCCCTCCCCTTCCTTGCGCATCACCTCCAGGCGGACGTTGACGGCGTTGCTCTCCTCGCGCCTGCCCGTCATGTAGGTGACCAGGGCCACCACCTGCTTGGGGTCGCTGGCCATGCCGGGGAGCACGCGGGAGGTGAGGATGGGCCCGGTCAAGACGTCCTTCACCTGCAGGCCCATGAGCTTGTAGACGTCCTTGGAGATCGGCTCCGCCTGGACGATGGAGGCGAGGCTCAGGAGGGTGACGCAACCCAGGAAACGCTTCATCCCACCGCCTCCTTCACCAGCGGCTGCCGCTGCTCCCTGTACTTCTGGCGGCGGCGGCGCAGCCGGCGCTCCCGGCGCGCGAGCGCCTCGCGCGACCAGACCTCGAAGGCCTCCGCGCTGTCGAAGTAGAGATCGTAGGTGGCGTCGTCCGTGAAGAACTCGCACGGCCCCTCGTCCCCGTCGGGCAGGCCGTAGTCCCGGCAGATCTGGGGCCGCGTCTCGTAGATCGCGCAGCGGTTGTCGGCCTGCAGGTTCTTGCAGCGGTTCTGCACCTCGAGATACCACTCGCCCTCCTGCATCCACACCACCACCCGCTCGTGGGCCAGGAACCAGCGGATCTGGTCGTGGTCCTCGGGGGTGACGGGGCCGTCGATCTGCAGCGCGAAGTACTGGCAGCAGCGCGCCGGGCAGAGGTGGCAGGGCGGCCCGTCCTTCGGGTCGGGCACCGGCCCCCCGGCGGCTCGGAGCGCGGCCAGGGGCAAGAAGGTGGAGGTTGGAATCGGTCTGCTGCGGCGGTCGCGCGATGATGCCAAACGCTAGGCCCTCGACAGCGGCTCCCGCGGGTTTCCGGACGCGGAGATTCTAACACGCGGCCGAAGGCTATAATCCCCCACCTTTCAAGGAGTTCCACGTTTGACGAGGGTGGTCGCCGCACGCCACGTCCTCCCCGTGACGGGACGACCTCTCCGTGACGGGGCGGTGCTGCTCGCAGGCGACCGCATCGTGGCGGTGGGGGCGCGGGAGGCGATCGTCACCCAGGCGGGCGACGGTGCCGCGGTGACGGACCTCGGGGAGGCGGCGCTCCTCCCCGGCCTGGTCAACGCGCACGTGCACCTCGAGCTGTCGTGGATGGGCGGGGCGGAGCCCCCCGCCGGCGGGTGGATCGCCTGGCTCGAGGACCTGCTGGAGCGGCGGGATGCGGTGACGGCGGCGCAGTCGGAGGCGGCGGCCGAGGCGGCGATCGCGGCCATGGAGGCCCGGGGCACCGTCGCCGTGGGGGAGGTCACGAACACCGGCTTCACGGCGCTCCCCCTGGCGCGCTCGCGCCTGCATGCCGTGGTCTTCCTGGAGGTGCTGGGCTTCAAGCCCGGGGACGCGGAGGGCGCGCTCCGGCAGGCCGCCGTGCGCCTGGATGCCCTGGAGTCCGACCCGGACGTGCGGGCCGCGGGGCCGCGCCTCCGCCTCGCGCTCACCGCGCACGCTCCCTACAGCGTGTCCTCCCCGCTCCTCAAGGCGCTGGCCGGGCGGGCGGCGGCCGCGGCGGCTCCTCTGTCGATCCACGTCGCCGAGAGCGAGGCCGAGCTTGCCTTCATCCAGGGGCAGGGGGGGCCGCTGCGGGACCTGCTGATCCGGCGGGGACGGTGGGACGGGAACGGCGCGCTGCTGGGGCATCCCGCGGCGTCGGGGCCGGTGGAGCTGCTGGACCGGCTGGGCGCGCTCTCCCCGCGCACGCTCGCCGTGCACGCCGTGCACCTGGGGGCACGCGACTTCCCCCGCCTGCAGGCGCGGGGCGTCACCGTCGTCACCTGCCCGCGCAGCAACCGGCGTCTGCAGGTGGGTGTGGCCCAGGTACCCCGCCTCCTGAGCAGCGGCATCCCGGTCGCCCTGGGGACCGACTCCCTGGCCAGCGCGCCCGACCTCGATCTCTTCGCGGAGATGGCCGCGCTGCGGCAGGAGCACCCCGGCCTGGCGCCGGCCGCCGTGCTGCGCATGGGGACGCTCAACGGGGCGCGGGCGCTGGGGCTCGAGGAGAGCTTCGGGTCCATCGCGCCCGGCAAGAGCGCGCGTCTCCTGCAGGTGCCCGTCCCTCCCGGGGAGGACCCGCTGGAGGTCGTCACCGGCAGCCCGGACACCGTCGCCTGGATCCCGGCATGAGAGCGGCGCTGGCCACCGTGCGCACGTGGGGGACGCTCGTGAAGTTCTCCCACAGCGTGTTCGCGCTCCCCTTCGCCTTCGTGGGCGCGGCGCTGGCGGCGGTGGGGCACCCGGTCACGCTGCGCCAGGTGGTCTGGATCGCGGTGGCGATGGTGGGGGCGCGGAACGCCGCCATGGGGTTCAACCGCCTGGCCGATCACGCCATCGACGCCCGGAACCCGCGAACCGCCGGGCGCGAGCTGCCCGCCGGCCGCCTGACCCGGGCCGCGGTGTGGACCGCGACCCTGCTGCTAACGGTCATCTTCGTGGGCGCGAGCTTCGCGCTGAACCCGCTGTGCGGCGCCCTCTCCCCCCTCGCGCTCCTGATCGTCTTCGGCTACTCGTACACGAAGCGCTTCACCTGGGGGAGCCATTTCGTGCTCGGCCTGTCGCTGGCCATCGCGCCGGTGGGCGCCTGGGTGGCGGTGCGCGGCAGCTTCGCCGGCCCGGACGCCTTCGTCCCCTGGCTGCTGGCCGCGTGCGTGCTGCTCTGGGTCGCCGGGTTCGACGTGGTGTACGCGTGCCAGGACGTCGACTTCGACCGCGCCCAGGGCTTGCACTCGGTCCCGGCGCGCCTGGGGATCCCGCGCGCCCTCCTCCTCGCGCGCACGCTCCACGGAGGTGCGGTCGCCGCCATGGCGGGGGTGGGCCTGGCCGCCGGCCTGGGCGGCGTGTACTGGGTCGGGCTCCTCGGCATCGCGGGCCTGCTCGCCTGGGAGCACCGGCTGCTGCGCCCGGGGGACCTCTCGCGCCTGGGCCTGGCCTTCTTCAACCTGAACGGCATCGTGAGCGTGGCGTACCTGGGGCTGGTGCTGGCGTCCCTGTGGAGCGCGAGGTGAGCCGGCGCCTGATCGTGGGCGTGACCGGGGCGTCGGGTGCGCTCTACGCGGTGCGGTTCCTCAAGGCCTGCCTCGAGGGCGGGGTGGCCGTGGACCTCGTGGTCAGCGACTACGGGCAGCGGCTGCTCATCGAGGAGTGCGGGCTCAACCTCAAGGCCGACGACCTGCCGGCCTGGCTTGCCGCCCGCTGGCCGGAGGAGGCGCGACCCGTCACGGGGACTCTGCGGCGCCACGCCGTCTCCGACCTGGGGGCGCCGATCGCCTCCGGCTCGCAGCGGTGGGACGGCATGGTGGTCGTCCCCTGCTCGATGAAGACGCTCTCCGGCATCGCGCGCGGCGCCGCCTCCAACCTGATCGAGCGCGCCGCGGACGTCACGCTCAAGGAGCGGCGCCCGCTCGTCCTGGTGCCCCGGGAGACGCCGCTCCACCTCATCCACCTGGACAACCTGCGCGCGGCGGCGCTCGCCGGCGCCCTGCTCGTTCCCGCCATGCCCGCCTTCTACCAGAAGCCGCAGCGCCTGGAGGACCTGGCGGACTTCGTGGCCGCCCGCGTGCTCCAGGTGCTCGGCCTCCCGCAGCAGCTCGTCCCGGTGTGGGAGGGGTGATGTGAAGGGGTCAGGTATTTCCTATTTCCTTTTCGGCGGCCGAAAAGGAAATAGGAAATACCTGACCCCCTCCGAGCCCCCTCACAACCTCGGCTCCCGTCCCTCCGCGAGGTCGAGCACGCAGGCCAGCGCCGCCGCCGGGGAGATCCCCTCGAGCAGCGAGCTCGCCGCCCGGCGCGAGCGCCGGTGCCAGACGTGCCCCCGCTCGCCGTCCGCCACGAGCGCCCAGCCGTTCCCCGCGTAGGGCCCGCAGCGCTCGGGCCCATAGAGCGGCCCGGGCGGGTGGAAGGCCAGGGTGGGCGTGCCCAGCGCGGCGGCCAGGTGGACGGGACCCGAGGTGTTGCCGACGAGCACGCCCGCGCCGCGGAGCAGGCCGGCGAGCACGGGCAGCTCCGCCGCCAGCCTGGGGAGACGGCGGATGGGCAGCTCGGCGCGGTCGAGCGCGTTCCACACGGGACGATCCAAAGGACCGATGGACAGCACGACCGACAGCCCTTCCGCGTCGAGGAGCGCCGCCAGGCGAAGGAAGTGGTTGAGCGGCCACGCGGGGGACGAGCCACCGTGCCCCGCGTGCAGCGCCACGTAGCGCGCAGGAACCCGGTGTGCGCCACGCCAGTGGGCGAGCCCCTCTTCCACCTCCGGCGGCACGGTGAGCGGGAACTCGGCGGGGCCCGGCCGCGCGCCCGCACCGTGCGCGTAGGCGAGCGCCTCCTCCACCTGGTGGAGACCGCGCACCGCACGCGCGGGCACGCGGCGCGTGAACAGGCGGGAGAAGGCGCGGTCCCCCGGCCCCACCGACAGCGGCACCTTGGCCCGCCGCGCCGCAAACGCCAGCGCCAGGGTGGGCGCCTGCGCGAGGAGCACGGTGGGACGGAACCCGCGCACCAGGGGATCGAAGTCGCCGATCCCGTCCGCGTGCACCAGCACCTGATCGATCACCGGGGACAGGCGCGCCAGGGGCGCCGCCAGCGGGGTGGCGACGACGGCGATCCAGGCGCGCGGGTAGGCGCGGCGCAGCGCGGCCAGGGCGGGGAGCGCCAGCACCAGGTCGCCCAGGCGCGGCGGGGGCACGACCAGCACGCGCCGTACGTCGGGGGGTGCTTGGCCGACGACGCCGCGGTCCGGCCTCGGCAGCACCTGCACCAGGCGGGGGACGGGAGGCATGGGGCTAGACGCTACCATTCGGGGGCGATGCAGCCCACGCTGGTCCTCTTCGACGTCGACGGCACCCTCGTGGACACGGCAGGCGCGGGACGGAGAGCGCTGCACGCCGCGTTCGAGGCCGTGCACGGCCTTCCCGACGTGGCGGTGCGCACGGCGGCGGTCGCCTTCTCCGGGAAGACCGACCCCGCGATCGTGGCGGAGATGTGCGCCGCGCTGGCGGTGGCGCCCGGGGAGGACGCCGCCTTCGAGCGCGCCTACCTGGCCGCGCTCTCCGCGGAGATGGCGCGGCCGGACGCGCGCCGGCGCGTGCTGCCCGGCGTCCGGGAGCTGCTGGAGACGCTCGCCGCGCGCCGCGACGTGCACCTGGGCCTGGTGACGGGGAACGTCGAGGCGGGCGCACGCGCCAAGCTCGCACCCTTCGGCCTCAACCCGTTCTTCCCCGCCGGCGGCTTCGGCTCCGACCACGCCGACCGGCGGGAGGTGGTCCGCATCGCGGCACGGAGGGTTGCCCTCACGGCCCGGGTCTCCTTGGACGCGAGCCGCGTCGTCGTGGTGGGGGACACCGAGCTCGACGTGGACTGCGCCCGCGCCAACGGGTTCCGGGCGGTGGCCGTGCTCACCGGCTGGGCCGAGGAGGAAGCGGTGCGCCTTGCCGGGCCGGACGTCGTGCTCCCCGACCTGGCCGACGTGGCGGCGACGCTCGCGGCGCTGGGGCTGACTCACTAGTTCCCGGCGAGCTCGAGCCCCTTCCTCAGCCCCGCGTCGAACATGGCTGGCGTGAGCTTCCCCGTCTGCGTGTTCTGCTGGCTCGGGTGATAGACGCCGACCACGGGGAGAAGCACCCCTCCCGGGCGCAGCGGCAGACGGCACACGACTCCGTGGCCGAAGCGCGGGCGGGGCCGGGGGACGGCGGTGGGATCCACCTCCAGGGCCCGGCGCAGGAGCGCCTCCCAGGCGATCCCCCCCAGGGCCACGGCGCACCGGAGGCGCGTGAGCAGCGCCAGCTCGCGGGTGAGGTAGGGAGCGCAGCGGTCGAGCTCGTCGCGGCTGGGGAGGTTGTCCGGGGGGGCGCAGCGCGCGGCGGCGGCCACGTAGACGCCGCGCAGGACGAGGCCGTCGTCCCGCCCCACCGAGAGCGGCTGGTTGGCGAGGCCGAGGCGGTGCAGCGCGGCGAAGAGGAAGTCCCCGGAGCGGTCCCCCGTGAACACACGCCCGGTGCGGTTCCCGCCGTGGGCCGCCGGCGCCAGACCGAGGAGGAGGAGGCGCGCCCCGGGATCGCCGAAGCCGGGGACGGGCTTCCCCCAGTACTCCTGATCGGCAAAGGACCGCCGCTTCACCCGGGCGACCTCGCGGCAGTAGGCGCGCAGGCGCGGGCAGCGCGTGCAGGAGACCACGTCGGCGTGGAGCTTCCGCCAGGCGGCCGCGTCAGTCGGCAGCGCGGGTCTCCGTGACCGCCGTCCCCAGGACCAGGAGGTCTCCCCCCGCGGCCACGGCCAGCTCGTCCACGCCATCCCCGTCCAGGTCGGCGGCGGCCACCTGGGCGACCTCGCCGTCCAGGCGCGCGGCGAAGCGGACCTCGCCGGTGCCCGCGTCGAGCACGGCGAGATCGGAGCGGCCGTAGCGCACGGCGACCTCGTCGCGCCCGGGACCGGTGAAGCTCCCCGCCGTCAGATCGACCTCCACCGGCGCCACCACGAAGCCCGGCCCCGCCGCCGCGAGCGCGAAGGCGTCGCGTGGCCAGCCCTCCGCCGGCGCCGTGTCCCGCGGAACCACGTGGTCCCCTTCCAGCCCGTAGCGGCGGAGCCGGTGCACGCCGGAGACGTCGATCGCGAAGAGCTCCGTCCCGCGCACCGCCAGTCCCGACGCGGGACCGCTCCCCGCGAGCGGCTCCAGCGCGCCCAGGCGGTCGATGGCGACGAGGTTCTCCGTGGTGGCGAGGACGACGCGCCCTCCCGGGAGCACCGCCACGTCCAGCACCGGGGCGGGCGATCTCAGCGTGCGCGGCGTCCCCCCGGCCAGGTCGAGCACCACCACCTCCGAGCCGGCCCGCCTCCACAGGAGCATCTCCGGCGCGCCGATGCCGTTCACGTCCGCAGCCTGCAGGCGCGCCCCCTGGAGCGAAACCGGCGGCCCCTCGTTCAGGGTGCCGTCCGGATCCACCGCGAGGAGGCCGCGTCCGGCGCGCAGGATCACCTGGTCCCCCCCGTGGCTGCGCGGCACCGAGGCGATGCCGGATGCCGAGGCAGGAAGGTCGCGCCAGAGGCGGACGCCGAGCGCCGCCGCATCCACCTGGACCTCCCCCACCTTCTCGGGTGTGCCGTCCGGCCCCTCGCGGAGCAGGGCGCGCACGCGCGCGTGGATCTCGTCCTCGAGACCCTGGCGATAGCCGTCCCAGCGAGCACGGAGGCGTCCCTGCCGGTCCACGAGGAAGACGGCGGGAAGGCTGCGCACGCCGAGCACCTCGTCGAGGGTGCCGTCGTAGAGACCGACGGGGAGCGTGAGCTGGAGCGCCGCGGCCGCCTTCTTCGCCACCGCCTCCGGCTCCTGCGCGTTCACCGCCACCGCCACCAGGCCTCGGGCGCCTTCCTCGGCGGCGAGCGCCTGCAGGCGCGGCAGCTCGACCTTGCAGGGGGCGCACCACGAGGCCCACACGTCGAGCAGAAGGACCTTGCCCCGCTGGTCCGAGGTCCTGAAGACACCACCGTCGAGCAGTGGGATCGAGAGGTCGGGAAGAGGGGGGGCCCAGCGGAGGCCCTGGAGCGGGGTGCGCGGGCCGTCGGCTTGGAGCGCGCGGGACCAGGCGGGGGTGCCCGCCGGTCCCACCCCGGTCAGGGTGGCGGCGCGGGGCGCGGCAGGAAGCAGCGCGGCGAGGCAGAGAACCCAGGGGAGGCGCATGCGCCCCCTGAGTCTACCGGGGAACCGGAGCTCAGGCCTGGGCGTTCTGGCTGCGCCAGGACGAGAAGATCTCGGCCGCCTTCGCGGTCTCGATCTCCACGAACCGGCGGTACACCTTCCGCCGCTCCGGGTCGATCTGGTAGGTGTTGTCGTTGTGGGAGAAGTTGACGAAGGGGTTGGAATCCTGAACGCGACGGGTGGCCTTCCGCGGCATCGGTCTCGACCCTCCTGAAAGTCGGACCGGAGCCTCCTCAAGATTCGTACCAGGCGTTTACGTGACGGTCATGCATTCTTTCCCTCCATCCCGCCCTCGAATCGGCCAGCCTGGCGGGGTCTGCACGAGAGTCGGCCACGTTGACCGAGTTTCGCCCCTCCTTGATAATGCGTCCCGATGGAGCTCGGGTCCCCGAACCGCCGCGTGCTCGTGCTCGACGAGGACCCCGAGATGCTGCGGACCGTGGAGCGGCTGCTGGCCTCCGCCGGGTACCAGGCGGTGGGGGTGTCCCGCCTTTCCCAGGCCCTGGCCTCCCTCGACCGCCAAGAGCCGGCCGCGGTGCTCCTCGGCCTCGACGCCGCGCACGCGGACCCCGCTAGCGCCCTGCGGGCGCTGCACGCCCGCGCCGCGCACGTCCCGGTGCTGGTCCTCGCCGACGCGCGGCGCCTGCCGGCGGCGGTGGCCTCGCTCCGCCTGGGGGCCGAGGACTACCTGCTCCGGCCGCCGGACGCGTACGAGCTGACCGCGCGCCTCACCCGCGTGCTCGAGCGGCACGACCTCGACTCCCGCCTCCACCTGCTCCAGGACGAGCTGGCCCGGCGGTCCGGGCCGCGCACTCCCGTCACCCAGTCCCCCGCCATGGCGGGGGTGCAGGAGCGGATCCGCCGCGTCGCCCCCATGCGCGCCACCGTCCTCATCTACGGGGAGAGCGGCGTGGGGAAGGAGCTGGTGGCGCGAGCGATCCACTTCGCGTCCACCCGGCGCGACCAGGCCTTCGTGGCCCTGAACTGCGCCGCCATGCCGGCGCAGCTCATCGAGTCGGAGCTGTTCGGCCACGAGAAGGGAGCCTTCACCGGCGCCTCCTCCCGCACCCGGGGGAAGTTCGAGCTGGCCCACCGCGGCTCCCTCTTCCTGGACGAGATCGGGGAGATGGACCCATCCACCCAGGCCAAGCTGCTCCGGGTCCTCGACGACAGGGAGTTCATGCGGGTGGGGGGGGATCACAGCCTCAAGGTGGACGTGCGGGTGATCGCCGCCACCAACGCCGACCTGGACGCGATGGTGGCCCGGGGCACCTTCCGCCAGGACCTCTACTACCGGCTGAAGGTGGTGACGATCACGGTCCCGCCCCTGCGCGAGCGCCGCGCCGACATCCCCCAGCTGGTGGAGATCTTCCTGGACGAGCTGGCGCGGGGGAACGCGGTGCGGCGGAAGTCCGTCACCGAGGAGGCCATGGCCGCCCTGCAAGGCTACGCCTGGCCGGGAAACGTGCGCGAGCTGAAGAACGTGCTGGAAAGCCTGCTCGTCTCCACCGGGGGGGACACGGTGGACCTCGCCGATCTCCCGCCCTCGATCGCGCGGCGCACCTCGCGGGTGGCCGGGGACGCGGCCCTGCTGCCCGGCACCTCGCTTGCGCAGATGGAGCGCGAGCTGATCCGCCGCACGCTGGAGCACACCGGCGGCAACCGCACGCACAGCGCGCAGCTCCTGGGCATCGGCGTGCGCACCCTGCAGCGCAAGATCCAGGAGTACGGGCTCGCCATCCCGCCCAAGCGGAGGCGTCCGCGCGCGCGCCGAGGTGCGATTCTGTCTTGACTCTCCCTCTCGCTCTTTTATATTCGGCAGCGATGCATCGATTCTCGTGAAGAGAGGAGGTGATCGAGCATGGCAGCCAAGAAGGCGAAGAAGGCGAAGAAGGCGACCAAGAAGGCCACCAAGAAGTAGATCCTTCGCGGATCGTTGGATTCCAACAGATGTGAGAGGGCGCCGCTTCCGGCGCCCTTTTTTTATCGGCCCAGCGCGCGCAGCTGCCTGGGCGCCAGCATCCAGCGCAGCGTCCCCTCTCCGCCTTCGAGCTCGATGGCGGCGGCCCCGGCCTTGCGAAAGGGAAGGCGCAGGCCTTCCGTGGAGCCGGTGAGGAGCCAGGAGGCGAGATCCGAGAGGTCGGGCTCGTGGCCCACGAGGACGACGGTGCGGGCGCCCTCGGGAAGCGCCTCCCGCACCTCCTGCGGCGTGTGCCCCGGGGCGAGGGGGCCGCAGGTCTCGGGGCGGAGGGCGGGGGCGAGCACCTCCGCCAGCACCGCCGCGGTCTCGGCGGCGCGCACCAGGGGGCTCGTGAGGATGCGGTCGGGCACCACGCCCAGGCGCTTCAGCCCCCGCGCGGCCCGCGCGAGCTTGTCCCTTCCCTCGGGGGTGAGCCGGCGCGCGGCGTCGCGCAGGCCGGGCCGCCGCTCCTCGGCGATGGCGTGCCGCACCAGGACGACGGTCACGAGGCCACCCGGAAGGCGACCTCGAGACCCAGGACCTCGCGGAGGAGATCGGCCCGGCGCTCCGCCTCCCACACCTCCATGGCGGCGTCCTCGCCGTCGGTGGCCAGGGAGAGCGTGATCCGGCCGTCGCGCACCCGTGTCACCACGTCCCGCACCACCCCATAGTGGCTGCGGTCCAGGCCGTCGGCCACGCGCAGGAGCGCCGAGAGGGCCCGGACGGTCTTGCGGGTGTCCCGGGGGAGCTTCCTGAAGTCGGGGTCGCCGCTCTGCGGCCCGGCCTTCCGGTGGTAGCGGGCGGTCTGCCCGATGATCTCGCGCTCGGCGGGGTCGAAGCCCATGAGGGCACCGTGGGTCACCAGGTAGTGCGTGTGCCGGTGGTGGTCGTGATGGTCGATCACGTGCCCCACGTCGTGGAGCACGGCGGCGTACTCCAGCCACTCGCGCTCGGCGGCCCCCAGCCCCATGCGGCGGTGGAGCTGGTCGAACAGGCGCAGGGCCAGGCGGGTGACGTGCTGCGAGTGCGCGTCCTCCCGCCCCAGGTGGCGGACGAAGCGCTGCACGCTGCGCCGCCGCACGTCCACGAAGCGCGCGTTCTCCTCGATGCCCTTGCGGTGCCTGGCGATGAAGTCGAGGAGGAGCCCCTCCCGCAGGGCCCAGGTGCAGGCGAGCAGGGAGGGCGCCTCCAGGGTGCGGAGGACATGGGCGAGGAGCACGACCCCGGGGAGCAGCGAGTCCACGCGCTTGGCGTCCAGGCCCTTGATGCGCAGGCGGCTGGCGCGGTCGGCCCGCCGGAGGCGCTGGAGCAGGCCCTCCACCTCCTCGGCGGCGACGCGGGCGCCGTTGAGGCGGCCCCGCAGCACCTCCCCCCGGGCCCGGGCCGCGATCTCCACCACGTTGAGCAGGGTCCCCGAGGTGCCCACCACGCGCCGGACCCCGCGGTTGCGGGCGCGGCGGAGCACGGGCTCCATCGCCTCCGCCACCTGGCGCTCCATCTTGCGGAGGTCACCGGGACGGGGGGGATCGCTCTGCAGGTAGGCGTGGCTCAGGCGCACCACGCCGAGCTTCAGGCTCTCCAGGAGGACGGGGCGGGCGTGCTCGACCAGGATCGCCTCCACGCTCCCCCCGCCCACGTCCACGATCAGCGTGGGCTCGCCCCGCAGGTCCAGGGCGTGGGCCACCCCCTGGTGGATGAGCCGGGCCTCCTCGCGCCCCGGGATCACCTTGACCCTCAGGCCCACCGTGTCCAGCACCCGCTGGATGAACTCCCCCCCGTTCCTGGCCTCGCGCACGGCACTGGTGGCCACGGCCGAGAAGCGGGTGACCCCTTGCCGCTCCGCCAGCTGCTTGAAGGAGGCGAGGGCGGCGAGCGCCGCCTCCATGGCGGGGGCGGAGAGGCGCTTCATCTTCCCCCGCCCCAGGCGCACCATCATCTTGGCGCGATCGAGGACGGAGAAGCGGCCGTCCGCCTCCACCTCCGCGACCACCATGTGCAGGGAGTTGCTTCCGAGATCGATGGCCGCGATCCGCATGGGCTGGTCATCGTAACCGTCACAGGGCCGTCGTGGAACCGGCCCCTCGCCGTCACCCCCGCTCCGTAGGTTGAGGGGGCTGCGGAGGCAGCTCCTTCCATTGCGGCCGCCGGACACCCGGCGGCCATTTTTTTCTACGCGTCGACCGCCGGATCCTGCACGCGGTAGCCCACCCCCCGCACGGTGACGAGCCAGGCCGCGGCCGGACCCAGCTTGTGCCGGAGCCGCCGCACGTGCGTGTCCACGGTGCGGGAGAGGACCTCGGCGTCGTAGCCCCACACCTCGGCCAGCAGCGTCTCGCGGGAGCGCACGCGTCCCCGCGCCCGCACCAGGTCCGCCAGCAGGCGGAACTCGGTGAGCGTGAGGCGGAGGGGTTTTCCCTGGATCAGCGCCACGTGGTTCTCGAGGTCCACCTCGATCGGTCCCGACCGGATGCGGGCGGGCGCCTGGGGCTCGGGCTCGATCCCGCGCTTGAGCACGGCCTTGGCCCGGAGCACCAGCTCCCGGGGGCTGAACGGCTTCGTCACGTAATCGTCCGCCCCCAGCTCGAAGCCCAGCACGCGGTCCAGCTCGTCCGTCTTGGCGGTGAGGAGGATCACGCGGGAGCCGCGGGTCTCCTGGGAGGCCCGGATCCCCTTGAGCACCTCCATCCCCGACATCTCCGGCAGCATGAGGTCGAGCACCACCAGGCTGGGCCGCAGGCGGCGCGCCCGCTCCAGGGCGGTGCGGCCGTCGTGCGCGGCCTCCACCTCGAAGCCCTCCTGGGCGAGGACGTACTGGAGCAGCTCCGCGATGTCGGGCTCGTCCTCGACCACCAGGACCGTGTCCGTCATGTCCTCGAAACGTACAGGCAGGCTCGCAACGAGACCGTTACGCGGCCGTAAAGTCGCTGTTACATCCCCCCTCATGCCGTCACCATTTCAGCCCCACGCCGATGCCCACCAGGAGGGGCGTGTCCCGCTCGCTCTTGATCGCCTCCTCCCCTCCGGGCGTGCGGTAGACGCTGGTCCGGGTGGGGGTGAGCAGGTTCTTGAAGCGCACGGTCACGGTCAGCCGCTTCAGGAAGAGCTGGCTCATGGAGAGGTCGAGCGTGCCGTAGGATTTCTCGAAGACGTCGGGCGTGCCGTCGGTCTGGCCCCGGCCGGCGCCGCTGACCAGCGTCTCCCCGGTCACGTTGTAGAAGGCGCCGATGGAGGTGCCGCTGTCCGCGTTGTCGTAGACCACGTTCAGGTTTCCCACATAGGCGGGCTGGCCCTGGAGCTGCCGCGTGGGCTGGTCCAGGCCGTAGGCGGCGAGCGACGCCCGCTCGTCGGGCGGCAGGTCCACCTCGGTGTCCATCCAGGTGGCGTTCAGCCCCAGGGTGAGGCGCGAGAAGAACCGGCCCAGCAGGTCGAGTCCGGTGCGCGCTTCCAGCTCGGCGCCCTTCGCCCGGCCGGTCTCGTAGTTGACGGGCTGGATGAAGCTCCGGTTGGCGGCGGAGAAGCTGATCATCTCGATGGGGTCCTGGATGCGCTTGGTGAAGGCGGACAGGGCCAGCACCTCGCCGGAGCGGCGGAACCACTCCCAGCGAAGGTCGTAGTTCTCGATGGTGGAGAGCTCGAGGTCGGGGTTGCCGAAGTACTCGTCGCCGAAGATGAACTCCTCGGTGGCCACGGGCGCCAGCTCGCGGAAGGTGGGCCGCGCCAAGGTCCTGGTCCAGGAGGCCCGGACGTTCATGCTGTCCCGGGGCTGGAAGATCACGTTCACGGAGGGGAGCACGGCGCTGTCTTCCAGGTCGGTGGCGGCCTCCTCCACGGGGACGGTCTCCAGGGAGCGGTTGCCGTTTCCCTGGTCCACGATGGTCTCGAGCTGGCCGGACTGGCTGGTGGGGTCCACCGCGATCTTCGTGGACTCGTAGCGGGCGCCGGCGATCAGCTCCAGGCGCCGGAGCAGGGGCACGCTCACCATGCCGTAGCCCGCCTGGATGGTCTGGTCGCCGGTGTAGTTCACGTCGTTCCCCACGGGAACGATCGTCCACAGGAGCTGGTTCTCGGCGGGGGCGGAGGTGGCGATCCCGATCCGCTCCGGGTTCAGGAAGACGTCGGTCCAGAGGTCGTAGGCGTCGTCCCCCGTGAACTGGCTCAGGGCGAGGTTGGCCCTTCTCCGGGGATCGATGAACGACCCGGCCTGGGTGGGAAAGAGGTACGTGTAGGAGTTCTGGGTGTAGCCGCGATCGCTCCCTTCCCGGTAGACGCCGGCCTTGACGAAGCCCTCCTTCCCTGCGAAGCGCGGGAACGTGAACTTGGCGTCCAGCTGGCCGAGGGTGCTGTCCTCGTCGATGTCCCTCCAGATGCGGCGCGTGTTCTGGGCCTCCGTGCTGTTCGCCGGCATCCGGCCGCCGAAGGTGGAGAGGTCGTACTGGCTGCGGAAGAAGCGGACGTCGGGCTCGTTCTGCTGGGTGCGGTTCCTCGCCCCCGTCCAGTCGATCTCCCAGCGCGGCGACGTTCCCTTCCCCAGCTTGTGCACGCCGTGGAGCTGCGCGCTCAGCAGGTCGCGCTCGGTGTAGTGGAGGGCCTGGTTCTGCTCCACCGTAGTGTCGCTCACGTCCTCCACCTGGAAGCGGGCCTCGTCCTCGTCGGACTGCGTGCCCAGGACCCGCAGCGACAGCTCGTGACGCTCGCTGGGCTGGAAGGTCAGGTTGCCGAGAAGGCCCATGAGCAGTTCCTCGGTGCCCTTGCTGTCCTTGCGCTCGCGGGAGAGACCGATGCCGGCGGAGGGATCGGAGACGCCGCCGCTGTTGTTCTGCCCCAGGGTGTACTGGTCGTACTTGCTGGAGTAGGTGAACGAGGCCATGGCGCCGAAGACGCCCTTGTCCCCCACCTGGTACCAGTCGCCGGCCGTCACCGACAGGCCGGTGTTGACGCCGGGAGCGGAGCGGGAGATCCCCATCACCGGGGAGAAGGCGCGGGTGTTGGCGTCGTGGGTCTGCGACGCCGCCATCTGCTCCTCGGTGGGGTTCTGCCCGAAGGCCGGGAAGGCGGGGATGGCGGGGAGTTCTCCTGTGGCGCTGTCGGGAAGAGGCCGATCGGAAGCGGAGAAACCCAAGGTATTCACCCCGCCACCCGCGTAGGTCAGGAAGTTGTCGTTGTAGGTGGCGATGCTGTTGAACTCGCTGGTGACGCCGACCGAGAGCACCTTCCCGGGAATGTTGCGCGTCTTGATGTCCACCCCGCCCCCCGTGAAGTCGCCCTGGAGGTCGGGGGTGAACGTCTTCGTCACGGTGACGCTGTCGATCGTCCCCGTGGGGAAGAGGTCCACCTGCACGGCGCGCCGGCGCGGGTCGGCGCTGGGGACGCGCACGCCATTGACCGTGGTGCCGGTGTAGCGGTCGGAGAGCCCGCGCACCGACACGTACTTGCCGGCGGCCACCGAGGTTCCCACCACCATCTTGAGGGCGCCCGAGGCGTCGCCGGCGCCGGCCTTGGAGATCACGTCGGAGGAGACGGCGTCCTGGACGGTGGGCGCCTCGCGGCGCTCCTCCAGCATGACCGCCTCCTTGTTCTCCTTGTAGGCCTCGGCGGTGACGGTCGTCTCCTCGGTCACCACCGCCTCGGACATCAGCTCGATCCGCTGCTCGGTGGCCTTGCCGGGGCCGACGGGGATGCCGGGGACGCCGAGGGCGGCGTACCCCCCCTTCTCCGCGAGGATCGTGTAGCGCCCGGGAGGGACGTGCTCGAACGAGAACTTGCCGTCGGCGTCGCTGGTGGCCGACTGCCCCAGCTCGGCCAGCGTGAGGGAGACCCCGGCCAGCGGGATCTGCAGCGTCTGGTCCAAGACCACCCCCTGAATGCCTCCGCTGGACTGCGCATGCGCGAGCGTCACGAAGGCGATCAGGGCCAACAAGACCCGCCTCACCACGGGGACCTCAGGCCACGGCGCAGGGCGTCGAGGCGGGCGGAGAGGTCGGCGTCGGGGACGATGCCGGCGCGGGCCAGGGCGCGGCAGACGCCGACCGCCGCCAGGGCGCGGGGCCTTGCATTGTTGAGGGCCGCCGTCTGCGTCAGAGCCTCGTCGAAGCGGGCCTTCGCCATTGCGGCGTCGGGGAGCTTCATGGTGACCGCCGCGATCCGCGCCAGCATCTCCGGCCGGTCGATGGCCTGGATATCCTTGAGACCGGCGGCGGCGTCGTTCAGGATGTCCTTGGCGCGGGTGGTATCTCCCCCTTCGATCCAGGCCGAAGCGACGTTCGAGAGCACGCCCGCGCGAACCATGGACGTGGTGGCCAGTGCCCGGCCCAGCGACGTCGCCGCGTCCAAGGACTCCCAGGCGTCCTTGGCTGCGTCGATCTTGGTGAAGCCCTTGCTCGCGGAGACCAGGAGATCAGCCCGGCTCCAGACCGCCACTTCCTCGGCAGTTGCGCGGGCGGCCCGCAGGGCGCTCAGACGCTGGTCCAAGGAGAACCGGACGTCGTCCCCGAGTTCGAGGTAGGCGGAGGTCCGTCCCAGGGCGAACTCGTAGTCGGTCTCCTGCTCTGCCTTCTTGATCTCCGCCATGGCGGCGTCGAAGCCGCTGCGGCGCGCGACCAGGCGCGCGTTCGAGACCACGGCCATGCCGTTGTACTGGCGGTCGTTCTGCGCCAGCGCATCGGTGATGGCGTGGGCGCCCTCGGAGTCGCCCAGAGCGGACAGCGCCGCTCCGATGTGGGCCTGGATCCTCGGGCCCTGCCAGCCTTCCTGGGTCCGTCGGAATTCTTCCGCTCTGGACAGGAAGGACCGGGCCTGATCGGTGCGCCCGGCCTTGGCGTGCCAGGTGGCGATCTCGGCATAGATCACCCCGCGCTGCCAGCCGGAGACCTCGTCGGCGAGGGCAGCCGCCTGCTCGCCGTCTTCCAGGGAGAGCGCCTCCAGCGCGACCGCGGCCTGGGCCATGGCCCTGTCCTTCGCATCGCTCTCGATGGCGGAGGCAAAGGCGAAAGCCCGCTCCAGTGCGGGCCGCGAAGCGGGGGCCGACCATGCCGAGGTGGTGGCGACCAGCAGGAGAGCCGTGGCTCCCCACGATCCATACGTCATCTGCGTGCTCCTTCCCAAAGACGGCGTCCTACGTGGAAGACGGGGACATCTCTCGAGGGCGGCCGCCCGGCCTTCGGGCCTGTGGCGGCCGCCCCCGTCCGTGCGTCTGCTTACAGGCCGCAGCTCACGCCGCTGCGCTCGGTTCCGTTGGTCGCGTAGCCCATGGAGCCCGCGCCGCACGAGGCCTCGGCCCGGATCAGGTAGTAGAAGACCTGGCCGCTGCCGGGGTTGGTTCCGTCGACGGCGGTGGTGTCCGCGTCGTCGGACTCCACGCAGTCCGCGGAGGCGAAGCTCGCGGGGCTGGTGGAGCGCAGCACGTCCTGCCGGATGCCGGTCTCGGTGGTGTAGAGCTTGCTCCACGTCATCGTCGTCTTGCTCACGAAGGCCACGCCCTCGACCTCGTCCGGCACTGCGTCCGAGTCCTCGGCGCAGGTGGGGAAGAGTCCCAGGCGCGCCGGGGTGGACCAGCCGCCCAGCCAGTTGCTGCCACGGAAGGCGCCCTTGAAGGGAGCGGGCGTGAAGAAGCCGTCGGCCGGGGGCACGCGGTTGGTCGTGTTGTTGACCGAGCCCACCGCCGCCCGGGGATCGATGGAGATCACGGGGTTCGGCGTGTTGGGATCGCCGGAGTTGATGCGGGTCAGGTTGCGCATGGGGAGCGCCGTGCCGCACCCCAGGGACTGGTTGTCCAGGGCGACGTTGGTGAAGACGCCGGGATCGCAGTGGTCCTTGCCGGCGTCGCAGCCGAAGGCGGAGGCGTCCCCCACCGGCACCCCGCCGCCGTTGCCGAAGCACCAGAAGGTGTCGTCCTGCAGCTCCAGCTCGAAGCTGCCGGCGGGAGCCTGGTAGAGGAGGCCGTCGGGCACGTAGGCCGTGCTCGACCGCTGGCCCGAGGTGTTGGCCACCGCACAGCCGGTTCCCGTGTTCCCGCCCTCGATGCACAAGGGCGCGCCGCCGAAGTCGGCGAAGAAGCTGTTGTACCAGCGGCCTCCGGCGTTGTCCCGGAAGTGCAGGGCCGTGTTCAGCGACCTGCCGGTGTAGGTCTTTTGCCCCAGACCGACCAGGGTCGCGTTGTAGATCGTGGGGATGGCGCGGGGCTGCGAGCCGTCGGGGGCGTTGCCGCCGTCCTGCTCGGAGCCCTTGTCCGACTTGTCGGCGCCGGGCGTGCCCTGGAGGATGAAGGCGTACTGGACCTTGCCACGCCAGCCCTCGTCGAAGTCGATGCCGTCGTCGCCGCCGGTGATCCCGGAGAAGTACTTGACGCTGGCGGCGCCGCCGAAGAACTCCACGTGGTCGTCCTTGTTCTGGTAGACGTCGATGTGGTCGATGTCCGTGGACCGTCCCACCGCGCCCAGGGTGAGGCCGTTGATCTCGTTGTTGGCGGACAGGTTGAACCCGCCGTAGCGGATGGAGACGTAGCGCAGCGTGCCGCTGTCGTCGTCGTCGCAGATGGAGATGGGACTGGGCGGGTTCCCGTAGGCGGCGGCACAGTTGCCGTAGAGGCCCAGGCCGCCGGAGGCGGTCAGACCCTCGATCTGGAACTCACGGGTGGGGTCGGGCCCGGCCAGCGTGTTGTTGGCCACGTAGGAGCGGCCCAGCAGGATGAGGCCGCCCCACTGCCCGGTGAGGGAGAGGGCGTTCGCCACGTTGTTGTACGGGGGCGTCCCCGGGTTGGCGCCGATGTTGTCGTCGTTCAGGTCGGTGAAGGTGATCGGGCAGTCCGGCGTCCCAGCGGCCTGGATCTTGGAGCCGCGGGTGATGATCAGGGCCCCGGGGTCGTTGGTCCCGGCACCCGAGGGCCCCTGCCCGCGGATCACGGTGCAGGGCTCGATGGTGAGGGTGGCGCCGCCGGTCACGTAGACGGGCAGGTCGAGGACGTACTCGTTGTTCGCCGTCCAGGTGGTGCTGGTGGCGATGTTCGCGCTCACCAGGACCTGGGGCTTCTGCGGGAAGTAGCCCAGGCGGTCCATGGCGCTCCAGTCCCGGGCCCAGTTCTGGTTGGGGGCGAAGGCGCCCTTGAAGGACACGGGATCGAAGAAGCCGTCGCTCGGCGCGGTGCGGGGGGAGGAGACCAGCGGCCCCCCGGGCGCCGGCGTGGGATCGATCGTGGTGATCGGGTCGGGCGTGTTGGGGTCCCCCGAGCTCGTGCGCGTGAGCTGGCGGATGGGGAGCGGGCTCGCGCAGCTCAGGTAGCTGTTCCCCAGGGCGGAGATGCTGAAGACGCCGGGGTCGCAGTGGTCCTTCCCGGCGTCGCAGCCGAAGGCGGTGGCGTCCCCCACCGGCACGCCGCCTCCGTTCCCGAAGCACCAGAACTGGTTGTTCTGCAGCTCCAGCTCGAAGCTGCTGGTGGGTGCCTGGTAGAGCAGGCCGTCGGGGACGTAGGCCGCGCTCGACCGCTGGCCCGAGGTGTTGGCCACGGCACAGCCGGTGCCGGTGTTCCCGCCCTCGATGCACAGAGGGGCGCCGCCGAAGTCGGCGAAGAAGCTGTTGTACCAGCGCCCACCGGCGTTGTCCCGGAAGTGCAGGGCGGTGTTCAGCGACTTCCCGGTGTAGGCCTTCTGGCCCAGGCCGATGAGGGTGGCGTTGTAGAGGGTGGGGATGGCGCGGGGCTGGGATCCGTCGGGGGCGTTGCCTCCGTCCTGCTCGGAGCCCTTGTCCGACTTGTCGGCGCCGGGCGTCCCCTGCATCACGAAGGCGAACTGGATCTTCCCGCGCCATCCCTCGTCGAAGTCGATGCCGTCGTCGCCGCCGTTGCCGCCCATGAAGTACTTGATGCTGGCGGCGCCGCCGAAGAACTCCACCAGGTCGTCCTTGTTCTGGAAGACCTCGATGTGGTCGATGTTGGTGCCGCGGCCCACGGCGCCCAGGGTCAGGCCGTTGATCTCGTTGTTGGCGGAGAGGTTGAACCCGCCGTAGCGGATGGAGACGTAGCTCAGGGAGCCGCTGTCGTCGTCGTCGCAGATGGAGATGGGCACCGGGGGGTTCCCGTAGGCGGCGGCGCAGTTCCCGTAGAGCCCCAGGCCTGCGGTGGCGGTCAGCCCCTCGATCTGGAACTCGCGGGCGGGGTCGGCCCCGGCCAGCGTGTTGTTGGCCACGTAGGAGCGGCCCAGGAGGATGAGGCCGCCCCACTGCCCGGTGATCCCCAGCGCGTTGAGCGCGGTGTCGTAGGGCGGGGTGCCGGGGTTGGGGCCGATGTTGTTGTCATTCAGGTCCGTGAAGACGACGGGATGCTGCGCGGTGCCGTTGGCGCGGATCTTCGAGCCCCGGGTGATGATCAGCGTGCCGGGATCGTTGGTCCCCACGCCGGAAGGCCCCTGGCCGCGCACCGTGGTGCCCGGCTCGATGGTCAGCGTGGCGCCGTTCGTGACGTAGATGGGGAGATCGAGGACGTACGTGTTGTTCGACGTCCAGGTCTCGCTGGTCGTGATGTTGGAGCTGACGACGATGGTGGCGGCTTGGGCGCTTTGGGCCGCGAGCAGCAGTGCCAGGGCCAGACACCTTCCGGTCGTGCGCGTCATGGGATCGGTTGCCTCCCCCGCCGTGTGGGCGCGATGTGCTCTCTCACAGGCGTGTCGGGTTGTACCGGCGCCGTGTGACGGCTGCGCGACGGACGGTTGAAGGGTTTGCGACCTGAGGCGGGAAGGAGGCCGAATTAACCCTGACTTAACGGGAGGACGAGGCGGACCCCAGGTGCGCCCCCACGTAGTAACCGCAGGCGAGGAGGGCGGGCCCCGACGTTAACACCGATGTAACACGCCGTTCACAGGCGCGACCCTCCGCTTCTTTATCTCTGCCCGTCGACGGGGGGGCGTCAGATCCACCCCGCGCGGCCTGCGAGGGGCCAAACCGGAAGGAGCCAGGAATGCTCAAGTGGTGGGTGGGGGGCGGCGCTCTGGCGCTGCTCGCGGTGGGATCGGTCCAGGCGCAGGTCACGCCCGCGGCGGGCTACACGCCACCGGACGACACGCCGACGATCAAGGTGGGGACGGTCATCTTCACGGACTACACCTACCAGGACGAGCCGACGGTGACGGACGCCGCCGGGAACCAGGTCAAGTCCAAGGGCTTCAACGTCACGCGCGCCTACATCAACGTCACCGGGAACATCACGCACCTCTTCTCGTTCCGGGTCACGCCCGACATCACCCGGGAGTCCGGCCTGGGCAGCTCGCTCACGGGGAGCCTCGACTACCGGCTCAAGTATGCCTACGGACAGTTCAACATGGACCAATGGCTGGGGAAGGGGACCTGGCTGCGCCTGGGGGACATCCAGACCCCGTACATCGACTTCATCGACTCCGTGTACCGCTACCGGTTCCAGGGCCCGACCATCACCGACCGCGAGGGCTTCCTGGTGTCCGCCGATTTCGGCCTCGCCGGCCACTACAACTTCCCCGGGAACTTCGGGGACGTGATGTTCGGGGTCTACAACGGGGAGGGCTATCAGAAGGCCGAGGCCAACAACCAGCAGGCCTATCAGATCCGCGCCACCTTGCGGCCGGTCCCCCTGGGCGGTCTCTTCAGCGGACTCCGGCTGACGGGCTTCTACGATGACGACGCCCCGGTGAACGGGGGCAAGCGCAACCGCTTCGTGGGGGCGCTCACCTTCGAGCACAAGTACGCGAACGCCGGGTTCGAGTGGCTCAGCAACGAGGACCAGCCCCTTCCCACCTCTCCCAGCGTCAAGTCGGACGGGTACTCCGTGTGGGTCACCCCCCGCACCAGCTTCGGCCTGGAGGGGCTGCTCCGCTACGACGACCTCACCCCCGACAAGGACGTGGATGCCAAGAAGGACCGCACCATCGCCGGCGTGAGCTGGTGGTGGTACGGACAGACCACCCCCGTCTCGGCGGCCCTCATGCTCGACGTGGAGAAGGTCGGCTACGACGAGGCGCTGGCCAAGGCCGACGAGAAGCGCTACGCCCTGCACGCCCTCTTCCAGTACTGACGCACGAGGAGTTCAACCATGCGTAGGACGTCCCTGCTGATCGCGGCCCTGCTCGCCACGCCCGTCCTGGCCCAGAACGTCCAGATCGACGGCGCCGGCGCCACCTTCCCCTATCCCATCTACTCGAAATGGTTCGCGGAATACAACAAGCTCCACCCCAACGTGCAGATCAACTACCAGTCGATCGGCTCCGGGGGAGGCATCCGCCAGCTCACCAACCAGACCGTGTTCTTCGGCGCCACCGACGGCCCCATGACGGCCGACCAGATCGCGGGCGCGGGCCGCAAGATCCTCCACCTCCCCACCGTGCTGGGGGCGGTGGTCCCCGTGTACAACATCCCCGGAGTGGACGCGGAGCTGAAGTTCACCGGACCGGTGCTGGCCGACGTCTTCCTGGGCAAGGTGACCCGGTGGAACGATCCCGCCATCGCGCAGCTGAACCCGGGCGTCAACCTGCCCGGCTCGGAGATCACGGTCGTCCACCGCTCCGACGGCTCGGGCACCACCTACATCTGGGCCGACTACCTCTCCAAGGTCTCGAACGATTGGAAGACCAAGGTGGGGGTGGCCACCTCCGTCAACTGGCCGGCGGGGGTGGGGGGCAAGGGGAACGAGGGGGTGGCGGGCCTGGTGCGCCAGACCCCGGGCTCCATCGGGTACGTGGAGCTGATCTACGCGCTGCAGAACAAGATCGACTTCGGCTCCGTGAAGAACGCGGACGGGAACTTCGTGCGCGCCTCCCTGGAGTCGGTGACCGCGGCCGCCGCCGCCACCGAGGGGAAGATGCCGCCCGACTTCCGGGTGTCGATCACGAACGCCCCCGGCAAGGACGCCTATCCCATCGCCTCCTTCACCTGGATCCTCCTGGCCGAGTCCCCCAAGGACAAGACCAAGGGCAAGATGATGGTGGAGTTCATGCGCTGGGCCCTCTCCGATGGGCAGAAGCACGCCGCCGCGCTGGGGTATGCTCCCCTTCCTCCCAGCGTTGTCCAGCTCGAGCTGGCGGCCCTGAACCGGATCAAGTGACTCCATGCGACGTGCTGTTCTCGCGCTCCTGCTGGGAAGCCTCGCCGCCTGCTCGGCCGGCGGCCCACAGCAGGGCATGGAGGGGGGACGTCTCGCCATCACCGGCGCGGGAGCGACGTTCCCGTACCCCCTGTACTCCAGGTGGTTCTCGGACTACAGCCGGCAGCACCCCGACGTGGCGATCGACTACCAGTCGATCGGCTCGGGCGGGGGCATCCGGCAGCTGATCAACAAGACGGTGTTCTTCGGCGCCACCGACGGTCCCATGACCGAGGAGCAGCTCCGTGGCGCGGGGGGAGGGATCCTGCACGTGCCCACCGTGCTGGGGGCGGTGGTTCCCGCCTACAACGTCCCCGGGGTCGAGACTCCGCTGAACTTCACCGGTCCCCTGCTGGCGGAGATCTTCCTGGGCAAGGTGACGCGGTGGGACGCCGATCCCATCCGGCAGCTCAACCCAGGCGTGTCCCTGCCCAGCTCCGACATCACCGTGATCCACCGGTCGGACGGATCGGGGACGACCTACATCTGGGTGGACTATCTCTCCAAGGTGTCGGACACCTGGAAGTCCCAGGTGGGCGTGGCGACCTCCGTCGCCTGGCCCGCCGGCGTCGGCGGCAAGGGAAACGAGGGCGTGTCCGGCCTGGTGCGGCAGACCCCCGGCTCCATCGGCTACGTGGAGCTGATCTACGCCCTCCAGAACGACATCGACTACGGTGCCGTCCAGAACGCGGCGGGCACCTTCGTGCGCGCTTCCCTCGCCTCGGTGACCGCCGCCGCCGCGGGCGCCGCCGCCTCCATCCCCGACGACTTCCGGGTCTCCATCGTGCAGGCGCCGGGCGCGGACGCGTATCCCATCGCGTCGTTCACCTGGATCCTCCTGCGCGAGGACGGCGGCGATCCTGCGCGCGCGCGGGCGATGGTGGAGTTCCTCCGCTGGGCGCTGACGGAGGGCCAGGCCACGGCGGAGGACCTGGGATACGCCCGGATCCCTCCAACCGTCGCCGAGAAGGCGATCGCCGCGCTGTCCCGGGTGCGCACGTGAGGCGCAGCCTCAGGACGGGCGAGGACCGTGGCTTTCGCTGGACCACCGGGGCTCTGGCCTCCCTCCTCGTCCTCGCCGTGGTGGGAGTGGGCGTGGTGCTGGCGCTCGACTCCCGGAAGTCCATCGCCGCCTTCGGCCTTTCCTTCTGGCGCACCGGGATCTGGGACCCGGTGGCCGGGGAGTTCGGGGCGCTCCCGTTCATCTGGGGCACCCTCTACTCCTCCGCGCTGGCACTGCTGCTGTCCACGCCGATCGCGCTGGGGATCGCGGTGTTCCTGTCCGAGCTTTCCCCCCAGCGCCTGCGCCAGCCGCTCGCCTTCCTCACCGAGCTGCTGGCCGCCATCCCCTCCATCGTCTACGGCCTCTGGGGCATCTTCGTGCTCGTTCCCCTGGTGCGGAGCTTCCAGACCTCGCTCCCCGAGTGGTTGCGGAAGACGCCGCTCTTCTCCGGTCCTCCCCTGGGGGTGGGGATGCTGGCGGCGGCCCTGGTGCTGGCGGTGATGGTCGTCCCCTTCACCGCCACCGTGGCCCGCGAGGTGCTCCGGGCCGTCCCCCGCGCCCAGCGCGAGGGGGCCTATGCCCTGGGAGCCACCCGCTGGGAGGCGATCCGGATGACGATGTTCTACGCGCGCACCGGCATCCTGGGCGCGATCACCCTGGGCCTGGGGCGGGCTCTGGGGGAAACGATGGCCGTCACCATGGTGATCGGCAACAGCCCCCAGGTGGCGCTCTCGCTCATGGCTCCCCAGTACACGATGGCCGCGGTCATCGCCAACGAGTTCACGGAGGCGGCCGACGACCTCTACCTTCACGCCCTGGTGGAGATCGGTCTCGTGCTCTTCGTGATCACGGTGCTGATCAACGCGCTCTCCCGCCTGCTGATCTGGCGGGTGGCCCGGGCCTGAGTTGCGCACCTCCTTCCGGCGACGCGCGTCCTCGGCGGTGGTGACGGCGTTCTGCGGCCTGGCGGTGGTGTTGGCCCTGGTGCCGCTGGGCTGGATCCTCTTTTTCGTCGTCCGCCAGGGCCTGCCCGCGCTCGACCTCGCCTTCTTCACCCACCTCCCGAAGCCGGTGGGGGAGGCGGGAGGGGGGATGGCCAACGCCCTGGCCGGCACGGGCGTGCTCCTGGGACTGGCGTCGCTGCTGGCCGTGCCCCTGGGCATCCTCTGCGGGATGTACGTGGCGGAGTACCGGCGCACCTGGCTCGCCACCGCGGTGCGCAGCGCGGCCGACCTGCTGAACGGGACGCCCTCCATCGTGATCGGGATCTTCGCCTACAGCGTGGCCGTGCTCCCCTTCCAGCGCTTCTCCGCGCTGGCGGGCTCGCTGGCCCTCGCGCTCATGATGCTGCCCCTGATCGTGCGCACCACGGAGGAGCTGCTCCTGCTCGTTCCCGACGGACTGCGCCAGGGGGCCCTCGCCCTGGGGGCGAGCCGCGCCCGGGCGGTGCTCACGGTGGTGCTCCCGGCGGCGCTCCCCGGGATCCTGACCGGCATCCTGGTGGCGCTGGCCCGCATCGCCGGGGAGACGGCCCCCCTGCTCTTCACCGCCTTCAACAACCGGTACTGGTCGCTGCGCGTGGACCAGCCCATCGCATCGCTCACCGTGCAGGTTTACACCTATGCCATCTCCCCCTACGATGACTGGCACCGTCAGGCCTGGGCGGGCGCGACGGTGCTGATCGGCGCCGTCCTGCTGTTCTCCCTGCTGGCGAGGCTGGCCACGCGACGGCTGCAACGGATGCACCGGGGATGAGGGCCGAGGAGACGATGAGCGCGCTCGAGGTGAGGGAGACGCACCCGGCCGAGCCGGATCCTGCGCTCCAGCCGGAGATCCCCGCCCCCATCCTCGACGTGCAGCGCCTCTCCCTCTGGTACGGCGACAGCCAGGCCCTGCACGACATCAGCCTCCAGGTGGGGGAGAAGCGGATCACCGCCTTCATCGGCCCCTCCGGCTGCGGCAAGTCCACCCTGCTGCGCTGCTTCAACCGCATGAACGATCTCGTGGAGGGCGTGACCCTGGAGGGGGACATCCTCTTCGAGGGCGCCCCCATCTACGGCGATGCCCGGGGACTGGACAAGCAGGCGCTGCGCAAGCGCATCGGCATGGTCTTCCAGAAGTCGAACCCCTTCCCCAAGTCCATCTACGAGAACGTGGCCTACGGGTGCAGGATCCACGGGGTGAAGAGCCGGCGGGCCCTGGACGAGGTGGTGGAGCGGAGCCTGCGCGACGCCGCCCTCTGGGACGAGGTGCGGGACCGGCTCTCGGAGAGCGCCCTCGGCCTGTCCGGCGGGCAGCAGCAGCGCCTGTGCATCGCCCGCGCCCTCGCCATCGAGCCCGAGGTGATCCTCCTGGACGAGCCCTGCTCGGCCCTGGACCCGGTGGCCACGGCCAAGATCGAGGAGCTCATGCTCGAGCTCCGCAAGACCTACACGCTGGTGATCGTGACCCACAACATGCAGCAGGCCTCCCGGGTCTCGGACTACACTGCGTTCCTCTACCTGGGTCGCCTGATCGAGTACGGTCCCACCGAGAAGCTGTTCATCAGGCCGCTGAAGAAGCAAACCGAGGACTACATCACCGGAAGATTCGGCTAGGGAGGTCCGAGCCCACATGGAACGCAAGCACCGCCGCTTCGAGGACCTCCTGGACCACCTGGCGGAGCTGCTGCTGCGCACCGGCGGCCTGGTGGAGCAGGCCATCGGCCGCTCGGTCACCGCCCTGGTGGACCGCGACTCCCGCCTGGCCCGCGAGGTCATCGGCAGCGACGTGGAGATCGACCGCCTGGAGCTGGAGATCGACGAGCTGTGCATGGAGATGCTGGCCATGCAGCAGCCGGTGGCGCGCGACCTCCGCTTCATCGCCACCGCCATGAAGATCGTGGTGGACCTG
>DASUFT010000049.1:0-64019 GCA_036274395.1 Candidatus Polarisedimenticolaceae bacterium | reverse complement strand
CACGTTGAGGTTCCGGATCTTGCAGCGCTGGAAGAGCCGCTGGATGGTCTCCACCACCAGCTGGCTGTCCATGATCGCCCCGTCCACGATGGCCTCGGAGGACAGGGGCTCCCAGCCGAGCTTGGCCACCTGGAAGCCGCGACCTCGACCGAGGTCCTTCAGCTCGACCACCTTGACCGAGCTGTCCCCGACGTCGAGACCCACCAGGTTCCGGCTTCTTCCAAACAGCATGGGCACCCTCGCGTTGTCGGCCCCTGCCACACACCCGTGGCCGAGGGGGGGAAACCTAGGTTCGGACTTTCGGCGAAGTCAAGGAACGGACCCCCTGTCGCATTGCCGGTCCACCAACGACCCCATTCGGGGTTGTCCGGAGATTCCGCCCGGACGGTGGCAGAATATAAATGCAGTTCTGTCGAAAGCAACATGGGCTTGGCGCTACACACATAGGCGACGCGCTCGCCTTGACAGCCCTCCGCCCCTTCTCTACGATGTGGCGTCCCTTCAAGAGGTTGGGAGAAGAGAGGGCGGTCAGCGATGGCGCGTGTGTGCGAGGTCTGTGGGAAGAAGACGGTCTTCGGGAACGCGGTCTCTCACGCGCACAACGTGACGTCCCGGACCTTCCAGCCGAACCTCCAGCGGGTGCGCATCCACGTGCCGGGAGGGGGGAACCGGAGGATGCGGCTGTGCACGCGCTGCCTCCGGAGCGGCGCGATCCAGAAGGCCGTCCGCTAGGGCACCGCGGCCACCAAGTCGATCTCGACCCTGGCTCCCCTGGGGAGCGCCTTCACCGCCACCGTCGTCCGGGCAGGCGGCACACCCTCGAAGAACTCCGCGTAGACCGCGTTCATCTCCGCGAAGTCGTCCATCTCGATCAGGTAGACGGTGGCCTTGACGGCGTGCTCCATGCTCGTGCCCGCCGCCGCCATCACCGCCGCCAGGTTGCGCAGCGCCTGCCGGGTCTGGTCCCCCACCCCGCCCCCCACCAGCTCGCCGGTGGCGGGATCGAGCGCCACCTGTCCGGAGGCGAAGACCAGCTTGCCGGCCACGATCGCCTGCACGTAGGGTCCGATGGGCTTGGGAGCCCGGTCGCTGCGGATCGACCGCTTCAACGCCATCTCTCCCCCCGCTAGAGCGCGATCCGCTCCACCTCGCGCACCCCGTCGATCTTGCGGATGCGCGCCATCACCCGCTCCATCTGAGTCCGGTCGGCCACCGCCAGCACCATGGTGACCCGCGCCTTGGCCCCCTCGAAGGTCTTGGCGTCGACGTTGCGGATGTTGGTCTTCTCGTCGGCGATGGTGGAGACGATCTTGGCCAGGAGACCCTGCCGGTCGTCCACGTCCAGGGCCAGCTTGACGTCGTAGATCGAGGTCCCGTCCGATCGCTGGTCCCACTCCACGTCGATCCGCCGGTCGGTGTCGTACATGAGGCGGAGCACGTTCTGGCAATGCACGGAGTGCACCGACACCCCCCGGCCCCGGGTGATGTAGCCGACGATGTCCTCCCCCCGCACCGGATTGCAGCACTTGGCCAGGTTGACCATGACGTCGTTCATCCCGTGAACCTTGACCTTGCGCTCCCCCAGGCCCAGCGCGCGCTTCACCACGCGCGTCACCACGTTGTCGGGCTTGGGCTCCTCCAGGCTCTCGGCGGGCACGAGCTGAGCCAGCAGGGACGCGGGAGTGGTCTTGCCGTAGCCGATGGCGGCGTGCAGCTCGTCCAGCTCCCGGAAGCCCAGCTTCTTCAGGGCCTCCTGCAGACCCCCGTCCTCCTGCCATCCCTTGAGGGACAGCTTGTACCGCCGCAGCTCCTTCTCCAGGAGCTCCTTCCCCAGGGTGATGGAATGCGCGCGCTCGGTGGCGTTGACGTAGGCGCGGATCTTGGACCGGGCACGCGAGGTCTGCGCCACCGCCAGCCAGTCGCGGCTGGGATGGTGCCCGGGCTGGGTCATGATCTCCACGATGTCGCCGTTCTGCAGGGTGTACTTCAGGGGGACGATGCGCCCGTTCACCTTGGCGCCCACGCAGGTGTGCCCCACCTCGGTGTGGATGGCGTAGGCGAAATCCAGGGGGGTGGCCCCGCGGGGGAAGGACATCACCTTTCCCCGGGGGGTGAAGGCGTAGACCTCGTCCGGGTAGAGGTCCACCTTCACCATCTCCAGGAACTCCCGGGGGTCCTTGAGCTCCTGCACCCACTCCAGCGTCTGCCGGAGCCAGGCCACCCGCTCCGAGTCCTTGCGGGAGAGGCCGCTTTGCTCCTTGTACTGCCAGTGGGCGGCGATCCCCTCCTCGGCGATGGCGTGCATCTCGTGGGTGCGGATCTGCACCTCGAAGGGGTGCCCCTTGTCGGTCATCACCGAGGTGTGCAGCGACTGGTACATGTTGGGCTTGGGCATGGCGATGAAGTCCTTGATGCGGCCGGGCACCGGCCGCCAGATGGCGTGCACCGTGCCCAGGGCCCCGTAGCAGTCCTTCACCGAGTCCACCAGGATGCGGAAGGCCAGGTAGTCGTAGACCTGGTCCACCTCGATCTTCTGCACCCGCATCTTGCGCCAGATGGCGTAGAGGCTCTTCACCCGTCCCGTGATCTCCGCCTCGATCCCCTGGTCCGCCATGGCGGAGGTGAGGCGGGACCTGATCTCCGTGATGAAGCTCTCGCTCACCGCCCGGCGGGCGGTGAGGGCCTGGGTGAGAGCGGAGAAGGCCTGGGGCTCCAGGTAGCGGAAGGAGAGGTCCTCCAGCTCGGACTTGATCTTGCCGATCCCCAGGCGGTTGGCCAGGGGAGCGTAGATCTCGAACGTCTCCCGGGCGATCCTCTCCTGCTTGACCGGCTCCAGGTGGTGGAGGGTGCGCATGTTGTGCAGCCGGTCGGCGAGCTTGACCAGGATGACCCGGATGTCGTCCACCATGGCCAGGATCATCTTGCGGAGGTTCTCCGCCTCCGCCTGCTGCTGGCTGGCGAACTTGAGCTTGGAGATCTTGGTCACGCCGTCCACGATGTGCGCCACGTCCTGCCCGAAGTGGGAGGACACCGTGTCCAGCGTGGTCAGCGTGTCCTCCACCACGTCGTGGAGGAGGCCGGCCACCACGCTGGGGAGGTCGAGCTTCAGCTCGGCCAGGATGTAGGCCACCTCGATGGGGTGGACCAGGTAGGGCTCCCCGGAGCGGCGGGTCTGGTTGCGGTGCTCGCGGGCGGAGAACACGTAGGCCCGGCGCAGGAGGTCCAGGTCCGCCCCGGGGTCGTAGGCCTCGACCCGCTCGACGATGTCCTCGAAGCGACGCACCATCCCGCGCCCGTACCCTCCGGCGCAGGATTATAGCGTTCGCGCGTTTTTCGGCCCCGTGTCTCCCTCAGCGGGCTCCGGAGGCCTTGCGGACCTTGGTGGCGCGCCGCGCCGGGGCCGCGGCAGCGGCGGCGGGAACGACCTTCCCAGCCGCCTTCCGGCGCGCCCGCAGGCCCTGCCAGAGCAGCACGTAGGGGCTGGCGATGTAGACCGAGGAGTAGGTGCCGACGAGGATCCCCACCACCATGACGAAGGCGAACGGCTCCAGGGGCTCGCCGCCGAAGAGCCAGAGGCTGAGCACGGTCAGCCAGGTGAGGCCGGAGGTGAGGATGGTGCGGCTCAGGGTCTGGTTCACGGAATGGTTGATCGTGGTGACCAGGTCCGCTCCGGGATGGTTCTTCAGGTTCTCCCGGATGCGGTCGAAGATCACCACCGTGTCGTTGGTGGAGTAGCCCACCAGGGTGAGGAACGCCGCCACCACCGGCAGGCTCATCTCCTTCCCGAAGAGGGCGAAGATCCCCAGGGTGATGATGGTGTCGTGGATCAGGGCCACCACGGCGCCGATGCCCATCTCGACCTGGAAGCGGAAGGCGATGTAGATGAGCATCCCGATCATGGAGAGCACGATGGCGGTGATCGCCTTGCGCACCAGCTCCGCCCCGATGGTGGGTCCGATGTAGGACTGGCTGCGGAAGGCGAAGGGGCCGGTCAACGCCTTCCCCTCCAGGAAGGACATCACCTCGGGCGTCATCCCCTGGGCGGAGGCTACCTGCGCCACGCTCGTGAGCACGCCCTTCTCCTTGCGCAGCTCCAGGACGTGGTCGGCGATCTGCTGGGCGCGGGCGGGATCCATGCCCGGCGCCAGCGCCAGGAGCTGCTGCAGGGTATTGGCGTCTGTCTCGTTGAGGTCGACCGAGCCCTCGTTCAGGCGGGCCTTGAGGTCCGCCGGGCGCAGCGCCTCCTTGACCCGGCTGACCACGCCCTGCCCCTTCTCGGTCTGGTTGGCCGAAGCACCCTCGCTGGCCAGGCGGATGTAGATCTCATTCTCGTTCTCGGCGCCGATACGGGTGACGGTGGGGCTCTTGAAGCCGGCGGCATCCAGCTGCGCCCGCACCTGGCCCACGTCGGGCTTGGCCACGTACTTGATCTGCAGCTCGGTGCCGCCCTTGAACTCCACCCCCATGTTGATCCCGCGCACCGCGATGATCGCGATGGAGAGGACCACGAGGACGGCGGAGATCGCCATCCACATCTTCCGCTTGCTCATGAAGTCGATGTTGGTGTCGTGCAGGATCTGAAGCATGGATGGCCTCTTAGATGCTGAGGGCTTCGACCGGCCGGCCCTCGCCCAGCACGATTCGGTAGATGACGCGGGAGACGAACACCGCCGTGAACATCGACACCACGATGCCGATGGACAGGGACACCGCGAAGCCCTTCACGGGGCCGGTGCCGTAGGAGAACAGGAAGAACGCCGACACCAGGGTGGTGATGTGGCAGTCGATGATGGTCATGAAGGCGCGGCTGAACCCGAGGTCCACGGCCTGGCGCACCGTCTTCCCCAGCCGCAGCTCCTCGCGGATGCGCTCGAAGATGAGCACGTTGGCGTCCACCGCCATGCCCAGGGTGAGGATGAGACCGGCGATGCCGGGAAGGCTCAAGCTGGCGCCGAAATAGGCCATGGCACCCAGGAGGAGGGGCACGTTCAGGGCCAGGGCGATCACCGCGTTCAGGCCGGACAGCCGGTAGTACACGAGCATGAAGACCATCACCGCCAGGAAGCCGATCACGCCGGAGAGCACGCCCTTGCGGATGGAGTCACGCCCCAGGGAGGGTCCCACCGTGCGCTCCTCGATGATGCGCACGTCGGCGGGAATGGCCCCCGAGCGCAGCTTGAGGGCGAGGTCCTCGGCCTGCTCCAGGGTGAAGGAGCCGGTGATCTCCCCACGATCGTTGATGATGCCGTTGATCGTGGGCGCGGAGACCACGCGCTTGCTCTCCTCCCGGGCGGAGCCGAGCAGGATGGCCATGTGCTTGCCCATGTACTCGCGGGTGGCGGCCTCGAAGCGCCGTCCCGCGTCCTTGCTGAGCTGGAACCCCACGCTGTTCCCGCCCCACTGGCCGGACTGGCGCTGCGCGTTCGTGATGTCCTTGCCGATCACCACGGACTCCCCCAGCGGCCACCACTCCGTGACGGTGCCGCCGCTGACCACCCGGGTCTCCGGGAAGGCGCGCACGCCGGGAGGAAGGGCACCGCCGAACAAGGCCAGCAGGTCCTCGCGGGTTGCAGGCGGCCGCCAGTTGCGGAAGTCGGCCACACCCTGGGGGTAGACCACCTTCTTCCACTCCAGCACGGCGGGGTCCTGCAGGATCCCCTTCACCCGGTCGGGGTCCTCCACGCCGGGGAGGAGCACCAGCACGCGGTCCTGGCCCGAGGGCTGGACCACCGCCTCCCGCACCCCCAGGCCGTCCACGCGCGTGCGCAGCGTGTCGAGCGTGGACTCGATGGCGAGCCTCTCCTGGGCCTGCTGCACGGAGAGCGGCATCTCCAGCGTGAAGTTTCCGCCGGAGCCGCTCAGGGACCACTCGCCCACCGGGACCTCGAGCACCTGCCGCACGTCCGCGGAGCGCGCCGGATCGACGCCCTCGATCTTCAGCGTCCCCGGCGCCGGGGAGGTCACCGCCGCGTAGGCGATCTTCGCGTCCTTCAGCGCCTGTCCCACCCGCGTCTGCGCGAGGTCCGTGGAATAAGCGATGGCGGACCCGGTGTCGATCTGCATGAGGATGTGGGCGCCGCCCCTGAGGTCCAGGCCCAGCGCGATCTTGTCCTTGGGGGGGTAGATGGCCGCCACGCTCAGGCCCAGCGGGACCACGATGAGGAGGATCTTCCACCAGAGGTTCTTGCTCATGCGGTCCCTCAGGATTCGGGATGGAGGCCGGCGATGGCGTGCTTGGCGATCTCGATCTTGACCTGGTCGGCGACGCGGAGCTGCACCTTCTGGTCGTCCACGCCCACCACCGTCCCGTAGATCCCCCCGCTCGTCACCACGCGGTCTCCCGCCTTCAGCGCCTGCAGCATGGCGGTGTGCGCCTTGGCCTTCTTGCGCTGGGGTGCGATGAGGAGGAAATAGAAGATCACGAACATCAGGACGAACGGGACGAGGTTCGTCAGGAGGCTCCCGGACTGTCCGGAGCCGGGTGGGACCATCGCCAGCAAGGAGACCATCGCGGGGGAATCTCCTGCAAAAGGTTGCCTTCGCTCGGGTTCCAGTGGAACGCGGGATTCTGGCTCACCGGCCCCCGGGCGTCAAGACGACGGGCCGATCACCGCCATCTGCCGTCCCGCCCCCTCCTTCTCGCGCCGGTAGGAGAAGAACAGGTCGGGGTGGCACCGGGTGCACCAGGGGGCAGCGTGGACCGCCTCGTCCGGCACGCCCGCCTCCCGGAGCTGCGCACGCAGGCGGGCGTGCAGGTCCAGGGTCCCGGGACCGGTGCCGGGGAGGCCGACGGCCTCCAGCACCTCGCGCCCGACGGTGTAGCAGCAGCCGAGGATGGCCGGCCCGAGCGCCGCCACCAGGTCGGCGGGCGCGATCCCCTGCTCGGCCAGGGCATCCACCGCCGCGCCGGCGATGCCGGCCGCGACCCCCCGCCAGCCGGCGTGGACCGCCGCCACCGCACGTCCCGCCCGGTCGGCCAGCAGCACGGGCACGCAGTCGGCGGTGCGCACGGCCGGAGCGCGCCCCTCACGCACCCGGACCGCGGCGTCCCCCTCCGGGATCTCGCCCCGCCCCACCTCCCATGCCCGGACCACGGCCGCCCCGTGCACCTGGCGGAGCACCAGTGGTTCCCCCGTCACCCCGCACGCGCGCAGGAAGGCCAGGCGCCGGGCGGCGACCTCCGGGGGGGCGTCGGCCGCACCGACATCGGCATGGCGGGTGGAGAACCCGTGCGCCACCCCCGGGATGCCGAGGAGCGCCCGGCAGCGCACCACGGGGACGGGCCCCTCGTCCAGGGTGAACGCGCGCACCCTTCAGAGGCCGGCCAGGATCGACTTCACCTCGGCGGCGTCCTTCGCCCTGGGCTCGAGCTCCACGTAGCGCGCCAGCTCCTTCTTGGCCTCGGCCATCTCCCCCAGCCGGATGAGGGCGTACCCGAGCGATCGGTGGGCGGGGGCGTAGTCGGCCTTCGCCTCGATCGCCTTGCGGTAGGCCTCGATGGCGTGCTTCGTGTCCTCCTCGGTGAGGTCGGGCTTCTTCTCGATGAGCACGCCGATGTTGAAGAAGGTCTTGTGGGCGTTGGCGGGATCGAGCTCGCTCACCTTGCGGTAGGCCTGCTCGCTCTTGTCGCGCTCGCCGCGCTTGGCGTAGAGCGCGCCCAGCGCCATCCACGCCTGGTTGTTCTTGGGATCGGCCTCCACCAGGGCCTGGTAGGCCTGCAGGGCGGCTTCCTCGTCGCCGTTCTGCGTGGCCACGCCCGCCGCCAGCTCCAGCACGCGCCCGTCCCTGGGATCGATGGCCTGCGCGGCCTGCACCGCGGTCCAGGCCTCCTTCCCCTTCCCATTCATGGCCAGCAGGCGCCCCAGCAGCAGCTGCCCGTCGAGGCGGTCCGGGGCGGCGGCCGCCGCCCGGCGGGCGTACTTGAGCGCCTGGTCGGGCTGCTCCAGCTTGAGCTGGATGCGGGCCATGTAGTCGAGCTTCTCCACGTCGTTCGGGGTCTCCGCCAGGCCCGTCTCCAGGAGCGGCAGCGCCTCCTGCAGCTTCCCGGCGGAGGCGAGCGTGGCGCCCTCGGCGAAGGCGCCCTGCGCGGCGGGCTGCCCGGGAGCACCCGAGGCGGCGGGTGCGCCGCCGGGCGCCTCGGGGGGCTTCGGCCCCAGGGCGTAGTCCACCCTCACGGTGCCGAAGGCGACGAAGCGGAGCTCGTGTGCGCCCGCGGTGGGACCGAGGTTCTGGTCCACGATCTCCCCCACCAGGGTCTTGCCGGAGTTGCGGCTCTCCATGTGGATGTGGGTGGGGACGTAGCCCTCCTTCTCCACGGAGATCCTCCACGTCTTGGCCTGCTCGTTGTAGGGCACGGACGGCATCTGGTAGCCGCCGTCCTTCCCGGTCGCCTGCCTGTAGACCAGGTTCTCCATCGTGGCGTTCTGCACGACCACGACCGCGCCCTCCACGGGCTTGCCGTCCTGGTCCTTCACCTTCCCGGAGATCCTGGCGGTGTTGGCGGCAGCCCCGGACACCGAGAGCGCCAGCGCCAGCGAAGCCGCCATCCACCTCCCGATCTTCATGGGCGTCCTCCCGAGCCCGGCCTGGGACGCTTGGACGCGCCCAGCCGGGCGACGAAGATGTCCGACGTGATCGCCTCGTCGAGGGCCAGCGTGGTGTGGCCGATCTCCAGCACCACCGCCGGCTTCCGCTGCACCAGCCGCACCACCGCGCCGGGCACCAGTCCCATGGTGGACAGCTTCACGAGGCGCGCCGTCTCGCGCGCGGCCACGTGAACGACGCGGGCGTCCTCCCCCGGGCGCAGACGGCTGAGCGGCTCGATGGCTTCCTCCGGCTCCTGCGTCAACGACGGCCCCGCACCCGCCGTGCCAGGCGGCGGCCCCACTCCAGGAGGGACGAGGTGCGGGGGAATTGATACCCGCAATTGGGGCAGCGCACCAGAGCGCACCCCTGGTTCAAGGGACAGGATCCGCACACTTGCTGGCCGTGGCTGAAGCGGCCGCCGCACAGGGCGCAGCGGAAGGTGGTGGCCGCGGTGGCGCCGTCCACCGGGAGGAAAGGCACCTCCAGGGCGTCCTCCGGCGGAGACGGCGGCGTCACCGCAGCGTCACGTGAAGCGCGTCGAGCAGCCAGTGGAGCGCCCCTCCCACCGCCAGCGAGAACGGGAAGATGAATGCCGCCGCGGCCAGACCGAACTTCCAGCCCCGCTCCTTCACCATCATGAAGAAGTTGGCGATGCAGGGGATGAACAGCGTGATCACCACCACCGCCACCAGGACCTGGACCGGGCTCAAGGCTCCGGCGGCCGACATCCGGTAGAGGCCGGCGGCCCCGAAATCGCGGCGCAGGAAGCCGATGACGAAGGCCTCCGCCGTCTCCGGGGGCAGGCCGAGCACGCCCTGCACGACGGGGGCGGCCAGCCGCTCGACCCTGCCCAGGAGGTGGAGGCGGTCGGCCAGGAAGAGGAGCAGCGTGCCCAGCACGAACAGGGGCACGGCCTCCTTCAGGTACCACTCCAGGCGCGCCACCGTCTTCACGGCGATGTTGCGCAGGCCGGGCACGCGCAGCGGCGGCAGCTCCAGCACGAAGTCGCTCCCGCGCCCGGGGAGGACGCGGGCGGCCGCGGCGCCCACGAGCACGATCACCCCGCAGACGATGCCCAGCCAGATGAGCATGGCCAGGGGGGAGAGCGAGCCCAGCATCATGAGCACGACCGTGAGCTGCGCCGAGCACGGCACCCCCAGGGCGAGGAGGAGGATCACCAGCATCCGCTCCTTCGGGGTCTCGAGGATGCGCGTGGTGACCGTGGCCATGGTGTCGCATCCCAGGCCCAGCACCATGGGGAGCACGGCCTTGCCGTTCAGCCCCATCTTCTTGAAGACGCGATGCACCATGACGGCGAGGCGCGGGAGGTAGCCGGAGTCCTCGAGCACCCCGAAGGCGAGGAAGAAGGTGGTCACGATGGGGAGGATGAGCGCCAGGGCGTAGGTGAGCGCCATCGTGATCACGCCGTACTCGCCGACCAGCATGTCCTGGAGGAACGCGGTGGGAACGGCGCGGTGCACGAGCACGGTGGCGGTGGGGTTGATCCAGCGGCCGAAGACGACCTCCTCCAGGAAGCCCACCAGCGTGCCGGCGCCCCACACGCCCACGAAGACGTAGCAGGCGTAGAGGACGAGGGCGAGCACGGGCAGGCCCCACAGGGGATGGGTGGTGGCGCGCGTGAGCCGCTCCCGCCAGGGATGGGAACCCGCGCCGGACGCCGTGCGCCTGGCCACGGCCTCCACGATCTGCCAGGCCTCGCGCACGCGCGTCTGGGTGACCACGTAGGTGAGCGGCTCGCGGTAGGCGGCCTGGAGGTCGCGCGCGATCTCCAGCAGGCGGGGGGCGCCTGGCGGAAGCTGACCGCCGCAAGCGGCGCGCAGCACCTCCTCGCCCCCGCAGAGCACCATCAGGGCCAGGGCGCGCGGCGCCAGAGGAGAGGGGGGGAGCAGCGGCTGGGCACGCTCCAGCGCGCGCTCCACCGGCTCTGGGTACGTCACCCGTGCCAGGCCGGGGGCGGCGCGAGGGATGGCCAGGCGCAGCCGATCGATCCCCTCCCGGCGCACCGCCACGGTGGGGACGACCTCCACCCCCAGGCGCCCGGCGAGGAGGGCGGCGTCGATCGCGATCCCCCGCGCCGCCGCCTCGTCCATCATGTTGAGGCAGAGCACGAAGGGAACGCCGGTCTCGCACAGCTGCAGCGCCAGCAGCACCGTGCGCTCCAGGTTCTTGGCGTCCCCCACCGCAACCACCCGGTGGGCCTCGCCGGACAGGAGCACATCGCGGGTCACCCGCTCGTCGTCGGAGAGCGGCAGCAGCGAGGACGTGCCCGGCGTGTCCAGCACCGTGACCTTGTCCCCCGCGATCACCGAGGAGCCCGAGGTCATCTCCACGGTGGTTCCGGGATAGTTGGAGACGGTGACGTAGCGCCCGGTGAGGAGACCGAAGAGGACGCTCTTCCCCACGTTGGGGTTGCCCACGAGCGCGACGGCGTGGCCTCCCTCCGGGACCGGAGCGGGAAGGGAGGGGATGGGTTCGGTCACGCGGAGCCCTACTGCGACCGAGTCGCAACGACGCCGGAAATGGCACCGAGACAGTCCGAGATACTAGGGGGCCTTCCCCCGAATTGCCAGCGTACGGACCTCCCCGTATACTCCAGGCCTCGGCCAGAACAGGACGCAAAGCGTCCCGTGCCCAAAGGAGGGCCTCCGTGAGACGAGCCATCATTCTCCTGGCAGCCGCCGCTGCCGTCGCCACCTGGTCCCTCGCCACTCCCGCGCTCGCGTGCGACGGGCACAAGGCCGACGCCGCCGCCGTCACCGCCAAGGCCGAGGAGGCCAAGCCCGCCGTCGAGACCGCCGCCGTGAAGGCGGAGGGCGGCTGCGACCATGCCGCCAAGGCGGCCGTCATGGCAGCCGGCACCGCCGCGCCTGCCAACGGCGTCGTCAAGGCCTCCGCCGAGGGCGAGGGCAAGGCGGGCTGCGCCAAGGCCAAGGGGTGCGCCAAGAAGGGCGCCGCCGCCACCGCGGCCACGGTCGCCAAGGCCGAGGAGCCGAAGGCCGAGGAAGCCAAGACCAAGTAAGGCGTCTCCAACGTAGAAACGCACCACGAGGGCGGACCCACGGGTCCGCCCTCTTCGTTTCCGGAGGGGGGATGGACGGCCGCACCGCCCGCGACTCGATGGTGGAGATGACCGAGATCGTGCTCCCGGAGGACTCGAACTCGCGGGGGACGATCTTCGGCGGGCGGGTCCTCGCCCTGGTGGACAAGTGCGCCGCCGTGGCCGCCCTCCGCCACGCGCGCTCGGAGGTGACCACCGTCTCCTTCGACTCCGTCGAGTTCCGCCACACGGTGCGGGTGGGGAACATCCTGCTCCTGCACGGCCGCCTGAACGCCGCCTTCGGCTCCTCCATGGAGATCGAGGTGGAGGTGATGGCGGAGGAGCCGGCCACGGGCGCACGCACGCTCACCACCCGCGCGCTCGTCACCATGGTGGCGCTGGGGGGGGACGGACGGCCCACCAAGGTGCCGCCGCTCCTGGCCCAGGACGAGGAAGACCGCCGCCGCGCACACGAGGCCGGCGCGCGCCGCGCCCGGCGCCTGGCAGAGCGTCCCTAGGCCTGGGGCGCCCGCCGGCTGGCCACGATCTCGAAATGATCCGGGGCCACGCTGGCGTCCGCCTCGATGCGCACGCCGGCCCGGCGCACGGCGTCCAGGTCCTCGCCCCCGGTCTGCAGCTCGAGCGCGAGGAGGCGCGCCACCTCGGGATGCGTGCGCACCGTCACCGAGGAAGCGTCCGTGTCCGGCAGCAGGCGGCGGATCTCGAACAGCGCCTCGGAGGCGATGGTGGGGGCGTTCTTGATCCGTCCCAGGCCGGCGCAACCCGGGCAGGTGCGGGTGAGCGCGGCCGCGATCCCCCGCCGCGTGCGCTTGCGCGTGAGCTGCACCAGGCCCAGATCGGAGAGGCCCACCACCTTCGTGCGCGCCCGGTCCCTGGCCAGGGCCGCCTCCAGCGCCTCCAGCACCCTGCGCTTGGACTCCGGCAGCTCCATGTCGATGAAGTCCACCACCACGATCCCACCCAGGTCGCGCAGGCGGAGCTGGCGGGCGATCTCCTCGGCGGCCTCGAGGTTGGTCTGGAGCACGGTGTCCTCGAGCTGCCCGCGCCCCACGTACTTGCCGGTGTTCACGTCGATCGCGACCAGCGCCTCCGTGGGCTCGATCACCACCGTCCCCCCCGAGCGCAGCCAGACCCGCGGCCGCAGGGCGCGTGCCACGTCCTCGTCCAGGCCATGGCTCTCGAACAGCGGGGCCGGGCCGGGATGGAGGCGAACCCGGGCGGCGAGCTGGGGATCCACGTCGGCCAGGTAGGCCACCGCGCGCTCGCGGTCGGCGGCTCCCTCCACCACGATCCGCTCCAGTCCCGCCCGGGGGGCGTCGCGCAGCAAGCGGAAGAAGAGGTCGACGTCCTGGTGCACGACGGCGGGCGCGGTGCTGCCCGCGTAGGTGCGCTGGCACCGCTCCCAGGCCACCGCCAGGCGCTCCGCGTCCGCACGCAGCAGCCCCACCTCGGCGCCGGCTGCGGCGGTGCGGGCGATGAAGGCCCCGGGAACGTGGGTCAGCTCCTCCAGCGCGGCCTTCAGGCGCGCCCGCTCCTCCGGGTCGGCGATGCGGCGGGAGACCCCGCCGTGCGCCATCTGGGGCAGGTACACGAGGTACCGCCCCGGGAGCGAGATCAGGCAGGTGACGCGGGGGCCCTTGCTCCCGAACCCTTCGCGGGCGATCTGCACCAGCAGCTCGCGGCCGGGACGGAGGCGATCCTGGATGGGTGCCTGGATGGCGGGCGCATGCGTCCGCCCCCCCGCGTCCTCGTCGGAGACGTCGTCGTCCGCCGCCCGCGCGAGCACCGCTTCCGCGTCCGATGGGGGGTGCTCCCCGGGGAGCAGGAGGTCGGCGACGTGCAGGAAGGCGTCCCGGGCAAGCCCGAGATCGACGAAGGCCGATTGCAGCCCGGGAAGCACCCGCGTGACCCTGGCGCGCACGATCCTCCCCACCGCGGGGGCATCGCCTTCGCGCTCCACCCGCAGCTCCACCGTGTGGCCCTCCTCCCGCAGGGCCGCCCAGGTGTGTCCGCCGAAGCGGCTAAGGAACAGCTCGCTCGGCATCCGGGTGCAGGGGGATCATGGGCCCCACCAGGCGGCCATCCCACTCCACGAGGAGGTCCTCGCGCACCAGGTGGAGGTCGGACCGGGACTCGCCGAAGATCTCCGCCATCACCTCGTCCGGGCGCAGGGACGCGCCGTTCGCCGTCATGGACAGGGTGAGCCGCGCCGCCTGCGGGCCCACCGGCTCCAGGCCGAGCAGATCACGGGCGAGGTCGAAGCACTGGACCTTGCCGTTCCGCTGCCGCTCGATCACCACCGGGCCTCGCGCGCGGAAGCGCTCGATGGCGCCCGCGAGATCCGGCCCTCCCGGGGCCTCCACGCGATAGCGCGCGGCGCGCACCGCCTCGCCCAGGGCGGGCCCGGCGTGCTCCGCCCGCTGCACGTCGAGCAGCCGCAGACCGGAAGGAAGGGCCTCCCCCACGGCGGCGAGGAACCCCGCGCGCTCGATCGGCGCCTGGACCTCCAGGTCCACGTACTCCCCTTCGGAGGAGATGCCGACCGACAGCGCCGGACCGAAGGCGACCTTGGGCTTGGGGTTGAAGCCCTGCGAGTAGACGAGGGGAACGCGCGCGCGCCGCAGGGCGCGCAGCAGCGCCCGCGTGAGGTCCAGGTGGCCGAGGAACCGGGCCCTCCCCTCCTTGGCGAAGCGCACCCGGTAGCGGAAGCGTGCCCCCGTCCCCTGCGCCACCGGCCGCTCCCCGGGAAGGAGAGGGGGCGCGTCCTCCGCCCGCGCGGGCGCGCCCGGACCGGGCGCGGCGGGGGTGGAGAGGATGGGGAGCGAGGTCTGCAGGGGACGATCCGTCGTGTCCCGCACGATCCCCTTCACGCACTCCCGCGCGAAGGGCGCGCAGCCGTGACAGCTGGTGGGGCCGCAGATGGCGAGCGTCCCCGCCGCCAGCGCACGCTTGAGCTCGAGGGCGAGCCATTTCCGGTTCACGCGCGCGTCCACGGCGTCCCAGGGAAGGCGCCAGGAGGGATCCCAGTCTCCGTGCGCGTAGGTCTCGGGGTCGATCCCCTCGTCTGCGAAGGCCCTGACCCAGGCGCTACGAAGAAAAGTTTCCGACCAGCCGTCGAACCGGGCGCCGTGCCGCCACGCCCGCTCGATCACGGGCGCCAGGGCCCGGTCGCCCCGGGAGAAGACCGCCTCCAGGAAGCTCGTCTCGGACTCGTGGTGCTTGAAGTGCACGCCCCGCCGGACGCGCGCGGCGATCCGTTCCTGCTTGCGGTAGAGGCTCTCCCGGCGCTCCTGCCCCAGCCACTGGAACGGGGTCTCCGCCTTGGGGATGAAGGACGATGCGGACAGGGTGATCTCCGGACGCCGCCCGCGCACCGTCGTCCGCCCCACTTTCAGGATCTCGTGGGCGAGATCCACGAGGCCGTCCACGTCGGCGTCCGTCTCGGTGGGGAGCCCGATCATGAAGTAGAGCTTGATCAGGTCCCACCCGGCCTCGAAGGCCAGGCGGCAGGCCGTGAGGATCTGTGCCTCGCTCAGGTTCTTGTTGATCACGTCGCGCAGGCGCTGGGTCCCCGCCTCGGGGGCGATGGTGAACCCCGACTTGCGCACGCGGCGGATCTGCCTGGCCAGGTCCTCGGTCATGGTGGAGGCGTGCATGGAGGAGAGGGACACGGAGACGTTCTCGGGCTCGAAGCGGTCCATGAGGTCGAAGAGCAGGGGGTGCACCGCCCCGTACTCCCCGGTGTTGAGCGAGCTCAGCGAGAAGCTGTCGTACCCGGTGGCGCGCACCGAGCGCACCACGGTGTCGCGCACCTGGTTGGGATCCCGCTCGCGCGTGGGCCGGTAGACGTATCCGGCCTGGCAGAAGCGGCACCCCACCGGGCAGCCGCGCATGATCTCCACGGACACGCGGTCGTGCACGATCTCGCCGTGGGGCACCAGGATCCGGTCCGGAAAGGGGAAGCGGTCCAGGTCGTAGAGGATGCGCCGGCGCACCGGGAAGGGCACGTCCTCCCCCGGACGCGCCACGGGCACGAGGAGGCCGTGCCCCTCCCCGCGCTCGGTGCCGTACAGGGAGGGCGCGTACACCCCGGGGATGTGCGCGAGTCGCCGGATGCGCTCCGCCCGGGTCGCGCCTTCCCGCTTGAGAACCTTGAGCGTGTCCAGCACCTCGGGGATCAGCTCCTCGCCGTCGCCGATGCACACGAGGTCGAGGAAGTCCGCCAGGGGCTCGACGTTGAAGACGACCGGCCCGCCCGCGACCACGAGCGGCGCCCCCTCCCCGCGATCGCGGGAGCGCAGGGGGATGCCCGCCAGGTCGAGCATCTCCAGGACGTTCGTGAACGTCATCTCGTACTGGAGCGAGAAGCCCACCACGTCCAGGCGGTGGAGCGGCGTCCCCGTCTCCAGGGTGGCCAGGGGCCGGCGGTGCCGGCGCAGGGAGTCCGCCATGTCCGGCCAGGGGCAGAAGACGCGCTCGGCGGCGGTGTCCTCCCGTGCGTTGAGCAGGGAGTAGAGGATGCGGAATCCCAGGTGCGACATCCCGATCTCGTAGACGTCGGGATAGGCCAGGGCGAAGGTGAGGTCCACCGCGCGGTGGTCCTTGACCACCTGGTTCCACTCCCCCCCGATGTAGCGGGTGGGCCGCGACACGGAGGCCAGGATCCGCTGGAAGAGAGCCTCGTCGGTCATGGGTAGGCCAGAGTCTAGTTGACGAAGCGCCGGCTCTGCACGTTGACGATGAGGGCCACCCCCGCGAAGGCGGCCACCAGGGCGGAGCCCCCGTACGACATCAGCGGCAGGGGCACCCCGATCGTGGGCAGGACCCCCAGCACCATCCCCACGTTGACGGCGAACTGCCCGGCCAGCCAGGCCACCACCAGGAGGCAGATGCAGGACCCCAGCCGGTCCTGGGCGGCGCGCGCCCCCCGGATCCCCCGCCAGAACAGGAAATAGAAGAGGGCCACCACCACCGCCGCCCCCACGAAGCCGAGCTCCTCCGCCACCACCGCCAGCACGAAGTCCGTGTGCTTGGCGGGAAGGAAGTTGAGCTGGCTCTGGGTGCCGGCAAAGAGGCCCTTGCCCGTCCACCCCCCCGAGCCCACGGCGATCTTGGACTGGCGCACCTGGTAACCCACGCCGGAAGGGTCGCGGTCCGGGTCCAGCACCGTGAGCACGCGCTCGCGCTGGTAGCCCTCCAGGTGCCCCCACACGAAGGGCGCCGCCAGCAGCGCCAGCACCAGCGCCACCACCACCACCCGCCAGCGCAAGCCCCCGATGAGCAGGGCCACCACGTACATGGGGAGGAAGGTGAGGGCCGTCCCCGTGTCCGGCTGGGCCAGCGTGAGCACGGTGGGGACTCCCGCGAGCAGGCCCATGCGCACCACGTCGCGGGCGGTCACGAACCCGCGCACACGGGTGGCGAGATAGGCGGAGAGCGCCAGGCAGGTGGTCCACTTGGCGAGCTCGGAGGGCTGCAGGCGCACCGGCCCCAGCACGAGCCACGACTTGTTGCCGCCCACCTCGCGCCCGAACAGGAGCACCAGCACGAGCAGGCCCGCCACCACGGCGTGGAACACGAGCGCCAGGTCCGCCCAGGTGTGGTAGTCGACGGCCACGATCAGGAGCAGGCCGGCGGTGGCCAGGCCGAGCCACACCAGCTGCGCCTTCCACAGCGCGCCCACGGTGGGGTCGGCGTGGGTGGCGGAGGCGATGGCGAGGACCCCCAGGAAGGCGAGGGCCAGCGCCGCCACTAGCGTGGGGAAATCGAAGCTATCGGGTAGTGGACGTTCCGCCAACCACCGCCTCCGCGCGCGCCTGGAGCTGACCCGCCGGCTCCCGGGCGTCCTTCCTGGGAAGCCGGTCCTCGAAGTACACCTCGAGCACCTTGCGCACGATGGGCGCGGCGGTGGTGCCGCCGTGGCCGCCGTGCTCCACCATGACGGCGAAGGCGATCTCGGGCTTTTCCGCGGGAGCGAAGCCCACGAACCACGCGTGGTCGCGCTCCGCCTTGTCGAGCTTGTCCGCGTCGATCCCGGCGGAGTGCTTGTAGACCTGGGCGGTGCCGGTCTTGCCGGCGACGCGGATGGGTCCCAGCTGCGCCTTCTTCCCCGTTCCCTCCTCCACCACGTCCGCCAGGGCCTGGCGGATCGCCTCCAGCGTTCCCGGATGCGCGGGGAGCTTCCGGGGAGCACGCTTGTTGCGCTGCAGCACGTGCGGGTAGGGCACGGCGCCCGTGGCGATCCCCGAGATCATGGTCGCCATCTGCAAAGGGGTGGCGGAGACGAGACCCTGGCCGATGGCGACGGAGATGGTCTCGCCCGCGAACCACTTGGCGTTGCCGGTGCCGGCATACCTCTTCGCCTTCCAGGCCGGCGAGGGAAGCGTGCCGCTCTTCTCCCCCGGCAGGTCGATCCCGGTCGGCCGCCCCAGGTTCAAGAGGTCGCCCCACTTGGCGATGGCATCGATCCCGGCGCGCTGCCCCACGTTGTAGAAGTAGACGTTGCAGGAGTGGGTGAGCGCGGCGCGCAGGTCCACCGTGCCGTGGCCGCCCTTCTTCCAGCACAGGAAGGGCCGGCCGTAGAAGACGGCGGAGCCCCCGCAGTACATCGTGGTGCCGGGGGAGATCACCCCGCTCTCCAGCCCCGCCACCGCCATCACCACCTTGAAGGTCGATCCCGGGGCGTAGAAGTTCGCGATGGGACGGGGGTTCATGGGCTTGCGCGGGTCCTTTTCCAGGGACTGCCAGGAGGCGGCGTCGATGCCGCCGGCGAAGACGTTGGGGTCGTAGGCAGGCGCGGAGACCAGGGCCAGGACCTCGCCCGTCCAGGGATCCATGAACACACCGGCACCGGTCTCGCCCTCGAACGCCTCGTACAGCGTGCGCTGCAGCCGTCCGTCGAGGGTGACCTGGAGGGCGGTGCCGTCGGTGGGGTCGCGCCCCGTCTCCGCGTCGCCGAAGGGACGGCCCAGGTTGTTCACCGTGACGAACTTCCAGCCGCGCCTGCCGCGCAGCGTCTCGTCGAACTTCTGCTCGATCCCGGTCTTGCCCACGATGTCGCCGCGCTCCAGCTCGCCCCCCTTCCCCTGGTCGGAGAGCTGCTTCTCGCTCACCTCCGCCACGTAGCCGAGCACGTGCGCCACCGCCGCACCCTCGGCGTAGTTGCGGCGGGTCACCTCCTCGATCTCCACCGAGGGGAACCACTCGCGGCGCGCCTCCACCTTCGCCAGCTCGTCCAGGCTCGCGTCCTGGCGGATCATCATCGACTCGAAGGAGGGCCGCCCCTTCATCTTGTCCAGGCGCGCCCGCAGCTCCGTGTAGGGGATGCCCAGCAGCGCTTCGATGCGCTGGAGCTGCCCGTCCGCGTCGGTCAGGCCCTCGCGCCGCAGCACCAGGTTGAGGGAGGGGCGGGTGGAGGCCAGCACCTCGTGGCGGCGGTCGTAGACCACGCCGCGGTTGGGGAGGATCGGGATCTTGCGGAGGCGATTGGCCTCGGCCTTCTCCGCCCAGGCGGCCCCCTGCGCCACCTGGAGCCAGCCGAACATCCCCAGGTAGGTGAGGAGCAGGAGCACGAGCACGCCGTGGAGGACGGTGGTCCGCCAGTGGAACCGCTGCTCGAAGCGGTATTCCTTGAGTTCCCAGCGCTGCCTGTAGTCCATGGCGTCAGAAGGCGCGCCCGACCTGCCTCACCTTCGGCCGCGCCTGCGTCTCCCTGCTCTTGGCACGATCAAACATGACGAAAACGAGGCAAACCAGCAAGGCCATCACGGCGGCGCGGACGAGCACCACCCGCCAGTCGGGGGGATCGGCCCGCTGCCCCAGCAGGTGCAGGAGACCCCAGCCCAGGTAATGGTCGGCGGCGGACAGGAGCGCCCCCGCCAGCAGCTGCCCCGTGCGCCGGTTGAGGTCCCACCGGGCGCCCAGGGTTCCCAGCCCCCATCCCAGGAGGGTCTTCTTGAAGCCATGGAAGCCCAGGATCCCGTTCTGGAACCAGGCATCGGTGAGCAGGCCGGCGGCGCACCCCACCACCATCGCCGTCTGCGGCTTCCCCCGCAGGCCGTACCAGGCCACGGGGAGCAGCATGAAATCCGCGTAGGCCAGGGCGTGCGGCGCCACCCGCCCCACCGCCGCCTGGACGGCGAGCCAGAGCGCCAGGGTGAGGACCGCGTAGAAGACCCTCACTTCGAGGCCGCCTCCGCCGCGGGAACCGGCTCGGGAGGGGCGAGGAGCGGGCCTCCCACCGCCTCCAGCAGGACCAGGACCTCCTCCAGGGCGGCGGGGTCCACCTCGGGGCGGAGCACCACTGTCTTGCTCGCCCCCCCCGCCCCGCGCACCTGCACCACGGTGCCGATGCCGTATCCCTTGGGGAAGATCCCCTCCAGTCCCGAGGTCACCACCCGGTCTCCCAGCGCCACGTCGGCGAAGGTGGGCACGAAGCTCATCTTGAGCGACCCGTCCCGCTGGCCGTAGACGATGCCGCCCACCCGGGAGCGCTGGATCAGCCCCCCCACCCCGCTGTTCTGGTCCACCAGGAGCTGCACCTTGGCCCGGTGGCGATCGACCGCGATCACCTTCCCCACGGCACCGCCCCAGCCCACGACGCCCAGCTGGGGCCTCAGACCGTCGTCCTCGCCCTTGTCCAGGACCAGCACGCGCGACTCCGGGTCCAGGCGCCCGGTGAGCACGGACGCCGCCAGGGAGCGGGGCGCCAGGTCGGTGCGCATCTCCAGCAGCCGGCGCAGGCGCGCGTTCTCCACCACCTGCTCCCGCTGCCGGTCCAGCTCTCCGCGCGCACGCAGAAGGTCCATGCGCAGGCGCCGGTTCTCGTCCAGGGCCTGGCGCACGTCGTTCACCCCGGAGGTGACCCCGCGCACGCCCCCTCCCACCTCGCGGGCCACGTCGAGCACGGGGTCGCTCACCCGGAAGACCCCCCGTTCCAGGAGCGTACGCCCGGCGGCGTTGCGCACGCTGCTCGACATCAGCACGAACTGGCCGAACAGGAGCACGAGGAGGATCGTGAGGGCGCGACCGCTGGGGCGAAGACCGGCCATGGCCTCAGTCGAGGCTCACCTTCCGCAGGAGGTCGAAGTCGGTGAGGAGCTTCCCCGTCCCCATCACCACCGAGGTCAGCGGATCGTCGGCGATGGATACGGGAAGGCCGGTCTCCTCGCGCAGGCGCTTGTCCAGGTTCTTCAGGAGGGCGCCACCGCCGGTGAGGACGATGCCGCGGTCGACGATGTCGGCCGCCAGCTCGGGTGGCGTCTGCTCCAGGGCGATGCGGACCGCCTCGATGATGGTGTCCACCGTTTCCGCCAGCGCCTCCCGCACCTCCCCGTCGGAGACCGTGATCGTCTTGGGAACGCCCTCCACCAGGTCGCGGCCCTTGATCTCGAGGGTGAGCTCCTCGTCGAGAGGGAAGGCCGAGCCCAGCCGGATCTTGACCTCCTCGGCGGTGCGCTCGCCGATGAGCAGGTTGTAGCGGCGCTTGATGAACTGGATGATGGCCTCGTCCATCTCGTTGCCGGCCACCCGCACCGAGCGGGAGTAGACGATGCCGGCCATGGAGATCACGGCCACGTCCGAGGTCCCGCCCCCGATGTCCAGCACCATGTTGCCCGTGGGCTCGGTGATGGGGAGACCGGCGCCGATGGCGGACATCATGGCCTGCTCCACCAGGTAGACCTCGGTGGCCTTGGCCTTCAGGGCGGAGTCGCGCACGGCGCGCTTCTCCACCTGGGTGATCTCGCTGGGGACGCCGATGACGATGCGGGGCCGGGGCCGCACACCGAAGGACCGGTCGTGGGCCTTGCGGATGAAGTGCTCGAGCATCTTCTCGGTGTGCTCGAAGTCGGCGATCACGCCGTCCTTCAGGGGACGAATGGCCACGATGTTGCCGGGGGTGCGCCCCAGCATCTCCTTGGCCTCCCTCCCCACCGCCTCCACCCTCCCCGTCTTCTGGTTGACGGCCACGATGGAGGGCTCGCTGACCACGATCCCCCGCCCCTTGCAGTAAACCAGGGAATTCGCGGTCCCGAGGTCGATCGCCAGGTCGTTCGACAGCATGGACAGGAGCGACCTGGGCGAAAAACTCATTGAGCGGTTGCCTTCCGTGTAAATCACTCGGGCGACGAATGTTAATGACCGGGGAGGTCGGAGGCAAGCCGCGCCGGCTTCTTTTCAGTAGCTCTCGACCAGGGCGCGCTTGGTCACGCGGGCCTTGTTGCCGGCCGCATCCTGGGCCTCGAACACCACCTCGTTGACCCCCTCCTTGCGGAGGCGGACCACGGCGTAGAACGACCCGTCGTCGTAGACGTCCACCTTTTCCCCGTCGATCCAGAGGAGGGCCCCCGGCTCCGTCTTGCCGTTGATGATCAGCATGGGGCCGGTCTGGACCGGCTCCTGGATCTCCAGCTTGGGCGGGATGCGGTCCCCGGCCTCCCCGATGCGCTGCGAGGTGACGCGGAAGGACCGCACCTCGGAATAGGGGCCTTCCGCCCCCGACTGGAACACGGCGGAGACCTTCCAGAAGTACGTCCCGGCGGGAATGGCCTCGATCACCACCGCCGCCTCGGGATGGAAGTTGTCGTGGAGCGGGGCGGAGAAGAGGAGCCGGTCGGCGATCTGGAGGTGGTACTTGGCCGTCCCCGGGACCTTGTCCCAGGAGAGGGTGGTCGTCTCCCTGGCGGGGTCCTCGTAGACGAACACGCGCTGGTCGGTGGGGGCGATGAGGCGCGGCACCCCGGGGAGGAGCTCCTTGCCGGAGAGGGAGCCATCCGCCGCCGCGCGCACCCGCTCTCCGGCATCCAGGCTCTCCCGGCTGTCCGCACCCGCGACCAGCACCCGCCCCTGGAAGACGTCGAAGGAGGCGGTCCCCTGCTCCTGGTCGAAGCGGACCCGGAACTCCCCTCCCTCCTCCGACCGGGCCGCCACCTTGTCGGTGGTCACCTCGTGGAACGAGCCCTCCACGTTACGCTTCTGCGTGGAGGCCAGGATCTCGCCCCAGGTCAGCTTCTCCGCCACCTTGCGCACCTTGGTGGCGGGGTCCTCGGAGAGCTGCCGGATCTCCAGCAGCGAGCCCTTCTGCACGGTGGTCACGGTGCCATCGAAGTAGAGCAGCTGCACCGTGGAGGAGGACGAGGTCTTCACCTGGTCGCCGACCCGCACCACCATCCCACGGGTGGCGGGCTCCCAGGCAAACTGCCCCGCCCGCTTGACGCTCACGTTCCCTTCGATCTTGTAGAGCTTGACCGACTGCCCGCCGCCCTGGTCCCCCTTGGCCATCTGCAACGCCTGAACGGAGAGGTTCTCGGACTGGTTGGCGGCGATGACCGCGTCCTCCCAGCGCGAGGCGCCCCGGGCGGAGCGGGCCTCGTCGAGCGCGGCGCTGGCGGAGGCGCGGATCTCGTCGATCGCCTCCCCGCCGGGCAGGCGGGCGGCCTGCGCGTACTTGGCCTCGGCGGAGGCGATGGCCGCGTCCGCGTCTCCCCGGCCCCCGCTGGGCCACAGGAACCAGGCCGCGGCGCCGCCGGCCACCACGAGGACAACTCCCAGGAATACCGAGCGATAGGTGACGGTGAACCAGTCGAGGACGATGCCGGACTTGGTCCCCCTCGCCATCGGGCGCGGAGGGTAACACGTGGGGAGCGGCACCGGCCAGCGTGGCGGCAGGCCATGCGCTAGACTCTCGCCGCTTTCACGGAAAAACCTCAGGAGAACGCGATGCTCAACGTCTTGCGGGAGAGCTTCCAGGGCGGCACCGGACGCTGGATCAAGATCGGCCTCTTGCTGGCCGTGGCCGTTTCCATGGTGGCCTACCTGGGCGGCTACTTCTTCGGCCGGGACCGCGCCCAGGGCGAGGGCGACTGGATCGCGCGCCTGGACGGGAAGGAGATCTCCCGCGCCGAGTACAACGACGTCGGCCGTCGGCTGGAGCAGCAGTACCAGCAGATGTTCGGCGCCCAGTGGGAGCAGTTCCGCGAGCAGCTCAACCTGCCCCGCATGGCCGTGCAGCAGGTGATCTCGAAGCAGATCATGCTGGCCGAGGCGGAGGAGGCGGGGCTGCGGGTGACCCCGGAGGAGCTGCGCGACGCCCTGGTGGAGAGCGCGGACCTCAAGGACCCCGCCACCGGCCAGTTCATCGGGCGCGAGCGCTACATGGACGTCATGCAGCGCAGCTACCCCGGGGGCCCCGCCGCCTTCGAGGCCAGCCTGGCCGAGGGCCTTCTCCTGGAGAAGTGGCGGCGTCTGGTGACCGAGCCCGCCGTGGTGGGCGAGGCCGAGCTGGAGAAGGCCTGGCGCCAGCGCAACGAGAAGGCGCAGATCGACTACGCGGTGGTGCCCTCGGCCGGCCAGAACTACTCCACGCGGGTGACCGACGAGGAGGCCCAGGCCTGGTACGCCGCCCACAAGGACGACTACCGCCGGGGAGAGGCCCGCAAGATCCGCTACGTCGTGGTGGAGCGCAGCGCGCAGGCGGCCAAGGTGCCCGTGACCGATGCCGACGTGCGCGCCTTCTACGACGCCAACAAGGCGGAGTTCAACGTCCCCGAGCAGCGGCGCGCCCGCCACGTCCTGATCAAGGTGGGACGGGAGGCGGGGCCGGCCGACGTGGAAGCCGCCCGCAAGCGCGCGCAGCAGATCCTGGATCGCGCGAAAGCCGGCGAGGACCTGGGGAAGCTGGCGAGCACGCTCTCCGAGGACGAGGGCAGCCGCCCCAACGGCGGCGACCTGGGCTGGTTCGGGAAGGGGGAGATGGTCCCCGCCTTCGAAAGCACGGCCTGGCGCACGCCCCCGGGGCAGCTCGGGGACCTCACCCGTTCCGAGTTCGGCTGGCACGTGATCGAGGTGACGGGGAAGCGCGACGCCGGTCAGCGCCCCCTGGAGGAGGTGCAGGCCGACATCCGCCGCCAGCTCGCGGTGCGCGGCGCCCAGGCCCGCGTGAAGGCGGAGGCGGAGCGGATCGCGGGCGAGCTGGGCGGCGACCCCGGCAAGCTCGACCCGGTGGCGAAGAAGGAAGGTCTCACCGTGCAGGAGAAGACGGTCGCGCGCGGCCAGGCCCTCCCCGAGCTCGGCCCCTCCCCCGAGTTCACGAACAAGGTGTTCTCCGCCAAGGAAGGCACGGTGACCGAGCCGGTCGGCGTGGCCGCCGGCCTCGCCGTCGTCGCCGTGGGCGCCACCGAGCCTCCCTCCGTGCGCCCCTTCGCGGAGGTGGCCACCCAGGTGAAGAGCGACCTCTTGAACGCCCGGGCGCGGGAGACGGCCGTGGCCGTCGCGCGCGCCGCGCTGGCCAGGGCGGGAGGGCTCAAGGGCGCGGCCGACGCGATCAAGGCCGAGGTCAAGAGCTCGGGCGACCTGCAGGCGGGGACGGCGCTCCCGGGGACCGGCGGCTCGGCGGAAGCGCTCCGCAAGGCGGTGTTCCGCGACGGCACGAAGGCGGGGGACACCGGGGTGCTCGAGGTCCCGGCGGGCGCCGTCATCTACGCGGTGACCTCCTACCAGCCCTTCGATCCCTCCGCTTACCAGGCGGGGAAGGCGGCCCTGCGCGAGGAGCTGCGCGAGCAGAAGCGCTCCGCCCTGCTGGCCGGGATCCTGGAGCGGCTGCAGGCCAAGCACAAGGTGGAGATCAACGAGCCCATGTTCACGCGCGAGCGCGCCGCGAGCTGACGAAAGCGTCATCGCAGGCGCGAAAAAAGGGCTGGAATCCCCTCCCCGCCGGGGACCAACTTGGAGCAGGCACCCGGGGGAGGGCACCTCCATGCTGGTTCGGCCTGCGGAGCAGAGCTTCAACAAGGGGATGGAAGCGCTCGCGCGCGGCGAGGCCGTGAAGGCGCTCGCCATGTTCGAGGCCGCCATCCGCCTCGATCGCAAGTTCCGGGCGGCGGCACGGCCGCAGCCCCGCTACCTGTCCTTCTACGGCCTCTGTCTCGGTCTCGAGTCCCACCGCTGGAAGGAGGCGGTGGACCTGTGCCGGGAGGCGGTGGCCGCCGAGTCCTACAACCCCGACCTGCACCTGAACCTGGGCAGGGTGCTGGTCGCGGCGGGCCGGCGAAGGGAAGGTTGGGAGGCGCTCCAGCGAGGCGCCGAGGTGGACGAGGCGCACGAAGGCCTCAGGCGCGCGCTGGCGGCGATGGGGACGCGCCGCAGGCCGGCGCTCCCCTTCCTGCCGCGCGGCCACGCGATCAACAAGATGCTGGGGAAGATGGCGCACCAGGATCAGGCGAGGCGCGCCACACCGGCGAAGACGAAGGCCGCCAAGCGGCCAGTCGCGCGCAGGGTGGCGTCCGGCCGGGGCTGATCAGCCGCCGAACGCGTCGTCCTGGGGAGGCTGGGGGAAGCGCCGGCCGAGCACGCCGGCCAGGGCCTCCAGCACCTGGTCCACCTGGAAGGGCTTGGACAGGAACCCCGCCGACTGGGCGGCGTAGTAGCCCAGATTCTGATCGGACTGCACCAGCCCGGACATGAACAGGCTCTTCCCCGCCAGTTCGGTGTCCATCTGGCGAATCTGGCGATGCAGCATGACGCCGTCCATGTCGGGGAGGTTGAAGTCGAGGATGGCGGCGTCGTAGATCGTTTCCCGGATGCGGTCCAGCGCCTCCCCCGCGCTGTACGCGCCATCCACCTCGAAGCCGTGGGTGGACAGCACGTCCGCGAGCATCTCCACGATGTCCTTCTCGTCGTCCACCAAGAGGATGCGCAGCGGCCCCATGCCAAGCGAAATCTAGGGGATGAGCACGACTTTGCCCAGTGCCTTGCGCTGCTCGAGCAGGGCATGGCCCTCGCGCACCTGCTCCAGGGGCAGGATCCGGTCCACCACCGGCCGCAAGCGCCCATCGGTCACATGGGAGAGAACGGCCGCGAGCTCGTGGCTTCCTCCCATGGTGGAGCCCAGGATGGACAGGCTCTTGAAGAACACCAGGCGGAAGTCGGTCTTCATCTCGTGGCCGGAGGTGGCCCCGCAGGTGACGTACCGTCCCCCCTTCGCCAGACAGCGCACGGTGCGATCGAAGGTTTCCTGCCCCACGTGGTCCACTGCCACGTCCACCCCGCGCTTCCCCGTCCAGCGGCGCACGGCCTCCACGAAGTCCTCGGCGCGCGTGTCCACGGTCTCCTCCGCCCCCAGCTCCCGGGCCAGGGCGGTCTTGGCCTTCGAGCTCGCGGTGGCCAGGACGCGCGCCCCGTGCAGGCGTGCGATCTGGATGGCGGCGGTGGACACCCCGGAGGCCGCGGCGTGGATGAGCACGCGCTCGCCGGGCCGCACGCGCGCCCGCGCCACCAGCATGTGCCAGGCGGTGAGGAACGTGAGGGGGATGGCGGCGGCCTGGGGAGCGTCGAGGCCGGGAGGCCGGGGGAAGACGTTGCGCGCGGGGACGACCACGAACTCGGCACAGCCTCCATCCCGCGTCTCGCCGAGGATGTGATAGCTGCGGCAGAGCGGCTCCTCGCCGGCCCGGCAGGCGGCACAGCGGCCGCAGGAGATGCCGGGATCGAGCACCACCGCCTCCCCCTCCGCGATCCCCTCCGCTCCCGGGCCGAGCGCGTCCACCCGGCCGGCGACGTCGCACCCCGGGATGATGGGGAGCGGGAAGGTGTGGCCGGGAACGCCGCGGCGCACCCACACGTCCAGGTGGTTCAGGGCCACGGCCTCCACGCGCACCCGGACCTGGCAGGGACCGGGCCCGGGGACGGGGAGCGTCTCCAGGCGCAGGGCCTCGGGGCCGCCGTGCGCGCGCACGACGACCGCACGCATGGTGCTCACCGCGACAGGTCGAGCCAGACGCTCTTCGTCTCGAGGTACCCCTCGAGCGCGTCCAGGCCCAGCTCGCGTCCGAAGCCGCTCTGCTTGAAGCCGCCGAAGGGAAGCCCGGGATCATAGAGGTTGTAGGTGTTGATCCAGACCGTCCCCGCCTTGATGGCGCGCGCCACCTTGTGGGCCTTCGTCACGTCGCGCGTCCAGACGCCCGCGGCCAGGCCGTAGATGGTGGCGTTGGCCTTGGCGCAGGCATCGTTCACGTCGTCGAAGGGAAGGGCGGCGAGCACGGGGCCGAAGATCTCTTCCTGAGCCACCTTCATCTCCGGCGTCACACCCGAGAGCACGGTGGGACGCACGAAGAAGCCCTTGCCACCCCCGACCTCCTCGGCACGGCGCCCTCCCGCCGCCACCTGCGCACCCTGGGTGCGGCCCGACTCCACGTAGCCGAGGACGCTCTCCATCTGCTTGCGCGAGATCACGGGGCCCATGCGCGTGCTCTTCTCGCGGGGGTCGCCCAGCGTCACCGCCTCCGCGCGCTCGGCCACCTTCTGCACCACCTCGTCGTACACGGACTTCTGCACGAGCAGGCGCGAGCCGGCAGCACACACCTCGCCCTTGTTGTAGAAGATGCCGGTGAACGCCCCCTTGGTGGCGGCGTCGAGGTCGGCGTCGGCGAAGACGACGTTGGGGGACTTCCCTCCCAGCTCCATGGTCACGCGCTTCATCGTGCCCGCCGCGTCGCGGAGCACGCCCTTCCCCACCTCCGTGCTCCCGGTGAAGGCGATCTTGTCCACCCCGGGGTGCTTGCAGAGGGCGGCCCCCGTGCTCGAGCCGGGACCGGGCAGCACCTGCAGCACGCCCGGAGGCAGCCCGGCGTCGAGACCGATCCGCCCCATCTCCAGCGCGGTGAGCGGCGTCTCCGAGGCGGGCTTGAGGAGCACCACACACCCCGCGGCGAGCGCCGCTGCCACCTTCCAGGTGGCGAGCAGGAAGGGGAAGTTCCAGGGCGTGATGGCGGCGACGACCCCCACCGGCTCCCTCAGCGTGTAGGTGAAGGCGTCGGAGCGTGCCTGCACGGTGCGCCCGGAAATCTTGGTGGCGGCCCCGGCGTAGAAGTGGAAGATCGAGGCGGCCACCGGCAGCTCGATCTTGCCGGAGTCGAAGAGCGTCTTCCCGCTGTCCAGCGTCTCCAGCATGGCCAGCTCGGAGATGCGGGCGAGGATGCGGTCCCCCATGCCCCAGAGGATCCGCCCGCGCTCGGCCGCGCTCATGCGCGACCAGGGCCCTTCCTCGAAGGCGCGGCGGGCGGCGGCCACCGCCACGTCCACGTCGGCGGCGTCGGCCTCCGCCACGTGCGCGACGACGGACTCGTCCGCCGGGTTGATGGTGGCGAAGGTGCGCCCGGAGGCCGCGTCCTTCCAGTCGCCGTCGATCAGGAGCTTGTAGGTGGCGGGGGTTTGCAGGGTTTGCATGGCCCCGGGAGTGTAGCTCAGGCCCACACGGTGGGGTCGTGCAGGCGCCGGTACTCCTCGTGGGCGTAGCGGTCGGTCATCCCCGCGATGTAGTCGGCCACGGTCCGGGGAAGCCCCTCCTCCCCCGCCCGGCGCCGCGTCTCCTCGGGGAGCAGGCGCGGGCTCTCCAGGTAGCGGGTATGGAGCGCGCGCAGGATCCGCCGGGCCTCGTCGCGCATGCGCTCGATGCGGGGGTGGCGGTACAGCCGCTCCCGCAGGAACTCCTTGAGCACGCGGTTGGCGTCGCGCACCTGGGGAGAGAGTTGGACGAGCGGTCTCGGGAAGGCCCGCACGTCCTCCACGGAGCGGACACCGCTCTCCACGATGGAGGCCCCGGTGGCCGCGATGAGGTCGTCCACCAGGCGCGTCACCACCCCGTGCAGCGCGAGCTTCCGCCACTGCCGCAGCTCGGCCCCGGGATACTTCCCCCGCGCCGCCTGGAAGGGATCGGAGAACAGCGGCACCTCCGCCCGCAGGGCCTCGATCTCGAGGATGCCGGACTCCAGGCCGTCGTCGATGTCGTGGTGGTTGTAGGCGATCTCGTCCACGAGGTCGAGGAGCTGCGCCTCCAGGGGCGGCTGCAGCGCGGGCGCGTACTCCGCGAACTCGGGGGCGGCGGCGACGTCGATGGGACCGGAGTGCTTGGCGATCCCTTCCCGGACCTCCCAGGTGAGGTTGAGGCCGGGGAAGTCGGGATACCGCTCCTCCAGCCGCTCCACGATGCGCAGGGTCTGCCGGTTGTGCTCGAAGCCGCCGTGATCGCGGAGCAGCTCGGAGAGCACGTCCTCCCCCACGTGGCCGAAAGGGGTGTGCCCCAGGTCGTGCGAGAGCGCCAGCGCCTCGACCAAGTCCTCGTTGAGCGAGAGGGCGCGCGCCACCGTGCGCCCGATCTGGCTCACCTCGATGCTGTGGGTGAGGCGGGTGCGGTAGTGGTCCCCCTCGTCGTTGACGAAGACCTGCGTCTTGTACTCGAGGCGGCGGAAGGCGCGGCAGTGGATGATGCGGTCGCGGTCGCGCTGGTAGGGGGAGCGGTAGGGGTGCGGGGGCTCCGCGTAGCGGCGGCCGCGCGAGGCGGCCGCCCGCTGCGCGTGAGGGGCGAGATGGGACTCGGCCAGGACCTCAGGCAGTGAAGCTGCTCCCGCAGCCGCACGTCCCGGTGGCGTTCGGGTTCTCGATCTTGAACCCCGAGCCTTCCAGGCTGTCGATGTAATCGATGCTCACGCCGTCCAGGTACATCCCGGACATCGCGTCCACGTACACCTTGAGCCCGTTCATGTCGAGGACGTTGTCGTTCTCGCGCTGCTCGTTCTCGAAGGTGAGCCCGTACTGGAACCCGGAGCATCCCCCGCCGTGGACGGCGACGCGCAGGCCGTACCCCTGCTTCGACTCCTCGGCCAGGAGCTCCTTGACCTTGTCCACCGCCTTGTCGGTCATGGCAAGCATGAAAAAACCTCCATCTGACGCCCAAGAAAGTAGGACGAACCCCCAGTCCTGTCAACGCGAAGGCGGGGGCGCTGCCACGGAAAGGCACCGCCTGCTAGACTCCGGCCGTGCCCCCGCCTAGGCGCCAGCAGCTCCACCTCGTGCTCCCTTACAAATTCGAACCCAGGGAGCATCCCCGCGTGGCCGCCATGCTGGCGGAGGGCTGGAAGGTCGTGGAGGTGACCCGCGTCACCGACCGGGAGACGCTGGTCACCTTCGAGCAGTAGGAGGCCGAGAGGAGCCACTCTGTGCCTGCGGAAAACTGAAGAAAGTGTTCCCACCGGCGGGAACACTTCCCGGCCGCCTCACACCAGCGCCAGTCCCCGTCCCACCTTCGAGAAGACCGACAGCGCGAAGTCCAGGTCGGCCCGGCTGTGGGCGGCGGAGATCTGGCAGCGCAGGCGCGCCTCTCCCTTGGGGACCACGGGGAAGCCGAAGCCGGTGACGAAGACGCCCTCGTCCAGGAGCAGCTCGCTCATGCGGATCGCCTTGGCGGTCTCCCCCACGATCACGGGAACGATGGGCGTGGGCCCGGGAAGGGGGTTGAATCCCGCCTCGGCCAGGCCGGCGCGGAAGTAGCGCGCGTTGTCGTGGAGGCGCCCCACCAGCTCGGGATGCCCTTCCACGTGGCGCACCGCGGCCAGGGCGCTGGCCGCCACCGTGGGGGGAAGGGCGTTGCTGAAGAGCTGGGGACGCGAGCGCTGGGTGAGGTAGTCCGTGAGCGCCTCGCTCCCCGCCGTGAAGCCGCCCGCCGCACCTCCCAGCGCCTTCCCCAGCGTGGAGGTGATCACGTCCACCTGCCCCAGGAGGCCGTAGTGCTCGGCGGTGCCGCGCCCGGTGGCGCCCAGCACGCCCGTGGCGTGCGAGTCGTCCACCACCACCACCGCCTGGTGGCGGCGCGCCAGGTCCACGATGTCGTCCAGGCGGGAGACGTCCCCCTCCATGCTGAAGATGCCGTCGGTGACGATCATGCGCGTGCGGGCGGAGGCGTGGGCCTTCAGACCCTCCTCCAGGTCCTTCATGTCCGAGTGCTTGTAGACGCGGCGCTGCGCCTTGCAGAGGCGGATGCTGTCGATGATGCTCGCGTGGTTCAGGGCGTCCGAGAGGATGACGTCCTGCTCGTCCAGCACGGTGGGCATCAGCCCTTCGTTGGCGTTCCAGCAGGACACGTAGCTCAGGGAGGACTCGGTTCCCACGAAGCCGGCCAGCGCCTCCTCCAGCTCGCGGTGCACGGTGAAGGTGCCGCAGATGAAGCGGACGGAGGCCGTCCCCGCGCCCAGGCGATCCAGCGCCTCCTTCCCCGCCTCCACCACCTCGGGCAGGTTGGCCAGGCCTAGGTAGTTGTTGGAGGAGAGGATGAGGACCTCGCCCCTCCCCTCCATCTTCACGCGCGGCCCCTGGGGGCTGGCCAGGTGGTTGAGCTTCTTGTAGACGCCCTCCTCGCGGAAGGTGTCGAGCTCGCCCTGCAGGCGCTGCTGGAACGAGGAGGGGTTCATGCTTCCGCCAGGCGCAGGAAGATGCGCATCTGCGACATCAGCCACGCGAAGTGCTGGGGGTCCAGCGGGCTCAGCCGGTACTCGTTGATCAGCTTCACCTGCATCCCCTTCCATTCCTGCCAGCAAACGGCGCAGATGCCGCCCTGGACCTCGGCACCGGCCTCGCCGGGGAGCGGGGGGTTGGCGAGACCCGCGCGCGTTTCGCCGCAGCGGCGGCAGTGAACGTCGGCCATGAGGACCTCCGGGGAAGGAAGCGGTACCTTATCGCCGGCTCGGTCCCCGCCGCAAGGAGCGCGCATGGCCAATCAGGGCAAGCTTCCCATCCAGATGCCCGACGACGTCCTCCCCGGCAAGTACGCGAACCAGATGATGGTCGCGCACACCCGGGAGGAGTTCGTGCTGGACTTCATCAACCTCTTCCCCCCCGGCGGCGTGGTCACCTCCCGCGTCATCGTCTCTCCCGGCCACCTGAAGCGGATGATCCGGGCCATGCGCGAGAACCTGGACCGCTACGAGGCCGTCCACGGTCCGGTGATCGAGGCGGAAGCCCCCCCGGACCTGCCGAAGAACTGACTACCGGCGCAGCTCGCCCAGGAGGTGCGGCAGCGCGGGAAGGATCAGCCGCGCCAGCGCCAGGGTCACCGCCTTCGTCGAGCCGGGGAGGACGAACAGCGGCTTCCCGGAGGCGATGCCCGCGGTGGCCCGCGACAGCATGGCGGCGGCCCCCACCTCCTCGAAGCTGAGCATCCGGAAGAGCTCCCCGAACCCCGGCAACGGCCGCTCGATCTGCCCGGCAAGAGCCTCGAAGGTCCGATCACGCCTGGAGACGCCGGTCCCTCCGTTCACGACCACGGCATCGATCTCCGGAGACCGGAGCCACGCCGTCACCTGCGCCGCCACCTTCTCCTGCTCGTCGGGCAGGATCGCGTAGGCGGCGATCCGGTGCCCGGCCTCGGTGAGGAGCCTGCGCGCTTCCGCCCCCGAGGCGTCGGTCCCCTCCGTGCGGGTGTCGCTGACGGTGAGGAGGCCGACGCGGCCCGTGAGCGCGCCGTGGCGCGCGTGCTCAGGCGTCACGGCCGGAGACGGCGGCCTTCTGGAGCGCCGTCACCACGGCCTGCTCCAGGTGCTCGGGCGTCAGCCCCACGTCCTGGAGCAGCTCCTCCCGGGTGCCGTGGTGGACGAAGCCGTCGGGAAGGCCCAGGCGGACCACGCCGGCCGTGGAGAGCCCCTCCGCCACCAGGCGCTCCAGCACGCCGTCGCCGAAGCCGCCGGGGAGGTTCCCCTCCTCCACCGTGACGAGCACCGGGTGCTCGCGCCTGAGGCGCCCCAGCAGCGCTTCGTCGATCGGCTTCACGAAGCGGCAGTCCACCACGGTGACGTCGATCCCGCGCGCGGCCAGGCGCGCCCGGGCGGCGAGCGCCGGCTGCACCATCGTCCCCACGGCGAGGAGAGCGGCGTCGCTTCCCTGGGCCAGGACGTCCCACGTTCCGATGGGCAGCGCCTGCGGCGGCCGCGCCGGGTCGTACCCCGCCGGCACGGTGTCGCGCGGGAACCGCAGCGCGAACGGGCCGTCGTGGGAGAGCGCGGTCCACAGGAGGTCGCGCAGGGCGTTCCCGTCCCTGGGTGCCGCCACCACCATCCCCGGCACGCAGCGCAGGTAGGCGAGATCGAGCACGCCGTGGTGCGTGGGCCCGTCCGCGCCCACCACGCCGGCGCGATCGAGGACGAACACCACCGGCAGCTCCTGCAGCGCCACATCGTGCACCACCTGATCGAAGGCGCGCTGCAGGAAGGTGGAGTAGATGGCGCAGACCGGCCGCACCCCCTCGCAGGCCAGGCCGGCCGCGAAGCACACGCCGTGCGCCTCCGCGATCCCCACGTCGAAGAACCGCTCCGGGTACGTCTTCTGGAAGGCGGTCAGCCCGGTGCCGGTGGGCATGGCCGCCGTGATCGCCACCATCTCGGGGAAGGCCTCGGCCGCCTGCAGCATCGCCTCCCCGAACACCTTCGTGTACGCGGGCGTGGGCGAGGGCGGCACGGGGATGGCCTTGCCCGTCACCTTGTCGAAGGGGCTGACGCCGTGGAAGGACTCGTGATCCTCCTCCGCGTGCTGGAGCCCCTTCCCCTTCCGCGTCATCACGTGCAGCAGCACCGGCCCGTCCATGCGCAGCACGTTCGGAAGCAGGTGCATCAGGCCGTCCAGGTCGTGCCCGTCCACGGGCCCCAGGTACGTGAAGCCCAGCGCCTGGAAGATCCCGCCCGGGATCACCAGCGACTTCAGCGTCGATTCCAGGCGCTTGGCCAGCTCCTCCACCGGCCCGGACACGACGGGCAGGCGCTCGATCAGGTGCTTGGCCTCGTCGCGCAGGCGCTTCAACTGGGGGCTGGCGGTGATGCTCGTGAGGTAGTGCGCCATGGCGCCGACGTTGGGCGAGATGGACATGCCGTTGTCGTTCAGGACGACGAGCAGGCGCCGGTGGGACTGGCCGGCGTTGTTCAGGGCCTCGTAGGCCAGGCCCCCGGTCATGGCGCCGTCCCCGATGATCGCCACCACCCGGAAGTCGTCGTGGGCGAGATCGCGCGCGGTGGCGAGGCCGAGGGCGGCGGAGATGGCGGTGGAGGCGTGCCCGGCGCCGAAGGCGTCGAAGGGGCTCTCGTCCCGCTTCAGGAAGCCGGAGATGCCGTCCTTCTGGCGGATGGACCAGAGCGCCTCCCGCCGGCCCGTGAGCACCTTGTGCACGTAGGCCTGGTGGCCGGTGTCCCACACCACCTTGTCGCGGGGCAGGTCGAGCACGGTCTCCAGGGCGACGGTGAGCTCGACCACGCCGAGGCTCGCTCCCAGGTGGCCCCCCTTCTGGGAGACCACGTCCACGATGTACTCGCGGATCTCCTGGCAGAGGGCCTTCAGCTCGTCCCGGCTCAGGTTCTTGAGGTCGGAGGGAGAGGCGACACGCTGCAGGACCCGCACCGGTACGTCCTTCTCCTGGGAGCCGACCTGCTCCCCGCCGCGCCCTCTGGCGACGGCGACGCCCAAACTATAGCACCCGGGGTTCCCCGCATTCGGCGAGCAGGCGCTCCACCGCACGCCGCAGCGCGGGGAGGTCCCCGTCGTTGTCGAGGACGACGTCGGCCAGGGCGGCGGTGCGATCGAGCTGCTGGCCTGCCGGGTCGGTGGCGTTCTCCTGCTCCTCCCGCTGCCGGAACGCCTCCAGCGTATCCGGGTCCCCGGGGCGCGCGCGGGCCAGGCTGCGGCGGAACCGCGTGGCCATCGACGCCGTGACGCGGGCCAGCACGAACCCGGGAACGCCGCGCAGCACCTGCACCTCGGAGGGGTTGCGGATGGAGTCCACGACGTCCCGGCCGCGCAGGCGGGGGACCATGCGCTCCGCCAGCACGCCGGGGCCGCCGCGGCGGCGGAGGTCGTTCCCGATCTCGATCAGGTGGCCGCGCTCCGGCGGGAGGCCGCGCGCCGCCGCTTCCTCGCGGACCACGTCCGACAGCGAGTGCACGGCGAAGCCGAGATCGCGGAGCATCGCCGCGACCTCCCCCTTGCCTGCCGCGTTGGGACCGGTGAGGCCGACGACCAGGGGACGGGAGATCTCCTGCCTCCTAGTTCCCGCCGTCTTCCTCCGCCGGCGGATCCTCCACGGGAGTCTCCGGCTCGGCGGGCGCCGGGTCGGCGGGGGCCGCTTGCGGCTCGGGCTGCGGCGCGGCCGGGAACGAGCGCGCCGCCAGCGAGGTGAAGCCGCGCGGCCGTGCGACCTGCGGGGGCGGCGCGGTCGGGTCCTTCTCGATCAGCGCCTCCCCGATGGGAGCCGTCCGGCGGCCCATGGCCCGGATCTGGCCGTGGTTGCCGTTCATCTGGAAGGAGCCGCGATCGGGACGGGGCGCGCCATCCTTGTCGGGTGCCGTGGCGTCGGCGCTGGGCGGGGTCAGCCCGAGCGCGGCGCGCGCGTTCGCCGGGATCTGCTCGGTCCCGCGCTGGAGGTACTGGGAGGAGGTGACCTGGCCGCCCGCGCTGCCGGAGACCACCACGTTCGCCGGGCCGGAGCTGGTCTGGGGGTAGACGGTGCGACCCGCCCGCTCGATGGACTCCACCAGATTCCTGGGGAACGACATCGAAGCGCCCGGTCCGAGGTTGACCTTGATCGTGTCCCCCTCCACCGTGTAGCCCTGCACCTTCATGAAGGTCCCGTTCTGGAAGTGGACGACGTCGTCCGCCAGGCTGGCGGGCCCCAGGGCCAGGCACGCCAGCAGGATGAGGAGCGCGGCGGGTCGGCTGCGGTGGTGCACGGGAACCTCCAGAAGCGTCGCGGGATGCGGCCGGAAGTGTACTCCCACCCCCTCCCCCCAACAACCGCGCCTTGCCGGTCCCGGGGGGCCTCCGTAGAATCGTGGCCCATGAGCCCACGCCATGCCGCCGCACTGGGGATCCTCCTGTTCTCCGCCGCCTCCGCCGGTGCCCCGGGGGGGGCCAAGCCCGCGGGTGACCCGGCGAAGCTGGTCGTCACGGTGAACCCGCCCGCGGCGGCCCCCGGCCAGGAGGTCGAGGTGGTGATCCGGGTGGAGCCCAACCCCGGGATCAAGGTGAACCGCTACCCCAAGATGAAGCTGCAGGTCCCCGCGGCGGAGGGGCTGGTGGGTGGAGCGGAGGCCGCGGTAGGCGCCTCGGAGATGCCTCCTCTCGAGCACGCCGAGCAGAACTACTACAAGACCGTGGATCCCGTGGCGGTGAAGGTGAGCGTGGACTCCAGGGCGCCCAGGGGCGCGCACACGGTCCCGGCCAGGTTCACCTACTACTACTGCGTCGCGGCGAGCGGCTACTGCGCGCCCGAGCGCGTCTCCCTGACGATCCCCCTCCAGGTCCGCTAGCCAGGCGCAGCCCCCGCGCCGCAGGCGGTGCCGTGAGCACGCGGGCGCCGGCGGACTGGAGCGCCCGCGCCACCGCCTCCGCGCGTCCTTCCGCGGCGAAGGCGACGAGGCATCCGCCGCCCCCCGCGCCGCACACCTTGACCCCCAGGGCACCCGCCCGCCGCGCCGCCCGGTCGGCGGCCAGGAGGAGCGGCGTGGCCACCGAGGGGGCGAGGCGATAGCGGAGGCGGCCCTCCTCTCCCAGGAGGCGGCCCGCCGCGTCGAGGTCGGAGGCGAGCAGGGCATCGCGCATGGCGCGGGCGATGCGCGCGATCTCCCCCATCCGTGCCAGGGTGGTGGCTTCCCCCTCGATGGAGCGCCGGAACATGTCCCAGTTGCTGAACCCGGAGTGGCGCGGCTGCCCGGTGTAGGCGAGCACCAGGCGGCGCCCCAGCGCCGGGGGCAGCGGCAGCCGCTCTCGCCGGGTGCCGTCCGCCTCGTGGTGCCAGGCGGAGAGGCCGCCGTGCAGCGCCGCCAGGTAGTCCTGGTTCCCGGTGGGCACGCCGAGCTCCACCGCCTCCAGGTTCATCACGCGGCGGAGGAGCGCCTCCCCCCGGAGCGGCGTTCCCGTGAAGCGGGCGAGCGCGGCGCCGACCGCCATGGCCAGGGCCGAGGACCCGCCCAGTCCCGCCCCCGCCGGTGCTTCCGCCCGCGTGCGCAGGGTGAGGCCGGAGGCGGGCGCGAAGGCGGCGCACAGGCGCAGGAGCAGGGAGAGCGGGCCCGTGCACTGGGAAGGGCGCAGGGGGAGGCGGCGGACCGCGCGTGCCTTGCGGTCGGCGGAGACCACCTCCACGCGGCCGTCGCTCCGCCGCGCGACGTCGGCGTGCGCAAGGAGCTCCACCGCCAGGTTCACCGTCACCGCCCCCGGCACCAGGACGGAGAGCGGCCAGATGTCGAGGGTGCCCCCGGCGAGGTCGATCCGCGTGGGGGCGCTGGCGTGGACCGCGCTCAATCGCGTGAGGCCAGCGAGCGCTGCAGCACGCCGTCCACGAAACGCACCAGGCGCACTCTGTCCTCCTCGCGCAGCTCGGCGAACTCCACGCCGAAGCCGAGCTGCCCCACCTCGGGGACGTTGCGCACGTGGGCCCCGCAGGCGATCTCCGCCTCCTCCGCCGCCAGGCGGAAGGACAGATGGAGCGGGCACCCCAGGGGGGGGATGCGGTCGGACTCCAGGAACGCGCCCGAGGGGGAGAGATCGCGGCTGAAGGAGTGGCCGACCACCCCTCCCTCGGTCCTCCACGTGAAGCGCAAATTGATGGGCGTGCGCCGCGCGCGCCGCTCCGTCAGGGGCACGAAGCGGCGCACCGCGTCCAGGAACTCGCGCTGCACCACGGGCTTGAAGATCAGGGCATCGGCTCCGGCCGCCTGCCCCGCCGCCCGGCTGGTCCGGGGCAGGACGAGCACCACGGGCACCCGGGTCAGGGTGGGGTCGGCCTTCAGCTCGCCGCAGAGGGCAACGCTGGCCCGGGCGTCGGCGAAGTCCACCATCACGATCTGGGGCGGGTCGGTGCGGGCGCGCCGGCGCGCGGCATCCCCGCTCTCCTCCGCGATCACCCGCAGCTCGTGCCGGCGCAGGAAGGTGGTCTCCAGGTCGCGGAAGGCGGCGACGTCCTGCACCAGCAGCACCGTGGCCTGGGGCGGGACGGACGGCAGACGCTCCACGCGAACCCCCTCGCTGGAATCGGCGGCAGAGAGTAGCGGGAGCGCGGTGGGGCGGTCAATCGGCGGCGCGCCTGGTAGGGTGCGCGTGTGAACATGACGCGCAGGCAAGCGGTGCTCCTCCTCCTGCTCCTCCTGGCCGCGGCGGCGGTGGGCTGGCTCGCCCTGCGCTCCCGGCAGCCGCCGCTGCTCCCCCCGGACGCCGCCCACGCCGAAGCGGCGGGGGCGCCTGCCTGCCTGGAATGTCACGGACCGGGCGCGCCTGTCCCCCGCGGACCCAACCACCCGCTGGGCGAGGACTGCCGCCGCTGCCACGGCACCCGCGGCTAGGCGTCGACGGACTCGGGGACCTCGGCCTCGCGCCGCTCCACGAAGCGGTGGGTCTCGCCGGCGATGCGCATCGAGCCCAGGAGCACCGCCCCCTCGGCGATGGCCAGCGTCCCCGCCTGCACGTCCCCTTCCAGGCGGGCCGTGCGCGCCACCTCGAGCTTTCCGGTGACGGAGACCGGCCCGTCCACCGTTCCCTGGAGGCAGGCCTCGGCCGCGGTCACCGTGCCCTGCACGTGGCTCCCTGGCATGGCGCGCAGACGGCCGCCGACCTCGAGGTCGCCCTGCAGGGTGCCGTGAACGATGACGTCCCCGGGCGTGCGCACGCGTCCCTCGAACACGACGTCCTTGGCGAGGGTGGTGGTCGCGGGATTGGTGGGGTCGATGGGAGACTTGTCGGTCGAACGCCGGCGTCGCTGGAACACTGCCGCCTCCTCCTCCTGAAAGTGAGACGGAATATAGGGTCGCCGAAACCGTCCGCGCGATGACGAGGACGTAACCGCCGGCGACACTTCAGGACAGGGGACGGGGATGCGGGACCGCCCCCAGGACGGCCAGCAGCTCGGCCAGGATCATGGCGGTCGCCCCCCAGACCTTCTCGCCGGCGACGTCGAAGTAGGGCACCTGGTACACCCGCTCCCCCAGGAGGCGCGGCTCCTCCCGCACCCGCGAAGGATCGGCGAGCAGGGCGAGCGGAACCTCCAGCACCCGCGCCACCTCGCGCTCGCAGGCCCGGAGGTCGGGCCGGGCCCGGGCCACGGCCACGCACGGGTGCAGCACGAAGCCGGTGTGGGGCATGGGGAGCGCGGTGAGCATGCCCAGCACCTCCACCTCGCCGGGGCGGACGTGCACCTCCTCCTCGGCCTCGCGCAGGGCGGCGGCCACCAGGTCCTCTCCCGGCTCCACCACGCCGCCGGGGAAGGAGACCTGTCCCCGGTGCCGCCGGAGCTCCGGCGAGCGCAGGGTGAGCACGACGTGGGGGCGCGGGTCGGCGGGATGGGGATAGAGGAGGACCAGCACCGCCGCGTGATGGTCGAAGGGAAGGGCGCGCAGCTCGCGCGGCGTGCGGCCCATCGCGCTCTGCGCTGCGGGACCGGGGAGGGGGCCGCGCAGGGAGGCCCGCAGCGCGGGCTCGAGCGCGGCCAGAGACTCGAAGAACGCCACGCGCCGATGCTACCCTCGCGCCGTGTCCGGCGCCCTCTTCCCCACCCTGCCCCGGGAGCGCGCGCGCACGCGCGAGGGCGTGGTGCGCGTGGTGCGGCGGCCGCCCCTGGCCGCCATCTGCGAGCTGCTGTCCGTCTCGATCCACGAGGTGATCAACGATCCCCGGACGCGCATCCAGGTGCGGGCGCTCTACAAGGTGTCGCGCTGGATCGAGAACGAGACCTGGCTCCGGCGCGCGCTGCACTAGGCGGCACGAACGAGGAGCCAGACCCAGGCCAGCAGCAGCGTCCCCACCGTGACCGGGAGCCCCGCCGCCAGGTGCTCGAGGAACCCGATCCTCAACCCTTCCCGGCGCGCCGACTCGACCACGATGACGTTGGCGGCGGAGGCGAGGATCGTGAGGTTCCCCGCCAGGGTGGAGAACGCGGCCAGGGCCAGCCACAGCGTGGACGCCACCGCGGCGGGCGCGATCGCGAGCGAGGGGCCGAACAGCAGCACCGCGGGCACGTTGCTCACCGCCTGCGAGAGTGCCGTCACCGCCACCGCCAGCGTGCCCAGCGCGGACGCGTCGGCGCCGTGCAGTGAGGCGGACGTCGCCTCCAGGGCCCGTCGGGCAAGACCCGCGTGCTCCACGCCGCGCATCACCACGAACAGGCCGGCGAAGAACAGGAGGAGGGGCCAGTCCACCTCGCGCAGCACCGTGCGGGGGCGGGCTGCACCCGCCACCACCACGGCGGCGGCCGCCGCCATGGCCGCCGCGGCCGGCCGCACGCCCGCCGCCAGCAGCACCAGCAGGCCGATGCCGGCGAGGAGGCCGGAGACCAGCAGCCCCCGCTCGATGGCCTGCGGCGCGCGCGGTGGGGGAACGGGGCGGAGCCCTCGCGGCAGCGCCTTCCGGTACAGCACCAGCAGCACCGCGCAGCAGAGCGCCAGCCCCGCCGCGGAGACCGGCCACAGCGCGCCCGTGAACGGCAAGAGGCCGAGGCCGGAGCGGACCCCGATCCACGCATTCTGGGGGTTCCCGAGGATAGTGCAGGCGCTCCCCACGTTGGCGGCGAGGGCGAGGCCGAGCAGATAGGGAACGGGGGGCAGGGAAAGGCGACGCGTCACCCGTACGACCACCGGCGCCAGCATCAGGCAGACGGTGTCGTTCATGAACACGGCCGAGAGCACGCCCGCCGTCCCCACCACCCACACCAGCAGCCCGCGGGCGGAGCGCGCGAACCCGAGCAGGCGCCGCTCGATGACCTGGAAGAAGCCGGACAGCTCCAGGTAGGCGAGGACGATCATCATGCCGAGCAGGAAGAGGATGGTGTCGAGATCGATGGCGGCGAGCGCCGCGTCGAAGTCGAGCACCCCACAGGCGACCATGGCCACGGCACCGAGGAGCGCGCCGGAGGCGCGATCGAGGCGCAGGCGCGGCAGCCCCTGCAGGGCGATCACCACGTAGGTGAGGGCGAAGATGAGGGCCGCGGTCGCCACGCGGGCGGGATCTTACGGGAAGAGGCTCCCCTGCGCGGCCGGGTGCGGGCGGAACGGCACCTGGAACTTCGAGCCGTCGAGGGGCATGTAGGCGTCGCTGAGGCCGAAGCGGCGGCAGGCGACCTCGAAGCGCCGCGCCAGCAGGTCCGCCAGCGGACCCTCCCCGCGTTGGCGGGTGAAGTAGCCCGAGTCGTAGAGCGCGCCCCCGCGCGTTCCCCGCAGGAGCGCCAGCACCTTCGCCGCCCGGGCGGGATAGCGCGCCTCGAGCCATCCCGTGAACAGCTCCTTCAGCTCGTGCGGGAGCCGCAGCAGCACGTACCCGGCCCTGCGCGCGCCGGCACCGGCCGCGGCCTCCAGGATCTTCTCCAGCTCGTGATCGTTCAGACCCGGGATCATGGGAGCCGCCAGTACGCCGGTCGGGATCCCGGCCTCGGAGAGGCCCCGCAGCGCGTCCACCCTGCGCTCGGGAGCAGCGGCGCGCGGCTCCATGGCGCGGGCCAGCGAGCGGTCGAGGGTGGTGATGGAGAGGGAGACGGAGGCCAGCCCCTCCGCCGCCATGGGGGCGAGCAGATCGAGATCGCGCAGCACCAGCGCCGACTTGGTGAGGATCCCCACCGGCTGCTTGAACTCGGCCAGGACCTCGAGGAGGGCGCGCGTGATCCGGAGCTTCTTCTCGGCGGGCTGGTAGGCGTCGGTGTTCGCCCCCATCACGATCACCTTGGCCACGTACCCGGGGCGCGCCAGCTCCTTGCGCAGCAGAGCGGGGGCGTCCGGCTTGGAGAAGATCTTGGTCTCGAAGTCGAGGCCGGGGCTCAACCCGAGGTAGCTGTGCGTGGGGCGCGCGAAGCAGTAGGCGCAGCCGTGCTCACAGCCCTTGTAGGGATTGATCGTGCGCTCCATCCCCACGTCGGGGGACGCGTTCGTGGTGATCACGCGCTTGGTCACCTCGGGGGTGACCGTCGTCTCCAGCGGTGCCACGGGATCGTCGTCGGGCGTCCAGCCATCGTCCTCGGGCTCGACCGCGATCCGCTCGAAGCGGTTCGCCACGTTGGCGACCGAGCCTCTCCCCGTGGTGCGCTGGGCGCGCGGGTCCGGCCTGGGTTGCATGCGGCGATCTTCGCCCTACTTTCGCCTGCGCGCAAGCTCTTTTTTTGGCTCGGTTCCGGGCCTCTTCGTTGCCGTTTTCGCCCCCCGGCTGGTATAACCACCGGGCTCTGGAGAGAGCCGGCGTAGCTCAGTCGGCAGAGCGGCTGATTCGTAATCAGCAGGTCCCCAGTTCAACCCTGGGCGCCGGCTCCACAGGTTCCATCCTCGACGCAGACTCTCTCTACTGCTCCACGATCACCGGCAGGTACGAGGCCACGGCGCGGCCGGCGAGTGTGGCCGGACGGAACTTCCACTGGCGGGCGGTTTCGCTGGCCGCCCGGTCGAGCTTCTCGTCCCCGGATGGGTGCACGACCGTGGCACGGTCGACGGTGCCGTCGTCGAGCACGACCAGGTTGAGTCCCACGCGGCCGTGCAAGGTCGCCGGGAGCGCGGCCTCCCCCCTCGTCTCGAGCACCGGCGCCACCAGACCTTCCGTCTCGGGGCCGGGCAAGCCGGTGACCCGCAGCTTTCCCGGGCTCACCAGCTCCATGGTGAGCCGGTAGCGTTCGGCCAGGTCGTCGAGGACCGCCTGCACACTGGTCTCCTCGTAGGTCCGAAGCACGGGAGGAGACGAGCCCGTGTACTTGATCTTGAAGCCGACCTTCTCCAGCTTGGCGAGCGCACGGTCGAGCGTGGTGTGCAGCCTCAGGTTCACGACCGATCGCGCCCATGAGGTCGGATGCGGGCTCACGTCGAAGTCGACGCCGACGGTCATGTAGACGGGCACCGGCTTGCCGTTGTGGAGCGCCGGCTGGTAAACCCAGGACCGCACGGCGCGGGCGGCGGCCTCGTCCAGGCTGCGCGCCCAGGGGATCCCCTCCAGGACGACGACGTCGTACACCTTTCCGTCGGGGCAGATGACGGCGGAGAGCATCACCTTCCCACCGAGGCTCCTGGACCGGGCCTCTGCCGGGTAGTCCGGCGCGGTCTTCTGCCCCACGATGGTGGGCAGCGTGACCCCGTTCACGCCCGCCAGGACCGGCTCGGGCGAGGGATCGGGACAGGCGGACTTCAGATCAGGGAGGAGCGCGGCGATCAGAAGGAGCGCGTTCAGCATTTCTCGACGATAGCTCTCCTCGAGATGGAAAAAGGAGAGTGGAAGAGGCTCGTGATCCTCTCCCACCGTCAACTGGTTTACGCTCCCGCCACTGGAGGGAAGAAGTCATGGCGGTGAACCGGCGCAAGCTGGGGCAGCTCTGCCCCGTCGTCCCCGACCGGCTCGATCTTCGGGACCGCCCCTACACGCCGCGGGTGGAGAGGTCGCCCAAGCCCATGATCGACCCGCGCGACTTCAAGCCCGACCGCAAGGTCGTCCCCTTCCGCACGCGCAACCAGGAGAAGACCAACGCCTGTACCGGGTTTGCTTTGGCGGCAGTGATCGAGCACCTCTTCTACCGCGACCGACGCAGCGAGCAGGTGTCTCCCTGGATGCTCTACTCCATGGCGCGACGCTATGACGAGTTTCGCGGGTCGGAGGACGAGGGCTCGAGCCTGCGCGGCGCGCTCAAGGGCTGGTACAAGCACGGGGCCTGCGACACCTCTCTCTGGAAGAGCTACGCCATGCCCGCGCCCACCAACGATCCGGCGACGGACTGGTGGCTCGATGCCGCCAAGCGTCCGCTCGGCGCCTACTTTCGCGTGGACCCCCGGTCCGTGACGGACATGCAGTCGGCGCTGAACGAGGCAGGGGTGCTCTACGCCAGCGCCGTCTGCCACGGCGGCTGGGACAAGGCTCCGTCCGGCCGGGACCGGCGCCGCGCCTACCGGATCCCCTTCCAGAAGGCGGACCCCGATGACGGCGGGCACGCGTTCGCGATGCTCGGGTACGACGCCTACGGCTTCTGGATCCTCAACTCCTGGGGGACCAACTGGGGGAACGGCGGCCTGGCCGTCCTCTCCTACGAGGACTGGCTGGAGAACGCCATGGACTGCTGGGTGGCCCAGCTCGGTGTCGCCACCTCGCTGCACCAGGCGGTGGCGGCGGCGTCCACCCTGCGCACGGTGCGCGAGGACGGGGCGGTGCGCGTCACCCTGGCCAGCGAAACCGTGCTCCGCAACCGGGAGATCTCTCCCTTCGTCCTCGACATGGCGAACGACGGCAAGCTGAGCGGCAGCGGCGAGTTCCGCACCCAGCCCACCGATCTCCAGGCCCTGGCCACCTTCCACCTGGACGCGTTCCGCCGGAAGCACGGCATCGCCGAAGGCGAGCCGGTGGACCTCGCCATCTACGCTCACGGAGGCCTCACCGGAGAGGATACGGCGGCCGCCACCGCGGCGCGGTGGATCCCCGCCCTCTACGAGGCCAAGGTCTTCCCCATCTTCTTCATGTGGGAGACCGATCTCTGGAGCACGCTGAAGAACCGGTGCCAGGACGTCGTCACCTCGTTCCGTGAAGGCGCCGCCAGGCGCACGGGCGGGTTCCGGGAGAGCATGCGGCGCCTGTGGAACCAGCGGCTGGAGCGCACGCTGGCGCCGGTGGGGCGCTGGATCTGGGACGAGATGAAGGACAACGCGGAGAAGATCAGCTCCAACGAGGAGTCCGGGGCCCGTCTCCTCTACCGCGAGTTCAGGAAGGCCAGGCTCGAGCCGGGGAACGTGCGGCTGCACCTCGTCGGGCACTCCGCCGGCGCCATCGTGCACAGTTACCTGGCCGACGTGCTGGTGGAGGCGGGGTGGACCGTTTCCACGGTCACCTTCCTGGCACCGGCGGTGAACATCCCCACCTTCGAGAGGCGCCTGTTCCCCCACCTGGGGAAGGGCGTCAAGCGCTACGTCCAGTTCCACCTCACGGAGCAGGCGGAGGAGGACGATCCCACCTGCAAGCCCATCCTCTACTACCAGCGCTCCCTCCTGCACCTGGTGGCGAACTCCTTCGAGAAGGCGCGCCCTACGGCGGTGCTGGGCCTCGCGCGCGACTTCCTGCCCTGGCTCGAGAAGCAACCGGAGGGCAGCCGGCGGCTCGTGCGCCACACCTCCTCGCCGGGGGCCCAGGTCCAGGCCTCCACCCACGGCGGGTTCGACGACGACCCCCACTGCCTGCGCGCGGTCCTGGACGTCGTGAAGGGGAAGATGCCTCCCACCGCGGCGGCACGGCGCCGCCGCGCGGGTTGAGGTGCAGGCGAGAGCCCTGGTAGGATGCACGGTCACTTTCCGCACATCCTGGGAGGGTCCTCGTGCTCGCTCGCCGTGCCGTTTCCCTGCTCGCCGTCCTCGCCGCCATCGGCCTGGCCGCTTCCACGCCCGCCGTGGACACCTACACGACCACCACCACCGTCGAAACGTTCGACGCAGGCAACGAAGGGGGATGGACCTTCGGCACCGGCAACGAGACGATCCAGCCGGACGGCGGCAACCCCGGCGCCTACCTCCGGGACAGCACGCTCGTCACCTTCACCCCCCGTGCCTCCACCTCGTTCGGCGTGGCGAGCGCATTCACCGGGGACTACGCGGCGCGCGGCGTGACCTCGGTGGGGATCGACCTCGCGGTGGCGAGCGCCTCCGGGAACTACACCGGCCGCACGCTCACCCTGATCCTCCTCAACGACAACGGGACCCCGGATGATCTGTCCGACGACTGGGGCGCCTACACCGTGACGCCGCTCGACCTTCCCCCCTCCGGCGTGATCGGTTTCGTCGATCTCCTGCAATGGCGGTCCTACGACGTGTCCGTGCCCGTCACCTCCCGCACGCTCCCCCCGAGATGGAAGTGGATCTCCCGAAACACGCTGCGCCCCAACGGCTCCTGGGGCCGCCTCATGCGCGACGTGGACCACGTGGGCTTCGAGTTCGGCGATCCCGAGCTGCGCTACCCGCTGTTCGAGTGGGACGTGGCCATGGACAATCCGAGGATCACGACGTCCAACTGAGGTTCGCTCGTTGCCCCACGTCAGCCCCTGGGTGTAGGCTCGCGCAAGCCGTTCTCCCGCCCGCAAAGCCCATCCAGGAGGTCGCCATGCGCATCCGTCGGGTCCTTCCCGTCCTGGCGCTGGTCCCGGTGCTCCTCGCCTCTCCCCACGCCTCCGCCCAGTGCTCCTCCACCTTCACGCAGCGCTTCGCGCTCGAGCGCTGTCATTTCACGAACAAGGGCGATAACCCCTACTTCCCCCTGCAACCGGGCACGGTCTCCGTGCTGGAGGGCGACGATGAAGGCACGGAGGTCCAGCTCACCATCACAGTGACCTGCGACATGCGCACCATCTCCTTCACCACGCCGGACGGAGTCACCCTCAAGGTCAAGGCGCGGGTGGTGGAGGAGCGCGAGACGGAGGACGACGAGCTCGTCGAAGTCTCCCGCAACTACTTCGCCCAGTGCCGCGAGACCGGCGACGTCTACTACTTCGGCGAGGAGACCGACATCTACGAGGACGGCGAGATCGTGTCCCACGAAGGCGCCTGGCTCGCCGGCGAGGACGGCGCGCAGCCCGGGCTGATCATGCCCGGCACCCCGCTCCTGGGCTCGCGCTCCTTCCAGGAGGTCGCGCCCGGCGTCGCCCTCGACCAGGCCGAGATCGTGGAGGCCTGCCTGGAGACGGTAGCGGACGCGGGAACATTCCAGGACTGCATCCGGACCCGGGAGACCACGCCCCTGGAGCCGAGTGCGGAGGAGTTCAAGGTCTACTGCCCAAACGTCGGCCTCGTGATCGACGCTTCCCTGGAGCTGACCGAGCACTCGACCGTGTCCTGCGGGAACGATCGGGACACGACCCTCAGCGAGGAGGCACGCGCCCGCCGCCGCCGCTAGGATCCGCGCAGAGCGTCCGCGATGGTCCGGGCCAGGCGCACCGCCGCCTGCTGCAGCCGCCGCTCGGCCACGGGCTGGAAGCGGGCCTGGTACGCGCCCGTGAGGTCGCGCTCCCTCCCACGCGGGCGGCAGGTGCCGTCCTCCCACCGGCAGTAGAGCAGAGCCTCGTCGGTGGCGAGGACGTAGGATTCATCGGCCCACGCGCGCGGGTGGGACTCCTCCCAGCGCGCGCGGTCGCCGGGATCGATCTCCGTGACGAGGGCCTGGGCGTAGGCGCGCCAGTCGCGCAGCCCACGTCTGGCCAGGCCCCGGGCCAGGATGCCGTTGTCCCAGACATCGTGGAGGTTCCTCGCCTCCGGGTAGACTCCGCTCAGCCGGTCGATCTGCGTGCCTCCACGATCGTCGGCGTAGGACACGTGGAGGGGCTGGTGCACGTCGGCCACCCAGTGCGCGAGCAGGGCCAGCGCCTCTCCTCGCGCCTGGAGCGAAAGCGTGCGGTCGGCGAGCTGCCTCCAGTGGAAGGCGATCGCGCTCAGCACGCAGTCGGCGCACGTCCCCTCCGGCAGGTGCCGCGCATCGCGGGGCAGGTTGAGGAAGTGCCAGCGGTCCATGGCGGCGAAGCGGCTCCAGGGGGCGAGCCTGGCGGCGGTCGCCGTCACGCCCTCGCGCACGGCCTCCGCCTGAGCGCGCGCCCTGGCGCGAGCGGTGTCGGCCAGGGTGGACGCGGTGGCGAGATGCGCGTAGCGCTGGCCGTCGGGGCGCTCGATCGCGCGCACCAGCGTCTTCACCTCTCGCTGCTGCTGGAGCGGGAGGAGACGCGTCGCGATCTCCCCCACGATCTTGTGGCCCTCGTCCCCCCACCCGCGCGCGGCGCCGGATGAGAGAAGGAGGGCGGCCAGGACGGCGATGGAGCGCATCACGCTCTCCTCTACACCTTTCTTGCTGGCCTGCCAATCCCCGTGCCGCAACGCTTCCCTCATGGAGAAGGAGACATGAAGCGGAAGACGTGGGGTCTGGCGGTGGCGGCGGTGGCGCTGCTCGCGTCGGACCGCTGCCTGAGCTGAGTCAGCCGAAGATCGCCGCCACGGGGATCGAGAACCCGGGGAGGACGTCCTCGCCTTCGAGGACGTCCTCCTCTCCCAGCCGGCGCGGGTGGAGCAAGGTGCGATAGGACGTCACGGTCCGCGTCCGTGCGTCCACCACCCAGACCGCCCGCGTCCCTGCCGCGAGGAAGTCCGCCACCTTCGCGTGCACGTCCCCCGGGCGATCGCCGGGAGACAGCACCTCGACCGCGAGATCGGGGGGGCCGGGAAACCGACGGGCCTCGTCGGCCAGCGAAGCCAGCCTCGACGCTTGCACGAACGCGAGATCCGGCTGCCGCACCGTGGCGGGGGTCTCCGCCAGCACGAAGCCCACGTCCGGCACCACCTCCCCCAGATCCCGCGAACGCACGAACGCCGCCAGCGCCTCCCCCAGGCGCATCTGGAGCCGCCCATGCCGGAATCCCGGCGGGGGCTCGCGGAGCAGGAAGCCCGCGCGAAGCTCGTGCCGGTAACCGTTGTCCCGCAGGGTATCGAGATCACGCTCCGTCAGCGGTTCCATGACCGAAGGATACGTCTGCGGAGACGAGACGCGCCGCCCGCCCTACTCCTCCTCCACCCCGGCGGCCGTCAGCACCCACGGCGGCGTCCTGGGCTCGTCCGGGAGGACGCGCGAGGGCCCGCCGCGCGTCAGGGCCCACCGGTGCAGCCAGCTGATGCCAGCGCCTCCGGTGAAGCGGTCCGCCGAGGTGTAGGCGGGATCGCGCAGCGCCTCATCCAGGGCGATGAAGCGGTAGCCGCGGCCGCGGAGCATGGCTGCGATGCGGCCGAAGTGGTCCGCGTTCAGGTGATTGGCGTGCACGAGCAGCACCTGGGGGATCTCGCGCCCGAACAGCGCCGTCGATTGCCGCTCCCAGTAGGCGGTCTTCTGCTCCATGTAGGCGACGTAAGCGTCGGCGATGCGCCCCTTCTCGGCAGGAGCCGCCGCGAGGTAGGCGCGGGCGAAGATCCACTCCCCGTTGTCGATCGTGACCGGGGCCACGCGCACGCCCCGCTCCGCCAGGAAGCTCACGACCTGGTCCCGCGTCGCCAGGTCGCGGCCGGTGTGGAGGAAGGGATGGCGGAACCAGCGGAGGTCCTGGCCCCGCGCGCGGAGGAGGCCGCGCGTCACCTCCTCGCCGCGCACCACGCCCTCGAGGTAGGCGGGGAGGGGGGTGCGGTGCAGCGAGGGATGCTCGAAGGTGTGGTTTCCCAGCGTCAGCCCTCCCTCGAGCCAGGCCGTGAGCGCCGCCACCCGTGCCGGATCGAGGACGCCGTCCCGGTACAGGCGGACCTCGTTGACGAAGCCGATGGCGGGGATGGCGCCGGCGTCGAGGGCGTCGACGATCGCCCGGTTGATCGCCACCTGCTCCGCGGCGGTCGATCCCTCCTGCGGATTGCACGGCAGGTCGTCGAAGGTGACGGCGACGGCGCGGGGGGATCCGGCGACGGTCCCGGGCCCGGGCGCCAGGACCGCCAGGAGAAGAGGGAGGCATGCACTCCACGCCATGAGGCGCGGAGTATAGGGTCAGCGCTCGAGGGTGGTGACGAAGGCGTCCCGGGCGGCCTCGGTGGCATCCCCGAAGGCCTTGGGCACCCGGCTCACCTTCTCCTTCGACGTGGCCGCCAGGTCCTTGATCCGGGACCGAAGCTCGGCTCCCGTCTTCGGGGCGAGCAGCAGCGCCGCCACCGCCCCGATCACGGCACCGGCCGCGGCCGCCACCAGGAGCTGACCACCCGTGAACCCTTGCCGCTCTACCATGACGTCACCTCCGTGCCTGGGGGGATGGTGGCACACCTTCCCCCCCCAAGTCGGACAGGATCGATCAATTCTCCGCAGGCGATCGCCGCGTATGATGGAGCCACTCACGACCAGGAGGAGTTCATCGATGCGCTGGAACGCGAAGCTTCTCGCCGCGATCGCGATGACGGCGGTCGGGCTGTTCGTTCTGTCCTGCAGCTCGAGCAACGATCCCACGAGCGGCGGCATGGGGCAGGTGCACTTCGTCATGTCCGCGGGGGCGGCCCCCGCCGGAACGGCCAGCGACGGGCTCCTCGCCCTGGCCAACGCCGACGGCTCGCTGGCGCCTGCCACCGAGGGCGACGACCGGCCCCGGCTGCAGGCCGCCAACGTCACGTTCACCAGCATCCTGGCGCGCAACCTGGACGGGCAGCTCGTCCCCGTGAGCACCACCCTTCCCACCACGGTGGACGTGCTCACGCTGGTGAACGGCCGCGAGGTCACGCTTCCCGTCGGGTTCCTGCCGCCGGGCACCTACGACCAGCTGGTGGTCGTCATGGACTCCGTGGACCTGCTCACCGAGAACGGCACCCACATCACCATCACCCCTCCGGGCGGTGGCTGGACCTCCATCGTGCGCGTGAGGAGCCCCTTCGTCGTGACCGAGGGGCAGACCACCACGATCCAGCTGCGGTTCCGGTGGTGGAGCGCCTTCCGCTGGATGGACGACCACATGGAGTTCGATCCCCAGTTCGATTGCGAGCACTGATTCCGTCCGAGAGCTTCCGCTCTCCCCGGCGTTAGCCTCTGTCGGGGAGGGCGGAAGGGATGGAACGCCCGACGGCGCAGGAGCTGTACCGGAGACACGGGCACGCGATCTTCCGGTTCCTGCAGGCCGCCACCCGGGACCGCACGCTGGCCGAGGACCTGACCCAGGAAGTCTTCGTCCGGGTGGTGCGGGGCCTCGAGCGCTACGACCCGCGGGAGCGCGACCTGGCCTGGCTCTTCCGGATCGCCCGGCGCCTGCTCCTGGACCACGGGCGGACGGAGCAGAGACGGCCACGCCTTGTGAGGGAGGAGGAGGTCGTCCTCCCTCCCGTTCCCCCCGTCGCCCTGGAAGGGCTGAGCCTCGCGGAAGCGCTCTCCTCCCTCCCCACCTCCGAGCGTGACGCCTTCCTCCTCCGCGAGGTCGGCGGGCTCGGCTACGACGAGATCGCCTCGGCCACCGGCGGCACCGCCGCCGCCGTGCGCAATCGCATCTTCCGCGCCCGTGACGCGCTGCGGCGGGCGCTGGCCCCGGCCCTGGCGCGCGCGCGAGGCCGGGCCGGAAAGGAGAGCCCCGCATGAGACCGGAGCTGGCGGAAGCCGTGGCGGCGTTCGTGGACGGCGAGCCGGCGGATGCCGCGCTGCTCGCCCAGGCGCTGGCCTCGGACGAGGGGCGGACCCTGCTCCTCGACTCCATGCTGCTGCGGGCCGCGGTGGCCCTGGATCCCTCGGAAGATCTGCAGGACCTCGATCGGCGCGTGATGCGGGCGCTGGCGGCCGAGGAGCGCCCGCGCTTCCGGGCCCCGGTCTGGGCGGCCGCCGCGGCAGCGCTTCTGGTCCTGGCGCTCGGGATCGGGGCCGCGCTGCGCGCGTGGCGACGGGGAGCGGCCGAGGGTCCGCCGCCGGCAACGCGCGAGATCACCTTCACCTACGGCGTGGACTGGAGGGCGCAGTCATGACAGGAACGAAGAGGCTCGCCTGCATCGTGCTCCCGCTCGTCCTCTCCTGGGGCGTCCGCTCCGCACCCCCCGACCTGAAGGAGGCCGTCTCCGTCACCCTCCACACCTACCGGACCGATCCCACCGGGGCGACGGGAGAATCCAGCAGCGGAGGGGTGGATCTGCGGCGTGGCGAGCAGGGGTCCGTGTACCTGCTGCTGGGGAGCTTCGACGCACAGGGCAGGCCGGAGGAGATGCTCTGCCATGGGATCGGGAGCGAACCTCCTGCGCCGGAGGCGCTCGCGCGCGCGGTGGAGGTGTGGAAGGCGACCTTCACCCTGCTGGACGCCACCATGGATGGGTCGACGCTGCGCGCGGATTGGACCCGGACGCGCGCCGGTGTGCATGCCGACGGTGGCGTCACCACGTTCACCCTGAAGGAGGGAGAGAGCCGCACGCTCGATTTCCTGCGCCGGCCCCCCTCCGATCCCGCCGACTTCTGTGGGGAGACGCTGCGGATCGACGCCAAGGCCGAGGTGAAGGAGGACCCGGCCTTCGCCGGCGCGCGCCTCCGCTACGACCTCTGGCTGCTCGAGGATGCGCCCGGAGCGCGCCCGATCCAGCACCACGCTGGAGCCGAAGGCAAGCAGGGGGAGGCGGTGACGGTCCACTTCCCCTCCCTGCGCTGGCCGCTGCCCGGGCTGACGGCGAAGGAGGACGGCCTCCCCGCCCAGGTGTTCGCCGAGCTGATGGCGGAGATCCGGGGACGGCTCCGCGCCGATGGCTCCATCGACCTCCAGTTCGGGGCAGCACGGTGGCTCGGCCTCGGCGGCGAGAAGCGGATCGGCGGGATCGGCGACGGAGGGGAGAAGACGCTGAAGGTCCTTCCCGGCGAGGTGCTGGACCTGAAGCTTCCCGCGCCGGGAGCGCGGGGCTCCCACGCCATCCAGGTGGGGGGAGCGGCAGGGGCGCTGTCCCCGGGGGTGGAGGTAGGAAACGGCTCCGTGCGGGTGGCCTTCGCCACGTTTTTCCGCGATCACCGGATGACGGTGCGCCTGAGAGCGCGTCCGGCGGCCTGACGCGAAGCCGCTGCTGCGCGCAAGCAGCGTGATCGGCCGGGAGGGGGGCGCGCGGGGGGCGTGAGGGCCCACCATCGCCGAAAAGGAGGGGCGATGCGCGGACTTCCTCTCGTCCGTGTCCTTTCCCTGACCGTTCTCCTCGGCGCACAGGCCCAGGAGAGCGAGCGGGAGGTCCCCCGCCAGCTCGGCCTCACGGAGAGGACGGAGCGCCGGCTGGTGCAGGTGGAGCTGGTCGTGGACGGCCCCGCCGACCGGGTGGCGGCGCTCGTCCCCGCCGACCTCGAGGTGCGTGTCGCCAGGAAGCGGATCACCGCCTTCGCGCTCGACCTCGGCTGCGCCGCCGGCACGCCGGCGGTGGCGGCGCCGGAGGCGGCGCAGGCCCCGACCCCTTCCTCCACGCCCGCCTCCATCGCGCTCTACTTCGACCAGGCGCACCTCGTCACCCAGGGCCGCGTCCGCGCGCTTCAGTCGGCGGAGCAGCTGGCCAGCGCGCTCCTCCAGGCCGGCCATCGCGTGCGCATCGTCAGCAACGGCACGCGCCTGCGGCGCTGGACACCGTGGACCATCGATGGCGAGGTGGTGCGGCAGGGACTGCGCGCGCTCTCCGCGGCACCGCCGGATCCCCTGGCCAACGCCTGGGAAGACACGCATCTCGAGCGCATCGGGGGGGACGCGGACGACCTCAACCAGCGCGAGAAGAGCTGCACCCAGCGCGTGGGAGGGGAAGTCCAGCCCGATGTCACCCTTCGAGGCAGGACCAGCACCCAGCTCTCCGGCTGCTGCTTCCAGTGGGAGTTCGAGCGGATCCTGCAGGACCTCGAGTACGAGGCGACCCACGCGGTCATGGCCGACGAGGACAGCCTGGAACGCCTGTCGAGCTTCCTCCTCGAGATGGAAGGGTTGCCGGGCTCGCGCGCCGTCGTGCTCTACGCCGACACCTTGCGCCGCCACGCAGGGGCCGCCCTCCTGAAAAAGGTGCGCGACCGAGCGTCCTTTCGCGAGCTGCTGGCGCGCTGTCCCTACCGCGAGTCCCTGAGCAGGACGGGAACCGGCGCCCACCTCGGCCTGCAGCGCGACGCCTCGCTGGCCGTCGACGCCGTGCTGCGCGAGGCCGCGGCGCGGCGTGTTCGCGTGCACACGGTACAGGCACAGGGCATGACGACCGACGACGTCTCCGAGACCGAGGCGCTCCTCGCCGAGCTGGCGCTGGAATCCGGGGGGCGGAGCTTCCGCGGGGCCGCCACCGAACCGCGCCGGGTGATCGAGGCCGTGCTCCGGGACGCCAGCTGTCCCGTGGTCCTGAGCCTGGATCCCGAGGTCCTTCCCGCCGGGCGCCTGATCGGCTTGACCGTCCGTTCCAGGGTCAAGGACGTGAAGGTGCGCGCTCCCGGCCTCGTCTTCTCCGAGCCTCCGGAGCGGACGCGAGGCGTGCAGCACCTCGCGGCCCTGCTGCGCGCCGACGATGCGCCCGGCCAGGTGCCCGTGCTGGTGGGGACGGTCCCGCTGGGACGTGACGAGGACGGATTCCTGGCGCTCGCCCAGGTGATCGCGCCCCCGGCCCCTCCGCGGACACCGCGGTGGGACCTGGAGGCCTACACCCTTGCCTCGGACGTCGCCGATCGGGAGGCGTCCGCCTCCATCACCGCTCGCCCTGCCGGCGTTCCCGCGGTCCTGGAGACGATCGTGAGGCTTCCCTCCGGTCCCTCCGAGGTCGTGGGCATCGCCCACGACCTCGACACCGACGAGCTCGGTGCCATGCGGCGGCACGAGACGTGGCCCAGGCTGCGGAGCGCGCGGGCGGGGCTCAGCCCCCTGGCGCTGCTCCAACCCGCAACCGGCGGGTTCGTCCGCGACGGAGCGACACGACGCGCGGGACCGCTCACCGTCTCCCCGGAGCAGGGGCCCGACCCCGGGCGGCCGCTCACCCTGGTCGGCGTGGCCTGCCGCGGAACCGGAGATGGCGGGGCTCTGATCCTCGAGCGCACGCTTCTGGGCGCAAGAGATTACCCGTTCCCGCCCGTCACGCTGGAACTTGCTCCCCGGGAGTGCGCGCAGTTCCGCGACACGGTTCCGGCGAACGCTCTGACGCCCGGCGGCTACCGCTACGCGGCGCGCATCCTGGCCGGTGGAGAGGCGATCACGGAGCAGACGGTCTCGTTCGCCGTTCCCGGTCCGTGAAGGTCTAGGGCCTCCGCCTCCCGAACGGGCGCGCGGGCGCCTCCGCCTTCGGCGCGTGCTTGTCCAGGATCGCCTCCAGCCGGTTCTGTCCGCGGCCGCCGCCGCCGGCGCGGGGCTTGCCCGCGGGACGCGCCGCGGCCTGCCTGGGGGGAGCGCTCCCCTGCCTCCTCCCGCCCCCGCTCCGCTGCGCGCGCATGGCGGCCAGGCGGTCCTTGAGCGGGATCTCCAGCCGCTCCTCCGAGGGCTTGCTGGCCTCGAAGTCGGGGAGGGTCACGCGGGGCAGGCGGGCGCCGAGCACGCGCTCGATGTCGCGCAGGTCGTTCTCCTCCTCCGGGCTCACGAAGGTGAAGGCGTCGCCGGTCTGGCCGGCGCGGGCGGTGCGGCCCACCCGGTGCACGTAGGCGTGGGGATCGGCGGGCACGTCGAAGTTCACCACGTGCCCCAGCTCCTCCACGTCGATGCCCCGGGCGGCGATGTCGGTCGCCACCAGCACCTTGTGCGTCCCCTGCTTGAAGCCGGCCAGGGCGGCGGTGCGCTGGCTCTGGCTGCGGTTGCCGTGGATGCGGGCGGCCGCGATCCCCTGCCGCTCCAGGTACTCGGCCACCCGGTTGGCCCGGTGCTTGGTGCGGGTGAAGACGATGGCGTCCTCCACGATCCTCCGCCGCAGCAGCTCCAGGAGCAGCGCCGTCTTGCGCTCCCGGTGCACGGGGTAGACCGCCTGCGTGATCCCCACCGCGGGCGCGCTCTTGCGCTCGAGGTCGATGGTCACGGGGTCGTGCAGGATCTCCCGGGTGAGGCCGAGGATCTCCTTGGGCACGGTGGCGCTGAACATCAGGTTCTGGCGGCGGGGAGGAAGCGCCTTCAGCACGCGCCGGATGTCGGGGAGGAAGCCCATGTCGAGCATCCGGTCCGCCTCGTCCAGCACCAGCACCTCGATCCCGTGCAGGCGCGCGTAGGGCCGGCGCAGGTGGTCGAGGAGCCGGCCCGGGGTGGCGATGAGCACGTCCACCCCGCTCCGGAAGGCGTGCTCCTGCGGCCCCATGCCCACGCCGCCGAAGACGGCGGCCCCGGTCACCGGGGTGTGCACGGCCAGCTCCTCCAGGTGCGCGTGCACCTGCGCCGCCAGCTCGCGCGTGGGCGTGAGCACGAGGGCCCGGGTGGTGCCGCGGGGCTTCCCCAGCAGGCGGTGCAGGATGGGCAGGAGGAAGGCCGCCGTCTTGCCGCTGCCCGTCATGGCGCAGGCCAGGATGTCCCGTGCCTGCATGGCGGGCGGGATCGCCTTCTCCTGGATCGGAGTGGGGCGGTGGAATCCCTGCTCGCGGACGGCCCGGAGCAGATCGGGGTGGAGCTGCAGGGTGGTGAATGCCATGGCGCGGCGCATCCTACTGCACGGTGGTAGGGAACCAGGTTTGGACCTACACTCCCCCCCGATGCGACGCCTGGGTGCGGTGCTGCTCGCCCTGGCGGTGACGGTGGCCGGGACGACGGCCCCCGCCCGGGCCACCGCCTGCGGCGGCCGGCCGGCCGTGAAGCCGGGGTGCTGCTGCAAGCAGACGCCCGCCCCGCCCCGGAAGCCCTGCTGCGAGGTGGTCCCCGCGACCTCGGACGCGGCGGTGCTGTCGGGGGTCACCGGCGTCGCCCCCGAGCTCCTCCCCCTCGCCCCCGCCGTGCTCTCGCCGCTTCCCGCCGTTGCGTCGGACCACGCGGCCGAGGCGGTGCTCGCCTCCTCGCCCCCCGGCTCGCCTCCCGTCTTCCTGCTCGACTGCACCTTCCGGATCTGAGCCCCTCCCCCGCGTTCTGACTCGTGCCCTCGGGTCCGCCCGAGGTGCGCGCGTGTTCCCTGTTCGCGCTCGGAGGGACATCGGATGAGCCGCCTGATTGCCGCGCTCGTGGCCGCGCTGCTGGCCGTTCCGTGCCTTGCTCAAGACACACCGGATCTCCCCTCGTTCCTGCGCCTGCTCGAGGAGGCGCACCCGCGTCTCCGGGCCAGCGAGTCGCGCATCGAGGCATCCCAGGAACGGATCGCGCCCATGCAGGCGCTCCCCGATCCCACGATGCGCCTGTCCTACACCAACGAGGGGGTGCAGGAGATCACCTTCGGGGATTCCATGGACGCCAACCTCACCCTCACCTACGAGCAGGAGGTGCCCTACCGGGGGAAGCGCCGTCTCTCCGGAGAGGTGGCGGCCGGCGAGGTCGACGTCGCCCGCTCGGAGCTCGAGCTCGACCGCCGCAGTCTGCGTGAGCAGGTGATCCTCGCCTACCTCGACGTGCTTCGCGCCGACCGGACGCGACAGATCGTGGAGGCCTCGCGCGAGGTCCTGAGCACGCTGCTCGCGTCGGCGCGCGCACGCTACGAGGCCGGGGAGGGCGTGCTGGAGGACCTGCTCAAGACCCAGACGGAGATCACCCGGATCGAGCTGGAAGTCGCGGACCTGGCCCAGGAGCGGGCGGATGCGGCGAGCCGGCTGAACACGGCGGTGGGACGGGCCCCGGAGACGCCCATCCCCATCCTCTCCGCGCTCCCCGAGTTCGCCGTGCCCGACGCGAGGGAGACGATGGCTGCGGCGTCCTCCTCGCCCGCCGTCGAGCGCATGCGCCGCATGGAGGCCGTTTCCGCGGCCCGTCTGGAGAGCGCCCGGCTGGCGAGCAAGCCCGACTGGATGTGGGGGGTGTCCTGGGCGGAGCGGGGCTCCCTGGACCCAATGGTGATGGGGATGGTGGGCGCGCGCCTCCCTCTGTGGCGCAAGAAGAAGCAGCTCCAGGAGGCGGCGGCTGCCGAGAGCGACCTGGCCGCCGCCCGCGCCGCCCGCGAGGCGGAGAACCTCTCCGTCTCGGGCGAACTGGCGCAGATGCTGGCCCGCGCCGAACGCGCGGGCCGCCGCCTGCGCATTCTGGAGCAGGCGCTGATCCCCCAGGCGCGCAGCACGCTGGAGGCCGGCTCCGCGTCCTACGCCAACGGCCGCACCGTGTTCATCGCACTCCTCGACGATGCCCTCGACCTCCTCGAGTTCGAGCGCGACGTGGAGCGGCAGCGGGCCGACCTGGGGGGCGCGCTGGCGGGGATCGAGGCGCGCACGGGGCTCATCCTCGTGGACGCGGGGAGGCAGCCATGACGGCGCGGAAGATCGCGCTGGCTGCGGTCCTGCTGGGGATCCTCGTCTTGGCGGCCCTGGCCTGGAACGCCCGTGGTCCGGCGGAGACGGCGGCCCCCCAGAAGTGGACCTGCCCCATGCATCCCCAGATCGTGATGGACCATCCGGGCTCCTGCCCCATCTGCGGCATGGATCTCGTCCCCGTGGGCAAGGCGCGGGCCGCCACCCACGCCTCGGGCGTGCCCGGCCAGGGGGTGGTGCACCTCGACGCCACGCGCCGCCAGCTCATCGGCGTGCGCACGGCACCGGTGGAGCTCGCTCCCTTCACCCGCACCATCCGGGCGGTGGGCCGCGTGTCCTACGACGAGACGCGCCTGCGCCACGTGCACACGAAGATCGACGGGTACGTGGAGCGCCTCTCCCCCTCCACCACCACCGGCGAGTCCGTCCGGCACGGCCAGCCCCTCCTCGAGATCTACAGCCCGGAGCTGCTGGCCTCGCAGCAGGAGTTCCTGGTGGCCCTGGAGGCGCGGGACCGCATGAGGGGGAGCGACCTCTCCTCCGTGGCCGGCTACGGCCAAGACCTGGTGGAGAGCGCCCGCCGCCGCCTCCAGCTCTTCGACATGACCGACGCCCAGATCGCGCGCCTGGAGGAGACGCGCACCCCACAGCGGACCGTCACCGTGTTCGCCCACGAGTCCGGCGTGGTGACCCTGCGCAACGTCACCGAGGGGGAACGCATCGAGGCGGGAACGACCCTGCTCGATGTGGCCGACCTCTCCAAGGTCTGGGTGCTGGCCTCGGTCTACGAGTACGAGCTGCCCTTCGTGCACCAGGGGCAGTCCGCCACCATGCGACTGTCCTACCTGCCGGAGCGCACCTTCCAGGGGAAGGTGTCCCTCGTGTACCCCACCATCGAGGCCGCCACCCGCACCGCCCAGGTCCGCGTCGAGTTCGACAACCCCGACCTGGCCCTGAAGCCGGACATGTACGCGGAGATCGAGCTGACCGCGCAGCTCGGGGAGAAGGTGTCCGTGCCCGACGAGGCCGTGCTGGAGACCGGCACCCGCAGCCTGGCCTTCGTGGAGGTGCAGCCGGGCGTGTTCGAGCCCCGCGAGGTCCGCATCGGCGCGCGCCTCCCCGACCGCTACGAGGTCCTCTCCGGCCTCACTCCGGGAGAGCAGGTGGTGGTTTCGGGCAACTTCCTCATCGACTCGGAATCGAAGCTCGAGGCGGCCCAGGGGGCGGGGCAGCCGGGCGACGTGGCCACGGACCCCCACGCCGGGCACGCGAGGTGATGCCGTGATCCAGCGCATCATCGAGTTCTCCGCCCACAACCGCTGGATCGTCCTCATCCTGGTCGGGGTTTGCGTGCTGCTCGCCGTCCGTGCGGTGCAGAGCATCCCCCTGGACGCCATCCCCGACCTCTCGGACACGCAGGTCATCGTCTACTCGCGGTGGGATCGCAGCCCCGACATCGTCGAGGACCAGGTCACGTACCCGATCATCACGTCGCTGCTCGGGGTTCCGGGCGTCAAGTCCATCCGCGGCTTCTCCGACTTCGGCTTCTCCTATGTCTACGTCATCTTCGAGGACGGCACCGACATCTACTGGGCGCGGAGCCGTGTCCTCGAATACCTGAGCAAGATCCTCCCCCGCCTCCCCCAGGGGGTGAAGACGGAGCTGGGCCCGGACGCCACGGGGGTGGGATGGGTCTACCAGTACGCGCTGGTGGACCGGACCGGAAAGCACGACCTGGCCGAGCTGCGCTCCTTCCAGGACTGGTACCTCCGGTACTGGCTGGCCAGCGTGCCCGGCGTGGCCGAGGTCGCGTCCATCGGAGGTTTCCAGAAGCAGTACCAGGTGCAGCTCGATCCCGAGCGGCTGCAGGCCCTGAACGTCTCCCTGGAGCAGGTGCTGAGCGCGGTGCGCCAGGGGAACGAGGACGTGGGCGGCCGCCTGGTGGAGTTCGCGGGCGCCGAGTACATGGTGCGGGGGCGGGGCTACGCGAAGAACCTCGAGGACGTGGCCCGCATCGTGGTCGGGACCGGCCAGGGCGGAACCCCGGTGATGGTGCGCGACGTGGGCCGGGTGAGCCTGGGGCCGGACATCCGGCGCGGCGTGGCCGACCTGGACGGCCTGGGCGACACCGTGGGCGGCATCGTGGTCATGCGGCACGGCGGGAACGCGCTCAACGTCATCCACGCCGTCGAGGAGAAGATCGAGACGGTGCGCGGCTCGCTCCCGGAAGGGGTGGAGCTGGTGACGACCTACGACCGCTCCGAGCTGATCGAGCGCTCCATCGAGAACCTGAAGCACGAGCTGATCCTGGAGATGCTCATCGTCAGCGCCGTCATCCTGCTCTTCCTCTGGCACCTGCCCTCGGCCATCGTGCCCATCGTCACCATCCCCGTCTCTGTCCTCCTCGCCTTCATCCCCATGCACGTCATGGGCATCACCTCGAACATCATGTCCCTGGCGGGGATCGCCATCAGCATCGGCGTGCTCGTGGACGGCGCCATCGTGGAGGTGGAGAACGCCTACAAGAAGCTCCAGGCGTGGGAGACGGGCGGGCGCAAGGGCGACTTCCACCTAGTCCGCCTGAACGCGCTCAAGGAGGTGGGGCCCTCCGTCTTCTTCTCCCTGCTGGTCATCGCCGTCGCCTTCATGCCCGTGTTCACGCTGGTGGACCAGGAGGGCCGCCTCTTCAAGCCCCTGGCCTACACCAAGAACCTGACCATGGCCATCGCCGCCATCCTGGCCATCACCCTCGATCCCGCCATGCGCATGCTCTTCACGCGCATGGACCACTTCCAGTTCAGGCCGCGCTGGCTGGCCTGGGGCGCGAACAAGCTCCTGGTGGGCACCTACTACCCGGAGGAGCGGCACCCCATCAGCCGCCTCCTCTTCAGGCTGTACGAGCCCCTCTGCCGCCTGGTCCTGGACTGGCCGAGGACCACGATCGCCCTGGCCTTGCTGCTCGTCGTCACCACGATCCCCGTCTATCTCTCCCTGGGGTCGGAGTTCTTCCCTCCCCTGGACGAGGGGTCGCTCCTCTACATGCCCACCACGATGCCCGGGCTCTCGGTGGCGGGGGCGCAGCAGCTCGTCTCCCTCACCGACCGGCTGATCGCGGAGGTCCCCGAGGTGGTGACCGTCTTCGGGAAGGCCGGCCGCGCCGAGACGTCCACCGATCCCGCCCCCTTCTCCATGCTGGAGACGACGATCGTGCTCAGGCCGCACGAGGAGTGGCGCCCCAAGCCACGCTTCTACTCGCGTTGGCCGGAGTTCCTGCAGGGCCCCTTCCGCCGCCTCTGGCCCGATCGCATCTCGCGGGAAGAACTGGTCGCGGATCTCAACCAGCGCGTCTCCCTGCCCGGCCTCACCAACGCCTGGACCATGCCCATCAAGGCGCGCATCGACATGCTCACCACCGGCATCCGCACCCCGGTGGGGATCAAGATCTTCGGCCCCGACCTGCAGGTGATCGAGGCGCTGGGCGGCCGGGTGGAGGCGGCGGTGCGGCGATTACCGGGGACCCGCAGCGCCTTCGCCGAGCGCACGGCGGGGGGCTACTTCTTCGACTTCGACCTCAAGCGGGACGAGCTGGCCCGTTACGGCCTCACCATCGACACCGCGCAGATGGCGGTGATGAACGCCATAGGGGGCGAGCCCGTCTCCACCACCATCGAGGGGCGCGAGCGCTACGGGATCAGCGTGCGCTATGCCCGGGAGCGCCGGGACGACGTGCAGGACCTGGCCCGCGTGCTGGTGCCCACGCCCTCCGGCGCCCAGATCCCGCTGGCGCAGATCGCCGATCTGCGCTTCCGCTCGGGACCGGCCATGATCCGTGACGAGAACGGCATGCTCGCCGGCTACGTCTACGTGGACCTCGACACCTCGGACGTGGGCGGCTGGGTGCGGCACGCCAAGGAGCTGGTGGAGCGCGAGGTGGACCTTCCCACCGGCTATTCCCTCCAGTGGAGCGGCCAGTGGGAGAACATGCTGCGGGTGCGCGAGCGCCTGAAGGTCGTGGTGCCCGTCACGCTCTTCCTCATCTTCGTGCTGCTCTACCTGAACACGCGCTCGGCGGTGAAGGCCGGGATCGTCCTGCTGGCCGTCCCCTTCTCCCTGATCGGTGCCGTCTGGCTGCTCTGGGCCCTCGACTACAACGTGTCCATCGCGGTCTGGGTGGGGATGATCGCCCTCATGGGCCTGGACGCCGAGACCGGCGTCTTCATGCTCCTCTTCCTCGACCTCTCCTATTACGAGGCGGTACGGCAGGGCCGCATGCGCACCAGGGAGGACCTGCGCGAGGCCATCGTGCATGGGGCCGTCAAGCGCATCCGGCCCAAGATGATGACGGTGACCGCCGCCTTCATGGGCCTGATGCCCATCATGTGGTCGATGGGGACGGGGGCGGACATGATGAAGCGCGTGGCCGCCCCCATGGTGGGGGGACTCATCACCAGCTTCATTCTGGAGCTCCTCGTCTACCCGCCCATCTACGAGATGTGGAAGTGGCGGTCGGAGATGAAGAAAGGGACGGTGGATCCCGCGGCGATTCCCGTTCCCGCCCACCTCGGACATTGAGGCCGTCACTCAGTGCATCCGATGCGTCCCGTGCATCCCTTCGCCGGTGCCCATCTCCATCCGCGGGGCTCGCAGGCGCAGGTAGACGTAGGCGGAGGTCGGGCTGTCCCCGTAGACCGGGTCCAGCACGTCCGGCTTGTCGTACACCGTGAACGCGACGCCGGCGGCGAGGGGCAGCTTGAAGAGATGGGCGACGTCCCGGCTCCAGCCCACCGTGAACGCCTGCACCGCGACCTCGGGATCGGATTCCGGGTCGCTGACGTCGACGAGCCCGGTGCGGTCCACGCGCTCGTAACGCCCGGAGACGTGATTGCGGTCGCCGTAGGTGAGCGTGCCCTCCAGGGTGACCCCGTCCTCACGGTCGGTTCCTGCTTCCTCCTCCTCACGGTTGCGCCCGAGGATCAGTGCCCCCGCCAGCATTCCGTGGTCGCGGGTCCTGGTGTAGAGCGCCGAGGCGGTGGTCCGCGTCACGTCCCGCCCGGGTGCCAGTTCCTCGGGCGAGTCGAGCCATCCCCGTGAGGCCTGGAAGACCCACCGGCGTCCCGGTGCGAAGGACAGGCGTGCCGCGGTGGAGTTCAGGTGGATGGGATCGAAGCCCCAGCGCTGCTCGTCCGGCTCGTGCCCGTTGAACCAGGAACCCTCGACCTTGAACCTCTCCGCGATCACCCCCGCCGTGAGCACGCCGAAGGAGATGTGGGTGGAGTCCTGGTTGTGGTGGGCCAGCACCGCGACGGGAAGCTCGGCCGCCGAGGTACGGTGCGGGAAGGCCACCGGCCCCAGCGCCGGCTCGCCCACCGGCGCCGCGTATACCTGGAGCCCGGTGCGCTCCCCCAGCCGCCAGGTGTAGATCCCGGCCAGCTCCATGAAGAAGTCGTGCGGATGCTGGGCGTCCACCAGGGGCTTGCCCTCGAAGGTCTCCCCGGTCTGGAACAGTAGCGGGTAGCCCCGTGGGCGCACCGTCGCCGGGTCGAGGCTGAGCATCGCCCGCAGGTCCATCTCTCCGGGACCGAGCGGCCGTCGTGCCATGTTCATCACCCAGTTGGGGGCCACCCCTCGCGTCACGCCTCGGGGGCCCCCCTGATGGTCGTAGACCAGGAAGAGGAGGCCGTGCGTCGCCATCGACCAGCCACCCGCGCTCCAGTGCAGCGCGAACATCGGGGTTTCCTCCGGCTGCCAGGTGGTTCCCGAGCCCACGCGGGGATGGGGCTCGAGGGGGGGA
>DASUFT010000048.1:0-9498 GCA_036274395.1 Candidatus Polarisedimenticolaceae bacterium | reverse complement strand
TGACGGGCTCGCGCGCGCTGGACTAGTCTTTGAGCGCGGTCGCGTTGCGACCTCAGGATCTACGTTGGAGGCTCGAGTGACCCCCTTGCTGCTCCAGATCGCCCCGCACCGACTGGACGTGTGGACGGCGGTCACCTCCGCTGGTCCCATGGGCAAGTTCGTGCTCGCCGTGCTGGCCGTCTTCTCCATCGTGTCGTGGGCGATCATTGCCGAGCGCTGGCGCACCTTCCGCCGCGCCGAGCGCGAGTCGGACGCCTTCCTGGAGCGCTTCCACCGGGGCGGCGGCCTCTCCGCGATCAAGGACGACGTGCGCGCGCTCGACCGCTCGCCCCTGGCGCAAGTGTTCTTCGCCGGGTTCCGGGAGATCAGCCTCAACCCTCCTGCCGCGGGAACCCCCACCGGGGACGACCTCGACGCGCTGGACCGGCTGCTGCGCAAGAGCGCCTCCGTGCAGGGAAGCCGGCTCGAGCGCAGCCTGGGCTTTCTGGCCACCACGGCCAGCGTCACCCCCTTCATCGGCCTCTTCGGCACCGTGTGGGGGATCATGAAGGCGTTCCTGGGGATCGGCACGGCGGGGACGGCGTCCCTGGCCTCCTACGCGCCGGGGATCGCGGAGGCGCTGGTGGCGACCGCCGCGGGCCTGGCCGCCGCCATCCCGGCGGTGATCGCCTACAACCACTTCGCGAACCGCCTCCGCTTCATCGACATGCGCGTCGACGAGTTCATCGCCGACTTCCTGCACCGGCTGCAGGGGCGGAGGAGCTGACGCGGTGGCTGCCCCCGTGATCGCCGCCTCCTCCGGCCGCCGGCGGCCGCCCCTGGCGGAGATCAACGTCACGCCGCTGGTGGACGTCATGCTGGTGCTGCTCATCATCTCCATGGTGGCGGCGCCCATGCTGCAGGAAGGCATCCCCCTGGAGCTGCCCAAGTCCGACTCGGCCAGCCCCATCGAGGACACCGACGTCGTGGTCTCCGTGGACCGCGACGGCCGCATCCGCATCAACGAGCAGCCCGTCCACCCCGACCTCCTGGGGGACCGCATGCAGGCGCTGGCCCGCAGCCGCCCGGACGAGACGGTGTTCCTGCGCGGCGACCGGCTCCTTCCCTACGGCGAGGTGCTCCTGGTGATGGACCGCATCCGCAAGGCGGGGATCACCAAGGTCGCGCTGGTGACCGTGCCCATGACGGAGGAGGACCGCCCCCGTTGAGTGTGCGCGTCGTCATCCTCCCCCGTTCCATCGGCATCCCACGCCGCTATGTCGTCTCCGCGCTCGCTCACGGCGTGCTCCTCACCGTGTGGGCCTGGGCCCCCACCCGGACCACGTCCTTCAAGCCGATCGGCGACTCCATGACGGTGGGCCTGGTGGCGGCGCCGCCTTCGGGGGGAGGCGCGCGGACCGTGACCCCTCCGGCCCCCGCGCCGCCCGTTCCCGCCCCCGTGGAGCCCCCTCCCGAGCCCAAGGGCCCCTCGCTGCAGCCCGAGCCCAAGAAGCCCGAGGCGAAGCCCAAGGACAAGAAGCCCGACAAAAAGAAGGATGAAGAGAAGCCGGCGAACACGGCGGCGACGCCCTCCGCCGCGCCGCCGAACGACGCGCCCTCGTCCGCGGCGGCCGCTCCGGGCACGGGAAGCGGGGGCGCCGGGGCGCCCGGAACGACCCTCTCCCTGGGAGGAGGCCAGCCCGGCGCCGACTTCTATGGATCCACGGTGCGGAACGCCATCGAGGCCCGGTGGCGCAAGCCCATCCTGGAGCTGGACGCCCCCATCGAGGTGAGCATCCGCTTCGAGATCCTGCGGGACGGCACGGTGCGGAACGTGGAGGTGGCCGCCTCCAGCGGGGTCGCCGCCCTGGACCGCTCCGCGCTGCGGGCGGTGACCGATGCCTCTCCCCTCCCCCCGTTCCCCGCCAGCTTTCGCATCTCCTCCACAGCGGCGATCATCGCCTTCGAGCTGACACCGGAGTAGCCATGCGCCTGTCCGTCCTCCCCTGCGCTCTCCTGCTGGCCGCGTCCTCCCTGGCCGCGCAGCAGGACGAGATCCGCGAGCGCATCGTGGCCCCCGGGTTCACGAGGATCACGATCGCCATTCCCGACGCGAAGGCGGGGGGCGGGACCTCCACCCTGGCCAAGGAGATGGTGGAGACCATCCGCGCCGACCTCGACTTCAGCGGCTTCTTCGACGTCCTCTCCCCCACCCTGTACGGGATGATCGATACCTCCCCCTCGCGCGGGAACGTGCAGAACGGGGTTCCCTACCAGGCCTGGCAGGAGATCGGCGCCGCCGCCGTGGCCTTCACCGAGGTGGGCCTGGCCGGGGGGAAGCTCGACGTTCAGGCCATGGTCCACGACGCTCCCACCAAGACGCTGGTCCTGGCACGGCGCTACGGTGGGTCCCAGGACGCGGTCCGCCGCGTGGCCCACCAGATCGCGGACGACATCGTCCGCCAGTTCACGGGCAGCCCCGGCATCGCCCTCTCCCGCATCGCCTTCGTGTCCGGGCACAAGGACGCGAAGGAGGTGTACCTGATGGACTACGACGGGCAGCGCATCCGCCGCATCACCAGCAGCGGCGTCCTCAATCTCTCCCCGGCCTGGTCCCCCGACGCCCGCAAGATCGCCTTCGTCTCCTGGCGGGGGAACCGCCCGGGGATCCAGGTCCTGGACGACACGGGCAAGAGCATCCGCGTGAAGACGGTGGGGGGGGAGCTGACCTCCGCCCCGGAGTGGAGCCCCGACGGCAGGCGCCTGGTCTACAACAGCACGGTGGACGGGAACTCCGAGATCTACGTCAGCGACGCGGAAAGCGGGCGGAGCACACGCCTGACGCGCAGCCCCGCCATCGACACCTCCCCCAGCTACTCACCCAACGGCCGGGAGATCGCCTTCACCTCGGACCGTGGGGGGAGCCCCCAGATCTACCTGATGGACGCGGAGGGGCTGAACGTCCGGCGCGTCAGCTTCGGCTCGAGCTACTGCGACTCCCCGGCCTGGTCTCCGGACGGCAGCAAGCTCGCCTATGCCGCGCGCCATGACGGCCGCTTCGACGTGGTCGTGCTCGACGTGGCCACGGGAAAGGTGGAGCGGCTCACCCACGGCGAGGGGAACAACGAGAACCCGCGCTGGTCGCCCGATGGCCGGCACCTGGCCTTCTCCTCCAGCCGCACCGGGAGCTACGACATCTACACGATGCAGGCGGACGGCTCGAGCGTGCGCCGCCACACCAAGGGCGGCGACGCCTTCATGCCGGACTGGCGCTGAGGGAAACCGGCATCGTACCGATTCCATCGCAAGGAGCCTTTCGCACATTGCGGAGCGGCCTCTATAATCTTCGACCCGGATCGCCCCCCGCGATCCGCTGTGGAAAGGAGCCCCGACCATGAGATCGAGGATCCCGGTGATCGTCCTCACGCTCGCTCTGGCCGCGACCGCGAACGCGTGCAAGAAGCAGAAGCCCGCGACGATCCCGCCGCCGGCGGAGCCCACCACCACCGCCCCTGCCGAGCCCGTGCCCACCACGCCCAAGGAGACGGTCGCCGATTTCCCCGCCGAGCCCACCACCAAGACGGATGTCGACCCCAGCGTGGACGAGCTCAACCGGCAGGGCGTCCTCAAGACCGTCTACTTCGACTACGACCAGGAGCAGCTCAGGGACGACGCGCGCGCGACCTTGCAGCAGAACGCCCAGTGGCTGCGCGCCCATCCCGGGTACAAGGTCCGCATCGAGGGGAACGCCGACGACCGCGGCACCATCGAGTACAACCTGGCCCTGGGCCAGCGCCGGGCCGACTCGGTGCGCGAGTACCTGGGGAGCCTGGGCGCCAGCACGGGCGACCTCGAGGTCATCTCTTACGGCGAGGAGAAGCCGGTGGCGGAGGGCGGCGAGGAGAGCAGCTGGGCCAAGAACCGCCGGGCCGACTTCGTCATCGTGTCCAAACCGTGAGGGCCGTTCACCTTCTCCTCCTGGCCGGTCTTCCCCTCTGCGGCTGCGTCCTCCCGCAGGACTTCGAGCGGCTGCGCAAGGAGATGGCCGACGTCCAGCAGAACGTGGTGGCGGTGCAGCGCACGCAGGCCGACACGGAGACGCGGCTGAAGGCGCTGGAGACCGAGCTGTCGGGCGGCAGCGAGAGCCAGCGCACGGCGGTGGCCGACATGCGCGCCGAGAACGAGGACCTGAGGCGCCAGGTCTCCCAGACGGCCCAGCAGATCGCGGACACCAACACCCGGATCGATGCCCTCTCCCGCCAGGTGGAGGACGTCAAGGCGCAGGGCGCCCGCCGGCCCCCGGCAGGGACGTTTGCCACGCCGCCTCCGGTGATCCCCGCGCCGGGCAGCTCGTCCCTCCCCGAGACCGCTCCCCCCGAGCCGGGGGCGGCGAGTGCCCAGGCCGGGCCCGGCGCGCAGGAGCTGTACAACTCGGCGTACGCGGACTTCTCCAAGGGGAACTTCGACCTCGCCGTGTCCGGCTTCGAGGAGTACGCCCAGCGCTTCCCGGACAGCGACGTGGCGGACAACGCCCTCTACTGGATCGGGGAGTGCCGCTTCAGCCAGGGCAAGTTCCAGGACGCGGTGGCGGCCTACGACCGGATGCTCGAGCGCTACCCGCGGAGCGACCGCGCCCCCGCCGCCAACCTCAAGAAGGGTCTCTCCTACCTGGAGCAGAACCAGGTGTCCCAGGCGGTGGTGCAGCTCCGCTACGTGGTGTCCACGTTCCCCAGCTCCGACGAGGCCCGCATCGCCCGGGACCGGCTGGCCAGCCTGGGGGCGGCGGTGGGCAGGTGAGGCCGGTGAGCTTGACGACCCGGTAACCGGTGGTCTAGGATTCGCGATCGTTTCCCTGGCCGAGTGACCCCGGCACGGGTCCACGATTCCAGCGGGAGGTCTTCCAGGTGGCTTCGCACGCGTCCGCCGTCAAGAAGCAGCGCCGGGACGAGAAGCGCCGGCTGCACAACCGCGCGCTGCGCTCCCGGTACCGGACGCAGCTGAAGAAGATCCGGGGCCTGCTCGACAGCGGCGACCTCGACGGGGCCCGCAAGGTCCTGCCCGCCACGCTCTCGCTGGTGGACCGCTCGGCGAAGCTGGGCGTGATCCACGACAACACGGCCGCGCGCGCGAAGTCGCGCCTGATGCTGGCCGTGAACCGGCTGGCCGCCGCTTCCTAGCCTAGCGGCTCAGCGAGGGCTCGGCCGCCCGGTCGGACGCGGGGACGGTCCCTGGCGCGCTCTCCGGCTTCCAGGTGCCGATCCAGGCCAGGAGGAGCATGCCCAGGTTCTGGGCGAGCTTCCCCCATCCCACCCGCGTCGCGCTGCCCTTGCCGAAGCACCCGCACTCGAAGTCCAGGCCCCGGGCCATGGCGGACGCCACCCCCAGCGTGAAGACCGCCAGGAGCAGCCCCGCCACCCAGGCGCCGGCGCGCGCCCGGATGCCGAGCACGAGGGCGAGGGCCGCCACCAGTTCCACCCAGGGGAGGAGCATCGCCACCAGGTTCTCCGCCGCGATGGGGAGGAGGCGGAAGTTGTGCACCTGGAGGGCGAAGGCGGAGAGGTCGGCGAGCTTGGCCAGGGCCGCCCAGCCGAACAGGACCCCCACCACGATCTGGGCGGCGCGGATCACGCCGGGGCTCTTCCACGCGCGCGGCATCACTTCTCCACCGGGTAGCCGGCACCTTCCCAGTCCGGCCAGCCCCCCATGAACACCAGCACCCGCTTCTTCCCCGCCTGATACACGAGCGCCTCCGCCAGGTGGATCGACACCTCGCAGGTGCCGCCGCCGCAGTAGCAGATGATCGGCCGGCCGCCGGAGTCCACCGCCTCCAGCCGGTCGGGGTCGCTGATCGCCTCGTCGGCGGGGATGTTGACCGCACCGGGAATGTGCCCCTGCGCGAACTCGGCGGGGTCCCGGGCGTCCACGATCAGCGCGGCCTTGGCGTCCCAGAACTCCTTCACCTTGGGGAGCTGCACCATCAGCGGCCGGCCCGTGTCGGGCACGTCGAGCGCGCTCGGCGCGGGCGCCTGCGGTTGCGCCTGCTCGGCCTGCTTCGGAGCTTCCGGCGCTGCCGGCGTTGCCGCCGCTGCCGCGGTCTTGGGCGCCTGCTCGGGCGCGGGGCGCGGAGCGGGTGCCGTCATCGCGGGGGACGCGCTGCTCTCCGGCACCGGCTCCCGGGGCGGCCGTGCCTGCTGCGCGAGGAGCGTCTCCACGTCCTGGAAGACCTTGGGCTCGCTGATCCAGGCCAGGCCACGGTGGGGCGGGGGCCCCTGCAGGGCCAGATGGTTGAAGCCGAGACCGAGCAGGGCCCCGGTGAGCACGATGCCCGCGATGCCGCGGCCGAGGGACTGGGACGGCGGATCGATCGACGCGTGTGGATGGCGAGCCACGGAAGGACCTCCCGGGAAGCGCCGGTATTGTACGGAGGGGGTGCGGCAGCGGCCAGGAAGCGTGTGTCAGGACGGCGTCAATTCCGCCGCTTCCCGGGCGCTGCGCGCTTGCCGGCGCGCTTGCCGGCGCGCTTGCGCGCCCCCGCGGCCGGGTGCGCCGGGGCCGCCGCGCGCGACGTGGGCCCGGGCGCGAACATGGCCTTCAGCAGGTCCACGGCCGAGATGATGCCGGCCACCTTCTTGCCCTGGGTGACGATCACCCGGTGGATGTGCTTCCGGGTCATGAGCTGGGCCACGCGGTCCACCGGTGTCCGCGACGACACCGCGTGCACCACCGGGGTCATCACGTCGGAGACGCGCCCGCTGTTGGCATCCTCGACCTGGAAGCCGGAGGGAAGGCGCCGCCCGTCCACGCGCACGCTCTGGTAGAAGTCGGAGTCGAGCACCAGCTCGTCCCCCCGCGTGAGGGAATAGTAGAGCAGGTCGTGCTGGGAGATGACGCCCACGAGGTCCCCGCCCCGGTTCAGCACCGGGGCGCCGGTGATCCCCCGTTCCAGGAACATGCGCGTCAGGTCGCGCAGCTCCATGTCCTCGGCGACGCAGATGACGTCCCTGCTCATCACGTCGGACGCGGTCCAGTCCTTCTTCGCCGTCTTCGCAGTGGCCATGGGCTTCCTCGTGCTCGCCCCCAGGCTAGCACGCGCCCGGGGCGGAGATCGGGACCTTCACCGTCCCTCTCGCCCCCTGGCCGCACGCTCCCGGCGGCCCGGCCGTCGGGCACGCTTCTTCCCCTCCTTTTCCCCTCTGCCGCGCGGCCGCGGCCGCGGCGCCGGGGTCTTCACCGGTTCCCCTTCCAGCGCCAGATCCACGCGCCGCAGCACGGAGTCGACGCGCTGCACCAGCACCTGCAGCGGCTGCCCCAGCCCGTAGCGCGTGCTCCCCCGCTCCGCGCGCAGCTCCTGCCGCGCCGCGTCGTAGGTGAAGCGGTCGCCCCCGAGGTGCTCCACCCGCAGCAGCCCCTCCACCAGCGTCTCCGTGAGCTGGAGGAAGAGACCGAAGGGGGCGACCCCGGTGACGATCCCCTCGAAGATCTCCCCCTCCCGCCCGCGCATGAAGGCGATCTTCTTCCACTCCAGCAGCTCGCGCTCCGCCGTTTCCGCGGTGCGCTCCAGCTGCGAGCAGGACTCTCCCAGCGCGGGCAGCTCGGCGGCGAGGCCCGTGAGCGCGCGCAGCTTCCCGTGCCGCGCCGCCCGCAGAAAGCGGTGCACCACGAGATCGGGATACCGGCGGATGGGGGAGGTGAAGTGGCAGTACACGGGAGCGGCCAGGCCGAAGTGGCCCACGTTCTCCTCGCTGTACCGGGCCTGGCGCATGGACCGCAGCGCCACCTGCGCCACCACCGCGTACTCCGGCTTCCCCTCCGCCTGATCCAGCAGCGCCTGCACGTCCTTGGGGGTGATCCGCTGCGGATCCACGCGCAGGGCCAGGCCGATGGGGTGCACGAAGGCGTCCAGCGCCTCCAGCTTGAGCGGGTCCGGCTTCTCGTGGATGCGGTAGAGGCAGGGCGCCTCGCGCTCGGCGAGCCAGCCCGCCACCGCCTCGTTGGCGGCGAGCATGCACTCCTCGATCAGGCGGTGTGCGGTGTTGCGGGGCTCCACCGTGATCCCGGTCATGACGCCCTCCACGTCGAGGAGGATGCGCGGCTCGGGGAGGTCGAAGTCCACGCTTCCCCGGGCGCGCCGCCGGCGCTCCAGCGCCTCGCGCAGGCGGTCGGCCACCCGCAGCATGGGCACGATCACCGGCGGCACCCCGGCCACGCGCCGCCGCTCCTCCCCCGCTTCCAGGACCGCCGCCACCTGGGTGTAGGTGAGCCGGGCGGCGGAGCGGATCACGCCGTCGGCGAAGCGCACGCTCGTCACCTCGGCGCGGGCATCGAGGTCGAGCACCACCGTTTGCACGAGCCGATCCTCGCCGGGACGGAGGGAGCAGAGGTCGTTCGAGAGGGCCTCGGGGAACATGGGAAGGACGCGGTCGGGGAAGTAGACGCTGGTCCCGCGCGCGCGGGCCTCCCGGTCCAGGGGGTCCCCCGGCAGCACGAAGTGCGCGACGTCCGCGATGTGCACCCAGAGCCGGAAGCCGCCGCCGGGGCGTGCCGCCACGGCGATGGCGTCGTCGAAGTCGCGCGCGGTCTCGCCGTCGATCGTCACCGGAGCCGGGTCGTCGAAGCGCTCGCGGCCGGCCGCGACCTCCGGAGGCACCGCCTCGGGGAGCCTTCCCGCGGCCCGCAGCACCTCCTCGGGAAAGGCCAGGGGCAGCCCGTGGCGCCTTGCCACCACGCGCGTGTCCACCCCCGGCTTGTCCAAGGGACCCAGAACTTCGACCACGGCCCCGGTGCTCCCCGACCCTCCCCAGCCGGCGCGCACCTCGAGGACGACGGCCTCGCCGTCGCGGGCGCCCCCCCGGTCGGCTGCCGCCACCGGGATGGCGGCGGGGGCCCCGCGCTCGAAGGGATCCACCGCCCCCGCCCCGCCCCCGGTCTCCCGGAAGCGTCCCAGGACGGTGCGCCCCCGCCGGTCGAGGACCTCGACCACGGCCCCCTCCAGGCGGCCGCGGTCGTCCTCGCCCGTGATGCGCACCGCCACCACGTCCCCGTGCACGGCGTCCTCGAAGTGACGCGCGGGGACGAAGACGTCCCGCCCGCCTTCCTCGGGGACGACGAAGCCGAAGCCGGGCCGCGCCTGCTCCAGGCGGCCGCGCAGCACCCGTCCCACCACGGCCAGGGCGTAGCGGTTGCCGGACAGGCGGGCGATCCTTCCGTCCTGCAGCAGCTCCTTCAGGGCGCGGCGCACGCGCGGGCGCGCATCGGATGGAACGTGCATGCGGTGGAGCAGCTCGCGCTGGGGCACGGGGCGGTAGTCCTCGCGGGACAGGAAGGCGAGCACCGCCTGCTCGACGTCCTCGCGTGCTTCGGGAAAGGCCACGGCGCTCCTTGCCGCGGGTTGACCCTTCCCGCGCCGGCTGGTAGCTTAGCGGGTCCCCACGCCGAAGTGGCGGAATTGGTAGACGCGCTAGATTCAGGGTCTAGTGAGCGCAAGCTCGTCGGGGTTCGAGTCCCCGCTTCGGCACCAAG
>DASUFT010000047.1:0-58287 GCA_036274395.1 Candidatus Polarisedimenticolaceae bacterium | reverse complement strand
GTCCAACGGATGCGCGGCGGCCGCGACCTGAATGAATGGCATCATCCGCGGAGAATCCTCAGCCCATCGAGGTCAACCGTTTGCCGGTGGCGGAAGATCGCAATGACAATCGCCAGGCCAACGGCTGCTTCTGCCGCGGCGACCGTCATCACGAAGATCACGAACACCTGGCCGGTCGCGCCGTGCATGCGCGAGAAAGCGACGAACGCGAGGTTCACCGCGTTCAGCATCAGCTCGATGCACATGAGGATGCTGATGGCGCCCCGGCGCAGGAGCACGCCGATCACTCCCAGGGCGAAGAGGACGCCGGAGACGGCGAGGACGATCTTGGGCTCCACGCTAGAGCCTCCGCTTCGCGAGGAGCACCGCTCCCACCATGGCCGACACCAGGAGCAGGGAGATGGCCTCGAAGGGGTAGAAGAACGTCCCGAACAGCTCCCGTCCCACCGACGCCACCGTCCCGAACTCGGGGGAGGGCGGTGCGAAGCCGGAGGTCACCGACCTCCAGAGGACCCGCACCAGCAGGAGGCCCAGGGCGACGCCGAGCAGCGGTCCCAGCACCCGCTGCAGGAGGCCGCTGTCCCGCCCACGCAGCTCCTGCCGCAGGTTCAGCAGCATGATGACGAAGAGGATGAGCACCATGATGGCGCCGGCGTAGACGATGACCTGGAGGAGGGCCAGGAACTGGGCGTCCATCACCAGGTAGAAGCCCGCGATCGCCACCAGGTTGAACGCCAGGGCCAGGGCCGAGACCACGGGGTTGCGGTGCCAGACCACCACCAGCGCGGACAGCACGGCCAGCAGGGCCAGGACCACGTACGCGGTGGTGGTGAGCGCGGTCACCAGCGTCCCCGTCCGCTCATGGCCAGCAGGGCCGTGAACACGAGGTTGACCAGGGCCAGGGGGATCAGGCCCTTCCATCCCACGCTCATGAGCTGGTCGTAGCGAAAGCGGGGCAGCGTCCAGCGCACCCACACGAACACGAACTGGAAGAAGGCGACCTTGCCGGCGAAGGCCGCGATCTGGAGGATCCAGAGGGTCCAGCCCGGCTGCAGGCCCAGGAGCTCGTGGGGGATGCCGAGCTGCCAGCCCCCCAGGAAGAGGGTGACCGCCAGGGCGGAGGAGGTGATCATGTTCACGTACTCGGCCATGAAGAACATGGCGAACTTCATGGACGAGTACTCGGTGTGGTACCCGGCCACCAGCTCCGCCTCGGCCTCGGGCAGGTCGAAGGGGAGGCGGTTGGTCTCGGCGAAGCCCGCCACCAGGAAGATGACGAAGCCCAGGATCTGCCAGCCGCCGGCGAAGGCGTTCCACTCCCAGAACCAGCCGGCCTGCTTCTCCACGATGGCCATGGGCCGGAGCGTGCCGCACAGCAGCACCACGCCCATCAGGGAGAGGGAGAGCGCCAGCTCGTAGCTGACCATCTGGGCGGCGGAGCGCAGGCCCCCCATCAGCGAGAACTTGCTGTTGCTGGACCAGCCGGCGAGCACGATGCCGTACACGCCCATGGAGGCGGCCGCCAGGGTGAAGAGGAGGCCGCCGTCCAGGTCCGCCACCACCAGGGGAACGGTGCGCCCGGCGATCTCCACCACGGGACCGAAGGGAATGACGACGAAGGCGGTCAGCGCGGGGATCATGGCCATGGCCGGCGCCAGGAAGTAGAGCGCCTTGTGCGCCTCGGCCGGCATGATGTCTTCCTTCATCACGAACTTGATGCCGTCGGCCAGGGGCTGCAGCAATCCCAGGGGCCCCACCCGGTTGGGGCCCCACCGGTCCTGGATGAGGGCGCTCACCCGCCGCTCGATCCACGTCATCACCGGGACCGCCTGCACCAGGGCGGCCACCACCAGCACGACCTTCACCAGCGCGGCCACGAGCTGGAACTGGAGGTCGCTCACCCCTGAACTCCCGCCGAGACGCCGCCCGCACGCACGCCCAGGATGCCGATGTCCGCATGGGCGAGGCCGGAGAGCTCGGGCACGGCGGCGCTCGCGGAGGCGAAGACCTCGGAGGCCGCGGTCCAGCCGGGGAGCATTAGGCCAGCGGCCTCGGCGAGATCACGCACGATCCTCCAGCCGGGACGGCCTTCTCCGTGGGGGAGGTGGGCCCGCTGCACCCGCTGCAGGTGCCCCTGGAAGTTGACCACCGTGCCGTCCTCCTCGGACCAGGCGGCGGTGGGGAGCGCCACCTTCGCGGCCTCCGCCGCGCCCACCTCGTGGGGACCCACGAAGATCACGCGGGCGGCGGCATACTCCCGGGGAAGGGCGGGCGTGTCGGCGGGATCGAGCGGGTCCCCCACCACGATCAGGGTGTCCGGCGCACTCCCCGTCAGGGAGCGGTCGAGCGCCTTTTGCCCCACGATCCAGGCCGCGCCCTGGCTGTTCCCGCCCTTGTCCGCGCGCAGCAGCAGCGCGTCGTCCTCGCCACGCACGATGCGCCGCACGCTCACCTGCGCGGAGAGCGCCTCCCCCAGCAGGCGCCAGGCGAAGAGATCCTCGCAGGTGAGCCGCGGCGAGAGGCTGAGCGCCACCTTGCCCTTGAGCCACGCCGCCGCCGTGGCGATCGCCTCTTCCCAGGCCACCGCCGCTCCCCCCGACTTCGCCTGCACCAGGCGCGGCGCCGCGTACAGGCGCTGCCAGGAGAGCCGCCCCTGATCGCACATCCAGTGGCCGTTGACCTCCGGGTTGTACCGGGGCACCAGGCGCTTGACGCGCTCGTCCTGCTGGCCGCTCGTGGTCATGATCTGGCGCTGCGTGCCCGTGCCCACGAACACGCTGCAGTTGCGGGCACAGGCCACGCACGCCGACGGCGTGTTCTTCAGGTACCAGACCCGCGTCTGGAAGCGGAACTCCTTGAGGGTGAGGGCCCCCACCGGGCAGATGTCCACCACGTTTCCCGAGTAGTCGTTGGCCAGGGGCCGGCCCGGGGCGATGCCGATCACGGTGCGGTCGCCCCGCTGGAAGAAGGCCAGCTCCCCCGTCCTCGTCACCTCGTCACAGAAGCGGATGCAGCGCGAGCACTGGATGCAGCGCTCCTGGTCGAGCATCACGTGGGGGCCGATGTCCACGGCCTTGTTGAATGCCGGCCGGGGCTCCACGCTTCGGCTGTAGCCGCGCCCGTGCTCCACCGCGTAGTCCTGCAGCTTGCATTCGCCGGCCTGGTCGCAGATGGGGCAGTCCAGGGGATGGTTGAGGAGAAAGAACTCCATCATGGCCGCCCGGGCCTTCTTCACCGGCTCGGACTCGGTGCGGACCACCATCCCTTCCGTGACCACGGTGGCACAGCCGATGACGAGCTTGGGTGCCTTCTCCACCTCCACCAGGCACATGCGGCAGTTGCCGGCGATGGAAAGTCCCGGGTGGTAGCAGTAGTGGGGCACCACCCGCCCCAGGCGCAGCACCGTCTGGAGGATGGTGGCGCCCGGGGCCGCCTCCACCTCCTGGCCGTCGATCGTCAGCTTCGGCATCTCACACCATGCACGCCTTGTGGTCCACGTGGTACTGGAACTCGTCCCGGAACTTCTTCACGAAGGATTGCACGGGCATGGCAGCGGCGTCCCCCAGCGCGCAGATGGTGTTGCCGATGATCTGCCCGCCGATGTCGTGCAGGAGGTCGAGATCCGCTTGCCGTCCCTCTCCCCCCTCCAGGCGGTTCAGGATGCGCTCCATCCAGCCGCAGCCCTCGCGGCAGGGGGTGCACTGCCCGCAGGACTCGTGGGCATAGAAGTGGGAGATGCGCCGGAGCGCGTTCACCATGCAGGTCCCGCTGTCCATGACCATGACCCCGGCCGAGCCCAGCATCGTCCCCCTGGCAGCCAGGGAATCGAAGTCGAGATCCACCTCGCACTCGTCGGCGCGCAGCACGGGAACGGACGAGCCGCCAGGGATCACGGCCTTCAGCGGCCGATCGTCCGAGAGCATGCCGCCCCCCAGGTCGTAGATCAGCTCGTGCAGGGGCAGCCCCAAGGGGGCCTCGTAGTTCCCCGGCCGCTTCACGTGGCCGGAGAGGCTGTAGAGCTTGGGCCCGCTGTTCTTGGGCGCCTTGCCGATGGACAGGAACCAGTCCGCACCCCGCTCCACGATGAAGGGGACGTTGGCCAGGGTCTCCACGTTGTTGATCGTGGTGGGACAGCCCCACAGGCCCGCCTGCGCCGGGAAGGGCGGTTTGAGGCGCGGGTAGCCGCGGTTCCCCTCCAGCGAGGTCATCATCGCGGTCTCCTCCCCGCAGATGTAGGCGCCCGCCCCCGGGTGCACGACGAGGTCGCACGACCAGCCGCTGCCCAGGATGTCCTTCCCCGCGTACCCCTTGGCGTAGGCCTCGGCCACGGCGCGCTCCAGGGTGCGGATGGAGCGCACGTACTCGCCGCGCACGTAGATGAAGCAGACCGAGGCATGGATGGCGAAGGAGGAGATCAGGCACCCCTCCAGAAGGAGGTGGGGGTCCCGTTCCATGATCAGCCGGTCCTTGAAGGTCCCCGGCTCCGACTCGTCGGCATTGCACAGGAGATAGTGCGGCTTCTTCCCCACCTCCTTGGGCATGAAGGTCCACTTGAGACCGGTGGGGAAGCCGGCGCCGCCCCGCCCCCGCAGTCCCGACTTCTTCACCTCGTCGGTGACCGCCTCCGGCGTCATCCCGGCGATCGCCTTCCGCAGCGCCTGGTAGCCCCCGTCCGCCTCGTAGACGGCCACCGTCTCCGAGTCGTGCTTGTCCACGTTGCGGGTCAGGATGCGCTCCACCGGGATCCTCCTAGGGAAGGCCGTCCAGCAGCCGGTCCACGCGCTCAGTGGTCAGGTTCTCGTGGTACTCGTCGTTGAGCTGGAACATGGGGGCGGTGCCGCAGGAGCCCAGGCACTCCACCCGCACCAGGGAGAACCGGCCATCGGGGGTGGTCTCCCCCACCCCGATCCCCAGACGCCGCGTCAGGTGCTCCACCAGCGCGTCCGACCCTCGCAGCATGCAGGACAGCGTGGTGCAGACCTGGATGTGGTACTTCCCCGAGGGCTTCTGCTTGTACATCGTGTAGAAGGTGACGCAACCGTGGACGTGGGCGGCGGAGACACCCAGACGCTTCCCCACCCAGGCCTCGGCCTCGGGGTCCACGTGGCCGCGCGCCCGCTGCACCTCCCAGAGCACCGGCAGCAGCGCCGCCTTGGGCTCGGGATAGCGGGCCACGATGGCGTCCACCCTCTTCTCGAACTCCGTCCCCAGCATCAGCGGTCCACTTCCCCCATGACGGGATCCAGGCTTCCGATGTTGGCGACCACGTCGGCCACCAGCCCCCCCTCGCAGATCTTGGGGAGCACGGAGAGGTTGTTGAAGCTGGGGGAGCGCACGCGCAGCCGGTAGGGGGACCGCCCCCCGGTGGAGATGATGTAGTACCCCAGCTCGCCCTTGGGCGCCTCGATGGAGGAGTAGACCTCGCCGGGAGGGCATTCGAACCCCTCGGTGACGATCATGAATTGATGGATCAGCTCTTCCATGCTGGTGAGCACCCGCTTCTTGGGCGGGAGGAAGATCTTGGGGTCGTCCACGTGCCAGGGTCCGTCGGGCACGTTGCGCAGGGCCTGGTCCATGATGCGGGCCGACTGCCGCATCTCCTCGATGCGCACCAGGTACCGGTCGTAGCAATCCCCGGCGCTTCCCGTGGGCACGTCGAACTGGTAGTTCTCGTAGCCGGAGTAGGGGCGCGCCTTGCGCACGTCGTACTCCACCCCGCTCGCCCGCAGGACCGGTCCGGTGACGCCGTGGGCGATGGCGTCGGCGGTGGAAAGCACCCCCACGTCCTGGGTTCTCTTCTTCCAGATGGCGTTTCCGGTGAGCAGGCTCTCGTACTGGTCCACCCGGCGGGGAAACTCGCGGACGAACTCCCTCAGGTGCTGGAACCACTCCTTGCCGGCGTCCTGGGCGAGGCCGCCCACGCGTGTGTAGGAGGTCGTCAGCCGCGTGCCCGTCAGCTCCTCCACCAGGTCGTAGTGCCACTCCCGGTCCCGGAAGGTGTGGAAGAAGATGGTGGCCGCCCCCAGGTCGAGGGCATGGGTTCCCAGCCACAGCAGGTGCGCGCCGATGCGTGCCAGCTCGCAGCAGAGGACGCGGATGACCTCCGCCCTCGGGGGTACCCGGATCCCCAGCAGGTCCTCCACGGCCAGGGCGAACCCCACGTTGTTGGCGAGGGGCGCCAGATAGTCCTGGCGGTCCGTGTAGGGGATGAACTGCGTGTAGGTGCGATTCTCCGCGATCTTCTCCATGCCCCGGTGCAGGTAGCCCAGGTGGGGCACGGTGCTGAGCACCTGTTCCCCGTCGAGCTGGACGACCAGGCGGAGCACGCCGTGGGTGGCGGGGTGGGAGGGCCCCATGTTGAGGGTGATGACGTCCGGGTGGTCGGTCGAGCGCTCGATCGAGTGGCGCATCGTCAGCCCGTGTACAGGGGGAGCTCCTTGCGGAGCGGGTAGTCCGTGTAGTCGTCGGGCATGAGGATCCGCCGCAGGTCGGGGTGGCCCTCGAACACGATGCCGAACATGTCGTAGGCTTCGCGCTCGTTCCACTCGGCGGCGGGCCAGAGCGACGTCAGCGACGGCGCCGGTCCGCGGTCGCCGGTGCGCAGCTTCAGGCGGAGCCGGTCGTTCCTGGACAGGCTGTAGAGGTGATAGATCACCTCCATGGGCTGCGCCGAATCCGGCCAGTGGGCGGCGGTCACGTCCAGCAGCATCGCGTAGTCGGTCTCGGGGTCGTCGCGGAGCCACGCGCAGACCTCGAGCAGGCGCTCCGCGCGCAGCTCCACCCAGTGCTGGCCGCGAAAGGAGTCCGCCGCCACCACGGCATCGGGGAAGCGCGCCTGGAGCCGCTCGGCCGCCGCCGCTCCATCGAGCCGGGGCTCGGGCATCAATCCCACTCCAGGGCGCCACGCCACCAGAGGTAGACGTAGCCGACCACGAGGATGCCCAGGAAGACCGCCATCTCCCCCAGCACGAAGACCCGGGAGTCCGTGAACTCGTGGAAGGTCACCGCCCAGGGATAGAGGAAGGCGGCCTCGATGTCGAACAGGATGAAGACCATCGCCACCAGGTAGAACTTGACCGAGAAGCGGTGGGACTGCACGGGCTCGAAGGGCTTGGCTCCGCACTCGTAGGGGGTCCTGTCCACGGTCGAGCGCCGTGGCCGCCCCAGGAAGGTGGACAGCAGGAGCAGCACGCCCGCGAGCCCGGCGGCGACCACCAGGAGCAGGAGGACGGGGACGAGACTATCGGTCATGCACGTCTCGAAAACCGAAGAGGCGGGGTGTCCGGGGGTGCGACGAACCGGCCGCGCAATCTAACACAGGGGGTCCGAAAACACGAAGGGGAGGCCGGTGGGCCTCCCCTCGTGGATTTGGGTGGGAGCGGCGGGCGGTCAGTTTCCGTCGTTCCGCTTCTTCTCCCACTCCTCGCGCTTCTTCAGGTACTCCTGGTACTCCTTCTCGTGCTGCTTGCGCTTGGCCTCCCAGGCCGCCTTGTCGGCGCCAGCCTGCGCGTTCGCCGCCTGCATCTCCATCCTGTCCTGGACGGCCTTGATCCCCTCCTGGGCGGACGCCGTGGACGCCAGCTGGTTGGCCTTCTGGTAGGCCTCGAGCGCCTGCTGGAGCTTGTCCTGGCTCAGGTAGACGAAGCCCAGCGCCTCGTAGGTCGATCCATTCTTGGGGTCCATCTGGCTCGCCGCGGCGAGCGCCTGCTCGGCTTCCGCCCACTTCTTCTGCTCGATGTAGAACCGGCCACGGGCCTGGGTCGCCTTGGCCTTGAGCTGCAGACCGGCAGGGTCGTTGTTCTTGGCTGTCAGGTACCGGTCCGCCGCCGTCATGGCCTGATTGAGGTGCTCCTCGACCGCTCCCTGCCCGGCCACGCCGGCCGCCAGCTCGGCGTTCCCGAGCAGCAGCAAGGTGCCGGATTCGTTGGGTTCCAGCGCGCTCGCCTCCCGGAAGACCGCCGCCGACTTCTCGAACTCCTTCATGCCGTAGTAGGCCTTTCCGAGGGCGACCAGGCTGGCGGCGCTCTTCCTGTTGAGGGCGAGATTGGCCTCCAGATCGCGGGCTGCCTCGGGGTAGTGCTCGAGCATCAGGTGGGCGTAGCCGCGCATCCCCAGGGCGGCCGCGCGGTAGGTGTCGTCGGGGATCCGGGGCTCCGCCTTCTGGAGCACCTCGACCACCTTGGGCCAGTCCTTGGCCGCGACGTAGGCGTTCGCCAGCCAGAACTCGAAGTCGAAGAGCGTCTTTGGATCGGCCTGGGGATCCTGGGCGGCGGCCGCCGTCTTCAGGTCCACCGCCTTCTGCAGCTCGCGCACCGCGTCGGCGTTCCGCTCGAGCTTCAGGTACGAACGCCCCAGCAGGTAGTGGACGCCCGGATCGTCGGGATTGGATTGACTCAGCGTTTCCAGCGCCTGGGCCGCTTCAGCGAACTTCCCGGCATTGAAGAGTGCCACCGGATCGGGGGCACCCTGCGCCGCGACGTCGCCCGCCCCCAGCAGCCCCAGCGCCATCACGAATAGACCCGCGAAAACCTTGCCAGATAGAGTCTTCATTGCGCCTTTGCACCTCACCAGAACCCCTTTGGGGGCCCAGGGTTCCGATCACCACACAGTACGCAATAGCAACGTGCCTGCCAAGGCCGTCCGCTGAGAAGGTGCGGGGAATCTGCAAAACCTTCTCCCGCCGCCGTTTTGACGCGTGCCGTTCCGTGACGGGGATGCCACCGCAAGAGGTCAGGTGGGAGGCCAGACCATGGTGAACCAGGCGTCCACCGGCCGCCCCCGCCACACCGCCGGCCGGAACCGGAGATCCCGCACTGCTGGCCCCATCCTTCCCGCCGCCTCGGTGTCGCCGCCGCCCCCGGGCACGACCTCCTGCACGGTCCCGTCCCGGCGAACGAGCACCCGCAGCACGACCCACCCTGCACGGGCCATCTCCTGGATCCCTCTGGCGTCCTCCTCGCTCTCCGGCGCGACCTCCGGCAGCGTCACGCCGGCCGTCCCCGCCACCCGAGGCTCCGCCGCATCCCCGTGGTCCGGCGGGTCGATCACGAAGACCAGATCGGGGGGACGGGGCGCGGCGGCGGCGCCCGGGGCCGGGGAGCCTGACTGCGGGACCTGCGGCACTGGCACCGCCGGAGCTTCCGGGGCGGGTGGGGGCGGGGGCATGGGCACGATCTGCGGCCGGGGAGGGACGAAGACCACCGGAACGTGCGCCGCCGCCGGCGTCTCGTGGAAGGTCGGGGTTCGCCGTACCAGCACGCCCGCGAGCACGAGGTGAGCGGTCAGGGCGAGCCCCACCGCCTGGCGCCGGCGTGCGCGGCCGGCGGTGGACCAGTCGGGGAGGGTGAAGGGCTGGCTACTCGTAACGCAGCGATTCTATCGGGTCGAGGCGCGCCGCCTTGGCTGCGGGGTAGATCCCGAAGAAGAGCCCGACCGCGGAGGAGAATCCGAAGGACAGGAGGGTCGCCCAGAGCGGCACGTAGGAGCCGGGCCAGTTCGGGATGGCTGCGGCGATCAGGGCCCCCAGCGCGACCCCCATGACGATCCCGAGCACACCCCCGGAGAGCGCGAGCACCACCGCCTCGATCACGAACTGGGAGAGGATGTGCGCGCGGCGCGCGCCCACCGCCTTGCGCACGCCGATCTCGCGCGTCCGCTCGGTCACGGACACCAGCATGATGTTCATGATCCCGATACCGCCCACCAGCAGTGCGATCGCCGTCACGCCCGCCACCACGTAGGTGATCCCGTTGGAGAACTTGTTGACCGTTTCCAGGATCTGGTTCTGCGTCGTGACCTCGAAGTCGTTGGGTTGATCGAAACGCAGGCGATGCCGGATGCGGAGCAGGTCCGTGATCTCGTCCTTGGCCTGGTTGGTCTCGGCGGCATCGCGCACGTGCATGAGGAAGGCGACCTTCTTGGCCACGGTATCCCCGTAGATGCCCACCGCCGTGCCGAAGGGGATCATCACGAACTTGTCCAGGTCCTGCCCCAGCAGCTGGCCCTTGGGCTCCATGACGCCGATGACGCGGAAGGACTGGGGTCCGATCGCCAGCTCGCGGCCCAGGGGGTTGGCCGGTAGCTTCAGGTCCTTGAGGATGCCGTGCCCGAGCACGCAGACGTTCAGGCGCTCGCGGTCGTCGACGGCGGCGAAGAAGCGGCCCTGCTCGACGTAGTAGTTGCGGAGGTCCTGGAAGATGGGGGTGGTGCCGAGCACCGGATACTGTCCGACCTCCTCCCCGGCCTTGACCTTCTCGAAGTTCTGGACGATGGGGGCCACGGCGTCAACGTAGCGGCTGGCCGCCAGCACCGCCTCCCCGTCCGCCAGCGTCATCTCCACCCGGGCCAGCTTCTCCCCCTCCTTCCCCGCCGGCCGGTTGGGCTCCACGATGATGGAGTTCGCCCCCAGGCCCTCGATCTCGCGGGTGATCACCTGGCTGAAGCCCTGCACCAGGGAGACGACGGTGATCACCGCGCCCACCCCGATGATGATCCCCAGCGTGGTCAGAAAGGAGCGCATCTTGTGGGACCACAAGGAGCGCAGCGCCAGCCAGAGATTCTCGAGGATCATGCCCCGCCGACCGCCACCGGCGTGTTCCGCACGTCGGAGAGGACGCGGCCGTCGCGCAGGCGCACCACCCGCGCCGCGCGCAGGGCCAGGTCCTCCTCGTGGGTCACCAGGATGATCGTGCGCCCCTGAGCGTGGAGCTGGTCCATCAGGTTCATGATCTCTTCACCGGTCTTGGAGTCGAGGTTGCCGGTGGGCTCGTCGGCCATGAGGATGGAGGGACGGTTGACGAGCGCGCGGGCCACCGCCACCCGCTGGCGCTGCCCGCCCGACATCTCGTTCGGGCGGTGGTGCATGCGGTCTCCCAGCCCCACCGCCTTGAGCGCCTCCTGGGCCCGCTCCCGCCGCTCCCGCCGCGGCACGCCCGCGTAGACCAGAGGCAGCTCCACGTTCTGCACGGCATCGGAGCGCGGCAGCAGGTTGAAGGTCTGGAAGATGAAGCCGATCTCGCCGTTGCGGATGGCCGCCAGCTCGTCGTCCGTCATCCCCGCCACCTCGGTCCCCTTGAGCTTGTAGGAGCCGGAGGTGGGGGTATCCAGACAGCCGACGAGGTTCATGAGGGTGGATTTGCCGGAGCCGGACGGGCCCATGATGGCCACGTACTCCCCCTCCTGGATGACCAGGCTCACCCCGTCCAGCGCGCGGACCTTGTCCTCTCCCATGTCGTAGATCTTGTGCACGTCCTGGATGTCGATGAGCACCGGCATCAGTCCACCTCGACCTGAACCCCCGAGTCGTCCTCGTCCGTCCCCTGGTCCTTGCCCTTGTCCTTGCCGTCGGTGCGCTTCCTGACCGCCTCCCCGTCCTTGAGCTTCTTGAGGGCGCGGTAGGGGCCGGTCACCAGGCGGTCCCCCACCTTCAGGCCCTCGAGCACCACCACGTCGCTCTCGTCGGAGATCCCCGTGCGCACGGGCGTCAGCACCGCCTTCCCGTCCACGACCTTGTACACCACCTCGCTCTGGTCGGCCTCGACCTTGCGGTCCCCGCCGGGGGCGGGTGCGGAGGCATGCGAGGCTGGCTCCGCGGCCACGGCGGCGTCGGCGGCGGGCTTGCCCGCCTTCTCCTTGTCGGCTCGGGCCGCCAGCATCTCGGCCACTTCCTTCTTGGGCTTCACCACCACGGCCTGGATGGGCACGGTGACGGCATGGTCGGCGCGCTCGGTCTCGATGCGTGCCTTTGCCGTCATGCCCGGGCGGAGGCGCTCGTCGGGGGAGTCGAGGGCGATCTTCACCGGGAACACCTGAACCTCGGAGCCCTGGCGCTTCACGGCGGTACCCGCGATCTCGGCCACGCGCCCCTCGTAGGGGTGCAGCTCGCCCACCGCGTCCACCACCACCCGTGCGCGCTTGCCCGGTGCGACCTGGACGACGCGGGTCTCGTCCACGTCCACCTCGGCCAGGATCTCGCCCAGGTCCGACACGGTCATGATCACCGTCCCCGGGTTGTTCATGGTGCCGGTGATGGTCATCTCGCCCAGCTCGGCGTTGACCTGGGTCACCACCCCCTCGATGGGAGAGATGAGCGTGGTCTTGCGGAGCTCGTCCCGGGCCTTGTCCAGGCTGGAGCCGGCCTGGGCCACCTGCTCCTTGAGGCTGTTCAGGGTGATCTCCCCGGTGCGCACGTCGAGACGGCTCTTGTCCAGCGTCTCCAGGGGAAGGATCTCCTGCTTGTGCAGCTGCTCGTGCCGGCGCAGCGTGGTCCGGCTGTTCTCCAGCGATGCCTCCTCCCGCTCGACCTCGATGCGGGCCATGCGGAGGTTGGCCTCCAGGCGCTCCACCTCGGCGCGGTAGCGCTCGGGATCGATCTGCACCAGGAGATCGCCCTTGCGGACGTGATCGCCGTCCTTGACCGGGAGCTTGACGATCTCGCCGATCACCGAGGACTGGACCTCCACCTTGGTGCGGGGCTGGATCGATCCGGTGGCGGTGACCGAGGCCAGGAGGTCGCGCTCCTTGGCGTCCGCCATGTAGACCTCGGTCCCCTTCTCCTTCTCGCCGGAGAGCATGGAGACGGCGACCACGGTGCCCAGCACGGCGACCACGCCGGTTCCGATGAGGATCTTGGTGAGGCGCGTCATGGCGTTCCTAGGCCCCGCCGAAGGCGGCGGAGAGCGCCGTCATGCCGCCGGCGCAGATCACGTAGATCGCCCACAGGCCAGCCACCACCGCCGCCGCCCCGGCGGGCTTGAACTTGGTGACGCGGGACAGGGCGAGGATGCCCAGCACGAGGGCCCAGATCTCGAAGACGTCGAGGTTGCTGGCCACCGAGCGCACGAACGCGCTCGTGGTCTCGGGGTCGAGGAAGGCGGCCAGGTTCGACTTGACCACCGTGGTCATGGAGTCGAGATGGATGGAGCTCTTGGTGCTGGCGACGGCGATGAAGAGCAGGCTCTTCACGATCTGCACGCCTTGCACGAAGGCATAGGCGGTGAGCACCCGCCCGTAGGTGGTCTGCTTGCCGAAGGCGGCGGCCACGCCGTGGTAGATCAGGGGCACCAGGAACAGCGGCACGGTCACGAAGAAGACGCCGATGAAGCGCCAGGGGCCGTGCGTTCCCGCCTCGTACTGCTGGCGGACGCGCCGCTCCATCTCTGCGCGCTGCTCGGCGCCCATGTCGGGCATGCGCTCGTCCATCTTCTGGAGGAAGTGCTCGACGGCCGCGTCCACGTCGATCTTGGGCGCCACCACCACCGCACCCACCAGGCTCACGATCAGCAGCAACCCCGCGGGCAGGAGCCAGTCCCGCCCCGGGAAGCGCGCGATGGAGGCGAACGTCTTCCCCGGTGCCGTGAAGACCCCCAAGAGGCGGGCCAGGGGGCCCATCTCTCCGGGTGGCCGGGAACGCGGTCGCTCCAGTGCTGCGGTCGGTGGCTCGAAGGGGTTCGCCGAAGTCCCCGTCTCGCCCATGGTTCACCTCCCGGCGGTTGGGTCGAATCTCATGCCGCGGGCCTCGAGCAGCGTGCCCGTCGCGCGCTCCAGCTCCACCCGCGCGACCTGGTAGTCGATGGCGGCGCGGATGAGGCTGAGCTGCGCGTTGGCCAGATCGTTCTGGAAGGTGAGCACCTCGAAGGATGTGCTCATGCCGTTCTCGAACTTCTTGCGCTCCGCGTCCAGCTTCCGCTCCTGCAATTCCACGTTCTTGCGGGCGGCAGCGATGCGCTCCTGGCCGGAAACGACGCCGCGGGCAGCCGTGCGCACCTCCACGCTGATCGACTGCTCGAGGTTGGCGATGTCCAGCTCCGAGCGCTGACGGTCCAGGGAGGCAATGGCCAGCTGGGCCTTGGGAGCACGGTTGTGAATCGAGTACCGGAACTGAGCACCGAGCGTCCAGACGTAGCTGTCGAAGCTTGGCACCTCGGAGAGAGATGAACCCAGGCCACCGCGGTCGAGCTCTCCCACGCCATCGCCATTCGTGTCCACGACGTCGAAATTGTTCCCGAAGGGATTGACCCCACCGACGATGTTGATCTCCGGCTTGGTCTGGTGCTTGGCCACGCGCTCGGTGATCTGCCTCGCCTCCAGGCTGCGGCGGGCAGCCTCCAGCTCGGGACGAGTGGAGAGGGCGCGGTCGATGCGCTGCTGCAGGTTGACCTCCTCGTGCTGGAACTCGACAGGCTCCACGGCGGCAATGGGCTTCAACCAGCGGGGATCGTCACGCGGGATCGCCATGAGAGCTCGGAGTTGATCCTCGGCATCCTGGCGCGCGGTCTCCGCCAGGATCACAGCCTCCTCGCGCTCCGCCACCCCGGCCTCCGCCTGGGTGATCTCGATGGGAGCGAGGGTGCCCACCTCGACCTTCCGGCGGTTGAGCTCCAGGAGCTCTTGAGCAAGGCCACGGGACTGCAGGGCGACCTCGCGCGCCTTTGCGAACGCTGCCAGATTCCAGTAGGCGTCCTCCACCGCCTGCAGCGTGCGGTTCACTCGATCCGAGAGCTCCTGCTGGCTGACGGCGAGATTCGATTCCGCGATCAGAATGTCGAGCTTGTTGACTTCCGTGCCGAGGTTGCGAAACAGCGGGATCGAGAAGGAGGCATTCACGCCACTGCTGTAGGTTGGGTTGAACGGGTTGAGAAACAGGAGGCCGGTGAGCGGATCCCGCTGCAGCGTGGGCGCATCGGTCCGGTTGGAGAACACCTCCACGCGGTATTGAGGCCCGAAGGTGAGCCTGTCCGCCCAACTTGCGCTGAATGTATCCTCCTTGCGCGTCGCTTCCGGCTCTTGGAGATCGAAGTTCTCCGTTGTCTGGTCGGAATGAGCGTAGTCGGCAGCGACGAGCGGATCGAACGGGGACCAGGCCAGCTGGATCTGCTGCTCGGCGATGGCCGGGTTCACGCGCTGCACGCGGATGTCGAGGTTGTTCTCGAGCGCGGCGCGCAGGGCGTCGGCGAGGCTCAGGGGGACGGCGTCGGGGCTCTCCTGGGTAGGAGGCAGCACGGGCGCGGGAGTCGTTTCCGAGGTGGGGGGCGTCTGGGCCCAGGCCGGCGGCAGGGACACGGAAAGGACGAGACAGGCGGCCGTGAAGGCGCCCGTGAACCGGGTCGTGGTCACGTGGAACTCCTCCCCTTCCAGAAGCGGTAGTACGCTCCGGCCTCGAAGCCGGTTTCAGCGGATCGGTTGGCCGGAAACGGCGGAGACGGTAGCAGATCCGGGCGGGTGCACGAGGTGGCAGGCCACGCGCCTCCCCGGCCCCGCAGGAAGTAGCGCGGGTGGGCGCTCGGCACAGGCGGGGAGCGCCACCGGACAGCGGGGGTGGAAGCGGCACCCGGACGGCCATTGGGTGGGCGAAGGAGGCTCCCCCACCGCTCCCGGCTCCCTCCTCGCTCCGGGGGTGAGCGACGGGGTCGCCGCCAGCAGCGCGCGCGTGTACGGGTGCAGCGGTTCCCGGTAGAGCTCGGCGGCAGGGGCTTCCTCCACGATCTGTCCGCAGTAGAGAACGCACACGCGGTCGGATAGGTGCCGTACCAGGCGCAGATCGTGAGAGATGAACAGATAGGCGAGGCCCATCTGCCGCTGGAGATCGAGCAGCAGGTTCACGATCTGGGCTTGCACCGGCGCGTCCAGGGCGGACACGGGCTCGTCCGCCACCAGAAAGCGGGGCCCGCAGGCGATGGCCCGGGCGATGCCGATCCGCTGACGCTGCCCCCCCGAGAACGCGTGGGGGTAGCGCTCCGCCACCGAGGGGTCGAGGCCGACGCGCTCCAGCAGCTCCCGCACCCGCTGGCGGCGCTCCGCCCGGGTGCCGATGCGGTGGATCGTGAGGGGCTCGGCCACGATGCTCCCCACACGCATCCTGGGGTTGAGGGACCCGTACGGGTCCTGGAAGACGATCTGGAACTGCCGGCGCAGCTTGCGCAGCGCCCCCGGCGCGATCCTCGCCAGGTCGATGCCGTCGAAGCGCACGGTGCCGGCGTCCGGTTCCGCCAGGCGCAGGAGCAGCCGCCCCAGGGTGCTCTTCCCCGAGCCCGACTCCCCCACCAGGCCCACCGTCTCCCCCGCCCCCACGTCCAGATCCACGCCGTCCACGGCGCGCACGCCGGGGCCGCGGCCGCCGAACAGGCCAGGCCGTGGATGCCAGATCTTGGTCAGGCCCCGGGCCTCCACCAGCGCCGGCCCGCTCACGGCGCGACCCGGTGGCAGGCGGCCCGACGCTCCGGTCCCAGGACCGTGTCCGCGGGATCCTGCCGGTCGCAGGGCTCGAACCGGTCCGGGCACCGGGGGTGGAACCGGCAGCCGGGGGGCGGGGAGATCGGGTCGGGCACGCCGCCCGCGAGCTCCGCGAGACGGGCTTTCCCACGGGGGGCGGGAACGGAGCCCAGCAGCGCGCGCGTGTAGGGGTGGCGCGGGTCCCGGAAGAGGTCGGCCACCGGCGCCTCCTCCACCAGACGGCCCGCGTACATCACGCCCACGCGGTCGGCGTTCTCCGCCACGACACCGAGATCGTGGGCGATCAGGAGCACGGTGAGCGCCATCTCGTCCTTCAGGCGCCGGAGCAGCGCCAGGATCTGCGCCTGGATGGTGACGTCCAGGGCCGAGGTGGGCTCGTCCGCGATCAGCAGCGCCGGCCGGCAGGCCAGGGCGATGGCCAGCATGGCCCGCTGCTGCATGCCCCCGGACAGCTCGTGCGCGTAGGCGCGGGCCTGGCGCGCGGCGTCGGGGAGGGCCACGGCGGCGAGCAGCCGCTCCGCCTCCGCCCACGCCTCCCGCCGCGAGACTCTCTTGTGCGCCCGGATGGCCTCGACGATGTGGGCACCCACGCGCATCACGGGATTGAGCGCCGCCGCGGGCTCCTGGAAGGCCATCCCGATGCGCCCCCCGCGGACGCGGCGCATCTGCTTCTCCGTCAGCTTCAGGAGGTCCTCTCCCTGGAAGCGGATGGAGCCCGACGTGATCCGCCCCGGCTCGGTGAGACGAAGCACGGCCAGGGCGGTCGCCGTCTTGCCGCAGCCGGACTCACCCACCAGCGCGTAGGTCTCCCCGGGCCGGAGTGCCAGGGAGAGCCCGTCCACCGCCGTCACCGGCCCGCGAGGCGTGTCGTAGACCACGCGCAGCCCCGCGATCGTGAGGAGCGCCGGCGTGCTCAGAACGAGAACGCCTCCTGATGGGTGCCGAACACCACGCGAAGCCGGTCGGCGATCTCACCCAGCGTGGCCTCCGCCTCCACCGCCTCCAGGATGGGGGGGAGGAGATTCGCTTCCGATCCCGCGGCGTCGTGCACGCGACGGAGCGCGGACTCGACTTCCGCCCGGTCCCGGCGGGCCCGGATCGCCGCCAGGCGCTCGGATCGGCGGGCCTGGAGGGTCTCGTCCACCCGGAGCACCGGGGGCCTGGCCTCATCCCCCTCCAGGAAGCGGTTCACGCCCACCACCGTGGCCTCGCCCGACTCCACCGCACGCTGCCAGCGGAAGGCGGCCTCGTGGATCTCGCGCTGCTGGAACCCGCGCTCGATGGCACGCACGGCCCCTCCCATGGCGTCGATCTTCTCCAGGTACGCCCGGGCCCCGGTCTCCACGGCATCGGTCAAGGACTCCACGAAGTACGAGCCGGCGAGGGGGTCCACGGTGTCCGCCACCCCGGTCTCATGCGCGATCACCTGCTGCGTGCGCAGGGCCAGGCGGGCGGCCGCCTCGGTGGGCAGGCCCAGCGCCTCGTCCATGGCGTTGGTGTGGAGCGACTGCGTCCCGCCGAGCACGGCGGAGAGCGCCTGCAGCGCCGTGCGCACCACGTTCACCTCCGGCTGCTGGGCGGTGAGGGAGGACCCCGCCGTCTGGGTGTGGAAGCGGAGCTTCTGCAGCTCGGGGTCCCGCACGCCGAAGCGCTCCGCCACCAGGCGCGCCCACAGGCGCCGGGCGGCCCGGAACTTCGCCGCCTCCTCGAAGAAGTTGGAGTGGCCGTTGAAGAAGAATGAGAGGCGGGCGCCGAAGCGCTCGAAGGGGAGGCCGCGCTCAGACGCCGCCTGGCAGTAGGCCAGGGCGTTGGCAAGGGTGAAGGCCACTTCCTGGACCGCCGTCGCCCCCGCCTCGCGCATGTGATAGCCGGAGATGGAGATGGTGTTCCAGCGCGGCAGGGCGTCCGCGCACCACGCGAAGAGGTCGGTGGTGAGGCGCAGCGATGCGGCGGGGGGATAGATGTAGGTCCCCCGCGCGACGTACTCCTTGAGGAGATCGTTCTGCACCGTGCCCGACAGACGGGTGAGGTCGACGCCGCGCTTGCGCGCCACCGCCACGTACAGCGCGAGGAGGATGGGTGCCGTGGCGTTGATCGTCATCGACGTGGAGACGCGGTCCAGCGGAATGTCACGGAGCAGCGTTTCCATGTCTTCCAGCGTGCTGATGGCCACGCCGACCTTCCCCACCTCTCCCTGGGCCACGGGGTGGTCGGAGTCGTAGCCCATCTGGGTGGGAAGGTCGAAGGCCACGGAGAGCCCGGTCTGCCCGCGCTCCAGGAGGTAGTGGAAGCGGCGGTTGGTCTCCTCGGCGGTGCCGAACCCGGAGTACTGCCGCATGGTCCAGAACCGGCTGCGATACATGGTGGGCTGGACGCCACGCGTGAAGGGGAAGCGGCCGGGGAACCCCAGGTCCCGCGCGGGCGTGAAGGCGGGGAGGTCCTCGGGGCCGTAGACCCTGGCGACCTCGATGTCGGAGCTGGTCGTAAAGCGCGGCACGCGCTCTGGGGCGCGGGCGAGCGCCTCGGCGACGGCCCGCTCCCAGTCGCGGCGCGCGGCGTCCTCTGCCATGCGGTCCGCTCCTTCAGGCCGGGCCGACCATAGCATGTCCGCTATGATCGGCCCCATGTTCGTCACCGTGGAGCGCACTGCGGACGGGGTGCGCCTGCTGGACCAGCGGCGCCTCCCCGCGGAGGAGGTCTACGTCACCCTCCGCACGGCGGCGGAGGTGGCCGACGCCATCCGGGACATGGTGGTGCGCGGCGCCCCCGCCATCGGCGTCACCGCCGCCTTCGCCGTGGCGCTCGCGGCCACGGAGGCGGCACGGGCAGACCAGGACGTGGGCCGGGAGGTGCGGGCCGCCTGCGCGGCCCTGGTGGCCGCGCGCCCCACCGCGGTCAACCTCGCCTGGGCGGTGGAGCGCATGGGCAAGGCGGCCGCCGAGCATCGCGGTCCGGAGCTGGCCGCGGCGCTGGAGAGGGAGGCCCTGCGCATCCACGACGAGGACCTGGCGGCTTGCCGCGCCATGGGCCGCCACGGAGCGGCACTGATCGGCGACGGAAACACCGTGCTCACCCACTGCAACGCCGGGGGGCTGGCCACGGCCGGCTACGGCACGGCGCTGGGCGTGATCCGCGCTGCCGTGGAGCAAGGAAAGCGCGTGCGCGTCCTGGCGGACGAGACGCGCCCGTTCCTCCAGGGCTCCCGCCTCACCGCCTGGGAGCTGATGAAGGACGGCATCGACGTCTCTCTCATCACCGACAGCATGGCCGGTGCGTTCCTGCACCGGGGAGAGGTGGACCTGGTGGTGGTGGGAGCGGACCGGATCGCGCGAAACGGCGACGTGGCCAACAAGATCGGCACCTACGCGGTGGCCGTGCTGGCCAAGGAGAATGGAGTGCCCTTCTACGTGGTGGCTCCCCGTTCCACGATCGACCTGGCCTGCCCGGACGGGAACGCCATCCCCATCGAGGAGCGGGACGCCGCGGAGGTCACCGCTCCCTTCGGACGCGCCATCGCGCCGGCAGGCGTGCAGGTGCGCAATCCCGCCTTCGACGTGACCCCCGCACGCTACGTCACGGCCATCGTCACCGAGGCGGGCATCGCCCGTCCGCCGTACCACGAGGCGCTGCCGGCGCTGTTCCAGCCAGGAGGAGGCAAGGCATGAAGTGGGTTGGGATCTACTTCGTCGGCTACACGATCCTGATCGTCGGGCTCGTGGCCGCCATGTACAAGGCGGGCGTGATCGAACGGATCGGTTGGAGCTGGGTGGGCATCGGCCTCATCATCGCCCTGGGCATCGGAGTGATCATCGCCGTGCGCGTGGGGGCGCCCAAGCGCTCCTCGGTCGAGATCGACCGGAATTGACCCGCATCCTCGGCATCGAGACCTCCTGCGACGAGACGGCCGCCGCCGTCCTGGAGGACCGCACGCGCGTGCGCTCGAACGTGGTGGCCTCCTCGGCGGAGCTCCACCGTCGCTTCGGGGGAGTGGTCCCCGAGCTGGCCAGCCGGCACCAGGTGGAGGCCATCGGCCCCGTGGTGCGCCTGGCCCTGGAACAGGCGGGGACCGGTCTGGAAGCGATCGATGCCGTGGCCGTGACTTACGGGCCCGGTCTGGTGGGTTCGCTGCTGGTGGGCGTGAGCGCGGCCAAGGCCATCGCCTGGCAGCGCCGCATGCCTCTCCTGGCGGTGAACCACCTGGAGGGGCACATCCGCTCGTGCTTCCTCGAGCACGAAATCTCCTTCCCGGCGCTGGCGCTCGTGGTGTCCGGCGGACACACGCATCTCTACCTTTGTCCCGAGGAGGGGGTGTACCGCACGCTGGCGCGCACGCGGGACGACGCGGCCGGCGAGGCGTTCGACAAGGTGGCCAAGCTCCTGGGGCTCGGGTACCCCGGAGGGCCGGTGGTCGACCGCCTGGCCGAAGGGGCGGACGAGGAGGCCGTCCCCTTCCCACGCGCCGTCATGAAGGACGGTTCCCTCGATTTCTCCTTCAGCGGCCTGAAGTCCGCCGTGCGGCGCCACGCCCAGGCGCGGGGGCTGCAGCAGGCGAGCGCCACGGCCTCCGGCGAGGACGTGCCCCGCGAGGTGCGCGACCTCGTGGCCTCCTTTCAGCGTGCGGTGGTGCAGGCGCTCGTGGACACGACGCTGCGCTTCGTGGCCCGGGAGGGGATCCGCACCGTGCTGGTGGCGGGAGGGGTGGCGAACAACCGGCGCCTGCGCCGCGGCTTCACCGAGATCGCCGAGCAGCAAGGCTTGACCGTCCTCTTCCCATCTCCCCAGTACACGACGGACAACGCCGCCATGATCGCCGCCGCCGGCTTCCTCCACCTGGAAAGGGGCCGCACCGCCGGGCTCGACCTCAACGCCGATCCCAACCTCAAGCTGTAGACGGCGCCCGCACGTCCTCTCGCTGCCCGGGCCTCCATTGCCGCATCTTCGCCGTATAGAGGAGCGCACCTGGAGGTCGCCATGCACCGTCTCCTTCTTCTTCTCGTGCTCCTCCCCGCCCTGCCCGCGCGGGCGCAGGCCGTCCCCTTCGGACGTCCCACCTACGACCTGGTCGCCGTGGCCACCTCCGCGTTCTTCGCGGAGGCCAATGCAGGCGGCGCCAACGAAGGCGTCTGCACCGTCCTGAACGTCAGCACGTCTCCCCTGCGCGTGCGTCTGGACGCCGACGTCGTCTACGCGGACGGCCGGGCCGAGCGCCTCTCCCGCATCCAGGATCCCGGGGTCCTCGAGGTGGGTGGCGGCTTCGAGCTGAGCGTGTTCTTCCTCATCCCAGCGGACGCCCCCCTGGGCCCCGCCCAGTTCTCCTGCGCGGTGCGCGCGCAGTCCCTCCTGTCCCGTGCCCAGCAGGAGGGGGAGATCTCGATCGCGCCCTTCACGGTGACCGCCCCCTAGCCACCTCCGCGGGGCGGACGCTACCCTGTCCCCCGAAGGGGGGACGCCCGTGCGCTCCATCGACCTGTCGGGCAAGTCGGCGCTGATCCTGGGCGTGGCGAACAAGCGGTCGCTCGCCTGGGCGATCGCGGAGGCGCTGGGAGAGGCGGGCGCCAAGCTCGCCTTCACGTACCAGGGCGATCGCCTGCAGGAGAACGTCGTCCAGCTCGCCGCCGCCTTCCCGGACGCCCCGGTGATGGCCTGCGACGTGAACAGCGACGAGCAGATCGAAGGGGTGTTCGCCCACGTGGCGAGCTCGTTCGGCAGGCTCGACATGCTGATCCACTCCATCGCCTACGCGCGCCGCGAGGACCTGGAGGGCGAGTTTCGCAAGACGAGCCGCGATGGCTGGCGCACCGCGCTCGAGACCAGCGCCTGGTCCCTGGTGGGGCTCACCAACCAGGCGGTACCGCTCATGAAGGAGGGGGGGAGCATCCTCGCCCTCACCTACGTGGCCAGCCAGCGCGTCTTTCCCAACTACAACGTGATGGGCTCGGCCAAGGCGGCCCTCGAGCACGCGGTGCGCCAGCTCGCCTTCGAGCTCGGTCCCATGAACATCCGGGTCAACTGCATCTCCGCGGGACCGGTGCCCACGCTCTCGGCGCGCGGCATCGCCGGCTTCACCGACATGGCCCAGCACCACCGGGAGACGGCCCCCCTCAAGCGGAACATCGAGCCCCGCGAGGTGGGCGACACCGCTCTCTTCCTGTGCAGCCCCCTGGCCTCCGGCATCACCGGCACCACCGTCTTCGTGGACGCGGGCTACCACATCATGGGGCTGTAGAATTCACTTGATTGCGAGCGCTCCTGAGAAGGCGCAAGAGGAAGCCATGGACGATTCGCGATACCCACCGGGTTGGGACGAGCAACGGGTCCGCCGCGTCCTCGAGTACTACGACCGGCAGTCGGAGGTCGAGCGCATCGCCGATGACGAGGCGGCGTTCGAACAGACGACCGAGACGACGATGACCGTACCGGTCGAGCTCGTGCCGGCCGTGCGCGAGCTGATCGCGAAGCATCGGCCCAAGTAACCGCTGCCGCCTCGGCGTCGCTCCTCTTCTCGCTCTCCCGTGGTACGGTCGAAATCAACCGCCCACCCGAGGAGCTCGCGATGCGACACCTGGCTCTCCTGGTCTGCTCGGTTCTCTGCGCCTCGCCATCCTTCGCGTTCCAGCAGGTCACCCAGGGAACGTACCGGGTGGATTTCGAGCGCCCTGACGACCTGCTCCTGCTGGACGACATCGCGGAGGTGCACGTGATCGTCCTCTCCGGGGAGGACGCGTCCAGTTTGTCCCAGATCCACCTCATGAAGCTCCGGGACTGGATCGCCCGGGGAGGCGTGATGTGGGCGGAGGGTCGCGGCCTGGAGAGCGGAGTGGTGCAGGCCTTCGTCCCCCTGGAGGAGCGGACGTTCTCCTTCCGCAAGAACGACGGCGAGGGCGCGGGCGAGCTGATCGTCAAGGGGGCGCTCCCCCAGCACGCCATCCACGACCATCCCCTGACGCGTGGGGTCGAGCAGCTCTACCTCTATCCCCAGCGGGACTTCACGGGGACGCCCAAGCTGCAGCCACTGGTGGAGATGACCAATCCCGAAGGGGAGCGGGGGGTCATCCTGGGGGCCGTGCCCTACGGGAAGGGCTGGATCGTCCTCGACGGCACCGCGCGCGAGACGCGCCGCGCCTGGTGGCCCTTCGGGCGCAGCAAGGGCTTCGACGAGGACCACCCGAACGCGGTCCGGCTGGGGGAACGCTGGAACGCCTACGACTGGGACCGCCTGCTCCGGTCCACCGCCGAGGCGGCCCAGGAGACGCTGGCCTCGAACTGACCGCCGCCGCCCCCCGGCTGCTAGACTGCGGGCGCCCATGAAAGCCCCGCACATCCGCAATTTCAGCATCATTGCGCACATCGACCACGGGAAGACCACCCTCTCCGACCGCCTCCTGCAGCGGACCGGGGCCGTGGCCGCGCGCGACATGCAGGAGCAAATGCTGGACGCCATGGATCTGGAGCGGGAGCGCGGCATCACGATCAAGGCCCACGCGGTCACCCTCCACTACGCCGCCCGGGACGGGGAGACCTACACGCTCAACCTCATCGACACGCCGGGGCACGTGGACTTCAACTACGAGGTCTCGCGCAGCCTGGCCGCATGCGAGGGGGCGCTCCTGGTGGTGGACGCGAGCCAGGGCGTGGAGGCCCAGACGCTCGCCAACACCTACCTGGCGGTGGAGAACGACCTCGAGGTCATCCCCGTCCTGAACAAGATCGATCTCCCCGGCGCCGACGTGGACCGCGTCAAGGAGCAGATCGAGAACATCATCGGGATCGACACCGCGCACACCGTGGCCGCCTCCGCCAAGGAGGGGATCGGCATCGACGAGATCCTGGAGTCCATCGTCCAGCTCGTCCCCGCGCCCAAGGGCTCGGAGGAGGCGCCCCTGAAGGCGCTGATCTTCGACTCCTGGTACGACCCCTACCGGGGCGTGGTCATGCTGGTGCGGGTGGTGGAGGGGGTGCTGCGCCGGAAGATGCGCATCGCCCTCATGGGAACGGGCGGGGCCTACGACGTGGAGGAGCTGGGGATCTTTTCCCCCAAGGCACAGCCCGTGCCGGAGCTGTCGGCGGGCGAGGTCGGCTTCGTCATCGCCAACATCAAGAAGATCAGCGACTGCAAGGTGGGAGACACCGTCACCGAGGCGGCGAACCCTGCGCGGGAGCCTCTCCCCGGCTTCCGCGAGGTCAAGCCCATGGTGTTCGCCGGGCTCTACCCGACCGATGCCGCTCAATACGAGGACCTCCGTGATGCGATGGAGAAGCTGCGCCTCAACGACGCGTCCTTCTCCTACGAGCCGGAGACCTCGGGGGCGCTGGGGTTCGGCTTCCGCTGCGGGTTCCTGGGCCTGCTCCACATGGAGATCGTGCAGGAGCGGCTGGAGCGGGAGTTCGACCTCGACCTCATCACCACCGCCCCTGGAGTGTCCTATCTGGTGACCACCACCAAGGGGGAGACGATCGAGGTCCATACCCCCAGCAAGCTCCCACCCCAGCAGGCGATCGCCTCCATGTCGGAGCCGGTGATCACCGCCATCATCATCACCCCCCCGGACTACCTGGGGAACGTGATGAAGCTCTGCGAGGAGCGGCGGGGCGTCCAGAGGAAGCTCTCCTACCTCTCCAAGACGCGGGTGCTCTGCGAGTACGACCTCCCCCTGAACGAGATCGTGCTCGACTTCTTCGACCGTCTGAAGTCGGTGTCCCGGGGGTACGCCTCCCTGGACTACCACCTGGCGGGCTATCAGGAGTCGGACCTGGTCAAGCTCGACATCCTGGTCAACGGCGAGCCCGTGGACGCCCTCTCCCTGATCGTGCACCGGGTGAAAGCGGAGGTGAAGGGACGCGGCCTGGCCGTGAAGATGAAGGAGCTGATCCCGCGGCAGCTCTTCGAGGTCGTCATTCAGGCCGCCATCGGAACCAAGATCCTGGCGCGCACCACCGTGCGGCCCATGGGAAAGAACGTGCTGGCCAAGTGCTACGGGGGGGATATCACCCGGAAGCGAAAGCTCCTGGAGAAGCAGAAAGAAGGGAAGAAGAGGATGAAAAAGGTAGGGCGCGTGGAGATCCCACAGGACGCCTTCCTGGCCATCCTGAAGGTGGAGAGCTAGCCCGCCGTTGACAGGGCCCGGGTTGCACGGTACAGACCACCGCGGAGATCGCCCATGACGACGCTACGCCCCTGGCTGCTCGCCGCCTTTCTCCTCTGTGCCCTCCCCGCCGGGGCCGCCACCCGGTACGTGGACGTCAGCAACGCGTGCCCGGGCACCGGCGGCACCGCCGACCCCTACTGCTCCATCACGCTGGCGCTGGACGCCGCCAACCTCGCGGGCGACACCATCGTCGTGAGACCGGGGACGTATTCCCAGTGTCTGGACACCGGCTCCAAGTCCGTCGTGCTTCAGGCGGAGAACGCCGATCCCAGCCTTACCATCCTGGACGGGTTCGCCTGCTCCGCCGTGTCCACCCTCACCATCGGCCACGGGAGCACCGTCTCCGGCTTCACCATGACGGGAGGCGGCGAGGGTGCGATCTTCGCGCTGAACGCGGTGACCATCAGCAACAACGTCATCGAGGCCAATACCGCGCAGGGCGCCGGAGGGGGGATCTTCGTGGAGACCGATCCCTCCCTGGTGGCCGGTCCGGCCACGCTCGACATCGTCATCGAGAACAACGTCATCCAGAGCAACACGACCGATCGTGAGGGCGGCGGGATCTGGTTGAGCGCCACCGCTTCGGCGACCGTGGCGGTGACGGCCCACATCAAGAGCAACACGATCAAGGGAAACCATTCCTCGGGCGTGGGGGGCGGCATCGCCGTGCTCACCCACGCCGCGCCGGGGGGCAGCGCCACCGTCATCATCGACGCGAACACCATCCAAGGTAACGTCGTGGACTCCCCCCCTCTGTCCAACATCGACGGCTTCGGGGGCGGGATCTGGACGTCCACCTCGGGCGCGGGCAACGAGAGCATCACCATCCTGGGCAACACGATCGGACCTGCCCCCGGCGTCAACGACGACGCCCTCCGGAACACGGCGGTGAAGAACGGCGGAGGCATCTCCGCCACGGTCCTCGCCCTGGACACGGCGCGGCACACGCTCGTGATCGAGAAGAACAAGGTGCGGCGCAACACCGCCATCCTGGGAGGGGGAGGCATCGACCTCTTCGTGGACGGGGAGAACCTGGACCTTCCCTCCAGCACCACCCCCGGCCGTTACTCCGTGCTCGTCTACGACAACGACATCGACGGAAACGCCGTGGGGGTTGCCGCCTCCCCGGACCTCGACCTGGGATACGGCGGGGGGATGCTGACGGTCGCCACCACCGCCCAGACCGTGTCGCGCCGCAATCCCACGGACATCCTGGGCAATCGCATCACCAACAACACGGCCAGCCAGGCGGGAGGAGGGGCGAGCACCTGGGTGTTCGCCGACGCGGGGCCCACCACGTTCTGCGAGGTCTCCTTGCGGCACAACACGGTCACCAACAACAGCGCGGTCAATATGGACAACGATCCCCTGGTCGATGCCTGGGCCGGTGGACTGGAGGTGTTCGCCCAGGCGGCTGGGGCCGGGATCGCGCGCGTGGACACCTCGTACAACACGATCACCGGCAACAGCACCGAGATCGGCGGCGGGGGGATCGACATCAGCGCCATCACCGACACCCTGTCAGGGAACGCTGGCACCGCGCTCGTGGAGATCGCGAACTCGAAGATCGAGAACAACACCTGCTCCGTGAACCAGGACTGCGGCTATGGCGTGGGCTATCCGCCCGATCCGGATCCTCCCTTCCCGGGCGTGTTCCGGCTCACCTTGCGCAGCTCCGACCTGTCCCCCAACGAAGGAGGCACGGTGGAAGGGACGCTGGCCACGCACCGGGTCGACGTCTGCATGCCCGCCACCACCGCCGCCCAGCTTGCCTTCCCGGGGATCGATTCCGACGACGACGTGGACGGGATCGATCTCCTGCGCGTGGCCACGTCGTTCGCCTCCTCTCCCGGGGCGGTTCACTACAACGCTCTGACGGATCTCGACGGCGACCGCCTGGTGGACGGGAACGACCTCGCGATCCTCGGCGCCCACTTCGGCGATACCTGCCCCTAGGAGGATGCGACGATGACCATGGGTACTGGCGCGCGTCTGGCCGCGCTCGTTCTCGCCACCGCGGCGACCGCCTGCGGCGGCGGGGGCGGTGGAAGCAGCGATGGAGGGACCACGGGCGGACCCCAGACGGGGAGCTTCCTGGCGGCGGACACCACCCCTCCCGCGGACAGCGTGAGCCTCCAGGCGGGGACGCATTCGGGGCTGGTGGTGAACGTGCTCGTGCGCGTGACCGACGTCGATGACTTCTTCGGCACGGGATTCCGGCTGATCTACGATCCCACCGTCGCCCAGTACCAGACCTTCGACTCCTCGGCCTCGTTCCTGCGCGACGCGCCGTTCGACACCGCCGGAGCTCCCCTGAACTTCGAGGTGGATGCCAGCACCCCGGGAGTCCTCACCGTCTCGGCCACGCGTCTCCAGAACGCGCAGGGGACCGCCACCGGCGTCAACGTGGCGGGAACGCGCACGCTCCTCTCCCTCCAGTTCGTCATGCTGAAGGTGACCCCGTCGAGCCCGGTCACCCTGCCCGGCGCCCAGCGCGAGGCACGGGACAGCACCGACACCGTGCTGCCGCTGACGTGGCAGGCCGGCGCCTTCCAGGTGTTCTGACCGGGGTGGTCTGAAAAAAAGAACCGGGGGCGCGCGGGTTCGGCCGCGCGCCCCCAGTGCAGAGGGAGGAGATCAGTCGTGGGGGGCGGCCCGCGGCGGGGGGGGAACCGGGGCCGCCCTCCTCACACCCTTGATACGGCGGATCGATTGCCTCCGTCGCATCTCGTCATGCCGTTTGCTGCATCCGCCCCGCGGTTCACCCGGGCCGCCGCGCCCCGCGCTGGAGCACCTCCAAGAAGTGCCGCACCGGGGTGGCGAGCGGGGCCCCCGCCCGGATCAGCCACACGTAGCGGACCGGCGGAAAGCCCAGGACGCGGCGCACATCGACACGTGGCCCCCGGCCGCTCTCCCCCGCAAAAGCCACCGCGGGGACGGGTGCCACTCCCAGCCCTGCCGCCACGAAGCGGCGCACCAGCGAGAGATTGCCGACCTCCACCGCCACGTTCGCCCCGATCCCCTCCCGCACGAGGACCGCGTCCACGTGCCGCCGGAACGCGGACCCGGGCTGGAGGAGCACCAGCGGCTTCTCCCGCAGGAAGGTGATGGGAAGGGAGCGCGACCGCGGCGCCGTGCCCGGGGGCAGGAGCAGATCCACCGGGCTCTCCAGCAGGGGAGCCGCCTCCAGCCCGCCGGGGACGCTCTCCCCCGCCACCACGAGCGCGACGTCGATCTCCGCCTCCTGCAGTGCGCGGACCAGCCGCGGCCCCGGGCCTTCCACCAGGCGCACCTCCAGGCCGGGATCGCTCCCCCGCAGACGGGCGATGGTTCGCGGCAGCAGCGCGCGTCCGAGAGCATCCCCCGCCCCCAGGCGCAGTTCCCGGGGACCGCGCACGGGCGCGCCGGCGGCCTCCTCCAGGGCATCCGCTCCCCGCAGGACGGCCTCCGCCATGGGGAGCAACCGCGCCCCTTCCGGGGTGAGCGTCATCCCCCGTGCGTGGCGGCGAAAGAGGCGCGTGTTCCAGGCCGCCTCCAGGCGCGCCAGGCGGGCGGACAGGCTGGGCTGGGTGCGGCCCAGCCGTGCGGCGGCCCGGCCGACGTGGCCCAGCCGGGCCACGGTCACGAAGGCGCGGAGGGCGTCGAGCTCCATTCATGAATTCTATCGTGCGTATTCAGAAGATCTGTTGGACGGATGAGGGGCCGCCCGCTAGCCTGCGGCCATGGTCACACGGCTGGAGATCGGCACGCGCCCAGGGCGGCGCGACGTGCGCGGCGAGACGGTGGCAGCCCAGGTGCGGGAGTTCCTGCGCATTCCTGTCCGCGGGGTGCGCACCCGCGACGTGCTGCGTCTGGACGGCGATCTCCGACCCGGCGAGGCCGAGCGCCTCCTCCTCGAGTTCGTGGATCCCGTGCTCCAAACCGGCGCCATCGGCCGGCTCGAGGACGGCCCGTTCGACGTGGCGGTGACGGTCGGCTTGCGCCCCGGCGTGGCCGACCCGGTGGGGAAGAGCGCGCGCGTCGCGGTGGAGGACACCCTGGGGCGGCGCCTGGCGGAGGACGCCGCCGTGTACACCTCGACGCTGTACCTGTTCGACGGCGTGGAGGTAGAGGCTGCCGAGCGCATCGCCCTCGGGCTCCTGGCCAACCCCGTCATCCACACGGTCGAGGTCGAGTCCAGGCAGGCCTGGGAGGCATCCGGGCCCGACCTCGACGTGCCCCGGGTGGCGGGACACGGACGGCCGCCCGTGGAGCGCATCGACCTGGGCGGCGACGACGCCTCCCTGGCCCGGCTGAGCCGGGAGCGGCTGCTGGCCCTCACCCTCCCGGAGATGCATGCCATCCGGGATCATTTCCAGGGCCGAGCACCCACCGACGTGGAGCTCGAGTGTCTCGCCCAGACCTGGAGCGAGCACTGCAAGCACAAGATCTTCGCCGCCGACATCGTCTACGAAGAGCCCGGGCGTCCCGCGGAGCGGATCGCCTCGCTCTTCTCCACGTTCATCCGGGGCGCGACGCGCGCGGTGGACGAGGCCGTGAGGGCGCGCGGGGAGGCCTCCTGGCTCGTCTCCGTCTTCCACGACAATGCCGGCGTGGTGGCCTTCGACGCCCACCACCACCTGGTGTTCAAGGTGGAGACGCACAACTCGCCGTCGGCGCTCGACCCCTACGGCGGGGCCATCACAGGCATCGTGGGCGTGAACCGCGATCCCTTCGCGACCGGCCTGGGCGCGGACCTGCTCTGCAACGTCTGGGGGTACTGCTTCGCCCCCCCGGGGTATTCCGGCTCCCTTCCCCCCGGCCTCCTCCATCCCCGGCGCATTCGCGCCGGCGTGCACCGGGGCGTGATCGATGGGGGAAACCAGAGCGGGGTCCCCTACGCCCGCGGCTTCGAGCTGTTCGATGCGCGCTTCCTGGGAAAGCCGTTGGTGTTCTGCGGCACGGTGGGGGCCCTCCCGGTCCACGTGGCAGGGCGGCCCGGGCACGAGAAGGCGGCCCTCCCCGGGGACGCCATCGTGATGACCGGCGGCCGCATCGGAGCGGACGGGATCCACGGGGCGACCTTCTCCTCCGCCGCACTCACCGAGGCGGCGCCGGTGCAGGCGGTGCAGATCGGCGACCCCCTGACGCAGAAGATGATGTTCGACTTCCTGCTGGAGGCGCGAGACCGCGGCCTCTACCGGGCGATCACCGACAACGGTGCCGGCGGACTCTCCTCCTCCGTGGGAGAGATGGCGCGCGCCCCGGGAGGCGCGCACCTGGACCTGGCCCGCGCCCCCCTCAAGTACGCGGGGCTGGCACCCTGGGAGGTGTTCCTCTCCGAGGCCCAGGAGCGGATGACGCTGGCGGTGCCGCCGGAATCGGTGGAGGCCTTCCTGGAGCTGGCGCGTGCGCGCGACGTGGAAGCCACCGTGCTCGGCACGTTCACCGACTCCGGCCTGCTCGAGGTGTTCTGGGGCGACGAGCGGGTGGGCGCGCTCTCCATGGAGTTCCTGCACGAGGGCGTCCCCAGGCTGACGATCCCCGCGCGATGGGAGCCGCCCGCGTTCCCCTCCCCCGCCGGTCCTGCTCCCGAGGACCTCGCTCCTGCTCTCCTGGGCATGCTGGGACGCCTGAACCTCTGCTCGGACGAGGACACGGCGCGCGGGTACGACCACGAGGTCAAGGGGCTCACGGTCGTGAAGCCCTGGGTGGGCGTCCGCGCCGACGTGCCCGCCGAGGGCACGGTGCTCTTGGTGCGCCACGATACGCGCCGCGGCTACGTGCTCAGCGAGGGGGTGCATCCCTTCCTCTCCGACCTGGATGCGCATGCCATGGCGCGCTGGTGCGTGGACCTCGCGGTGCGCCGGCAGCTCTGTGCCGGTGCGCGCCTGGACCGGATCGCCCTTCTCGACAACTTCTGCTGGCCCGATCCCGTGCTCTCGGAGGGAACTCCGGACGGTCCCATGAAGGCGGCGCAGCTCGTGCGCGCCTGCCGCGGTCTGTACCAGGCCTGCGTGGCCTACGGTGCGCCGCTGATCTCCGGCAAGGACTCCATGAAGAACGACGCGGTGCTGGGCGGGGTGAAGATCAGCGTGCCGCCCACCCTGCTGGTCTCGGCCCTTGGGCTGATCGACGACGTCCAGGAGGCAGTCACCCTGGATTTCAAGGCGGCGGGCGACGCCGTCTTCGTGCTGGGAACCCTTCGCGGCACGCTGGGGGGGAGCGAGTACCTCCGCTGGCGGGGAGCGGAGGATGGCCTCACCGCCTCGCCGGGAGCGCCCGCACCGTACGTCGGGAGCGACCCTCCCCTGCTGCGCCCGGAGGAGACGCTTCCGCTCTACGCCGCCTTCCGCGAGGCGGTGGCGCAGGGCTTGGTGCGCGCGGCCGCCGCCCCCGCCATGGGAGGCCTGGCCCTGGCGCTCGCCCGCTGCGCCATGGGAGGCGAGCTGGGCCTGGAGGCGGATCTGGCTCCCCTGGGCTCCCTCCCCCCCGACGCCGTGCTCTTCGCGGAGAACACGGGCGTCCTCGTGGCGGAGGTGGCGGAGAGGGACCGCCCGCGGTTCCTGGCGCTCTTCGCCGGTCTCCCTTGCGTCGAGATCGGACGCGTGAGCGCGCGCCCTCACCTGATCCTCCGCTCCGGGGAAACCGTCCTGGCGGAAGCTGGCGTGGCGTCCATGAAACGCGCCTGGAAGGGGACGCTCTCCCATGCCTGAGCGTGCGGCCGAGCGGAAGGAGGCGCGTGCGGGCGTGCGCGTGCTCGTGATCACCGGGCTGGGGCTCAACTGCGAGACCGAGACCGAGACCGCGTTCCGGCTGGCGGGAGCCACGCCGGAGCGGGTGCACCTGCTGGACCTGCTCGCGGGCCGTGCTCCCCGCCGGCTCTCCCACTACGCGATCCTCGCATTCATCGGAGGGTTTGCCTTCGGGGATCACCTGGGAGCGGGATTCGTCTTCGCGAACAAGATCCGCTTCCGGCTCTACGACGCCCTGCTGGCTTTCCTGGAGCGGGGGGGACTGGCCCTGGGCGTGTGCAACGGCTTCCAGACGATGACGCGGCTGGGGATGCTGCCCGGCATGGACGGTGATTACCGCACCCCGCGGGCCACCCTCGCCCCCAACGACCGCGCCGGCTACCGCGATGCCTGGGTCACGCTCACCTTCGACCCCGCCTCGCCGTGCGTCTGGACGCGCGGGCTCACCACGCTCGAGCTCCCCGCCCGCCACGGTGAGGGGAAGTTCCTTCCCGCCTCCCCCGAGGTGCTGGCCCGGATGGAGGCGGCCCACCAGGTGGTCGCGCGCTACGCCGGACCGGACGGACGCCCGACCGAGACGTGGCCGTGGAACCCCAACGGTTCGGAGGGTGGGGTGGCCGGCATCTGCGATCCCAGCGGACGCCTGTTCGGTCTCATGCCCCACCCGGATGCGTACCTCTACCCCTTCCACCACCCGCAGTGGACGCGCCGCAAGCTCGAGGGAACGCTGCCGGAGGTGGGCGGCGGGCTCGCCATCTTCCAGAACGGCGTGGACGCCGCCGCCGGCATCTAGCGCAGCAGCCGGTCGAGGAGCTTCTTCTTCGCCCGCTCCACCTCGCGCTCCAGGTCCTTGCGCGTCTGGTCGCGCAGACCCTCCCGCACGATCCGCTGCACGTCCACCTGCACCTTCGGCGTGCGCAGCGATCCTCGCACCGTGAGGGGGACCGTCAAGCGCCCGTCCGGGCCCTGGCGCACGCGCAGCGCGCCCGTCCGCTGCACCATGGACGAACTCACCTGGGGAGAGAAGGCGACCACCCCCTCGAGCGCCAGCGGACCGGCGAGGTCGACGTCGCCGCGCACGTCCAGGCGCAGGTCGTCCGCCACCAGGGCCAGGTTCTCCGTGTGGGCGATCCCTTCCTGGATGGCGAAGCTTCCCGCCAGGGACCGGAACGGCGTCTCGTCCTTGCCGATGCCGCCGCCGCCGGCCGCCTCGAGCAGCGCGGCCACCGTCTCCAGGAGTCCGACGGTGGTCAAGGCACCGTCGCTCACCGTCAGGTGGACGCTTCCCCCCAGCGTCCGAAGCTTCTCGGGCGCGTAGGCCACGCCCTGGAGGTCGAGATCGACGGCGCCCCGGCCTCGCAGCACGCCGGCCGAGCCTGGAGACCACGCGGCCAGCAGGCGCGCCACGTCCACGCCATCCACCCGCGACTGCAGCAGGAAAGGCATGCCCTCCTGGACGGCGTTCAGGGTGAGCGTGCCGCGATGCCGCCCGCCGTACAGTCCGAAGGCCGCGTCGCGCAGCCGGATGGCCCCCCCGCCGAGCTCCACCACCGTGGACAGGTTCTCCACGTCGAGACCGGCCAGGCGTGCCGTCTGCGCGCGCAGCGTGCCCCCGCCCTGCAGGCGAGCCAGGAATGCCGACGGCGGCGCCCCGCCCACCACCGGGGATGCTGGCTGCGCCGCGGCGGCGGCGGCGCTGGCCCAGCCGGCGAGTGCCGCCAGCTCCGCGGGATCGAGGCGCACGAAGTCGAGGCTCAGCTCCAGGCGCGGCGCCTCGGGGCTCAGGAGCAGCGTGGCCCGGCCGCCACCCTGCGAGGTTGGACCGCGCCCGCTCCCCTCCACCTGCCAGCGCGTGCGTCCGGTCCCCACGCCTTCGGCCTTCCCCTTCAACTCCACACGCGTTGCACCGGCCTCGATCTCGAGCTCGTCCAGGTCCAATCTCGCACCGCGCCTCGCGCACTCCACGGTCAGGGTGCCGGAGGGCGCTCCCGGAAGCAGCGCCCAGGTCCCGCGCAGGCTTCCCGCGACCTCGAAATCGGCCGCGCCCTGCTGCGCGAAGCGTGCACGCAGGCTTCCCTCGCGCAGCAGCGGACCGCGCGCGCTCTCGATCTCCACGTGCTCTCCCACGATCCCTCTCAGATCCACGGAGCCGCGGAGGAACGGGAGCAAGGCGGGGCGGAGGCGAACCGGTCCAGCCACGAGCCGGCCGTGCTGGAGATCCCCGATCTCCAGGCGGTCCGTGCGCAGCGCCACGCCGGTCCAGAGCGAGAGCTTCAGCGGCCCCAGGAGGACCGGCTTTCCCAGCTCGCGTGCCAGCGCCGCCTGCAAGGCGGGCCGGAAGCGATCTACGGGAATGACCAGGGGCAGGACGACCGCCGCCAGGACGAACAGGGCGGCCAGGAGGAGGAGGAGCCGCAACACTCGCCGCACGCCTCCAGGGTACGATGGGGCAACCCTCCATGCGCGCCCACGTGGGAACCTCGGGCTGGACCTACGCCAGCTGGACCGGGCCGTTCTATCCGCCCTCGGTGAAGGGCACGGCCAAGCTCGACCACTACGCGCAGCGCTTCGACACCGTGGAGGTCAACGCCACCTTCTACCGTTTGCCCAGCAAGGCCATGGCGCAGTCGTGGAACCGCAGGCTGCCCGAGGGCTTCCACCTGGTCCTCAAGGGCTCACGTGTGGTCACCCACATGAAGAAGCTCAAGGACCCGGGGCGTGCCCTCGAGGTGTTCCTGGAGAACGCGCTCGCCATGGCGCATCTACGCGTGATCCTCTGGCAGTTGCCTCCCCAGATGAGCTTGAGCGGCGAGCGCCTGGCGCGGCTCGACGCCTTCCTCCGTGAGCTACCCCGGACGGTCGGCCATGCCGTCGAGTTCCGGGAGGAGAGCTGGTGGCACGAGGACGTGGCCGCCGTGCTGCGCCGTCACCGGGCCGCCTTCTGCGGCATCAGCCACCCCACGCTCCCGGAGACGTTCTGGCCGACGGCGGAGTTCCTCTACCTGCGGTTCCACGGCAAGGGACCGCGTTTGTACGACTACGCCTATTCGAAGCAGGAGCTCGAGAGCTGGGCCACCCGGGCGCGGGCCGTAAAGGTGCCCGAGGTCTACGCCTTCTTCAACAACGACATCCACGCCAACGCGCCCAGGGACGCGGCGACGTTGAAGGAGCTCCTTGGTTACACCGCCCCTGCGTAGACGACCTTGGCGCCATCCCTGGTCCGCATGTGGCGGAAGGCCTCCACCAGCTTGCGGGTGATGGGGCCGGGCCTCCCGTCGCCGATCTTGCGGCCATCGGCGGACACGGCGCCGACGATCTCGGCCCCGGTCCCGGTGACGAAGGCCTCGTCGGCGTTGTACACGTCGTGCATGGCCAGCGCGCACTGCACGGCGGGGATGCCCAGGGAGCCGGCCAGCTCGAGCACGCACGCCCGCGTGATGCCCGGGAGGGCCCCGTGGATGAGGTCCGGGGTCTGCAGGACACCCCGCGTGACCAGGAACAGGTTGTCCGCGCTGCACTCCGCGATCATCCCCTGGTGGTTGAGCAGCACCGCCTCGTGGGCGCCGGCGCGCTTGGCCTCGATCTTGGCCAGGATGTTGTTCATGTAGTTCAGGGACTTGATGCGGGGGTCCACCGAATCCAGGGGGATGCGGCGGAGGCTGGAGGTGATCAGGGTCACGCCCTTCTCGTGCAGCTCGGGCGGATAGAGCTTGATCGCCCCCACGATGATGACCACGGTGGGCCTGCCGCAGTTGGCGGGATCGATGCCGAGGTCGCCCGCGCCGCGCGACACCACCAGGCGGATGTAGGCGTCACGGGCCTCGTTGGCGGCGACGGTGTCCAGGACCGCTTGCCGCATCTCCTCGAAGGCGAGCGGGATCTCGAGCGCGATCGTCTTGGCCGAGGCGTAGAGCCGCTGCAGGTGCTCCTTCAGGCGGAAGACACATCCGTCGTAGACACGGATCCCCTCGAACACGCCATCCCCATAGAGGAACCCGTGGTCGAAGACCGAGACCCGGGCATCGTCCTTCCCGCACAGCTTGCCGTCCACGTAGATCCGCATGTGCCCTCCCCTATCTGCCTGCCGCGGCCTGGTACCGGGGCCGCGCCGCGTGCGCGAGGTCCATGAAATAGCGATGGAGCCGGCCTTCCCCGGCGATCTCGGGATGGAACGTGCCTGCGATCACCCGGCCCTCCTGCACGAGGACCGGCTCCTCCTCCAGCGAGGCCAGCACCGCCACACCGGGCCCGAGTGCGCGAAAGCGCGGCGCCCGGATGAACACGCCGGAGAGCGCGCCCCCCAGCGCCGGCGCGAAAAGCGTCGTCTCGAACGAGTCCACCTGCCTGCCGAACGCGTTGCGCTCGATCACCGCGTCCAGGAGCGAGAGGCTCGGCTGCGACGGCGAGGTGACCTGCCGCGCGAGGAGGATGGCCCCGGCGCAGGTCCCCAGGAGCGCCCCGCCCCGACCGTGCAGTTCCCGGATGGCCGGGAACCAGGGCTCGTCCTCCATGAGGTTGAGGAGCGTGGTGCTTTCCCCACCGGGAAGGACGAGCGCGTCGAGGGATGCGAGGTCCCTTGCCCGGCGCACCTCGGCCACGTCCGCCCCCAGGCGGCGCAGCACCCGGGCGTGGGCCTCGAAATCCCCCTGCAGCGCCAGGACGCCGATCATCGGCTCACCAGCCTCGCGTCTGCATCAGCTCCGTCTCCGGAAGCTTGCTGGTCTCGATGCCCACCATGGGCTGCCCGAGGTTCTCCGACACCTCGGCCACGATCTTGGGATCGCGGAAATGAGTGGTCGCCCGCACGATGGCCCGCGCGCGCTTCCCCACCTCGGCGCGCCAGCGGCGCCGGCCTTCCTCGGTGCTCCGGTCGTGGTTCCCCGAGGCCTTGAAGATCCCGGAGCCCACGAAGACCGCTTCCGCGCCGAGCTGCATCATGAGAGCCGCATCGGCCGGGGTGGCGATCCCTCCCGCCGCGAAGTTGGGGACGGGGAGCTTCCCCGTCTCCGCCACCAGACACACGAGCTCGTAGGGGGCGCCCAGGTTCTTGGCCTCGGTCATGAGCTCCTCCCGCGGCAGCAGGGTGAGGCGCTTGATCCCGGAGACCACCGCCCGCATGTGACGCACCGCCTCCACCACGTTCCCCGTCCCCGCCTCGCCCTTGGTGCGGATCATGGCCGCCCCCTCGCCGATCCGGCGCAGGGCCTCGCCCAGGTTCCGGCAGCCGCACACGAAGGGCACGGTGAAGGCGAGCTTGTCCACGTGGAAGGCCTCGTCGGCCGGCGTCAGGACCTCGCTCTCGTCGATGTAGTCCACCCCCAGCGCCTGCAGCACCTGCGCCTCGGCGAAGTGGCCGATGCGGCACTTGGCCATGACCGGGATGGAGACCGCCGCCTGGATCTCCTTGATCTTGGCGGGGTCCGACATGCGCGCCACGCCGCCCTGGGCGCGGATGTCGGCGGGCACGCGCTCCAGCGCCATCACGGCCACCGCTCCCGCCTCCTGGGCGAGGACCGCCTGCTCCGCGTCGACCACGTCCATGATCACGCCGCCCTTGAGCATCTCGGCCAGCCCCGTCTTGAGGCGCATCGTGCCCTTCTGAACCTCGCTCATGGCAACTCCTTCACAGGATCGGCACCGCGTGTGCCTCCAGGGGGACGGCGTCCGGCTTTCCCTCGCGCGCCCGCACCAGCTGTCCCAGGATCTCCATCCCCTGACCGATCTGCTCCGGCGTCACGCCCGCGTACGTGAGACGCAGGCAGTCGCGCGCCAGCCCTTCCGCATGGAACAGCTCGCCCCGGCTGAACAGCACGCCGCGCTCGGACGCCTCGGTGAAGAGCGCGCTGGCGTCCACCCCGTGCAGCAGCCGCGTCCAGACGAACAGCCCGCCCTCGGGGCGAGTCCAGGTCGCGTACCCGCCCAGGTGGCGCTCCAGGGCGGCCAGCATGGCGTCGCGGCGCTCGCGGTAGACCCGCTTCACGCGCCGCAGGTGATCCTCGAGCCCGCCCTCGTGGAGGAAGCGGTGCAGCGCCGCCTGCAGCAGCGGGCTCGTCCCGCAGTCCGCGACCTGCTTGAGCGCGACCAGGCGCTCCAGCACGGGAGGAGGCGCCGCCACCCAGCCCAGACGCAAGCCGGGCAGGAGCTTCTTCGAGAAGGTGCTCAGGTAGACGACGCGCGCACCGGCGTCCAAGGCGTGCAGCGTGGGCAGGTCCTGCCCTTCCAGGCGGAGGTCTCCTCCCCAGTCGTCCTCGACGACCATGCAGCCGTGGCGGGCCGCCAGGGCCAGCACCTCGCGGCGGCGCGCCTCCCCCATCACGCGCGCGGTGGGGTTGTGGAACGTGGGCTGCAGGTAGAGAAGGCGGGGGCGGTGCCGCTCCAGCGCCCGACCGAGGAGGTCCGGGCGGATCCCTTCCTCGTCTCCCGGCACGCCCACCGCGCGGGCATCCAGGGAGGCGAGCACGGAGAGCGCGCCCGTGTAGGTGAGGTCCTCCACCAGAACCGTGTCTCCGGGATCCACGAACGTGCGGAACACGAGCTCCAGCGCCTGCTGGGATCCGTTGGTGACGAGAACGCCCTCGGCATCCACGCGCGAGCCGCGCCGGCGCATCCCCTCCGCGATCGCCTCCCTCAGGGGGAAGTGTCCGGCGGTCGGGCCATACGAGAGGAGCTCCTCCCCCTTCTCCCGGAGCATGGCGGCCATGGCCCGGCGGAACGCCTCCACGGGCATGAGGTCGGCGGCGGGGAAGGAGCCGGCGAAGGAGATCCCGTCCTTGGAGATGGCGGTGCGGTAGACGGACAGCAGCGAGGCGACCTTGCTCCCCTCGACCGCCCGGGCGAAGACGTGGGGGAACGGGTCGGCGCCCGCCTCGGGCACCTTCGGCTCCGCCAGGAACGTCCCCCTGCCCGTGTGGCTGCTGACCAGCCCCTCCCGCGCCAGGGCATCGTAGGCCGCGACCACCGTGTTCCGGTTGACGTCGAGCGCCCGGGCGAGGTCGCGGGTGGCCGGCAGCCGCAGACCTGGCCGGAAGCGGCCGTCGGCCAGACCCTGGCGGATCCCGTCCGCGATCTGCCGGTAAACCGGCACCGGCGAGCTGGGATCGACCTGCAGCCCAGGAAGCATTGGACCACCTCGGATGGCGGGATACTACGCCCGATGGGTGATCCGCGCTAGTCCTTTGCAGTCCAATGCTGGGCCGCTAGGCCGGTGTCCTCCGGTCCGCCAGGCCGCGCTCGATCTCGACGATGAATTCCCGCGCCGCGCGCGGACGGTCGGCGGCGTCGCGGATGGGACGGCCCACGACCAGATAGTCGGCGCCCGCGCGGATGGCGTCCGCCGGCGCGGCGGCGCGCTTGTGGTCGTCGGTGGCCGCTCCGGCCGCGCGCACCCCCGGACTGACGATCACGGCCTCCGGCCAGACCGCGCGCACCAGGGCGATGGCATCCCCGGAGGCGACCATGCCGTCGCAGCCCTGGTCGCGGGCGAAGCTCGCGCGCTCCCGCAGGTGAGCGTCGAGATCGCCTCCGGGCAGGTCACTCGCGTCCATGCTGGACAGCCACGAGACCATGATCAGCTTGGGGTGCGCCTTGCCACCACGTCCCTCCCTGGCCGCCCGGATCGCCGGTGCCGTCGTGTGCACGTCCAGCGTGAGCAGCTCGATCGCCGGCCACGAGGCCACCGAGCGCACCGTGCGCTTCACCGTCTCCGGGATGTCGGAGGGGGTCTTCAAGTCCAGGAAGAGGCGCTGATCCGGGGCGAGCGCGGCGAGGACGTCGGGCACGCCCCCGCCCACGATCAGCTCCAGGCCCACCTTGAACATGGCGACGACGCCGCGCAGCTCCTGGACGAGGACGAGGGCCTCCTGCCGGGTGGGAACGTCGAGGGCGACGATCAGCCGGGATCTGGCGTCCATGGGCTCCTCAATGGATCGCGGCCTGCGCGATCGGCTCGGCCAGCACGGCGTCGATCCTCCGGAGCAGCGCCGGTAGGCCGTCGCCGGTGGTCGCCGAGACGGCCAGGGCATCCCGTCCGTCGATGCGCTCGGCCAGCTCGTCGTCGCTCAGGAGATCGGCCTTGTTGTACACCAGCAGGCGCGGGATGTCGCCGTAGCCGAGCTCGCGCAGGATCCGCTCCACCGCCGCGATCTGCGCCGCCTGGTCCGGGTGGCTCCCGTCCACCAGGTGCACGACGAGGTCGGACTCCTGGATCTCCTCCAGGGTGGAGCGGAAGGCCGCCAGCAGATCCTTGGGGAGGTCGCGGATGAACCCCACGGTGTCGTTGATCACGATCTCGCGCTCGCGGGGCAGGCGCAGGCGCCGGCTGGTGGGATCGAGCGTGGCGAACATCTTGTTCTCCACGAAGACCTCGCTGCGCGTGAGTCGGTTCAGGAGCGTGCTCTTCCCCGCGTTCGTGTAGCCCACCAGCGAGACCACCGGCACGGCCCGCTCCCGCCGGCGAGAACGGCGCTGCTCGCGGCGGGTGCGCTCGCTTCCCAGCATCCGCTCCAGCGACCGGATGCGATCTCGGACCCGCCGCCGATCGGCCTCGAGCTTCTGCTCGCCCGGTCCGCGGCCGCCGATCCCACCCGCCAGGCGCGAGAGACCGGAGTCGCCCCGGCTCATGAGACGCGGCAGCAGGTACTTGAGCTGCGCCAGTTCCACCTGGATCTTCCCCTCGCTGGTGCGGGCGCGGCGGGCGAAGATGTCGAGGATCAGCTGGCTTCGGTCGATCACCTTGAGGTCCGTGGCCTCCGCGATGGCGCGGGCCTGGGCCGGAGTCAGGTCCTGGTCCACCACGATGAAGTCCGCCTGGAGTCGCATGGCGCGGACGATGAGGTCCTCCAGCCGCCCCTGCCCCATGAGCGTGCGGGGATCGAAGGCGGCGCGGCGCTGGAGGATGCGGTCCACCACGTGCAGGTCCGCGGAGACCGCGAGCTCCTGCAGCTCCGCCAGGGAGGCCTCCGCCCGCGCCCTGGGGCCGGTGGTCACGTGCACGAGGATGGCGCGGCCGGCCTTGCCGGCCACGCGCGTGCGCTCGCGCCGGCGGTCGAACTCCTCCTCCAGCGCGCCGATCAGCGCCAGGAAGTCCTCATCCACCAGGCTGGCCGGACGGGGCGCGAACACGCGGTAGCGCTCGCCGTCGGCGACCACGTCCTCGGCCTCGCCCCGCCGAGGCCTGCGCCGGCGTGGAGGTGCGGTGATCGCGCCGGGGGGCAGGCGCAGCGCGTCCGTGCCGTCCTTCTCCGCGGCTTCGCCCCGTCCCTCGTCGGCCGGGAGCAGGTGCGCCACGCGCACCGGCCCCGGCATGCCGTCGGCCTCCACCGCCACCACGGCCATGGCATCCAGGCGATGCAGCGCCAGGGGGGCCAGCTCGCCCGGAGACAGCGGCTCGTCGGACAGCCGCGTGGAGAGGAAGCGGAGCGTGCAGAAGCGGTCGCGGCCCGCGGGAGCACTGGGCTGCCGGGGAACCGCCACCTTGCGGGCGTCTCCCACGGCCACGCGCTCCACGCGCCCGGCGCGGTCCACGAGCAGGCCCACCCGCCGGTTCAGGGCGTGGCTGAGATCGGCCATCTCGCGCGCGAGCTCGTGGGTCAGGATCGCCGTGGGGGGGATGCGGCGCCGGTAGAGGCGCTCGAGGCGGTGCTTTTCGGCGGGTGAGAGACCGAGAGTGTGGCCGTGCAGCTCCGAGATGCGCGTTCCTCCTCGCTGGAGTTGTACGTCAAGGCGTGGGGGAGGGCAAGCGCGGCCTGCGGCGCTCTCCCAGGAAGCCATAGCGCCACAGCAGGGGCCAGGTGAGCCCGGTCACCACCGCGCGCTGCCGCACGGGCATGCGGGCCTGCCACTCCGCGTCGGCCCGGATCTCCAGCAGGCCGCGGGTGAAGCGGATGGGGTTTCCGGCCACGGTGTGATTCTCCTTCAGGTCCACGCGCCGCCCCCGGAGAGCATCGGCGATCTCCGGCGGCTCCCCCATCGCGGAAAGCACCCTCCCCAGGGCCCCGCCGGGGTCGTGCACCAGGTCCTCGTAGCGCAGGAGCGTGTAGCTGCGGGCGCGGCCCGCCAGGCGGGCGATGGCCAGGTTCTCCAGCGCCCAGAAGACGGCGCTGCGCGAGGGACTCTTCCGGGGCATGCGGGCCTTGGTCCAGTGCACCTCGGGCATGGGCTTCACGCGCTGCCAGGACCAGGCGACCGCCCTGGCGTCGCGGACCAGGTGCACCACGTGCAGCTCGACCTCTGGGACGGCGGCCAGGGCCAGCCCGTGCGACGCGTACTTCGAGGAGTCGACCAGCAGGCGGGCGCCCGTCACGTCCCGGAGCGCCGGGTAGATCCTCGCCAGCACGGAGGGGTACCGGCCCGGGGCGTGCGGCCCCGCGCCATTGCCCGGCACCAGCAGCCGCCAGGGCGCGGACCGGCTCGCCCGCTGGCGCGCGCGCAGGGCCTGCTCGGCGTCGAAGCTCCGCCGGCCCCCGAAGGCGCGCTCCAGCACCTCCGACCAGACCGGGCAGGTGCGAAACGTGCGGCCGCAGCCGCACAGCTGGTCGTCCTTGAGGCCGCGGTCCCACAGGTAGCGGATCTCGCCCGCGGACCAGAATCCGGGAAGGCTGCCCAGGAGGAGATCGAGGAGCGTGCTGCCGCTCCGGCTCCAGCTGCTCACGAAGGCGACCTTCACCGGCGTCATGCGAAGGGCTCCACGCGCTCGAGGTCTTGCAGGCTGTAGCCGTACGGCCAAACGTCCGCCTCGAAGCGCCGGGCCACCCAGCGCGCGTAAGGGGCGAGCGGCCCGGAGAGGGCGCGTCTCCAGCGCGCGAAGTACCGCGCGTTGGCGCCCGCCCGCACCGGTGCCGCATCGGCCTCCGGCGCGACCTCGAGGAAGGCGCACACCTGGGCGAGCGTCGCCTGGGGCTCGCGCAGGAGGCGCTCGAAGGAGATGCACATGCTGTGGCGGAGGTGGGTCCTGTCCTCCCGGAAGGTGGCGTGCGCCGCCAGCCAGTGACGGAGGAGCCAGGGGAGCGGTCGGTGGCACCACTTGCGCGTGGCCAGGGAGACGGCCACCGGATGGCGCACCACCACCACGAACGCCGCCTCGGGGAAGAGCGCCTGGAGGAACCGCGTGCGCAGCAGGTTGGGGGGGGACTTCTCCAGGAGCAGGGGCCGCGTCCGGTCCCAGTAGGGTCCCCAGGCGCGCAGCAGGCGGTCCCGTGCGTGGGGGGAGACCAGGGGCGAGTCCTCCGTCACGTGCGCCTCGGGACGGAGAGCGAAGCGCCCTGGCCCGCCAAGCGTCAGCGCCGTGGGCAGGACGTCCTGGAGATGCTGCCCCTCGTCTTCGGGAACCCCGGTGCCCGACAGACCGGCGATGGCCGGATGCGCGGCCAGGCAGCGCGCGAGCAGCGTGGTGCCGCTCCGGTGCAGGCCGGCCACGAACACCAGGCGCGGTACCGTCATGCCCGCCTCTTGCCTGCGATGCCGACCTGCATCAGACCGAAGAGCGCGAGATAGGCGGTGCCCACCCCGGCGGCGAAGAGGGCGAGCGTGGCGTGCGGAGACCAGCCCGCGCGCGCGCCCCAGAGGAGCGTTCCCACCACCAGCACCAGGCGCGCCGCATCCCAGCAGAGCTGCAGCCCCTGCCGCTGCAGCACGTGCAGGGTCTGGGAGAGCGGCACCACGACGAATTGCACCAGGAGCATGCCGGAGAGGATCTGCACGAAGCGGCCGGTCTCTTCCCAGGGCGCGCCGAAGACGGCGGCGAACAGACGGGGGCCGGCCAGCGCCAGGGAGCCGAAGGGGACGAGGCCGATGAGGAAGAGCACCCCGGCCGCCTTGAAGAACAGCCGCCGCACGCGCCGCACGTCTCCCCGGGCCAGCGCCGACACGCGCGCCAGGTAGACCTGGGCGATGGAGCTCCCCACGAGGACGGTGGGGACCGCCACCACCCGCTGACCCAGCGCGTACCACCCCGCCACGTGCGGCCCGTACAGCGCCGCCAGCAAGAAGGGAGGCGCCTGCAGGCCGGCCTGGGTCAGCAGCCCACCCCACGTGGACAGGAGGGGGAACCGCCGGTAGCGCGCCGCCACCACGGGCAGGGGCACCGTGGGGGGAGGCGCCTTCACCTCCGGCCCGCCGCGCAGGGCCTGCCAGGTCAGCGCGGTGGCGCCGGCAGCCCGGCCCATGGCATCCCCGGCGAGCAGGCCGAGCGGACCCATGCCCGCGAGGCCGAGCCCGATCTGGGAAGCGACCCGGCCGAAGGCCTGGGTCACCTGGCCGGTGGCCGTGGTGGTGAAGGCCTTGCGCCGCAGCGCCCACGCGTTCAAGGCCTGGAAGGACCCCGCGCCCCACAGACCGAGAGGCAGCATCCACAGCCCGTGCTGCACCCCGGGCGTCTGCGTCAGGCGGGCGATGAGAGGGGCGCAGGCGGCGAGCGCACCTCCCGCGAGCATGGCCATGACGATCGCCGTGCGCCGGGAGAGCCGCAGCACCGCCGCCGCCTCCCCATCGTCCGCGGGAAGGAGCACGGCCAGGTCGAAGCGCAGCGAGACCACCACCGAGAACGTGAACAGGAGCGAGCTGTAGATGGCGAACACGCCGAAGTCGGCGGGGTGGTAGAGGCGGGTGAGCGCGGGTGCGCCGAGGAGGATGATGCCCTGCCCCAGTGCCGTCCCGCCCGCGACCATGCCGACCTGGCGTGCGAAGCGATTGGCCCCGAAGAGCGGCCCGATGCGCTCCACGATCCGGGTCTCCGTCATGCCGCCTCGGGGAGCCGGTCCACGAGACCGCGGTAGATCTCCTCCAGCGCCTCCACCGTGCTCCGGATGTCGTAGCGCCGGCTGTCCGCCTGGGCACGGGCGGCCAGGCGGGCCGAGAGCGCGGGGTCGTCCAGCAGGCGGCAGAGCGCCTCCGCCAGGGCCGCGGGGTCGGCGGGCGGGACCAGGAGGCCGCTCTCCTCGTGGCGGAGGACCTCGCCCAGCCCGTCCACCCAGGTGGAGACGATGGGCCTGGCCATGGACATGGCCTCGAACAGGGTGAGCGGGGTCCCCTCGAAGATGGAAGGGAAGACCTGCACGTCCATCGCCGACTGAAGCAGCGGGATCTCGCTGGAGAAGCCGGCGAACACCACGCGGTGGCTCAGCCCGAGGCTGTAGGCCTGAGCCCGGTGCTCGTCCATCAGCTCACCCTCGCCCACGATGAGCAGGTGGACGTCGGGATGGCGCGCGAGCACCGCGGGCAGGGCGGCGAGGAGGTGCGTGTTCCCCTTCTGTGCGTCCAGGCGCCCCACCGTTCCCAGCAAGGGGGCGGTCTCGGGGATCCCATAGCGGGCGCGCGCGGCGGCCGCCCGCTCCCCGCTCTCGGGCTTGAACTCGTCCAGCGGCGCGCCATTGAATACCACGCGGATCTTGGACGCGGGCAGGAATCGCCGGCGAACCATGAAGTCCTTGGTGGTGCGGGAGACGGCGATGCCGGCGTCGGTCATCCCGGCCATGGCCAGGTCCAGCGGGACCTGGTAGGGAGGAACGTGCGGGTAGGCCGCGTGCTCGTGCAGCACCAGCTTGGAGCCGAGCAGCCGTGCCAGGGGCCGGCAGAAGTTCGCGCCCCCGTAGCCGTGCACGTGGATCACGTGGGGGCGAAAGCGCTGGGCCGCGCGCCGCAACGCCGTCCAGGTGGTGGGGTTGAACTTCCCCTTGCCCAGGGAGACCGCGGACACGCCGCTGGCGCGCAGGTTGCGGGCGGCTGCGTCGTCGCCGCGAAGATGGACGAGCATCGGCTCGACCTGCCGCCGGTCGAAGCGGGGGAACCACCAGGCCAGCAGGCGCGAGACCCCGTGCACCCGGGAGCCCCGGATGCCGAACTTGTCGCAGACGTGCATGACGCGGACAGGACCGGAGAGGGCGGACATGGGCGACCTCGGGGCCGGAGGGCGTGGTTGCCCCCATGATACCCGCCCGCTCAGATCTTGCCGACGAAGTGCGTCCCCCCCCGTCCCTCGATGGCCTGGGGCAGGCTCTCCGGGTTCGTGATGAGGGCCCGGCGCCCGCCCGCCCGCAGGAAGCGGATCACCGCCTCGATCTTGGGGCCCATGCTTCCCGGGGGGAAGTGTCCCTCCCCCTGGAGCGCCTCGATCTCCTCCAGCGTCACCGCGCCCAGGGCGCGCTGCTGCGGGGTTCCGAAGTGCAGGTAGACCTGGGGCACGGCGGTGAGGATGACCAGCAGCGAGGCCCCGATGTCGGAGGCGAGCACGCTGGAGGTGAGGTCCTTGTCGATCACCGCCTCGATCCCCTCGTAGCGCCCGTCCGCCGCGACCTTGATGGGGATGCCCCCACCGCCGCAGGCCACCACGATGTGTCCGGCGCGGGCCGCGTCCCGGATCATGTGGCGCTGCACGACCTTGAGGGGGTTGGGGGAGGGCACCAGCCGCCGCCACCCCCGGCCCGCGTCCTCGCGCACGATCCACCCCAGCTCCTGCTGGCGGTGGCGTGCGTCGGCCTCGCTGAGGAAGGGGCCGATGGGCTTGCTGGGCTCGCGGAACGCGGGGTCGTCCTCCGCCACCAGGACCTGAGTGACGACCGTCACCACGTAGCGCCGCAGCTCGTGGGCGCGCAGCTGGTTCAGGAGGCTCTGCTGCAGCACGTAGCCGAGGCTGCCCTCCGTCATGGCCACCAGCACGTCGAGCGGCATGGGAGGCGCGTCGTTACGCGCCACCTCGTTCTGCAGGAGCAGCGTCCCCACCTGGGGCCCGTTGCCGTGGGTGATCACCAGGTCGTAGTCGCGCCGCACCAGGTCCATGAGCAGGAGGGCGATGCGCTCGGCGTGGCGCTCGTGATCCTGGATGGTGCCCGCCTCCCCCTTTTGCATGAAGGCGTGGCCTCCCATCGCCACCAGTACCAGCCTGCGCGGTTCGGTCACACCGCCCCCCACATTGAAAGCGCTTCCAGGATCGTACAAGATAGGGTCCCCCTCCGATCAAAGGAAGACCACCATGGCGAAGAAGGCGCAGGACACGCTGGCGGAGCGGCAGAAGCCGGCTCTGCCGGCGGAAATCTATCAAGACCTGCTGCGCAAGATGCTGACCGTCTACTACGTCGAGGAACGCCTCAAGGTATTCGTGCGCGCGGGCAAGGTGTCCTTCCACGCCAGCACCCGTGGGCACGAGAAGCTCCAGATCGCGATGTCCATGCTGCTGCAGCCGGGAAAGGACTGGTTCTTTCCCTACTACCGGGAGAAGGCCCTGATGGTGGGGCTGGGCTTCTCCTGCAAGGACATCTTCCTGCACATGCTCTCCAAGGCCGACGACCCCTGCGGGGGGGGCCGCAACATGAGCGAGCACTTCTCCAGCCGCCCGCTGCGGGTGGTCTCCCCCACCGCCTGCACGGGCACCCAGTTCCTGCAGGCCGTGGGCATGGCCAAGGCGATCAAGAAGGACGGCGGCGACGAGGTGGTCTACGTCTCCTCCGGCGAGGGAGCCACCTCCGAGGGCGAGTTCTTCGAGGCCCTGAACTATGCCGGGCGCGAGGAGCTCCCGGTGCTCTTCGTGATCCAGAACAACGGCTATGCCATCAGCGTGCCCCAGAGCGCGCAGACCGGCTCCCACATCCACACCATCGCCAAGGGCTTCCGCATGAAGTCGCTGGAGGTGGACGGCACCCGCTTCACCGACATGTTCACCACGCTGACGCCCCTGGTGGGGCAGATGCGCAAGGGAGCCGGTCCCCTGCTGGTGGAGGCGCACGTGGTGCGCATCGACTCCCACTCCTCCTCGGACGACCAGACCAAGTACCGCACGGAGGAAGAGCTGGAGGCCATCCGCCAGCGCGACCCCATCGCCTACAGCGCCTCCCGCATGCTCACCTGGGGGGTGATCGACGAGGCGTCCATCCGGCGCATGCACGAAGAGGTGCAGGCCATGGTGCATGCCGCCGCCGACGAGGCGGACGCCGCTCCCCATCCCGCACCGGAGACCGCCGCCCTGCACATCTACGCCGGCGTCCAGCCGGTGGAGAAAGAGGACGAGCCGCGCTTCGCGGGCAAGGATCTCGTGACCATGGTGGACGCCATCAATCACGGCCTCCGCGAGGAGATGGAGCGCAATCCCAAGATCGTGATGTGGGGAGAGGACGTGGCCGACCCCAAGGGCGGCGTGTTCGGCGTCACCCGGGGGCTCACCCACGGCTTCCCCGGGCGGGTGGAGAACTCGCCGCTGGCCGAGGCCTCCATCGTGGGCGTGGCCATGGGCATGTCGGTGGGCGGCTACAAGCCGGTGGTGGAGATGCAGTTCGCCGACTACTCCTTCCCCGGCTACATGCAGATGCGCAACGAGATCCCCACGCTGCGCTGGCGGAGCGGCGGCACCTGGGCGTGCCCGCTGGTGGTACGCATGGCCACCGGCGGCTACATCAAGGGCGGTCCCTTCCACAGCCAGTCCCCGGAGGCGCTGTACATCCATACGCCGGGCTGGTACATCGCCTACCCGAGCAACGCCGCCGACGCCAAGGGGCTGATCAAGACCGCCTGCCGCCTCGAAGACCCTGTCATCTTCTTCGAGCACAAGGGGCTCTACCGACAGGTGTTCACGAAGACGCAGGAGCCTGGCCCCGACTACCTCGTTCCCTTCGGCAAGTCCAAGGTGGCGCGGGAGGGCACGGACCTCACGTGCATCACCTGGGGAAGCGGCGTCATCCGCTGCCTGCGCGCAGCCACCGACATGGAGAAGGAGGGCTTCTCGGTCGAGGTGGTGGACCTGCGCACGCTCGTCCCCTTCGACGAGGAGGGCGTGATGGCCTCGGTGCGCAAGACGGGGAAGGCGCTCGTGGTGCACGAGGCGAACCTCACCGCCGGATTCGGGGGCGAGGTGGCCGCCCGCATCGCCGACCGCTGCTTCTCCGAGCTGGACGCGCCCGTACGTCGGCTGGGCGCGCTCGACTGCTTCGTGGCCTACGCGGGAGTGCTCGAGAACGCCATCCTTCCCAGCCAGGAGGACGTCACCGCCGCGGTGCGCGAGCTGGCCCGTTGGTAGATCGCCTGCCGGCGCTCGCCCCCGGGCTCCTGTCCGGCCGCACCGCCTGGATCACCGGCGGCGGCACCGGCCTGGGACGCGCCATGGCCCTTCGCTTCGCCGAGCTGGGGGCTGGCGTCGCCCTCACCGGCCGCCGTCCCGAGCCGCTGCAGGCGACGGCGGACGCGGTCGCGGCCCGCGGCGGCCGTGCCGCCGCCGCTCCCGCGGACGTGCGTGACCCCGCGCAGGTCGCGGCGGCGCTGCAGACAGTGCTGCGGACCTTCGGCTCCCTCGACATCCTGGTCAACAACGCGGCGGGCAACTTCCTCTGCCCGGCCGAGGACCTCTCTCCCAACGCCTTCGCCTCGGTCGTGGGCATCGTCCTGCACGGCACGTTCCACTGCACGCAGGCGGCGGGCCGCCACTGGATCGGCACCGGGCAGCCCGGCGCCGTCCTGAGCATCGCCACCACGTACGCATGGACCGGTTCTGCGTACGTGCTCCCCTCCGCCTGCGCCAAGGCCGGCGTGGTCGCGCTCACCCGTTCCCTGGCGGTGGAGTGGGCGCGTCATCGCATCCGCCTGAACGCGATCGCCCCCGGCCCCATCCCCACCGAGGGCGCGTTCTCTCGCCTCCTCCCCACGGAGGACCTCATCGAGGGACGGATCCGCCGCATCCCCGCGGGACGCCTGGGGACCGCCGAGGAGCTGGCGGAGCTGGCGGCCTGGATGGTGTGCGACGCCACCGACTGGATGCGCGGCGAGGTGGTGACCTTCGACGGGGGAGAGTGGCTGCGGGGCGCGGGGGAGTTCAGCGACCTCCTGGATCTGCCGATCGACTGGGGCGCTCTCAGGACAGCGGGTCGGTGAAGACCCTCATGTGCCAGAAGCGCTTCTCCAGCTCTCCCATCCGGTTGTACTGACGGGGCAGGGCCACGATGCGCCCGCGCGCGTCGGAGAGCACCAGCCGGCCGTAGCGGTCGGTGCGGATCCGCAGCTCGTCGGGGAGGTGCCAGACGCGCCAGTAGAAGAAGAGGTGCCGGGCCCGGATCTTCCGGGACCGGATCTCGTAGCGGCGCTGCAGCCCGTCGATGGCCCAGAGGCCGAGGACGATGGCGGCGAGGACCAGCATCCCCCGATCCACCGGCCGCAGCGCGGTCCAGTTCCACGCCAGGTGGGCGAGGGCCCCGGCCGCCACGCCCGCGGCGGCGAGAAGCACGGCCCTGGGACCACCGGTCGGCTTCAAAACGATCATGCTTCGCCGTGAAGGATGGGTCCAGAATCCCGAGGCCGCATCTATACGTCAATCGGTCCGGAAACACGAGGGGGAATCCGCCATGGCCACGGTGGTGATCACGGGGGCGGGAAGGGGCATCGGGGCGGAGCTTTGCCGCCAGGCCGTGGCGGGTGGGGACCGGGTCGTGGCCTGCCCGCGATCGGACGACGCACCGGAGCTGGATCCCGACACCCGCCGCCGCGCCCGTGTGGTCCCCCTGGACGTCGCCGACGAGCCATCGATCGCGCGGGCGGGGAGGGAGATCGCGGCGCAGGTCGAGGCGGTCGACCTGCTGATCCACAACGCCGGTGTGTATCCGCGCGAAAACGCCTCCTTCGACCGCCTGGACCCTGAGTGCCTCGTCCGCGCCTTTCAGGTCAACGCCCTCGGGCCTCTGCGCGTCACGGCAGCGCTGCTCCCCCTCCTCCGGAGGGGGCGAAAGAAGCGCGTGGCCGCCCTCACCTCACGGATGGGATCGATCGACGACAACCGGTCCGGCGGCTCGTACGCCTACCGGATGTCGAAGGCGGCACTGAACATGGCCGTGCGCAACCTGGCGCACGAGCTGGGGCGGGAGGGGTTCGTGGTGCTGGCGATCCACCCCGGATGGGTGCGGACCCGCATGGGAGGCGGGGACCGCGCGCCCCTGGCGCTCGACCAGGCGGCTGCCGAGGTGCTCCGGCTCGCCCGCCACGCAGACCCGGCCCTCTCGGGCGCCATGGTGGGACCCGGCGCGGAGCGCATTCCCTGGTAGATCCTGGGGAGAAAACGAACGGGGCCGGTCTGACGGCCGGCCCCGGGAAGGTCAGTAGCCGCCGCCGTAGCCGCCGCGGCCGCCACCGCCGCCGTAGCCGCCACGCCCGCCACCGCCACCGCCACCGTAGCCGCCGCCACCACCGCCCGTGCGCTCGCGCTCACGCGCCTCGTTCACGGTCAGGGGGCGTCCGCCGAACGGCTGCCCGTTCAAGGCTCGAATCGCGGCATCCGCCTCTTCCTGCGTTCCCATCTCCACGAAACCGAAGCCGCGGGGGCGGCCGGTCTCCCTGTCGGTGATGAGCTTCACTTCCACCACCGACCGACCGTTCTGTTCGAAGAGGGCGCGCAGCTGGTCCTCATCGCACGAGAAGGGCAGATTCCCGACATAGAGCCTGGTACCCATCGGATCCTCCTGGAGCCAGGGGCGTGGGGCCGCCCCCCTCCACTTCGTCTGTCCCGGCCGCGGACCTCACCCCCCGCTACCAATCGGGGCGCAAACAAAAAAGCCGCACGGACTCCCATGCGGCGATCGCGAATCTCGTTCCCCGGACGAACTCGTGTGAAGCCGCAGACGGCGGTAACGCTACGTTCCGCCTCGAGGGGTGTCAAGCCCTCCCGTTTCCTTCCCGGAACATTTTTTCCGGATGTCTGTTTTCCTCAAATTCCTCTAGCCGCCTCCTGCAGCAGCCTCCAGCAGAGGTCGACGTGCGTCTCGGTGGTGCGGGGGTTCCCGATCGAGACGCGCAGCGTGAAACGACCCTGGAGGCGGGTGTGGGAGAGGAAGATCCGCCCGGAGGCGTTGACCCGCTCCAGGATGGCCTCGTTGATCGCGTCCAGCCGCTCCTGGGGGCCCTTCCGGTAGCGCAGACACACGGTGGCCAGCGGTACCGGGGCCATGCGCTCCCACGCCGGATCCGCGTCCACCCGCGCGGCGAAGGCGCGCGCGAGGCGCAGGTGCTCGCGCAGGCGCTCGGCCATGCCGTCGGCACCGAACCAGCGAAGGAGGAACCAGACCTTGAGCGCGCGGAAGCGGCGCCCCAGCTGGATGCCGTATTCGTTGTAGTTGTGCACGGCTCCCACGTCCGCCGTGCGGAGGTACTCGGGCACGAGGCTGAATGCCTCCCGGTAGACCGCAGGCTGGCGGAACAGGAGCAGGGAGGCGTCGAACGGCGTCCACATCCACTTGTGTGGGTTGACGACGATGGAGTCCGCCCGCTCCCACCCGGAGAACAGCGCGCGCATCTCGGGGAGGAGGGCGGCGGCGCCCCCGTACGCCGCGTCCACGTGGAGCCAGATCCCCTCGCGGGCACACACGTCGGCGATGGCGCCGGCAGGATCCACGCTCGTGGAGGACGTGGTGCCCAGGGTCGCCACCGCGCAGAAGGGGAGCCATCCTTCTCGCCGGTCCTCGGCGATCGCCTCCGCCAGCAGATCCGCGCGCATGCGGTAGGCCTCGTCCACGGGGATGCGGCGGATTCCGGCGCGGCCGACCCCGGCCACGATCGCCCCCTTGTCGATCGAGGAGTGCATCTCGGCGGACCCGTAGAGACGCAGGCGTGCGCCCCTCAGTCCCTGCTCGGTCGCCTCCAGGCCGGGGACGGCGTGGCGCGCCGCCACGACGGACAGGAGGGAGGAGATCGACGCCGTGTCCGTGAACATGCCGTCGAAGGCCGCCGGGAGACCGAGCAGCTCCCGCAGCCAGCCCACCACCGTCTCCTCGAGCTCGGTGGAGGCCGGAGCGTTCCGCCAGAGCATGACGTTCGAGTTCAGGCCCGACGCCAGCCACTCCCCCAGGATCCCGGGCCCGCTGGCGACGCTGGCGAAGTAGGCGAGGAAGCCGGGGTGCTGCCAGTGGGTGATGTTGGGCTCGATGAGGCGGGCGTAGTCCTCGAGGATCCTGTCCATCGGCTCCCCGGAGGCCGGAGCCGACGAGGGGAGCTGGGCCCGGATCTCCCCGGGACGAAGCGCGGGCAGCACCGGGAACCGCTCGAGATCGGCGAGGTAGTCCGCGACCTGGTCGGCCACCCGGTGCGCCGCCCTGCGGAACTCCTCGGGGTCCATGTCGCCGAGCGACATGGCGCCACTGTACAACCTCACGGGGGAAGCTCGACCGCGTAGACGGCGGTCTCGTCCGGGGTGCCCGCCCCCTCCACGTGCAGCCGATGCAGCCAGGGATGCCGGGCGGGATCGAAGCTCCCCAGCGCCCGCTCGTAAGGTCCGGCCACGAGATAGCGGACGCCCCACGTGCGCAGCATTGCCGTGCGCCAGGCGTCGTCGGCCTTCTCCTCGGAGAAGAAGCGCGCGATCTCCTCCTGGCGGCGATCGGCGTCGATGGTGAGGGCGTAGTGGCCGAGCACGCAGCGCTTCCCGCTGTAGTGGGGCACGTAGTTGCCGGTGTCATAGGAGGCGAGGACCAACGCCTCGGGGCCGGGAGTGCCGGCCAGGAAACCCAGGGCCGCCCGCAGGGGTGCGGGAAGCCAGGCCGGGTATTCCACGCGGCGGAGCCGGTGCCATTCCGCCCGACACACGAAATACGGTGTCGTGACCTGGAGCGGCACCATCAGCAGGCCGAGGGCCAGCGCCAGGGGTGCGCGTGCCCGCGGTTGCGCGAAACGGCGGGTGAGCCAGGGCAGCACCACCAGGAAGAGCCCGGCGGCCGCGAGGCCTGCCAGCGGGAACTGCACCCCTCCGATCATGCGCCGCTGGAAGCGGACCGGCAGGTGGATGCAGAAGAGGATCACCCCCAGCCAGGCCCACATCACGAGCAGGGGACGCCCCATGCGCCGGAGCGCCAGCAGGGACAGCAGGGCCAGGGGAAGGCCAACCCCGAACCCGATCAGCAGGCCCAGCGCCGTGGGGGTGACCATGATGTTCTGCAGGTCCCACGCGCGCATAGCCGGGTTCTGCGTGAACAGCCAGTAGTTGTACAGGAGAGCGGGAAGCCAGACGGCCATGGCAACGGCGGAGAGCGTGAGGTCGCGGCGCAGCGTCCCCTGCCCCAGCAGGGCGAACAGGAACGGAGCCCCCGCCACCGTTCCCACCAACGCCACCACGTCGTACGGGTGGAAGAAGGTGAGGACGAAGAGCACCGCCCCCACCCCCAGGGCGAGCCGGACGCGCGCCCTCATGGGCCTCGCATCCTCCGACCAGGCGGACATCATGAGGAGCAGGCTGCCCGCCATGGCGATGAAGCCGGCCAGGAAGTGCGGGAAGAGCACCATGCTGAAGAAGGTGCTCATTTCCGGCGTCCACCACTGGGGGCTGGACACGTGTCCGATCCCCAGGGCGGGGCCGGCCAGCTCGCCGATCCCCTCCCATCCGGAAGACAGCGCCAGGAAGAGGAAGCAGACGAACCGCTCCTCCGGGCGGGTGAAGAGGCGTGCCGCCAGCAGATAAAGCAGGAGGAGGAGGACGGCCCCCAGCACGGGGCGAGCCGCGGTGTAGACCTTCACGACGCCGGCGCCGGTCAGGCGCGCCACCGATCCCAGCGTGAAGAACAGGACGTTCACGTAGTTGCGCGGATGGGCCTCGTGGGTGAAGCGATCGGTGAACGCGAGCCGCCCTTCCCGCGCCTGATCCATCCACGACCAGTACGTCGCCGCGTCGTCGGCGTAGGTGTGGAGCGCGCCGGTGAAGACGTGGCCCGGGTAGTGGCCGAGCCTCTGGGCCCGCCAGCCCCAGAGGGCCGGGATCTGCGTGGCTGCCAGCACCCCCAGCCCCAGAGCCAGCGCCGCCAGCCGCTCCACCCAGCGTGCACGTGGCGAGACCGTGTCCATCGCTCCCCCCTCCGGCGGGTCCTAGGCATACCGCGAAACCGGCGCGGCCGGCTCGCTCAAAACACCCACAGCACGAGCAGGGCGAGGGCGATCCGGTACCAGGCGAAGGGGCGGAAGCGGTGGGTCGCCACGTAGCGCAGGAGCCAGCGGATGGAGGCCCACGCCACCAGGAACGACAGGATGAACGCCAGGGCCAGGGCCAGACCGTCCCCGGGGTGGAGGTCGTGCCGGTGCTTGCGCAGGCTGAAGAGGCTGGCCGCCGTCATCACCGGGACGGCCAGGAAGAAAGAGAACTCGGTGGCGGCGCGGCGGGAGAGCCCGGCCGAGAGCCCTCCCAGGATGGTGGCCGCCGAGCGCGAGAAGCCCGGCCATAGCGCCACGCACTGGGCGAGGCCCACGGCCAGCGCCTGCCCCCGGGAGATCGCCTCTGCGTCTTCCGTGCGCGGGCGCAGCGGCAACGCCTCCACGACCAGGATGGCGACGGCTCCGGCAAGGAGCGCGAAGGCCACCGTGCGGGGGGAGAACAGCGCCGACTCGATCCACTCGTGGATCAGGAAGCCGAGCGCGGCCGCGGGGAAGAAGGCGATGGCCACGGCCCCCGCGAAGCGCCGCGCCTCGGGCCGGGAGGACAGGCCCGTGACCGCAGCCAGGAGGCGCCCCCGATACTCCCAGACCACCGCCAGGATCGCCCCCAGCTGGATGAAGACCGCGAAGAGGTCGGCCCGTGCGCCCGTGAACCGCAACGCACGCTCGGCCAGGATCAGGTGCCCGGTGGAGGAAACGGGGAGGAACTCCGTGAGTCCCTCCACGATCCCCAGGACGATGGCGACCCAGAGCAGGCTCAAGGACGCGTCCCGCGGCGAGCCAGGAGCGCCGGCACCAGGAGCAGTGCCGTCAGGAGCGAGGTGGCGGAGCCGAAGAGCGCGACGAGGCCGAAGCTCCGCATGGCCGGATAGTGACCCAGCACCAGGGTGCCGAAGCCGGCGATGTTGGTGAAGGCCGCCAGCACCACCGCCTTCCCCGTTTCCAGCAGGCCGGGCTCGAGCCTGCCCCCCGCCAGCTCCATGCGGTGGGCGACGTGGATGCCGTAATCGATGCCGACGCCGAGGATCATGGTGGCCACGAAGGCGTTGGCGCTGTTGATCTGCATCCCCGCCAGCTTCATGAGGCCGAACATCATGGCCACCGCGGAGAGCACCTGCGCCATGACGATGGCGGAGAGGCGCAGACTGCGGAAGTCCAGGAGCAGGAGCACGAACACGAGGATCAGCCCCGCCACCACCGCCCGCAGCGCGTCCCGCACGAAGATGTGCCGCAGCTCCTGGGCGGCCACGTTGCTGCCGGTGACGACGATGCCCGGATCGCCGCGCTCGATGCCGTCGATCAGCCCCGGCGGCGGCCGCCGCCTCCACTGCATCTCGGCCGGGAATAGATAGGTGACCACGCGCACGGTGCCGTTCTCCTCCCGGTGCACGTAGCGGGACACGAGCTGCCCCAGGCCCTGGCGCTCGACCTCCTCCAGCGTGACGGGCCGCTCCGGGGTGAGCATGGCGCGCAGGCGCGCGATGGAGGGCGCGAAGGCCTGCGCCTGGAAGCCCTCGCGCTCCAGGGCGTCCGTGAGCGTGGCCTGGACCCGGGAGGGGTCGAAGGCACCGTCGGTGCGGCGGCGCAGGCCCTCGATCACCTGCCGCTGCCGCGACACCGGCGGCAAGTAGGTGAGGATGGAGTCGAAGGAGGCGAGGGTGCCGTCCTCCACCTTCGGCTGCAGCCGGTCGGTGATCACCGCCGTGCGCTCCAGCGCCTCCTCCACCGAGCGGCCCGCCGCGATCGCCATCATGGGGCTGAGGGCGGCGCCGAAGGTGTCCGCCACCGTGCGCTGCACCTGCGCCGCCTCCGTCTGATTGCTCCTGAGGGCCTGCACGGAGTCGTCGAAGCCAAGCTTCCTCCCGAACCAGGCTCCGGCCAGCGTGAGCACGCCCAGCAGCAGGAGCACCGCCCTCCGGTGCCGCGCCGCCCAGGGGATGAGGTGCTCGAGGCCGAAGGACTGGAGGTGGAGCTTCTCCAGGGCGTCCACCTTGCGCCGGCGCACACCCTCGTTCCAGGTGATCATGGCCGGAAGCATGGTTACGATGGCCACCCCACAGAGCAGGATGCCCGTGCCCATGAGGAATCCGAAGTCCCACAGGCCGCGGAAGCTCGACAGGCACATCGCGTAGAAGGTCCCCGCCGAGGTGATCACCCCGGTGAAGACCCCGATCCCGGTCTCCCCCACCATCCGCTCCGTGGCCAGCTCGAGGGAGGCGCCGGCCTGCCGCTCCTCGATGTAGCGGGCGTACATGACGATGGTGAAGTCGGTGCCCAGGCCCATGAGCAGCGCGGTGAAGGCCACCGAGATCGCGGACAGCCGATCCAGGGCGAAGTAGGCGACCGCGAAGGTGAGCGCCTGCCCCACGATCAGCGGCAGGCTCGAATACAGCAGGGCGGCCACGCGCCGGTAGCAGATGTAGTAGAGGCCCAGCACGGCCAGCAGCGACACCACCGCGTTGAAGACCAGGCTCTGGCGGACGAGCTCGGTCTCCTCCAGGAGCAGGGCGTAGTTGCCGCCGAAGCGGACGGTGACTCGGTCCCCCCCGTCCATCTCCATGCGGGTGGCATCCGCCTCGGCGCGCACGCCGGCCATCAGGCGCCGGTTGAAATCGAGGTTCTGGCTGGGACGCACCGGCTTCGCGAGCAGGATGAGGGAGCGCCCGTCGCGGGAGAGATAGTAGCCGTCGGAGAGGTCGACCTTGAGCGCCTTCCGCCGCTCGGCCAGGCGCTGCAGGAAGAGGGAGCGGAGGCCCAGCGGATCGGCGGCGATCGCCTCGCCGGTGAGGGACGAGGTGGGCGAGGAGAGCGCCTCGGCGTCGGCCCGGATCGTCCGCCGGATCCCCGCGTCGGAGAAGCGCTCGGCCAGGCGATCGAGCTGGTCCGGAGGCACGAACAGCAAGGCGTTGCGCGAGAGCAGGTCGAACAGCGCGTCGTCGGCCGCGATCTTGTACTCGACCCAGGCGATCTGCTTGTCCAGGCGCTCCAGGCGGGCGGCGTACCGGTCCGCGAAGTCCTCCAGCTCCTCCGGCCCCGCGTCGCCTCGAGCCTCCAGGAGCACGAGCAGGAGGTCGAAGGAGCCGAAGTCCTCGAGCGCGGCCTTGAAGGTGTCGATCTTGGGGTTGCCGCGCGGGATCAGGGCGAGGACGTCGGACTCGAGGTGCAGCACCGAGCTGAGCCCGAAACCCACCACGGCGGCGAAAGCGGCCAGCAGCAGGACCAGGCGGTAGCGCCGGCGGCTGAAGCTCTCCACCCGCAGGAGCAGCCCCTGCTTGCGACCGACGTCAGGCGTGGGCAGGCGGTCCTCCGGG
>DASUFT010000046.1:0-10962 GCA_036274395.1 Candidatus Polarisedimenticolaceae bacterium | reverse complement strand
CCTGGAGTTCGCGGGAGGGGACCGCCTCTTCGTCCCCGTGGATCGCCTGGACCTGGTCCAGAAGTACAGCGGCGTGGCCGGGCACGCGCCCTCCCTCGACCGCCTGGGGGGTCCGGGCTGGGAGAAGGTCAAGTCCAAGGTTCGCAAGTCCGTGGAGTCGATGGCCAAGGACCTCCTGGACCTCTACGCGCGCCGCGGTGCCGCGCGCGGCCACGTCTTCGCCGCGGACGGGCCGTGGCAGGCGGAGCTCGAGGCCGCGTTCCCCTACGAGACCACTCCCGATCAGCAGCGCGCGATCGAGGAGGTGAAGGCCGACATGGAGTCCGAGCGGCCCATGGACCGCCTGCTCGTGGGAGACGTGGGGTTCGGCAAGACCGAGGTCGCCGTGCGCGCCGGCTTCAAGGCGGTGATGGATGGGTTCCAGGTCGCCTTCCTGTCTCCCACGACGGTGCTGGCGGCGCAGCACCTGGCCACGCTGCGCGAGCGCTACGCGCCCTTTCCCGTCAGGGTGGAGATGGTCTCCCGCTTCCGGTCGGCGGCGGACATCCGGGTCACTCTTCAGGCGGTGGAGCGGGGGGAGGTGGACGTCCTCGTGGGGACCCATCGCCTGCTCTCCCAGGACGTGCGCTTCCACCGCCTCGGCCTGCTGGTGGTGGACGAGGAGCAGCGGTTCGGCGTGGCCCACAAGGAGCGCCTGAAGCAGCTCGCGCTGGGCATCGACGTTCTCTCCATGACGGCGACGCCGATCCCCCGCACGCTCCAGATGTCGCTGGCCGGGGTGCGGGACCTCTCCGTGATCGAGACCCCGCCCCCGGGGCGGATGGCCATCCAGACCTCCATCCTGCCTTTCCGCAAGAACGTGGTCGCCCAGGCCATCCGCCAGGAGCTGCGGCGCGACGGACAGGTCTTCTTCGTGCACAACCGCGTGGAGACCCTCCCCGCCCTCGGGCGCGCGCTCCTGGAGCTGGTCCCCGAGGCGCGGCTGGTCGTGGCCCACGGCCAGATGGGGGAGCGCCAGCTCGAGCGGGTCATGCTGAAGTTCGTGCAGGGGGAGGCCGACGTCCTCCTCACCACCACGATCATCGAGAACGGGCTCGACATTCCGCGCGCCAACACCATCGTGGTGAACCGGGCCGACCGCTACGGACTGGCGCAGCTCTATCAGCTCCGGGGCCGCGTGGGCCGGAGCCAGCACCGGGCCTACGCCTACTTCCTCGTGCCCGGGCAGCACGTGCTCACCGAGGTGGCACGCAAGCGTCTGAAAGCCCTGCAGGAGTTCGGCGAGCTGGGGGCCGGCTTTCGCCTCGCCGCAGCCGACCTGGAGATCCGGGGGGCGGGGGAGTTCCTGGGCTTGCGGCAGCACGGGCACATCGCGGCGCTGGGCTTCGACCTCTACACGCAGATGCTGGAGCGCGCCGTGCACGAGGTGAGGGGGGAGCCCGTGGTGGAGCGCGCGCCGGTGGCGCTCCATCTCGGCGTCGACATCAAGCTCCCCGAGAGCTACATGGCAGACACCGGCGACCGGCTGGTCCTCTACAAGCGGCTGGCCGGCGCCCGCGACGAAGGGGACGTGGACCGGCTGCAGGCCGACGCCGAGGACCGCTTCGGGCACCTGCCGCCTCCCGGCCGCAACCTCTTCGACCTGGCTCGCCTGCGCCTGGTGGCCGAGCAGGCCGGCGTGAAGAGCGTGGACGTCGTCGAGGCCCGCCTGCAGATCCGCTTCCAGGACCGGCCGGCGGTGGATCCCCAGCGCGTGCTGGAGATGATCGCGCGGGAGCGGGGCACGATCACCCCCTCCGGCATGATGGTCCTCCCCGCGCCGGCACGTGCGGCCGACCGGATCGCCGTGATCCGGGCCCTGCTGGAGCGGCTGTCCGGAAGGACGGCGGCGTGAGGCCGGCGGGCGCCCTCTGGCTGATGCTTGCCCTGGTCGGTTGCGCCGGCCGCGATCCCGGCCGGGAGGTGGTCGCCGAGCTGGGGGCCCTGCACATCGAGCGGGCCGATCTCGACGCCGCCATCGCCGCGGCCCTCGGCAGCGCCGGCGCGCTCGAGGATCCCGACCGCGATCGTGTGTGCAGCCGGCTGCTCGACGTGCTGCTGGAGGAGAGACTCCTGGCCGAGGAGGCACGCCGTCGGGGCGTGACCGTCTCCGAAGCGGACGTCCGTGCCTATCTTGCGGACCTGCCCCCCGGGGCGGCCGTCGCGGACCCGGAGCGCGCGCGCCGGCACATCGCGGCGCGCAAGCTGCAGGACGCGCTCCTGCGCGCGGTGGGCCCGCCCTCCGAAGGAGAGGTCGAACTCCTCGCCGGCCGGCTGCGGCAGGAGGCGGAGACCGCGGGCGCCTCCGTCGTCGTGCGGGCGCTCCGGCTGGGGAGCGAGCAAGAGGCCGCCGACGTCGAGCGCCGGGTCCAGACGGGAGAGACCACGTTCGAGCGGGAGTCGGCGGCACGGGATCCCGGGGCGGCGGCGCCGCTCCAGGTGTCCCTGGGGCGGCTCCCGCCCGAGGTGGGACAGGCGGTGACCCCGCTGCAGCCCGGGCAGATCACGGCACCCGTGAAGCTCCATGCCGGCGTCTACCTGTTCCAGCTCGTCTCCCGCGACGCCCGGGGGGACGCGGGGCGCGACTTCGGGGCCGAGGCGCGGCAGGAGCTTCTGCGGCGCCGCGGCGAGATGGCGCTGCGGGCGCTCCTGGGCCGGCTGCGCCGTGACCACCCGGTCCGCCTCCACCGGGAGCGGCTCGGCTTCCGCTACGTGGACGAGGCCGGGTAGCCGGGGACCGCCACGGCCACTAGGATGCCTGGGCCGAACCCGGAGGTGCCCATGAGCGCGCTTGCGGCCGCTCGCCGGATCGCCAGCTTCCTCTTCCTTCTCGGGGCCGTTCTGCCGGCCCGGGCCGAGGTGCTGGAGGAGATCGTGGCCAAGGTCAACGACGAGATCATCACCAAGACCGACCTGGAGGCGGAGGACCAGGCCATGACGGCCGAGCTCTACCGCAGCCTCTCCGGCCCCGAGCTCGACCGCCGCCTGAGCGAAGGCAAGGCCATGCTGTTGCGGCGCATGATCGACCGGCGCCTCCTCATGCAGCGCGGGGAGCGGATGTTCACCGAGCTGGACAAGATGGGGGACAGCCTCGTCGACCGCTTCGTGGAGTACCAGAACATCAAGGACAAGGCCGAGCTGTCGCGCCTCCTCGCCCAGGAAGGCCTCACGCTGGCGGAGTTCAAGCGGCGGCTGCTGGAGCAGCAGGTGCCGGACGAGGTCCTGCGCTACGAGGTCGGTGGGCGGGTGGCCGTGGGGGACAAGGAGGTCGAGACCTACTACCGCGACCATCCCCAGGAGTTCACCGTCCCTGCGGAGGCCACCGTGCGGGAGATCGTCCTCCTCGCGGAGGGGGCGGACGTCGCCCAGCGCCGTGCGGAAGCGGAGGCGGTCCGTGCACGGGCCGCGGCGGGAGAGGACTTCGGCGCGCTGGCAAAGGAGTTCTCGCAGGCGGGGACGAAGGAGAACGGCGGTCTGCTGGGGACGATCCACAAGGGGGACATCGCACCCGAGCTGGAGGCGGCCGCCTTCTCCGTCCCGGTCGGCTCCGTGAGCACGGTGATCGAGATGAGCCATGGGTTCCACGTGCTCAAGATCGACGCCCGGACCGAGGAGCGGCTGAAGCCGCTGGAGGAGGTGAGGGAGGCGACCCGGGAGAAGATCGCCGATCACCGCTACGGCAACGATCTTCAGGCCTTCCTCGACAAGTCCTGGAACGAGGCGACGATCTGGATCAACCCCAAGTACGCCGACCGCCTGGACCGGTGGAACGGCAAGCCCCGAGCCTCGTAGAAATAGTCGACCGCGCGCATCCACATTGGTGCGCCGCCCGGTTCGCAGGAGCAATCCCGGAGCCCTTGCATGCGCATCTGACATGGTGTTACATTCCCGCCGCTGGGCCGGCAGGCTCTCACGAACCCAAACCAAGGCCGACTCAGGGGTCTCCCATGATCAATCGCAAGCTCGTCCGGCCAAACCTGGCGGAGATCAAGGAGCGGCGGAATCACCCGCGCACGCTCCCGGGCATCGAGGTGCCCGCGCCGCCCAACGGTCACCTCAAGGACCAGATCGCATCCCATGGGGCCGGCGCTCCGGTGGCGCGCCGGAAGGCGGCCCCCCCCGAGCAGACCAGCGCCGAGGCGTTCTACTACGTCAAGCAGATGAACAACCGGACGCCGATGGTGGTGGTGCTGGACGACGGGGAGGAGCTGCGCGGGCACATCGAGTGGTATGACCGCGGGTGCATCAAGCTCAACCGGGACGACGGTCCGAACCTCGTGATCTACAAGCACTCCATCAAGTACCTGCTCAAGGCCGAGGAGCTGCGGGGCGGAGCGAGCGCGACGTGATCGCGATCATGGCGGCGTGGAGCGTCGGCCCCGCAGCCACCAGGTCCCCCGTCTCCAGGTAGTCGGTTCCCCCGCCGGGAGCGGTCACCGTCCCCCCCGCCTCCTGGACCAGGAGCGTTCCGGCGGCGATGTCCCACCTGGACAGGCCGATCTCGAAGAACCCGTCGTAGCGGCCGCAGGCCGTGTACGCGAGGTCCAGGGAGGCCGATCCTGCCCGCCGGAGACCAGCGGTCGTGCGCACGAAGGCCTCGAAGGCGGTGAGATAGCCGGACAGGCGCGACAGCTCGCGGAAGGGGAAGCCGGTTGCGATCAGGGAATCGTGCAGCGAGGCTGGCCGGGTGCACGTGATCGGCTCCCCGTTCAGGCGGGCGCCCCCGGACCGATGGCAATGGAACATCTCGTCGTGCACGGGGTCGTAGATCGCGCCCGCCAGCACCCCCGAGGGATCCTCCACGGCCACGGAGACCGCGAACGTGGGCACGCCGTGGATGAAGTTCGTGGTTCCGTCGAGCGGGTCCACCACCCACCGCACTCGGCCCGCCTGCTGGGAGGGCGAGCCTTCCTCCGCCAGGATCGTGTGGTCGGGAAATGTCGCCCGCACGAAGGCGACGACGGCGGCCTCCGCCTCGCGATCCACCTCCGTGACGAAGTCGTGCATGCCCTTGCTCTCGACCTGCAGGCGCTCCCGGGGCCGGAAGCGGCGGCGCAGCACGGCACCGGCGCCCCGCGCGGCGGTGATGGCCGCCTCCTCCAGCTCCGCCGGCGTCGTCACTCCTGCGTGTCCTGCCGGTGGGCCCGGGGGTGGGACCGGTCGTAGACGCGCATCAAGGCGTCCACGTCCACGTGCGTGTAGCGCTGCGTCGTGGAGAGGGAGGCGTGCCCGAGCAGCTCCTGGATGGCGCGCAGCTCCGCCCCCGAGCCCAGCAGGTGGGTGGCGAAGGAGTGGCGGAGCGCGTGGGGGGAGTAGTGGCCGAGCACGGCGGCCTCGCCCAGCCGTCGATCGAGGATCCGCCGGACGCTGCGGTCGGTGAGCGGTCCGCCGCGCAGGTTCAAGAAGACGGCCTCGCTGCCGGTTCCCGCGCGGCGGCGCAGCTCGGCGGAGGCGGAGAGCCACGCCCGCAGCGCCGCCGCCGCCTTGGAGCCGAAGGGGACCACCCGCTCCTTGCCTCCCTTCCCCAGAACCCGCACCAGCCCGCCGGGAAGGTCCACGTGATCGAGCCGGAGCGAGCACAGCTCGCCCACGCGAAGGCCGGTGGCGTACAGCATCTCCAGCACCGCCCGGTCGCGAAGGCCCGGCAGGTCGGGGGTGGCGATGCGGTCGAGCAGGGCGAAGATCTCGTCCACCGTGAGGTTGCGGGGGAGCGGCTTCGCCAGCTTGGGGGAGGGGACCGCCGCCGCCGGGGAGGCCTCGATCCTCCCGTCCCGCACCGCGTGCTTGAGGAAGGAGCGCACGGCCGCCAGCTTGCGGGCGATGGAGGTCTTGGCCAGGCCGGCCCGGCCCAGCGAGGCCACGAAGCCGCGCACGGCCAGGGCATCGATGCCCTCCGGCCCCGGCGCCGGGGCGCCGAAGTGCTCCTCGCTGAGGAAGGCGCCGAACTGACCGAGGTCGCTGGCGTAGGCGCGCAGCGTCTGCTCCGACGCGCGGCGCTGGTCGGCGAGGAACGCGAGAAACAGCGCCACCGCCTGCTGGTAGGCCTCGGAGGGACGGGGAGGCTGGTTCCCGGGCGCGCTCATGGAAGCGCGGGCACCCCGTCGCCGCACGCGGCGAGCCAGGAGTCGAGGGAGGCCAGGGCCGCAGCGGCGCGCTGCGCGCGGCGATCCTTCTTCTTGCCGCGCTCTCCCGCCACGGGTGCGAGCAGGCCGAACGCCGCGTTGGTCGGCTGGTAGTCCCCGGCGGGAGCGCTCGAGACGTAGCGGCACAGCGCACCCAGCATGGTGTCCGGCGGCAGCGCCCGCACGGGCTGCCCCCAGGCCAGGCGGGCGGCGTTCATCCCCGCCAGGAGTCCGGTGGCGGCCGATTCCGTGTAGCCCTCCACACCGGAGATCTGCCCGGCGAGGAGGAGCGTGGGCCGGCTCCTCGCCTGCAGCGTTTCGCGAAGGACGGTGGGCGCATTGATGTAGCAGTTGCGATGGATCTGGCCCAGGCGAACGAACTCCGCTCCCCCGAGGCCAGGGATCGTCCGGAAGATGCGCGTCTGCTCCGGCCAGCGGAGCTGCGTCTGGAACCCGACCATGGAATAGTGCTCGGCGGCCAGGTTGTCCTGGCGGAGCTGCACCACCGCGTGGGGCCGCTCTCCCGTGCGGGGATCCACCAGGCCGACCGGCTTCATGGGCCCGAAGCGCAGCGTGTCGCGGCCGCGGCGCGCCATCTCCTCGATGGGGAGGCAGCCCTCGAAGAAAGGCGTGTGATCGACCTCGTGCAGGGGTGCTTTCTCCCCCGCGAGCAGGGCGGCCACGAAGCCCTCGTACTCGCTCCCGGTGAGCGGACAGTTGAGGTAGTCCTCCCCGCCGCCCTTCCCGTACCGTGAGGCGGGGAAGACGATGCTGCGATCGATGCTGTCCGCCTCCACCACGGGAGCGATGGCGTCGAAGAAGTAGAGGTAGTCGCGGCCGGTGAACTGTGCGAGGGCATCGCGCAGCGCATCGGAGACCATGGGTCCGGCGGCCAGCACGACGATGCCGTCGGGGATGGCCGTGACCTCCTCGCGCACCAGCGTCACGTTGGGCTGCTCGAGCAGCGCTCGCGTGACGGCCTCGGAGAACGCCTCCCGATCCACCGCCAGCGCGCCGCCGGCGGGGACGCGCGTGCGCTGGGCGCAGCTCACGATCAGGGAGCCCAGCCGCTCCATCTCCGCCTTGAGCAGGCCGTGAGGGGTGGCGGGATCCACCGCCTTGAGGGAGTTGGAGCAGACGAGCTCGGCCAGCCCAGCGGTCCGGTGCACGGGAGTGGGTCGCGTCGGCCGCATCTCGTGCAGGCGGACGGGGACGCCGCGGCGCGCGAGCTGCCAGGCGGCCTCGCTGCCCGCGAGACCTCCCCCGATCACCGTCACCGGCTGTGGCACCAGGCTCCTCCCGCGATCGACGAGCATGATACGACAGCGTTTTCGGCGTCTCCGCCGATGCAAATCCCTTGTAAATCTTCGTGCCGCAGGGCCGAGGCGGGGCCGGAAACGGCCCTCTCGAATTGGACGGGTCCCGACCCTTGCCGTATAGTCTGGCGGTTCAACGAGCCTTCTCGGCGTTCGGGCTTCTACCCGCCTGAGGAAGAAGAGGTAGACGGAGAGGTGTGCATGAGAGCATCCAAGGTGGTCCTGGCCATCGTCCTGATGGTGGCTGCGTCGCTTCCCATCCTGGCAAAGAAGAAGAAGGACGAAGCAGCCGCGAATACGGCGACGCCGGCCGCGGCCGCGGCCGCGGCCAGCACTTCCGCCGCGGGGTCCGGCAGTGCCGGCGCCTCGGACAGCGGCGAGGTCGTCGCTCGCGTGGCGGGCCAGCCGATCACGATGGCGGATCTGGAGCCCCTCATCGGAGCGCGCCTCTCGCAGATGCGCACGCAGGCGGAGCAGAACGAGTTCCAGCTCAAGCAGCAGGCCATCGATCAGATCGTGCGCGATCGTCTGGTGGAAGCGGAGGCCAAGGCGAAGGGCGTCACCACCGAGGCGCTCCTGAAGACGGAGGTGGACGACAAGGCGGCGGCGCCGAGCGAGGACGAGATCAAGCAGGTCTACGAGCGCAACAAGGCGCGCCTCGGCAACCGCACGCTGGAGGAGTCCAAGCCCGAGATCGAGCGGCAGCTCAAGATTCAGAAGTCAAACGAGCGCCGCATGGCCTACATGCAGGAGCTGCAGGCCAAGGCAGACGTGCAGGTCCTCCTGGATCCCCCGCGGATCAAGGTGAACGTGCCCAGCAACGCGCCCGCTCGCGGGCCGGAGGGCGCACCGGTGACGCTGGTGGAGTTCTCGGACTACCAGTGCCCCTTCTGCAAGCGCGCTCACGACACCGTCGAGCAGCTCGTCGCCGCCTATCCCAAGGACATCCGCCTGATCTTCATGGATTACCCGCTCCCCATGCACAATCGTGCCGCCGCCGCCGCGGAAGCGGCGCGCTGCGCCGGCGAGCAGGGCAAGTACTGGGAGTACGGCGACAACCTGATGAAGACCGCCGGCGACCTCAGCGATGAGAACCTGAAGCAGCGCGCGGTCGACCTTTCCCTCGACGCGTCCGCCTTCGAGACCTGCATCAGCTCCTCCAAGCACGAGCCCGCGGTGCAGTCCGACTTCACGGAAGGCAACCGCGTGGGCGTCAGCGGCACGCCGACCTTCTTCATCAACGGCCGCATGATCGTCGGCGCCAAGGCGCTCGAGGACTTCAAGCAGATCGTCGACGACGAGATCCGCCGCGCCGGCGGCAAGCGCGCCTCCAACTAGTCGCGCGTCTTCACGCCCAAATCAAGAGAGCCGCCGGGCAGCCGGCGGCTTTTTTGTTTTCTGAGAACTGCCGGATCCGCATGTGATTCTGATTCAGCAGCGGGGCCAGTGGGTTCGGCGACTGGAAGCTTGCTTGGAGGGAAGCTTCCGTCCGAGTCCGTTGCGCATAGAACGCCATGCGCGTACTGCTCAGACCAATCCCACCAAACAAAGCAAGTTGGTGCGAGTTCGCGAGCCGGAGATGGTTCGGCCGCAGTAGAAATCGAGCAAGCCGCGACAAAGAGAGCCGTGAGTACGATCAGCTTCATAACGTCCCCCATTCTGCGCGCAAGATGCAGAATGGGAGATGTCAGTCACTGCAGCAATATCCGGTGGTGTCTTCCGTTGCGAGCTAGGACGCAGTTCGTTGTGAACGAGCAACCTGTCTGCGCTTCGCGCGAGGGGGTGTATAGAGCGTGCGAAACGCCTTGAGCTCCTCAATCTCGGATGGAACCCACGGGGAGAGTTTCCGTAGGCGTCGCGCAAGGGGCTCGGCGATGTCCAAGTTGTGGTCTTCCAAGGCCTTTCGGTAGAGTCGGAACTCCGCTCGGAACTTTAGCTCGTGATCGCGCAACGTGTGTGCGATGTGAAGCCCATTGCGCCAATGTGCAGCAGCGTGGTCAACCTGACCATTCGCGAGGGCAAGGTCCCCAAGAGTCAGTTGAATGTGAGCCAACGTCCGCTGCCGACCAAGGGGAACTGCGACTTCCTGAGCAGCAGCCAATGCTCGTCGTGATGCCGAGTAGCGGCGCATTCGAAAATAAACGTCCCCGATGCAGAGCAGCGCTGTAGCTCTTTCTGCCTCCCTACCGGAACTGGTATAGGCGTCGAATGCTCGTTGGTAGTAACGCAGTGCTCCTTCGAGGTCGTCAGTCTCACCAGCTAGTCGAGCCCGATTGTCCAATGCGTAACCGAGATATCGGGTTGCACTTCCGCTTTCAGAGAGTGCGACTGCTAGGTCGGCACACTTCAGCGCAGCTACGAGATCACCCTTGGCGCGATGAAGTCTGCTCAGTTTGTCATGCAACAGGGGCTCGTATTCTGGGGACAGACCCTCCGCGGATTGGATATACGAAAGTTCGGCCAACGCGAGTGCGTTTCGATTCAGTGATGCAGCAGCGCTACTGAGGTTCATCGTCGCGCACAGGGACTGCTCTAACAAATCTCGGAAACCAGCGATCAACGAGCCACCTGCTAATGGAACGGCGTCCCGAAAGTAGGCGTAGGCGTCCCACTTGGTTCCCGTACGCATCGCAGCCACGCCTAGATCCGTCAACTCCTTAAAGCCAAGGCTGGTCGTATCCGGTCCCCCGAACCTCTCCACCTCGAGGTCTAGCTCTAGTCGGTCCACCAGGACTTCCGCCGGCACCTCGTAGATGCGACTCAGCGCGATCATCTTGGAGAGAGCCAGGCTCTGATGCCCGTTCTCGCAGCGGGAGAGGTAGCCCTTCTCCACCGGGTCGGCGAAGGTGCGCGACAGCGTGGCCACGTCGTCGAGAGACAGGCCACGGCGCTCGCGAAGCGTGCGCAGGTACTGTCCGAACGCGAGCGTGCTGCTGGTGGCCACGAAGCCTCCGAGGTCGCGGTCTAGATACACCCCATTGCGCGCGGCTTCAAGACGGAATGGCTGCGGTGCTCCTCCTGGGTTACCTACCGGTAACGTGGCGGGTCACCCGTACGTCCTCGGGTTTCGATCGCATGGGGAGCCGACATGATCCCTGGTGCCGCGTAGCAAGAAAACGCGAAGGAGCGGCCGGGAGCGCGAGCGTCAGTCCAGAAGGCTCGAGGGCTCGAGGAGGGTTCCCTCGTTCAGGAGCTGGATGAAATCCGCGGCCGGCAGCGGCTGGCAGAAGTAGTAGCCCTGCATCTGACTGCAGCGGCGCGCCTGAAGGAATTCGATCTGGTCGCGCTTCTCCACGCCTTCTGCGACCGAGTCCAGTCCCAGGCTGTCCGCCGCCTCGATCGCCGCCGCCACCGCGCTCGCATCCTTCGGATTCGTGTTGACGCCGCGGATCAGCGATTGGTCGATCTTGATGGCGTCGGCGGGCACACGCTCCAGGTGATCGTAGGACGCCACGCCGAGACCGAAGTCGTCGATGGCGATGCGC
>DASUFT010000045.1:0-23200 GCA_036274395.1 Candidatus Polarisedimenticolaceae bacterium | reverse complement strand
CGTCCCTCCGTCACCGGCAACCGATGCGGTCCCTGCCGCGCCCGCGCATCGATTGCAGGGATTCCCCCCTGAGAGGGTCCAAATTGTCCCGATCCGCCGTGGCGTATGGCTTGCGAGTGTGGGCCGAGCATTGGCGAGGGGCGACCCATGGCGCTGGAGGGCAGGCAGCCGCGACCCGAGGACGTGACGGACCTCCTCTCCCGCTGGCGGGCCGGGGACGATCGGGCGCTGGAGCAGCTCGCCTCCGTGGTCTACGGCGAGCTGCGACACATGGCCGGACGGTACCTCCGTCAGGAGCGGAACGGCCAGACGCTGCAGACCCAGGACCTGATCCACGAGGCCTTCCTCCGCCTCCTCGGCCAGCGCGACGTGGACTGGCAGAACCGCGCCCACTTCTTCGGCATCGCGGCCCAGATGATGCGGCGGATCCTGACCGACCACGCCCGGCGCCGCGCCTCCGTCCGTCACGGGGGCGGCATGCGCCTGGTGCTGGCGGACGAGGTCCCGGAGCAGCTGGACGGCGACGTCCTGGCCGTGGACGAAGCGCTGACCGAGCTCAAGGGGGTGGACGAGGAGCTCGCCCGGATCGTCGAGCTGCGCTTCTTCGGCGGCCTGCAGCAGGAGGAGATCGCCGCCATCCTCGGACTGTCCACCGCCACCCTCAACCGCCGCTTCCGGATCGCCAAGGCGTGGCTGTACCGCAGGCTGCGCAGCCGTGGCTAGCGCCATGACGGGGGAGCGCTGGTCGCGCGTCGAGGCCGTGTTCGCCGAGGCGGTGGCGCTCCCCCGGCAGCAAAGGGAGGCGTCGCTCTCTCGCGCCTGTGGAGCCGACCTCGAGCTGCGGCGCGAGGTGGAATCGCTCCTGGCCGCGGACGAGGAGGCGGAACACTTCCTCGCCCGACCCGCCCTGGAGGCGACGGCCGACTCGCTGGTGGGCCGCACCTTGGGACCCTACCGGGTGGAGGGAGAGCTCGGAGAGGGAGGGCAGGGCGCGGTCTATCTCGCCGTGCGCGCCGACGACGCCTACCAGCAGAAGGTGGCGTTGAAGGTGCTGGGCCACGGCGCCGACCGGGCGGACCTCATCGCCCGCTTCCGCGCCGAGCGCCAGATCCTGGCCTCGCTCGACCACCCGGGAATCGCCCGCCTCCTGGATGGCGGAGCCACGGAGGATGGCCGCCCCTACCTGGTGATGGAGTACATCGAGGGGATCCCCCTCGACCGCTACTGCGATGAGCACCGGCTCGGCCTCGACCAGAGGATCGACCTCTTCCGCCAGGTGTGCGCGTCGGTCGACTACGCGCACCAGAACCTGGTGGTGCACCGGGACCTGAAGCCCTCGAACATCCTCGTCGGCCAGGACGGCGTCCCCCGGCTCCTCGACTTCGGGATCGCCAAGCTGCTCCAGGGGACGACGCTCCCGGGCGTTCTCGAGCCCACCCGGACCGGCCAGCGGCTCATGACCCCGCAGTACGCGAGCCCCGAGCAGATCGAGGGCCACGCCATCACCACCGCGTCCGACGTCTACTCGCTGGGCGTTCTCCTCTATCTGCTCCTGACGGGGCGGCTTCCCTATCGGCTCCAGCCCAGCGGGGGAGACTCCCTGGAGCGCGCCGTGGTGGAGCAGGTTCCGGAGCGGCCGAGCACCGCCGTGGATGGTCCCACCCTGCAAGCGCTGAGCGAGGCGCGCGGCCTGCGGCCGCAGCAGCTCCGCCGGAAGCTGCGCGGCGATCTGGAGACGATCCTGCTCACGGCGCTGCGAAAGGAGCCCTCCCGGCGCTACGGATCCGTGGGCCGGCTCGCCGAGGATCTGCGCCGCTACCGCGAGGGGCAGCCGGTCCTCGCCCGGCCGGACACCATCGGCTACCGCGTGCGGAGGTTCGTGGGCCGCCACCCGGTCGGGGTGATGGCCGCCTCCGTCTGCCTGGCCGTCGTCGTCGGCCTCGCCGCCACCATGACCGTCCAGGCGGTGCGCCTGGCCCACCAGCGCGACGAGATCCGTGTGGAGCGGGACAAGGCGCTGGAGGTGCGCGCGTTCCTGGAGGAGGTGTTCTCGGGCTCCGACCCCAGCGAGACGGGCGGGGAGACGGTGACGGCGCGCGAGATCCTGGACAAGGGCGCGAGCCGCGTGCTGGGGAAGCTGAACGGTCAGCCCGACACCCAGGCCGCGCTGGCCCTCGCCATCGGCAAGGTCTACCTCAGCCTCGGCCTCGCCGACCGCGCGGAGCCGCTGCTCGCGCAGTCCCTCGCCCAGCGGCTGCAGCTCCACGGCGAGCGGAACCTCGACGTGGCGGACAGCCTGATGGCGCTCTCCGTGCTGGACCAGAACAACGGAGACTTCGCGACCGCCGAGGAGCGCCAGCGCCGTGCCCTGGCCATCCAGCGGGAGCTGCTCGAGCCAGGAGACGTTCGGATCGGAGACTCCCTCACGGACCTCTCCGTGACGCTCCTCTCCCTCGCCAGGTATGCCGACGCCGAGGCCGCGGTGAAGGAGGCCCTGGCCATCCACCGCCGTTCCCCGGACGCCCGGGAAGGGGTGGCCTACGACCTGAACAACCTGGGGTCGGTCCTGCGCCGCTCGGGCCGGCTCCCCGAGGCGGAGGCCGCCTACGAAGAGGCGCTGAAGGCAGCGCGAGCCACCTTCGGACCGGCGCATCCGCAGCTGACCCACACGATCAACAACCTCGCCGTGGTGCAGATCGACCGCGGCGAGCTGGCCGCCGCCGAGCCCCTCCTGCGCGAGGCGCTGGCCATGACCCGGAAGCTGTACGGGGACGCGCACCCTGACGTCGCCCTGCAGCTCAGGAACCTCTCGTCGTTGCTGGGCGCGCGCGGGGATACCGAGGCCTGGGTGTCCATGGCGCGGCAGTCGCTGGAGATGCGCCGGAGGCTGCTCGGCCCCGAGCACGAGCAGGTGGCGATGAGTCTGCTCAACCTGGGAAACGCCCTGGAAGAAAAGCGCGATTTCCACGCGGCGCAGCGCCTGTACGAGGACGCACTGCGCATCCAGCGGAAAGCCTTTGGGGACGGGCACCCCCGTGTGGCGCTCGCCCTGAGCGACCTGGCGGAGATGTACCTGACGCTCGGCGACCCGAAGCGGGCCGAGCCCCCGGCGCGCGAGGCCCTGGCCATCCGCCGCGAGGCCCTGAGCCCCGCGCACGCGGATCTGGGCCGGTCCCTGTCGATCCTGGGGGCCGTGCGTCTCGCCGCCGGCTCCCCGGAGGAGGCCGAGCCCCTGCTCCGCCAGGGGCTTGACGTCCTCCGTGCAGCGCTGCCCCCGGGTCACTGGCGTGTGGGGGAAGCGGAGAGCCGTCTGGGCGCGTGCCTGGACGCCCTCGGGAAGAGAGGGGAGGCGGAGCCGCTGCTGGAGGACGGCTACCTCCGCGTCCTCCAGGGGAGGGGTCCCGCGAGCCTCAAGACCCAGGCCGCCCTGGCCCGGTTGCGCGCCCGCTCCCCGGCCTGATCGATTCCGGCGGGTTTTCACGCGTGAGGAGTGGGAGGACACGACGATGACCCGCCCCAGCCGCCTTCTTCTCGCCGTCGCGGCGCTGGCCTGCTGGGGGACCGCTTCCTCCCAGGCGACGCCCACCTGGCGAATCCTCAAGCCCAGCAACACCGGGATCCCCGGCGAGCTGGTGGACCTCGTGCGCTTCGCCCCCGACGGCACGCTCTGGGTGGGGGCGCACTTTCTCCGTGGGGACGGCGGGATCGCCCTCCTCGACCGCACGGACCTCTGGACCACGTACGCCGACTGGGAGACGCCGCTTCCCTCTCCCTACATCCTCGACCTCGCCTTCGCACGGAACGGGGTGGTCTGGATCGCCACCGACCGGGGCCTCGTGAAGAAGGACGGCGACGCCTGGACCGTCTACACCACGGCGAACGCGCCGCTGCTCCACGACAGCATCCTCGGCGTGGACGTGGACGCCGCCGGACATGTGTGGGTGAACAACTCGAGCCCCCAGACCACGCTGGGAGCCATCCTCGAGTTCGACGGCACGACCTGGCGCACGTTCCAGGTCGGGCAACAGCTCCCCTGGGCGCTGCCCTGGGGCGCCCTCAGCGACGTGAAGGTGGACCGCGCCGGTCACGTCTGGGTGGCCAACCAGGTGCTGAACGGGGTCGCCGAGTACAACGGCGTGGGCTGGACGCTGCACGGCGCCACCGTCGATCGCTTCGACCGCATCGAGGAGGATGGCGCCGGCAACCTCTGGCTCCGCGCGGGGGTCGGCGGGTTGAACGCCTTCTACAAGTTCGACCACTTCGCCTTCACCGCGTACCCGGAGCCCAACACCCCCACCGACCTGGCCGTCGACGACCACGGGGCCGTGTTCCTGGGGAACTGGGACGGCCGGGTGCGCAAGACCACGGACGGAGGCCAGACCTGGACCGACGTCCTCACCGGCCTCAACCCCGTCTACCGGATCGCGCCCGATCCGCTGAGCGACGAGATCTGGATCGGGACCCGCGCGGCCGTGGGCCGCTTCAGTGGCGGCGGAGTCTGGAAGCGCGACTACAACACGTACAACACCGGTCTCCCCGACTCCTTCGTGGACGGGATGGCCAGGGACCGCGAGGGGAACTTCTGGGTAGCGACCGGGGAGGGCGGCCTCTCCCGCTTCGACGGCGCCCGCTGGCGCAACTGGGGCGATCACAACCTCGGAGCCGAGCCCTACCCCTTCGCGGGGAACGAGCCCATGGGGGTCTGCTACCAGGACCGCGGCGGCGAGCACTGGATGGGCGGGAACGGCATCGCCCGCTGGCAGTCGGACACGGGAGCGTTCACGGGCTTCTGGAACTGGCAGAACACCCCCGGCATGCCGGTCACGCTGTTCCGCTTCTTCGCCGAGGACGACCTGGGGCGCCTGTTCGCCGCCGGGACGGAAGGGGACGTGTTCTCCTTCGACGGCGCGGGCTGGGTGCCGGAGCCGGTGACGCCCTATGTCCTGGGCGACCTCCCGGGAATGGCCGCCGACAGCCGCGGCAACGTCTGGCTGGCCTCCACCTTTGCCCTCCACCACTGGGACGGCACCGGCTGGGGCCTCCTCGGGGACGAATGGCTCTTCTGGGACTGGGGCGGCGTCACCGCCTTCGCGGTGGGACCGGACGACACGCTCTGGATCGGCACGATGAGCGGGCTCGCGCGCTGGGACGGCGTCAGCCTCGACCTCTTCGATCCCGGCAACTCGCCCCTCCCGGCGACCGCGATCCGGGGGATCGACGTGCGGGAGGACGGCACGGTCGCGGTGTCCGCCTCCGATTTCGGTCCGGTCACCCCGTTTCCCGCTGGCGTGGCCGTCCTCCGGGGCGACCCGGCGCTCCCCCAGAACTGGAAGGTGTACTCGTACGGTGCGTCGCCGCTTCCCCACTACCAGCTGGGGCCGGTGAGGTTCGACGCCGCGGGGACGCTGTGGGTCAGCGCCATCAGCGAGGGGGTGGCGCTGCTTTCGGGCTGCACGTCCGAGGGCTGGGTGAATCTCGTGCGTGGCGCGGAGGTCTGCGGCGCCAGCGCGCGCATCGGTCTCACCGACTGCGATCTCGACGTCGACCCGACGCGGGTGGACGAGGCGGCCGTGCGCGTGACCTCGGCTGCCGACCCCGTGGGCGAGAGCGTGACGCTGACCGAGATCGCGCCGCACGCGGGCGTCTTCACGGGGGACGTTCCCCTCGGTGCCTTCGACACGCCCGGCGTCCTGCGCGTGGGCGCAGGGGACACCGTGCAGGTCAGCTACTTCGACGGCAACGTCCTCCGGACCGACAGCGCGGCCGCGAGCTGCGTGCTCGTGCCCCTGGCGCAGACGGTGCGGGCGCTCGACAAGACCACGTTCGGCTGGGGAACGCCGCTCGACGTGGACTGGGTACGCGGCGCGCTCTCCGGCCTCCCCACGTACGCCACCCTCGATCTCCGCTCCGCGCCTGCCGCGGTCTCGCTCCCCGCCCCGGAAACGCCTGCTCCGGGCGCGGGGTTCTACTGGCTGGTGCGCCCCGACGGTCCCCTGGGGAGCTGGTCCTCGGGCGGCCCGGGCGAATCCGGCCGCGACACCCATCTCCCGCTTCCCTGAGGAGCCGAGCCATGCGCAGGACGCTTTCCCTCTCCCTGGTGATGGCCGCCTCCATCTCCCTCTGCGTGGCCCAGGCCAGCTACATCGAGGGGTTCGACGACGTGGGGCCCGTCCTCTCCGGCCAGCACGGGCCCTCGAACCTGATCTCCGCGGGATGGATCTTCCGCAACCAGAGCCAGCCCGCGGGGACCGGCACCTGGCACGGAGAGGCCAGTGACCTGGCGGTCGACAGCACCGTGGCCGGTGCCTGGAGCCCGAGCGCGGGGGCCAGCTCGTGGGCCCTCCTTCCCGCCATCCCCAACCAGGTGAGCGGCGACGTGCTGCGCTTCTCGCTGCGGCAGGACGACTATCCCTGCTGCGCGCCCCAGGCGCGCCTGCAGGTGCGCTATTCCCCCGGAGGCGGCACGAGCACCGGGCTCGGCGTCAGCGGCGTGGGCAGCTTCACCACGCTGCTGCTGGACATCCCGCAGGTGGAAGGCCGGCCCTGGACCGAGCAGAGCGTCACGCTGCCGGGGAACGGGAGGATCGCCTTTCGCTTCTACCTTCCCTCCCAGAGTTCGGCCAGCGACTTCGTGGGGGACGTCCGCCTCGACTCCTTGACCGTGGGATCGCCCCCCGGAGGGGAGTCGTCCGAGAACTTCGACAACCTGAGCACCACGGATTGCGGGCCGTCCGGGCCCGAGGGCCTGATCTCCCGGGGATGGGAGTTCCGGAACCAGAGCGCGCCCGTCGGTGCCTACGGGTACTGCGTGCTCAGCGGGAATGGGATCCTCCCCCCGGCGCACGGCGGCCAGAGCTACCTTGCGGTCACCGACGCGGCCGCGGAGACGATCGGGGATCCGCTGAACGTCTGGGCGATCCTCCCGGTGTTCCACGGGCAGCGCGCGGGGGACCTGCTGGCGTTCGCCCTGTTCACGCACCTCAGCTCGTCCGGTCTCGAGGTCCGTTACTCCCCCGGCGGTGGGGTGAGCACGGGCACGGGGCCCGACGGTGTGGGGGACTTCACGCAGGTCCTGGGAGCGACCGACGTCTCCACGGACACGTGGGTGCCCTATCAGTTCGTTCTCCCCGGCACCGGCCGGGTGGCGTTCCGCTACCGGGGACAGCGCGCGGCCTTCAACCTCTTCGCCGATTTCCTCGCCATCGACACCGTCTCCGTCGGCGTGCCGCCGACCTACTGCAACATGCCGCCGATGCCGGCAGCGGGGGAGACCGTGCACTGGAGCATGGCCGCCTCGCCCTACCGGCTCTGCCTGAGCAGCCTGATCCCCGCCGGGGCCGCGGTGATCGTCGATCCCGGCGTGCGCGTGGATGTGGACGCCGGGCACCCGCTGACCGTCCTGGGGTCGCTGGAGCTTGGGGGGACGGCGGCCGCCCCGGTGGTCATGGCCGGCGTGGGTACGATGATCGCGGTCGGTTCCGGGGGCACGCTGAAGACGGAGTTCGCGCAGCTCGGCGGAGCCGTGTCCCCGGGCGCCAGCGGCACGCTCCTCCTCTCGGACACGTCGTTCCAGGGGCAAAACGGCAAGATCTTCGGCGATCTCTTCTCGGGGACCGGGTTCGCGCAGCTCGAGCGGGTGACGTTCCAGGATTCCGAGTGCACCCTCTCGAACTACACGCTCGTCCTGCGGGACGTGACGCTCCACAACACGGTCGCCCGCCTGGTCCGCGACTACCCCCTCGTCGTGGAGAACGTCGTGGCCGACGGTCAGCCGTTTGACGTGGATGCCGCTCCCCAGGGGACGTGGCTGGACACGATCGCGGTGCGCAACGTGACCAGCCCTCCCGGCGGGCAGACCGTGTACACCGGGTTCGGGCTCGGCCTCACCGACGGAAACTTCCTCCTCGGCCCCAACGTCACCCTCGCCAACAACACCTACCCGGTCCGGATCGTGAGCGCCGGCATCCTCCCCGGCAGCACCATCCCCGCCAGCGGCAACATCCAGGACAGGATCTACGTGCCGGGAGGGGACCACGGTGGCGCATCCACGGTCTGGGCCGACGCCGGCCTGCCGTACTTCATCGCCGAGACCTACGCGCAGTACGGGGGCTCGCTGGAGATTCTCGAAGGCGCGCGGGTGGAGATCGCCCCCTTCGCCGACATCTCCAGCGATCCCAGCCCGATCGATGTTCTCGGAACAGAAGCGCGTCCCGTCACCTTCGAGCAGGCCAGCCCCGGCGAGCCCTGGGGCACGCTGGATCACTTCTATCGCATCCGGCACGCCGTCATCGACGGCGCCACCGTCGGCGCCACCTGGCGGTTCGACGCGGGATGGGGATTCCTCGATTCCTCGACCGTGCGCAACTGCTCCCATCTCGGGGCCTTCGACGCCGGCATCATCAAGAAGACGCTCTTTCAGAACAACTTCACCGGCGCCTCCGTCCTGTTCAACGAGATCGACCTGAGCGGGGACACGAATCCGAATGGATTCGAGGGGAACGGTGTGGGCGTCACCGCGGCGGGGAATGCCCGGCACAACTGGTGGGGATCTCCCAGCGGTCCCACCGCAGTGGACAACCCCCAGGGCACGGGAGACTCCGTGGAGTCCTGGGTTCCGTACCTCCCCTTCCGCACCTCGCGTCCCGACTTCGACGATGCCCCGCCCATCGTGGACCTGGAGCCACACTCCTTCGTGGCCCATCCGGGGGAGAAGCTCATCCTCACCTGGAAGGCCTCGGACGACGGCGTCCTCGTGTCGCAGCGCGTCCTGCTCTCGATGAACGGGGACATCGTGCAGGGAAACCTGCCCGAGCCGGTGATCGTGCTCGCCCAGAATCTCCCCGGCAGCCAGCGATCCATCGAGTTCGTCGTCCCCGCTCCCATGGAGCCGCTGTTCGGCTCGTTGAGCAATCTCCGGGTGGAGTCCACGGACGAGACCGGGCAGGTGGGCTGGGACGACCTGCACTTCTACGTGGAGGCGGACGAGCCCGGGCAGCTCGTCCTCACCTCGCCGCTCGCCCCCGCGGTGACGGCGGGAGCGGACCTGGGGGCCCTCTGCTGGGAGCCGCAGGAGATCAACCCGCTCGGAGGCTCGGTCGAGGCCTACCTCCTGCTGGAGAACACCGGCCAGCTCACGAGCCTGGGGGGCGTGCCGACCTCCCTGACGTGCCTCTCGGGGACGGTGACGGCGCCCTTCGTCTCCACCGACCGCGCGCGCATCGTGCTGTCCCTGTCGACCTCGGGTGGGCAGGCCACGCCGGAGTACTTCTTCGGTCCCGTGTTCTCCATCCGGCCCGACCCGAGGGTGGACGACGCCGCGCCCACCGTCGCCATCACGGAGCCCGCTCCGGCGATGCGGGCGGCCGGGGGTGCCGTTCTCGCCCTCCGCTGGGCGGCCTCCGACGACGTGCTCGTCCGGTCGGTGCACGTGCAGGGATCCACCGACGGAGGCCGGACGTGGAGCTTCCTCGCCCGCGATCTTCCGGGGGACGCGGGGGCCTACGACTGGAACCTGCCGCCCGCGAGCGCCGATCACGAGATCCGGATCAAGGTGGTCGCGGTCGACGCGCGCTTCCAGGACAGCTCGGACGTGGCCGTCCTCACCATCGGCCCCAGCTCCGTGGGTCCGGGGGAAGCCAACGCGACCCGGCGCATGGCGGCGCGCCGCGGGCCGGGCACCTCGGTCGTCGTCGACTACCTCGCGGCCTGCGGCGCCACGGACCACGCCGTCTACTGGGGCAAGGCCCCGATCGGGGGGGGGCTGCAGTGGACTTCCGCGGCCTGTGGGCTGGGGACGAGCGAGACGGCCTCCTTCGATCCCGGGGATCCGCCTCCCGGCAGCCTCTTCTATTTCGTGATCGTCGGGCAGGACGCGACGCACGAGGGCTCGTACGGACGATCCTCCTCGGGCGCGGAGCGGCCGGAGGCGATCGGCGTGGGGGCCTGCGACCGGCCACGCGCGAGCGCGTCCGCCTGCGAGGGAGAGAACTAGGGGAGGAGCGCCACCACCCGGAGGGGGGCGCCCGAGCCGCCGGCGATCTTCATGGGGAGCGCGAGCACCCACGCCCCGGTCTCGGGCACCTGCTCCAGCGCGGCCAGGTTCTCGAAGCCGGGGACGTCGGCGGCGGCGGCGATGCGGTGGACGATGAAGTCCTGGGAGGGACCGTGGTCGATGCTGGGGGTGTCCACCCCCAGCACGCCCACCTTGCGCTCCCGCACCAGCAGCTCCGCCGCCTCCTTGCCGTAGGAGGGGAAGTGGAGGCGGGAGGCGTCTCCCGGCGTGTCGTCGCCGAAGTAGGCCTTCCGGTCCGGCCAACGCATCCCCCAGCCCGTGCGCAGCAGCACGATGGCCCCCTCCGGGATGCGCCCGTGCACCCCTTCCCAGCGCCGCACGTCCTCCCCGGTCAGGCGATAGTCGGCGTCGCGCGCCGCCTGCGCGGAGACGTCGAGGACGACCGCAGGGGCCAGGAGCCGGCGCAGCGGGATCTGCTCGGTGGTGGGTGCCCCCTGGGCGAAGTGGAAGGGGGCGTCGAGGTGCGTGCCCCCGTGCTCGGGCGCGCAGAAGTTGTTGGCGGCGTAGAACCACCCGCCGGGCGTGGGGCCCTGGCTCACCTGCTGGAGCTGGAACGTCAGGGTCGAGGTCGGCCAGTAGAGCGTGTGCCCATCGAACGCGTGCGTGAGGTCCACCAGGCGCGCCGCCCCCAGGTCGACCTGCGCCGGAGCCTGCGCGCTCTTCCCGGCCGCACCCCCGATCCGCTCGAACGGGATGTCCAGGATCGGGTAGGCCCTCCAGTCCTTGTAGTCGAAGTGCCACCACTCGTACGGGTAGACGAAGAAGCCCTCCCGTTCCATGGCCTCGCGCAGCAGGTCGCGCCGCGCCCGCGCCTCCTGGCTGTGCCCGCCGTAGGTGGGATAGGCGCGCTTCGACATCTCGTCGTAGGCGCTGGGCATCTCCACCTCCTTCCCCGTGTCCAGGGCGTACAGGCTGAGGTCCACCGCGCACCCGCGGTTGTGCCTCGAGCCCTTGCGGGGATCGGCGACGAACACCTTCTTGCCGGCCGGGGTGAGATCCCAGAACGTCTTCGTCACCGCCCAGGGGCGGTAGCCGTCGAAGACGAGCAGGCCGAAGCCCTCCTTCTGGAGCGCCTGGTGCACGCGCACCAGGGCCTCGGCGGCCGGACGCTGCAGGAAGGCGCGGGCCTGCGTGTACACCGGGCGCTCGAAGATGTTGTTCGCCGTCGCGTAGCGGACGTCCAGGTGGATCGTGGGGTCGAGGGCCGTCAGCTCCACCAGGTCGGGAGAGCGGAAGGAGCCCGGCTCGACCGGCGGACCCTCCGGGGAGTCCGCGGCGCGGAGCATGCCGGCGAGGAGGAGCAGGGGCAGCAGAAGGAGAGGGCGCCTCGTCATGTCGGGTTCTCCTCGCGGTAGCGCCGGGCCAGCGCCTTCGGCACTTGCGCCAGCCAGGCCTCGGTCAGCAGCTCCCGGAGGTCGGACACCTTCGCCTTGCCGAGACGGAGGAGGATCGCGGGGTAGCCGTCGAAGTGCGGGGTGGTGAAGCACACGTCCGGACGGGCAGCCAGGCGGGCCTCCTTGACCAGCAGGTGCTCCACGCGGACGGCGAGAATGGCGCCCTTCGGGGCGCGCGCGCCGAGCGCCTCCAGGTCGGACTTCCTCAGCGGACGCTCCCAGGCGAAGACCTTGTCCCGGACGGACCACGCCAGATGGCCATGCCTGTCCCGCTCCGAGGTCTCGGGCAGGCCCAGCGCGATCCTGCGCACCTGGTCCCAGCTCGCCATGGCCGGGATCGTACGTCTACGGACAGGGGCTCCGCACGGCTTGGTCGGCACAGGCATCCGTCGCCGGCGCGCGCTCCAGTCCGGCGGTGCTCTTCCCGTAGGAGCCCTCGACCAGCGCGTTGCGGGGCACGACGAGGAAGTACCGGTTTCCCGCACCGGGAAGGACCGTGGCGGAGGTGGAGCCCCCTGTGGTGCACAGCACGCGCTGGTGCGAGGCCCACTGTCCCAGGGCGCCCTCGTAGACGCCGTAGTCGGTATCCGTGACCGCGCAGGATGGAGGCCAGGACAGCTGCACCTGGCTGGACACCCGCTGCGCGAGAAGGCCCGTGATGCTCCCCGCCGGCTGCGGGCCTCCCAGCAACGGGATCCCCGTCTCCAGGAAGTCACAGCGGCAGCGCATGCTGGTGGGGGGGAACGCGTCGGCCAGGCCATCGCAGCGGGAGTTCGTGCCCTGGTGCCAGGACGCGCAGGCGTGGAGGTCCACGATCCCGTCCCCGTCGTTGTCGGCGCACGCGAAGCGGAAGGTCAAGGTCTTCACGGCGTCGGTGCCGGCGGGGATGTCGCCGCAGGTGTCCTGCGGCTGGGCGAAGGGCTCGCCGTCGTACCAGTTGCCGTCGACCAAGTCGGGCCGGCCGTTCCCGTCCACGTCGCCGAAGGTGGGGGAGGTGTTCAGCGGCGGCTCCAGGTAATCGTGGAGACACTGACCACCACTGATCGCGCTCTGCCCGTTCAGGGAGAGGAAGAGGCCGGCATCGTAGCCGGTCACGCCGGTGCCGGAGATCCACACCCGGAACGTGGCCTCCGCGCTGTTGGGGTCGCCCGCGGCGCAGCTCTCGAGCAGGGTCATCAGTGCGAGGCGGGTGATCCGCAACTCCCCTCCGTCGCAGCTGATGCCGGGGGAGAAGTGGTGGATGCAGACGTTCCCGGTCTCGGCGGCCCGAGCTGCCGGAACAGCGAGCAGCCCGAGGAAGAGCATGGGTGCGGCGAGCGGTCGCATGCGTGGTGCCCCCTGTCCTGGGTGACGGGGAAGGGGAAAACGTGTCACGGGTGCAGCGGCCGCGAGGGACGCAGCCCGGCGCCGGCCTCCGCCGTCCCGGGATCCATGTGGGCTCGGAGCGTCACCCGGGCCCGCGCGGCCGGTGTGCCTCGATTGCCTCCCCGCACGATGCGACGCATCGGTCCGGCATCCACCGGGATCCGCTCCCCCGTGCCGGGACGCACGGGACAGTCGTACACCTGGAACCAGTCCGCGCACCATTCGCTCACGTTGCCGATCACGTCGTGCAGGCCGAACGGGTTGGGGCGGAAGCTGCCCACGGGCGCCAGGCCGGCGTAGCCGTCGTGGAGCCAGGTCTCGTAGACCCCCATCGCGCGGCGGCCGTCGGCCCGCCGCGCCGTGTCGTCCCGCAGGTTCGCGTGGCCGCGCAGGGCGACGGCGGACGCGCCCGTGTACCAAGGGCTCGTGGTACCTCCGCGAGCCGCGTACTCCCACTGCGCCTCGGTCGGCAGCGCCAGACCCAGGCGGGCGAGCACGTCGCGGCTTTCCTGCCAGTACACCTGGTCGACGGGCTCCACGTCGCGCCGCTCCCTCTCCCCTTCGGTGAGCGGTCGAGGAGGTGTCTGGAGCGACGGCTCGCGGGAGGTCAACCGGCGCCACTGACCGCGGGTCATCTCGTACTTGGACAGGAAGAACGGATCCAGCCGCACCGCGTGCGCCGGGCCCTCGTTGCTCCAGGCGACCCGGTCCCGATCGGTGGACGTCCCCATGGTGAAGGCTCCGCCGGGGAGCAGGACGAGGACCATGCCCGTGTCCGGGGCGACGATCCAGCCCCTCCGGCCCGGGCGCGGAGCCTGTCCCGTCCCCCAGACCAGGAACTCCCAGAGACCGGAAGCGGGATCCTGCCCCAACGGGACCAGACCGACCTGGGGGGCGATCCGGAGCCCGGCGTAGCGCGGGCACACCTCGGGGTCGGCGATGGAGGCGACGGCACGGGCCCAGGCCGAGGCGGCCTCGACCAGCGTCGCGTGCTCGATGGCCAGCGCCAGGGCCCGGCGCCGCCCGACCTCGGCGATCAGGCCCCTGGCGGGGTCTCGGTCCGCGAGCTTCTGCAGGTCCTCGACCAGCGTGGCGAGATGGTCGTGGAGCCGCTGATCCTCCGGCGAGGCGAAGACGAAGCGCTGGAGCCGACCCCGGTCGGCGCGAAGGGCCGCGATCTGCTCCTCCGCCTGGCGCAGCTTGGCCTGGAGGAAGCTCCGATCCCCCTGCGCACGGCGAAGCTTCTCCCTCACGGCCAGGAGATCGGCCAGGCGCGTGCCCGTCCCGTGCTCCGTGATCTCCAGGCGCGCGCGCGCCCGCAACGCACGGAGCCGGCCGGCGTGGAACTCCGCGCGGGATGCGAGCGCTTCCGCTTCACGCGTCCACCGCTCCATGGCGGGAATGGTCTCCGGCCAGGGCGGCCAGAGGGATGCGGCGCGGCGGCGGCAGTCCTCCAGGAGGAGCCGGTCCGCGAGGTTGCGATAATCGGCGAGACGCTCGGCGGCGATGCGCCGCTCGCGCAGGCTGAGCGTCCAGCCGACCGTGCCCACCAGCCCCACCATGACCGCCGCGGCCACCGCGGCGCGGTGCCGGACCAGGAAGCGACGGAGCCGGTACGCGATGGAGGGAGGTCCGGCCAGCACCGGCTCGGCGCGGAGGAAGCGCTCCACGTCCGCCGCCAGCTCGGAGGCCGACGGATAGCGCCGGCCGGGATCCTTCTCCATGGCCCGGAGCACGATCCAGTCCAGGTCCCCGGCGACATTGCGCACCAGGGCCCGCGCCGAGCACCCGCGGCGCCGCGCCACCTGGCGTGGATCGCCGGAGCGCAGCATCGCGCTCGGAGGCGGGGGAGGCTCCTCGAGGATGCGCCGCTGCAGCTCGGCCAGGCTTCCCATCTCCCGGCTGCGCAGCTGGAACGGCCGTCGCCCCGTCAGCAGCTCGTACAGCAGCACGCCCAGCGCGTACACGTCGGAGCGGGTGTCCACGTGGGCGGCGCCCGGTGCTGCCTGCTCCGGGCTCATGTGCTCGAACGTGCCCACCAGGGTCTGCGCGGAGGTCCGCCCCAGCCCGTCGGTGTCGGCGCCGGTGGCGGCGCGGGCCACCCCGAAGTCGATCACCTTCGGCACCGCCGCACCGTCCTGCTCGGACACGAGCACGTTCGTGGGCTTGATGTCCCGGTGGATCACGCCCTTCTGGTGGGCGTGCTGCACGGCCAGGCAGACCTTCACGAACAGCTGCAGCCGCTCCGCCACGGTGCACCGCCGCCCGTCGCAGTAGTCGCTGATGGGGACGCCGGGCACGTGCTCCATGACGAAGTAGGGCCGGCCGCGGCGGGTGGTTCCCGCGCCGTAGACGCGGGCGATGCCGGGATGCTCCATCAGGGCCAGCGCCTGGCGCTCGCGCTCGAAGCGGGCCAGGACCTCGCGCACGTCCAGGTCCCAGCGCACGATCTTGAGGGCGACCCGGCGGCGGATCGGGTGCTCCTCCTCCGCCAGGTACACCGTGCCCATGCCGCCCTCCCCGAGGATGGAGAGGATCCGGTAAGGGCCGATCTGGCGCGGGTGCAGGCTGGGATCGGAGAGGAAGGCACCGGCTTCGTCGTGGCTCTGCAGCAGGGAGCGCAGCTCCGCGAGGAGGGCCGGATCGTCCCGGCAGGCCTCCCGCACGAACGCCTCGCGCGCGCCCTCCTCCAGCCGGGAGGCGGCGTGGAGGGTCCACTTGACCCGCTCCCGCCGCACGGCGCTGGAGCTGCCGCTCAGGGCTCTCCTCCCCGCAGCTCCCGGTGGAGCCAGGCCCGGCCGTAGGTCCAGTCACGCTCCGCGGTTGCCACGGAGACGCCGAGCGCACGCGCCACCTCCTGGACCGTCATCCCGCCCACGACCCGGAGAACGACGGTCTTCGCCACGCGCGGATCGTGGCGCTCGAGCGAGAGGAGCGCCTCTTCCATGGAGAGGGCGTCACAGGGATCGTGCAGCTCTGCCAGTCCGGCGCCGCTCAGCGAGACACGGGTGCGGCTGCCGTACCGCTTTTGCCGGCCCCTCGTACGCAGGTGGTCCACGAGCGCGTTCCGGATGGCCTGCGCCGCGGCGCCGAAGAAGTGCCCCCTCGTGCGCCAGCCGGCGGGGGTGGCGGGAACGAGCCGCAGGAACGCCTCGTGCACGAGCTCGGTCGGCTGCAGGCTGGGGCGCGCGGGTAGACGGGCGAGCTGCCGCGCCGCGATCCCCCGCAGCTCGCGGTAGACGTCGGAGTTCAGGTTCTCGGGCGTGAACCCTGCCTGGTCCACCACGACCCCCGGACCGATTCTCGCCGGATTGGAGATCCCGTCAATTCCCTTGAGGGGTTTGCTCCTCGGATGCCGGACGTAGGGACGTGGGCTGGAACGTTCCGGCCCCAGGGGGGGCCGATGCGGTGCGTTGCTGTCCTCGTCGCGACATTCTTTCTTGGCAGCGCGGCATGGGCGAGCGCGTTGACCGACCCTTTGGTCGAGGCGCAGCTCGTGACACCGCAGCAGGCCCAGGGGGCCGACCTGTTCTTCCGGGGCACGTTCGGCGGGAACGGCCGCACGTGCGGCACGTGCCACCGGGTGGAGAACAACCAGACGATCGACCCCCCCTTCATCGCCACCCTGCCGGGGGACGATCCCCTCTTCGTGGCCGAGAACGATCCCGCGCCCCTGGGCTCCCTGGAGAAGCCCATCCTGATGCGGCAGTTCGGGCTGGTCCTCGAGAACGTGGATGGCTTCTCCGATCCGGAGAACATCTTCGTCATGCGGGCCGTGCCGCACACGCTGTCGCTCGCGACCTCCATCGCGCGGCCGCCGGGTGCCACCACGCCCCAGCTCGAGCGAACGGGCTGGAGCGGTGACGGTGCCCCCGGCGACGGCTCCCTGTTGAGCTTCAGCGCGGGAGCGGTGCGCCAGCACTTCACCCGCAGCCTGCTGCGCTTGGACGGAACCGACTTCGTTGGGCCTACGCCCGCGGAGGCGGCGGCGCTCGAGGCGTACATGCGCAGCGTGGGCCGGCTGAACGAGCTGAACATCACGAGCATGACGTTCACCGATCCGCGCGCGTCGAGCGGGCGAGATCTGTTCGGCGGTGCAGGGACGAGCGGAGCTCGATGCCGCTTCTGCCATACGAACGCTGGTGCGAACGCCGCCGTCTCTTTCGATGGCGGCAGCGGCAATCACACGGTGGATACGGGCGTCGAGGCGCAGGAGAATCCAGCTCGCGCCATCGAGAGCTTCCCCCTGGACGGCGGGGAAGGGCTCGACTTGATCCCCGGCCATCCCGCGTCGTTCGGCAACGGGAAGTTCAACGTGCCGCCGCTCATCGAGGCGGCCGACACACCCCCCTTCTTTCACAACAACTCCGAGGCCACGATCGAGGGCGCGGTCAGGTTCTATGCGGGTCCGTTCAATGATTCGGCGGCGGCGGTTCAGTTCGGCCAGTTCGATCTGACCGAGGAACAAGTAGAGGAAATCGCCGCGTTCCTGCGGGTCCTCAACGCCGGCTTCAACATCGCCATCGCCCGGCAGCGCAGTGCGGCGGCGGCGGCGCTGATCAGCAAGTCGTCAGAGCCTCCGGTTCCCTGCGATTCCACCGGGTGTCTGGATCCACCGCCCGATACGATCACCCCGACCGTTTTCGCGCTGCTCGACCTGGCGAACGTCGAAGCCCAGGACGCGTTGGAGGTGCTCGATCTTCCCGATCCCGCGGCCGATCTGAACCCGACGGCACGAGCACGGCTCGTCGAGGCGATGGCGCTGAACGAGGAGGCGATGCTCGTCGACACCGCCCTGATACGCAAGCAATTGATCCTTCAGGCGATCGCCAAGCTCGACGCGGCGAAGACCAACCTGGGGACGGGATTCAACTTCCAGATGGGAGCGGGGAACCTGTTGTTTTGAGCCTGGAAATGGGCCGGAGCAGTCCTCCGGCCACAGGAGGTCCATTCATGCGCTCTTTGCTGAAGACAGCCGCAGCGGTCGCCTTCTTCCTGGGACTCGCCGGCTCCGCCCATGCTCTGCCGCCCTGTGACCAGGCCTGCCAGGCCTACTGCGGGACGTCATCCCTCCTCTCTTGCTCCAGCCCGACCGCGTGCAGCGTGCACTTTCAGTGCGAGGACGGCCGATCCGCGACCCGCGCCTGCGCCTGCAGCGCCGGATGCTTCCTGGCCGGAACCAAGATCTCCATGGCCGATGGGACGGAAAAGCCCATCGAAGAGATCCAGGTCGGGGACATGGTGCTCGCCTTCGACGAGAAGACGGGCGAGCTGAAGCCCGACCGTGTCGCCAAGGTGCACGACCCGGTCCAGGCGGAGGGGTATCTGGTGGTCAACGACAAGCTCCTGTTGACCAACGTGCATCCCGTCCTCACGCCCGGTGGCTGGAAGGAGATTGGCACGCTCGAGGTGGGGGACAAGCTGATCGGGGTGGACAAGAAGGAGCTCCCGATCCGTTCCATGCGTACCGTGGCAGAGAAGGTCACCGTCTACAACTTCGCCACGAACCCCTACGCAACGTACGTCGCGAACGGAGTGATCGTGCACAACAAGAACCCCGAGCCGACGGAGTAGCCCTCAGCGCAGCTCCGCCGCCTCCCGCTCCCGTCCCGAGCGGCGGTAGAGCGCGGCGAGCCGCTCTCGCGCCACCGCGCGGCGTGGGTCGTCCTCCGGACGCTCCCGGAGGACGGCCCAAGCAGCACCGAGATCGTCCTCGGCGCCCGCGAGGTCCCCGCTCCGTGCACGGCAGGCTCCCCGGCCGCTGCGCGCGGCCGCCGTGCGCCAGTGGTCGGGACCGTCCACCGCGGCGTGGAGGCGGACGGCATCCTCGATCAAGGGTCGCGCCTCGTCGAGCCGGTCCTCTTGCAGGAGCATCTCTCCCAGGTCGAGGGAGAGGGCGGCGCGATTGGAGTCGCTCTCCGGGATGTCGGGCATGGACTGCCGCATCAGGGCTTCCGCCTGCAGCACGTACCCGCGATCCCGCAGCACCCGGCCGAGATAGTAGCGGGTGGTGGCCACGGTGCGGTGATGGTCGCCGTAGGTGGCGGTGCGGATGCGCAGGGCGTCCCGGTAGAGCTGCTCCGCGCCGTTCAGGTCGCCGAGGTTCACGAGCACGACGCCCAGGTTGGTCATGCTGGTGGCCACGCTGGGATGGTCGGGGCCCAGCGTTTCCCGCTGCTGTTCCAGGTTCTCCCGGAAGATGGGCGCGGCCGCCGCGAAGTCCCGCTTCTGATAGAGCAGCGCCGCCAGGTTGTTCCGCGCCGTGGCGGTGTGCGCGTGGCGCGCTCCCAGGACGCGCGTGCGGATGGCCACCGCCTCCCGGTACGCAGCCTCGGCCTGGCCGGGCCGGTTTCGGTTCTGCTCCGTCATGCCCAGCGCGTTCAGGGTGTCGGCCAGGGCGGGATGGTCCGGCGCGAGCGCGCTCCGCTGGATCCGAAGCGCCGCTTCCAGATCCTCGGCCGCCGCATCGGTCTCGCCGGCCTGGAGCCGGATCAGCGCCAGGTCCTTGAGTGCCAGCGCCACCGCGGGATCCCGCTCTCCATGCAGGCTGCGCTGGATGGCGAGCGCCTGCTCCGCAAGAGCCTGGGCCTCCTTCAGCTCCTCCTGGATCTGCGCCAGCTGCGCCAGGTGCCGCAGGGACTCGGCCACCTCCTCGTGATCGTTGCCCAGGAGCTGGCGGCGCATCGTCAGGCCGGCGCGCAGCTGCTCCGCGGCGGGCGCGTAGGCTCCTTGCTCCTTCAGCACCACGCCCAGGTGGTCCAGGGTGTCGGCGACCTGCAGGTCCGGACCGGAAGCGAGCGTGCGCCGCGTCTCCAGCGACTTGCTCAGGAGCGATCGCGCCGGCTCGTAGAGCCCGAGGCTCGTGTAGACGCGTCCGATGACGTCCTGCATCGTGGCCTGCACGTCGGGTTGGGGATCGAGGCCCTCCAGGCGCGCGCTGGCGCTGTCCAGCAGCTCGCGCGCGGTCACCGAGCTCCCTCGGGCCTCGCTGGGATCCGCGACCTGGAAGGTCTCGATCAGGAAGTCGCTGACGCTCCGCGCCGTGGCCGCTTCCCGGCGCGCGATCCGGGCCTGCCAGAGCGTGGTGCCCAGGCCGGCCAGGAGCGCGAGGACGATGAGGGCGGCGGCCGCCACCCCCACCGTGTGCCGGCGCAGGAAGCGGCCGGACCGGTAGGCGAGGGTGGGCGCGCGCGCGGCCACGGGACGGCCGGAGAGGGACCGCTCCAGGTCGTCCGCGAGCGCCGTCGCCGTCGGGTACCGGGCATCGGGCTCCTTGCGCAGGGCCTTGAGCACGATGTTGTCGAGGTCACCGCGCAGCCGGTGCTTGAGGTGCCTGGGAGCGACGAAGGTCCCGGAGCGGCCCTCGATGCGGCCCACGGCCGTGCTGGGCCGGGGCGGCATCTGCTCGCAGACGACCCGCTCGATCTCGGTGAACGAGCCGTCCCGGAGCGCATGCGCCCGATGCCCGGTGAGCAGCTCGTAGAGCAGGAGCCCGAGCTGGTAGACGTCCCCGGCCGTGGTCGCCGGCTCGCCCCGCACCTGCTCGGGGCTGGCGTATTCCGGCGTCATCACCCGCATGGCGGTGCGCGTGGCCGGTGCGGCCGCCGAACCCGTGGGGTCGAGCAGCTTGGCGATGCCGAAGTCGAGGAGCTTCACCCGCCCGGAGGCGTCGATGAGGACGTTCGACGGCTTGAGGTCGCGGTGCACCACGAGCTTGCGGTGTGCGTGCTCCACCGCTCGGCAGACGTGAAGGAAACGCCGCAGCCGCAGGTGGAGCGAGGCCCGGTCCCGGTTGCACCGCTCGTCGATGGGCTGGCCGTCGACCCACTCCATCACGAAGTAGGGACGCCCGTCGGGGGTGACGCCTCCGTCCAGGAGGCGCGCGATGTTGGGGTGGTCGAGCGAGGCCAGGATCTGCCGCTCCTGCCGGAAGCGGTGCACGATCTCGTCCGTGTCCACGCCGCGCTTGATCAGCTTGAGCGCGGCCAGCTGCTCGAACTCCCCGGTGATCCTCCTGGCCAGGAAGACCTCGGCCATGCCCCCCGAACCCAGCGGTTTCACGACCTCCCAGGAACCGAAGACGGCGCCCTGGACCACGCGCGGGCCTTCCAGCTCGGCCGATGCCCGCTCCCACAGCGGGCCTTCCAGCACCTCGCCGGGCCGCAGGAAGTCGTCCACGCGCTCCGCATCCCGGAGCAGCCCGGTCACGGCCTGGAGGAGCGCGAGGTCTCCGCCGCAGGACTTGAGGAGGAATGCGGCGCGCTCGGACTCCGGCAGATCCAGCGCCGCCGCCAGGAGCCCGTCCGCTCTCCGCCGCCGCGCGGTGTCCATCAGGCGGGAGCCAGCTCCTGCCGCAGCCACGCCCGGGCGCGCTTCCAGTCCCGCTCCACGGTGCGCGTGGAGACCCCCAGCGCCTCGGCGGTCTCCTCCTCGGAGAGGCCGGTGAAGAACCGGCACTCCACCACCCGGGGCAGGCGCTCGTCGATCTCGCGCAGGCGCTCCAGCGCCCGGTCGAGGGCGAGCAGCCCCTCCGCCTGCTCGTCGATGGCGATGGCCACCTGGTCGAGGCCCACGTGCCGCTGTTCCCCTCCGCGTTTTTCGGCCCGGCTCTGCCGCGCGTAGTCGATCACGATCTGGCGCATGGCCAGGGAGGCCACGGCGAAGAAGTGCCCGCGGTTCTCCCAGGCCGTGCGGTCCCCGTCGGCGAGCTTCATGTACGCCTCGTGGACGAGGCTCGTGGTGTCGAGGGTCTGGCCCACCCTGCGGTGGCCCAGCTGCCGCTTGGCCAGCCGCTGGAGGTCGCGGTACACGAGAGGGAGCAGCCGGCTCAATGCCTCCCTGTCCCCCCTCCGGTGCGCCGCCAGCAGCCCCGTCAGGTCGGTCCGGCGTTCGTCCACGCGGGCGGAATTCTACGCCGGTGTCGGGTTCCCGCCCGGGCCTCCGTGATTGGAGATGGCAGGGCACGCTTGACCCCGCCCGGAGGCACCGTGCGTCACCCGAAATGGGCCCTCGTTCTCACGCTTTTGCTCGCCGCCGGGTCGGTGCTGGCCGGCCCCGGAGAGACCTCGGGCGATGGCCTCGCCCCCCTGCTCGTGATCGGCTACGACAAGGGGACAGGCGCGCTCCAGCTTTCCTACCAGACCGGGTGCGGCACGACCGACAACACCCTGTACTACGGCCCGCTCAGCCAGGTCGGGACCTTCGGCTATTCGGGGAGCGTGTGCGACGCGGGGACGAGCGGCAGGGTCGACGCGTTCAACCCGGGCTCCGGCTCCTACTTCTTCCTCATTGCCGGCAACGACTTCCCGGTGGAGGGTTCCTACGGGTGGTCGCACAACGCGGGGAGCATCCTCAACCGGCCCTCGATGAATCCGAACACCTGCGGCCTGATGCAGGACCTCACCGACGCCTGCGTGCCTCCTGCCGTGGGGGACGCCTGCACCGGCAGCCTCGACTGCGGCGCGCGCGGGAGCTGCGTCGCCGATGCCACCGGAGGCGGCACGTGTGCCTGCCTACCCCCCTTCGCCGGGACGCACTGCCAGACCTGCGCGCCCGGCTACGCCGGCCCTGATTGCAGGGAGTGCGCGCCCGGGTTCGCCGGAAACGCCATGCAGAACGCGGATGGAGGCGACCTCCCCATCGACGTCACGGCACCGGAGGTCTTCCAGTGCGTGCCGGATGTGCCGGGGGACTGCACCGGCCGCACCTGCGGCGGCCGGGGCGCCTGCGTGGCCGCGGGCCGGGATGCGATCTGCGCCTGTGACCCAGGCCACAGCGGCGCGGATTGCCAGGACTGCGCACCCAACTACGAGCGGGACGCGACGGGGGCGTGCGTGCTGGGAGCCGCCTGCGCCGCGGCGAAGTGCGGGGGACACGGGAGCTGCCAACCGGCGGCCTCCGGCGAGGTGGTCTGCCAGTGCGATGCCGGCTATCCGGCGCCCGACTGCGGTGGATCGGCGCTCGCCATCGTGACCGCATCCGAGACGCTCTCTCTCTACGACGCGCAGAGCATCGTCCTCATGCCGCAGGGGGGCGTGGGCCCGTTCCAGTGGATCCTCACCGAGGGGCCGGCCCGCATCGAGGACTGCGTGCCCCGCGTGGATCCCACGTGCCCGGCCGGCGGGGCACGCCTCACCGTCGTCGCCCCGGCGGGAGGTCTTTCCGACCTGACGCTGGTCAAGGTGGGCCTGACCGACGGCGCCGGTCTCCAGACCGCGATCAACCTGGCGGCGCTGCCGCCCACCTATCTCCCGTTCACCGGTGCGATCAAGAGCGAGCTGGTGCCGTTCTACCGGGCGATGCTCAAGTACATGCGCGCCCGCGGCATCCGCGCCGGCGTGCTGGGGATCTCCAAGGGCGGCACCGTCCT
>DASUFT010000044.1:0-39761 GCA_036274395.1 Candidatus Polarisedimenticolaceae bacterium | reverse complement strand
GCGCACGACCCAGGACCGCTTCTTCCTCCTCTTCGCCCTGGCCTTCGCCGTGTTCGCGCTGCACTGGACGGGCCTGGCGGTCCTCGACGTCTCCGACGAGTCCCGGCACTACCTCTACGTGGTGCGCCTCCTGGCGTTCCTGCTCATCCTCGCCGCCATCGTGGAGAAGAACCGGCGGCGGTGAGGATTCAGGCCTCGTCGGTTTTCGCGTCGTGCAGACGGTGCAGCGCGTGCCCGTAGGCGACGATGAGGTCGCGGCGGCTGAAGGTGCCGAGCACGCGCGCCTCCCCGCTCACCAGCACCACCTCGCCGGTAGCGGAGGCCGCGATCAGTCGCGCCGCGCGGGCCAGGTCGTCTTCTGGGGTGAGCGGCTCCGGCGTGGGTGTGGCGAGGGTCGCGGCCGGCTTCGCTCCGTCGTCCGGGTTGGAGATCATCGCGCGCCGAAGGTCCTCGATGGAGACGGCACCCACGAGCCTGCCGGCCCCGTCCACGAGCGGGATCAGGGACTGGGTGGCGCTGGACACCAGCTCGAGCAGATTCGAGAGCGGCGTTTGCGGCCCCGCCGTGACCCCTGGCCGCGGCAGCCCCGCATCCGAGACACGCCCTCCTCGAAGCACGTGCGTGGCGAAGGAGCCGAGGTGAACGGGCGAGTCCAGGCGCCGCTCCAGCTGGTTCTCGTAGAGCCGCGAACCGCGGGGCACGAAGAGGAACGCCATGGCGGCGACCAGCAGGGAGGGCACCAGCAGGCCGTAGGATCCGGTCATCTCCATGACCATGACCACGGAGGCGAAGGGGACGCGCGCCACGCCCGCGAAGAAGCCGCCCATCCCCACCATGACCGCCGCCGCCGGCTCGGGCGCCAGCGCAGGAAGGTACGTGAGGGCGAGCCGGCCGAACCCTCCTCCCAGCGCTCCGCCGATGACGAGCGACGGACCGAACACGCCGCCGCTGCCGCCGCTGGAGATGGTCAGGGAGGTGGCCAGGATCTTCAGGAACGCCAGGCCGAAGAGGAACGCCGCCGTGTGCTCCCCCTGAATCGCCTGTTGCACGTAGCCGTAACCCATTCCCAGACTCTGGGGAAAGAAGATGGCGAGCGCGCCCAGGGCGCAGGCGCCGGCGGCGGGGCACAGCCAGGCGGGCAGCGGCAGCCGCCGGAAGACGCGGTCCCGGGCGCCGTAGAACACCCGGGGGTAGATCGCCCCCACCACCGCGCAGAGGAGTCCCAGCAAGGCATAGACGAGAAGCTGCCGCGGCCGGTGATAGGCGAGCGGAGGCACCGCAAACATGAACCCCCAGCCTGCATACGAGGCATAGATGGAATAGGACACGATGGCGGCCATGAGGCCGGGCAGCAGCACCTCGTACTCGAAGTCGGTGGTGCCGTAGAGGACCTCCGCGGCAAAGAAGGTCGCCCCCAGCGGCGCACGGAAGATGGCTCCGATCCCTCCCGCCACTCCGGCCATCATGAGCAGCCGCCGGTCCTGGTTGGAGAGCCGGAGCACGTCCCCCAGCCACGACCCGAACCCGGCGCCGATCTGGGCGATCGGCCCCTCGCGCCCGGCGGAGCCGCCCGAACCAATGGTGATGGCGGAGGCCAGCGCCTTCACCGGCGGGACGCGGCGGCGGATCTTCCCCAGCTTGCGGTGGAATGCGTCGAGCACGGCGTCCGTCCCGTGCCCCTCGGCTTCGGGCGCCAGGCCGTAAACCAGAGCGCCGGAGACCAGCGCGCCCGCCACCACGCACAGCACCAGCCGGAGGGGACCGTCCGGTCCAAATCCCGCCCCCCCCTCGCCTCCCGCGCTGGGTGGAAGGAATCCGCCCAGCCCCTCCAGGAACAGGTGCTGCGCGATCCGGAAGCAGAGGTCGAATGCGACGGCGCCCAGACCCGCCACCGCCCCGATGAGCGCGCTGAGCAGGATCCAGCGCCCCTCGCCGAGGGGGAGGGCCGACAGACGCGGGCGCCTCTCCCAGAATTGGTTCACGTCGCCTCCTGGATTCCCTTGCGCATCCACCAGCCGTTCCCAGGGTAGCGGGTGGCGAAGCCCGTGAGCAGGTGGAGGGCGAGGCTGAGCACCGACACGACGGTCAACCAAGTCGGGATCACCTCAGTGGAGGCTCTCGAGGTAGTGGACCAGCGCACGCTGCTCGGCGCCGTCCATCTGAGCCACGTTGGGCATGCGTGCTCCCGGCTTGATGGACTGCGCGCCGGTCACCCAGGCGCTGAGGGCGGCGCGGTCGTTGGGGAGGATGTTGGCGGCGAGGCCGCGGCGGCTGGCGAGGTGGGTGAGATCGGGGGCCACCCCGCCCTGGGCCGGTGTGCCGCGGACGGCGTGGCACAGCGCGCAGGGTCGGCTCAGGAAGACCTGCTGCCCCACCAGCAACTCGGGCGTGTGCGGGGTGATGGCCGGCCCCCGCTGCGCCGCCTTCCAGACCACGTAATCGGCGGGCGTATCGGCCACCACCACCAGGCGCATGTGCGCGTGCTGCTCCCCACAGAACTCCGCGCACTGCCCCTGGTAGATCCCGGGCCTGTCCGCCTGGAGGCGGATCCGGTTCGTCCTCCCCGGGATCAGGTCCACCTTGCCGTGCAGCCCGGGGATCCACAGGGAGTGGATGACGTCGCCGGAGACCAGATCCACGTCCACGGGCCGGCCCGCCGGGAGATGGATCTCGTTGGCGGTGGGGAACTGCTGGGGAGGCTCGCCGAGATAGCGCACCTCCCACCACCACTGGTGCCCCAGGACACGGATCTCGGCGGGACCCATGGCGTGATCGCCGTGCAGGGGAAAGCCGCGGATCGAGTTCAGGCTGGCGACGAAGACGGCGGCGAGAATGGCGAAGGGGACGATCAGCCCCCCCACCAGGATCCAGGCCTGCCCTCCACCGCTCCCCGCGGGCGCGTGCTCGGCCAGCGTGCCCCGGCGCCGCAGGGCCGGCCAGACGATGAGCACCCACATCACCACGGCCACGACGGAGAACACGACCAGCACCCAGACGGTGAGCGCGGCCAGGTTGGAGGCGGCGGGGCCGTGGGGATCGAGGATGTTCACCGGATGGTCTCCCAGGAGGCCTTGGGCTGCGTCTGGGAGGGCGCATCGGGCTCCCGCGGCGTGCGCAGGGAGTGCACGTAGGTGACGAGCTTCCAGACCTGCTCCTTGGGGAGCTTGGTGCCCCAGGCGGGCATGCCGTGCGCGCGCCCCTCCGCGATGGAGGAGAAGACGTGCGCGTCCGCGCTGCCGTAGATCCAGTCCTCGTCCCGGAGGCTCGGTCCCATGCCGCCGCCGGCGTGGTCGCCGTGACAGCCCGCGCAGTTGTACCAGTTGAAGAGACGCCGCCCCTCCGCCAGGGCCACCGGATCGCGCGCGTAGGGGTTGGACTCCACGCGCACCGTCACCCGCGGGCCGGGAATCGGGCCCACGGGCGTCTGCACGGCCGGCGCCGCCCCCATGGGCGCCACGTCCGAGGGACCCTCCCGGCAGGCACTGGCGAGGAGTGCGAGAGCGCACATTCCGAGCAAAGCGGTTCTCACGGGGCACCTCCGCGCCCGGGGACCAGGGGCACGTGGAACCGCCTGAGCAGGGCGTCCACGTCCCCCTTCCGGCGTTCCAGCACCGCGTCGAGCTGCGCGCGCAGGGCGGTGTCGTCCCGCCGCACTCCCATGGCGATGTCGAAGACGAAGGGGTTCAGCGGCAAGACCTCCAGGGGGACGGCCGAGCGCGCCGCGTAGTACCCGGCGAGCGGCCCCCAGGCAATGGCGACGTCCACGCGGCCCTCCGCCACCGCCTGGATCAGCGCGGAAGGTGGGCTCTCCTTCCCGTAGTCGCCGTACAGGCTGATCCCCACGATGTTGCGCGCCAGCCCGCGGCGGGCGAGGGCCTGTGCGGGCGGGACGTTGGCGTAGTCGTCTCCCACCGCGGGCAGGGCGATCCGCCACCCGTGGAGCCGCGGGTCGTCCAGCGACCGGAGGCCGAGATGCCGGTCCCGGCGAGAGACGAACACGTAGCTGGAGCGGTAGTAGGGCCGTGTGGGCGCAACCGGATCGTACCCAGCCGGCACGCCCATGACGACGTCGCACACCCCCGCGCCCAGCGTATGGCGGACGAACCCGCGCCTCTGCGGCCACCACACGTAGCGCACCCGGCGCCCCAGGTCCGCGGCGACCAGGTGCGCGAGCGCGTTCTCGAACCCCTCCCCCCGGACGTTCGAGAAGGGAAGGTTGTTGGGATCGGCGCAGACCCGCAGCTCGGGTGAGGGAGCCGCCGTCAAGGCCGAGAGGAGGAGGAAGCTAGAGACCGAACACATACAGCACGTCTCCGGGGCCGGAGCTCTCCTTGATCCCCTGCATCGCCCCCACCACGCCCAGCGCGGCATAGGGGTCGTCCATGGAGACGGTGGGGAAGGCGACCGCGCCCATCCAGCCTCCGATGCCGGCGTAGACGGCGACGTACTGCTTCCCGTCCGGCCCCAGGTAGGTCATGGGATTCCCCACCACGCCGGAGGCGACCTTGAACTTCCACAGCTCGGTGCCGGTGCGCGCGTCCAGCGCCTTGAACCAGCCGTCCATCGTCCCGTAGAAGAGCACGTCCCCCGCCGTGACCAGGGCGCCGCTGTAGACCGGGAACTTCTCCTCCTTCACCGACCAGGCCTTCCGCGCGTGGGCAACGTCCCAGGCCACCATCTCTCCCTGGTAGCCGCCGGGACCGGGGTACATGCGCACGCTCGCGCCCAGGAAGGGAGTCCCCGCGATGTAGTTCGCCTCCACGCCTTCGTAGTCCATGCAGGTGTTGTGGGCGGGGATGTAGAGCAGGCCGGTGCGGGGGGAGAACGCCGAGGGGACGAACTCCTTGGCCCCCGTGGAGGAGGGACAGATCTCCCGCGTGACCGTGCCGTGGTGCGTCCGCTTGTCCGGGTTCTCGCGGGGCAGGCCCGTCTTCAGGTCGTACCCCGTGGCCCAGTTCACCACCCCGAAGGCCTCGGCGGAGAGCAGCTCCCCCGTCTCCCGGTCCAGGACCAGCATGAAGCCGTTGCGCGCGGGATGGAGGAGGAGCTTGCGCATCCGCCCTCCCCATTCCATGTCCACCAGCACGTTCTCCATGATCTCGTCGTAGTCCCAGGCGTCGTGGGCGAGGATCTGGTAGGCCCAGCGCGCGTTCCCGGTGCGCAGCTCCCGGGCGAAGATGGTGAGGGACCACTTGTTGTCCCCCGGTCTCAGGTCCGGGTTCCACACCCCGGGATTGGCGGTGCCGTAGAAGACGAGGTCCTGCTCCGGGTCGTAGGAGACCCAGCCCCACACCGTGGAGCCGCCGAGCTTCCACTGGTCGGGCGTCCAGCTGGCCACCCCCAGGTCCTTCCCCCGATCCTTGGCATAGAAGGGGCGGAATCCCGGTCCGATCTTCACGTCCGCGTCGGGGCCGGTGTTGTACGCCCGCCAGACCTCCTTCCCCGTGCCCAGGTCGAGCGCGACCAGCTTCCCTCGCACCCCCAGCTCGGCGCCGCTGTTGCCCACGAGGACGAGGTCGTCCACCACCAGGGGAGCCATGGTGAGGGTCTCCCCCACGTTCACGTCCCCCACCTGCGTGCGCCACACTTGCTTGCCGCTCTTCGCGTCCACCGCCACCGTGTGGTCGTCCAGGGTGTTGTAGACGATCTTGCCGCCGCCGAAGCTGGCGCCCCGGTTCACGATGTCGCAGCAGGCGATCCCCACCGCGCGCGGGTCGGGATGGGGCTGATATGACCAGCGCAGCGGCGTCCCCGGCTTCGAGAGGTCGAGGGCCAGCAGGTTGTTCGGGTACGGGGTGACGACGTACATCGTGTCCCCCACCACCAGCGGCTGCCCCTCGTGGCCGTGCGGGATCCCGGTGGAGAGCGTGCTCACGACCTTCAGGCTTCTCGCGTTCGCGGGGGTGATCTGGTCGAGGGCGCTGAACCGGGTGTTCGCGTAGTCGCCCGCGGGAAGCCGCCACTCGCGCTCCGGGACGGGAGAGATCAGGCGGACGTCCGGTCGCTGGCCCTTCACGGGAGCGGGCGGCGTCTCCTCCCTGGTGGTCGCCTGCCCGCTGGTGCAGCCCGGCGAACAGGCCGCCACCGTCAGCAGGGAACCGCAGACGAGCATGCGCCACATCACTACTCCACCCTCCTCATCGCAGCGTGTACAGGTAGGCGGCCACGTCCCGCGCCTGCTGCTCGTCCAGGCCGAGGTCGGGCATGGCCGTCCCGGGTTCCACCGATCGCGGGGACTCGATCCAGCGCACCACGTTCTCCGGTGTGTTCGGCAGCTCCCCTCCCACCCAGGCCCGCAGCGCGAAGGCCGTGAGGGGCGGGGCCAGCGTTCCCCTGGCCCCGCGCACGCCCGGGATGACGTGGCAGGTCCCGCAGCGGCTGCTGCCGATGACCGCCCTCCCCCGGTCGGCGCGACCCCCCGTCTCCACCACGTAGGCCGCGGGCGTCTGGCCGCCCCGGCACCCGCAGGCGAGCGCCGCCAGCGCGAGCAGGATCGCGACCGGCTTCACTTCGCCCCCGTGCACGACACGAACAGGACCGCCGCCAGGCCGGCGAGCGCGATCCCCACCCCCAGGGTGACACTGGTGAAGATCCCCCCGAGACCGAGGAAGGCGCGGAGGTCGCTGGCCTCGACGGGGTCGGCTGCGCTCCGCCAGCGGCGGAAGGAGGCGGCTCCCGTGCCGGCCACCGCGAGCAGGAGCGCGGCCGTCCAGCCGATCAGGATGATGTGCAGCGTTCCCTGGGAGAACCAGCCCAGGCAGGCGAGCCAGACCAGCAGCACGCTCCCGGCGCCGTGGAGTCCCCATGCCAGGCAGGGGGCGAGCGCCAACAGGGTGGCTTCGACCCGGGGCGTGTGCGTGCTCATCGGAGATTGGGGGGCAGGTAGAGGACCGCCAGGATGACGATCCACACCGCGTCCACGAAGTGCCAGTAGAGGGCCGCATTGCGGTACGGCCGGTGAGGAGGGCGCTCGGTCGGCTCCGTGCGTCCGAGGACGCCGGCGTAGGCGAGCATCAGCAGACCGACGATGAGGTGGAGTCCGTGGAACCCGGTGGTCGCGTAGAAGATCGAGCCGTACGCGTTCGAGGACGGACTGAGGTGCCGCAGGTGGTCGCGCGTCTCGAACACCTGCAGCACGAGGAAGAGGACGCCCAGGCCCACGCTGCTCCAGAGCGCGAGGAAGGCGCGCCCCCGTCTTCCCCGCTCCGCCGCACGCTCGCCCCGGTACAGCACCAGACTGCTTGCCAGGAGCAGCGCGGTCATGGGGATCACCAGGCGGAGCCTGGGAGGCTCGTGCCCCGGCCAGGTCAGGTGCCCCCCCGACAGGTAGAGGGCACTGAGGAAGAGGAGCCCGAACAGCGCGGCCTCGGTGGTGATGAAGAGCGCCATCCCGGCGGTCCCCCGGGAGCGGTCGGGGAGCCAGTGGGGAGCCGGCCGCAGGTGCCTCACGGGCGGAGGGAGCGTGGGGGCGACGCTCATGCGGTCCTCCAGGAGGACTCTCGCGGCCAGAGCCAGGCAGCCTGGACCGCTCCCGCGGCCAGCACGGAAGCGACCAGCCAGGGGAGCGATGGCAGCAGCAGCGCGAGGAACACGCCGGTCAGCGCCAGGGCGAGGAGCAGCGGCGTCACCGTCTCCCCGGCCATGGAGGCCACGGCCACGGGCTCCGCATCCAGCCATCGGGTGGACAGCGTCAGCCGCCCCTGGTCCAGCACCCGGGCTCCGCTCGGATCCTCCTCCTCCTCGTGCCGGTCCCAGAGCGGGTGGCGTGAGGCGACCGTGGGGAGGTGCACCGTCCCGTACGGCGGAGGCGGCGATGCGGTCGCCCACTCCAGCGTGTCCGCGTTCCACGGGTTCTTCCCCGCCGCTTTCCCCCGGCGCAAGCTCACGAGCGCGTTCCACAGCGTGAGCCCGACGCCCGCGGCGAGCAGGAACGCCCCCACGGTGGCGCTGAGGTTCGAGCCCTCCCACCCCAGGCCCGCGCCGTAGGTGTAGATCCGCCGCGGCATGCCCTGGAGCCCGGCCAGGTGCATGGGGAAGAACGCCAGGTTCATCCCCGCGAACATGGTCCAGAAGCTCGTCTTCCCCAGCCGCTCTCCGAGCATGCGGCCGGTCATCTTCGGGTACCAGTAGTAGAGCGCCGCGAACACCGGGAAGACGTTGGCGCCGACCAGGACGTAGTGGAGGTGCGACACCACGAAGTAGGTGTCGGTCAGCTGCCAGTCCACGGGGATGACGGCGGTGACGATCCCGTTCAATCCGCCGATCACGAAGAGCGCCAGGAACCCGAGGGCGAAGAGCATGGAGGTGGTGAGCACCGGCCGCCCCTTCCACAGGGTGGCGATCCACGCGAACATCTGCACGGCGCTGAAGATGGAGATGGTCATGGAGGCGGCGCTGAAGAAGGTCATGGAGAGGTGGGAGGCGCCCACCGCGAACATGTGATGGACCCAGACGCCGAACCCCACCACCCCGGTGAGGACGGTGGAGAGCGCGACGAAGGGGTACCCCACGATGGGCCGGCGGGAGAACACGGGGAGGAGCATGGAGATCATCCCGGTGGCGGGCAGGAACACGATGTAGACCCAGGGGTGGCCGAAGAACCAGAAGAGCTGCTGCCAGAGGAGCGGGCTGCCGCCGTTCGCGGGATCGAAGAAGTGCGTCCCCCACCGCCGGTCCAGCTCCAGGAACACGCAGGCCACGGTGAGGGCGGGAAGGGAGAGCACCACCACCACCGAGGTGGTGAAGGTGCTGTAGAGGAACAGGGGCATCCGGCTGAGCGTCATCCCCGGTGCGCGGTGGCGCAGGATGCTCACGATGAAGTTGATGGCCCCGGCGGTGGTGGAGATGGTGAGGAAGATCAGGGCCAGCGCGTAGAAGTCCATCCCGTACGAGGGAGAGAATCTTTCGGTGGTGTAGGGGACGTACGCGAACCAGCCGCCGTGCGGCGCCGAGCCCGCGAGCACGCTCCCGTAGAGGAACACCCCGGAAAGCAGGAAGGACCAGTAGCTGAAGGCGTTCAGCCGTGGAAAAGCCATGTCGCGCGCCCCGATGAGGAGGGGCACCAGGAAGTTCGCGAACGCGGAGAGGATGGGCGAGGCGTACCAGAAGATCATGGTCAGGCCGTGCATGGTGAAGACCTGGTCGTAGGCCTCGGGAGGAAGCACGGACTGCTCGGGGCGCGCGAGCTGCACGCGCAGCGCCAGCGCCTCCACGCCTCCCATCAGCAGGAAAACGACGGCGGTGACCAGGTAGCGCCGCCCGATCTCCTTGTGGTCCACGCTGGAGAGCCAGCCGCGGAGACCTCGAGGGGTCTCCCAGATGCGTGTCAGGCGCTCGGCGAGCGCCGCATGGTCGTCCATCGCCTCTTGGCTCGAGTTGGACCGCCACCGGAGCGGGTGGGGCCGACGGCGGCGGGTGTGTGGGTGGAGTGACTCACACCGTACGCTCCATGGCCGGGAATCGCAAGCACGGGAGTGCCCGGGAGGTCCCGCCCCAGCTCGGCCAGCACCTGTTCGGCGATGATCGCGTGCGCCCGTGCGTTCGGATGCTCGTCCACCAGGTGAGGGGGCGTTCCCCTCCACTGACCGTAGGCGCGCAGGTAGGTCTCCGCGTCCGCGGAGTGCAGGCCCGCGTACAGTCCGGGCTTGGTGTCCACCACCAGGACGTCCGGCGGCAGCCCCAGGTCGCTCGCCTGGAACGTCCACCTTCCCGCCCCTTCCAGGACCACCACCACCATCCGCGTCCCGCTCTCCCGGCACAGGCGCAGGATCTCGGGATACACGAGGCGGGAAATGGCCTGCTCCGGCGCTCCCGGCGGCAGCGTTCCCGCCTTGCGGCCGACATGGAGGTAGAGGCGGAGGGCGTCGTCGTGCAGGAACAGCGGGAAGCCGATGCGCCCCACGAACGAGGCCCAGTCGAGCAGGGCGCGATCCGTCTCCCGGTAGGGGGAGATCGGCAGCTGCAGGGCCTTGCTCGCGAAGAGCGGGGGCCGCCACTGCGGCTTCCCGCCCTCCCCCGTCACGAAGTAGGGGGTGGGGAGGAGATCGAACCGGGTCCGCCGCACGCGGCGGGCCGCGCGCGCGGGGAGCCAGGGGGAGGCCTGGACGAGGAGGATCTCCGGCCGGTGGCGGGGCACGAGCTCCCGGGCCTGCACGAGCATCTGGGCGAGCCCGTAGCCGGGAAAGGCCGCATTGAGCGTCCGGCCACCCAGGGCGTGCGCCACGCGCGCGGGATAGGTCTCGCGCGCGTTGCATCCCGACCCGAAGGTGAACGAGCAGCCGAGTGCCATCACCGCAGGCCGCGGCCGCCCGCGGGGAGGGGCATGCACGGGAATGCGCAGCCCCTCCCGGTCGAAGCGCACCGGCGTGCCAAACCCGGAGGCGATGATCTCCTCCCCCGTGGCGCCAGGGATGGGAGCCACCCCCAGAACCGGGTCCGGGCGCAGCACGCGCCCCCGCCAGCCCGGCGGCTGCGTCTTCACGTAGAGGTAGCCGGCCGTGGCGCGCGCCACCACGGATGCGAGCCAGGCAAAAGCCGCCAGGGACAGCAGCAGAACCGACCAGAAGGCCAGACGCTTGCCCCGGTTCAGGCTGGGTGTGGCGGGCAAATGGGAGCGGCCTCCGCATGGAGTGAAACAGGAAGTGCCGGTAGGATGCGCGCGGGAAGGGAGCGCTGTCAAGAAATACTGGACAGCGGGGAGGGGGCAATCTCACTCGACATCGGGCAGCGGCTGCGAGCCGTTCGCAGGGCGAGCAAGGCCTCGCTCCGGTCCGTCGCGCGCCGTACCGGATTCTCCGCGAGCTTTCTCTCCCAGGTGGAGCTCGGGCAGTGCTCGCCCTCCATCTCTTCCTTGCAGAAGATCTGCGAGGCGCTGGGGACGGACCTGCCCGAGCTCCTCACTCCGCGCGGGGCGAGGAGCGTTCCCGTGACCCGGCGATCGGACCGCGAGACCTTCCGCAGCGCGTGGTCGAAGGCAACCGCGCAATCGCTGGCGACGGGGCGGAATCTCCCCTACTCCGCGCTCCTCGTCTCCATCCGCCCCCGGGGAAAGACCGGCCAGCTCCACGCGCCGGGTGGCCACTTCTTCGCGTACTGCATCAAGGGTAGGGTGCGGGTCGCCCTGCAGGAGGTACCCCACGAGCTCGCGGCTGGAGACAGCATTGCCGTGGACCAGCCCCGCGCCGCCTGGGAGAACGCGGGCAGGACCGGCGCCGAGATCCTCGTGCTGGCGTTCCGGTAGGGGGAGGTGCTCCCGCTCCGCAGGTTCGGTCTCGGGCTGGCCGGCGCCATTCTCGTCAGCACCGTTCTGCTCGGATACCTGCTGTACCGCACGGGAGGGCTGGACCGGACCGTGGCCTTGTCGCGGAACGCGTCGGGAGATTGGCTCGCTCTCTCGGTGGGACTCTATCTCCTCTCCAACACGTTCCGCGCCTGGCGCTGGCGCGTGCTCCTCCCTGCAGGTGCCCACCCGCGCTTCAAGCTCTACGCGATCAGCAGCGTGCACACGATGGTCAACGTCCTGCTGCCCGCCAGGCTGGGGGAGCTGGCATTTCCCGTCCTCATGCGCACGCATGCGGACACCGCCGCCCAGCGCTCCTTGACCATGGTGTTCGTCGCCCGTGCCCTCGATGCCATTCTCCTCGGGCTCCTGTTCCTCGGCGGAGCCCTCGTGCACTTCCGGTCCACTCTGTCGGGCTGGACCATCGCGCTGATCGCGGGGGCGCTGATGGGGGGGGTGGTCCTGGTCGTGCGATCGAGGGCGCTCCTCTCCTGGGCGCTACGCCACTGGGAGCGGCGCTTCCCGCAGCGGACGCGGCTGGCGGCGCTCGGTCGCCGGGTGGAGGCCGACCTCCTGGTCATGACGGCCGCGCACAAGCTCGCGGCCGCGGCCGCGCTCACCGCCGCCCTGGTGCTGACGCGCTACGTGTTCTTCTGGGCAACGCTCCACTCCATCGGCCTGTCGCTGGGGATTGCGGCCGTCGCCTTCGGAGCCACCTTCGGCGAGGCCACCTACCTGCTCCCGCTCCACGGGGTGGCCGGCCTGGGCACCGTGGAAGCCGGATGGACCCTGGGGATGTCCATGGTCGGCTTGCCCTTGCCGGACGCCGTGGCCAGCGGCCTCTTCGTCCACGTCTGGAGCATCGTGCTCGCCACGGCCACGGGCATCCTGTGCCTGCCCTTCCTCGGCCCTGCCGGCCTGCGCGGCTCCGGCGGATCGGACATGTCCAGTAAGGCTTGACAGCCCGTCCGGGGCCGCCGTATCGTCTCGGCACTCATCCGACCCAGGTGACGGGGGGGCAGCGCATGGAAGTTCTCTCTCTGCTCAAGCAGTTTCCTGTCGACCTGGGGCAGGGCACGCAGCGCGCGGTCACCAGGGGGAAGAGCCTGGCCAAGGCGCACGTTCCCCCCGCCCCTCGCCGGGGCGCGACCCTGCTCGACGTGGGCTGCCGCGAGGGAACGCAGTCCCGGATCTTCAGGGAATTGGGCTACCAGGTCACCTCCATCGACGTCGACAAGGTGTGGGAAGACTGCCAGGTGGTCGACTGCAACGGGCCTCTCCCCTTTGGGGACGACAGCTTCGACATCGTCTGGTCGAGCGAGGTGATCGAGCACCTGATCGACCCCGTGGCCGCGGCGAACGAGATGCGCCGCGTCCTCCGCCCCGGGGGCACCCTCGTCCTGACCACGCCCAACAGCTTCCCCGTCTACTTCTGCGGTCTGGCCATGGTCGGACTGACGCCCCAGCGCCTCCAGCGCGCGGATCACCTGCATTTCTTCGACGAGCGGCAGATCCGAAGGGTGTTCCCCGACGCACAGCTCGAGGGGTTTCTGCCCTTCACCGGGTTCCGGCCGAGGCTGAGGCGCGGGGTCGGAGCGTGGTCCCCCACCTTCGTCGTCGTGGAGAGGAAGCAGTGGCCCTCGGCCGGGCGTTCCGCCGTGCCGCGGATGGCGGTGAGCCGGGCGCGGGTGGCGAGGTCCCAGGGCTAGGCGTGCAGGCTTGACGCACCGCCGCACCGGCGGCTACGCTCTCCAGCAGCTTGGGTGCGGCGGGCAACCACGCCCGCCGCAGGTCGTTCACGAATGGTCGGGCCGCCATTCGTCTTTCCCGCGATCCCTCGCGGCGAACGCCTCGGCCCGCAGCGCTCCTCGACGTGACGCGGGTCCGGCGGTGGAGGAGTGGCATGGCCGCTCAACCGTCCGGCAGCCCCCGCGTCCTGCTGGTCTCGAACCGGCTCCCCGTCACCCTCCGCCAGAGGGAGGGAGCCTGGCGCGTCGCTCCCAGCGTGGGCGGCCTGGCCACCGGCCTGGCGGGCCCGCACGCCCGGAGCGGAGGGCTGTGGTTCGGCTGGCGCGGCAACACCCCTCCCGTCGATCCCGCTCAGCGCGAGCGTCTGGACCGCGATCTCCTGGCCAATGGCCTGGTGCCAGTGGACCTGACGGCGGAGGAGATCGAGGGGTTCTACGCGCGCTTCTCCAACGGCGTGCTGTGGCCGCTCTTCCACTACATGGTCGATCGCATCCCCCGGGATCCTCAGGACTGGGACGTGTACCAGCAGGTGAACCGCCGGTTCGCGGAGGCGGTGGCGGCGCAGATCCGTCCCGGGGACCTGGTCTGGGTGCACGACTACCAGCTCGCCCTGGTACCCAGGTTCCTGCGGGAGATGGCCCCCGAGGCGAGGATCGGCTTCTTCCTCCACATCCCGTTCCCCTCCTCGGAGGTGTTCCGCGTGCTTCCCTGGCGCGCGGCCTGGCTGGAAGGCGTGCTGGGCGCCGACCTGATCGCCTTTCACACGCTCGGGTACCTGCGCCACTTCAGCGCCTCTCTCCTGCGCGTGCTCGGCCTGGAGACCGAGCTCGACCACCTGTGGGTGGAGCAGCGGCAGGTGCGCCTCGCCGTCCTGCCCATGGGCGTGGATGCCGGGAAGCTGGAGGAGCTCGCCTCGGCCGTGCAGCCCCCCGTGGGGGGGCCCAAGCTCCTGCTCGGCGTGGACCGGCTGGACTACACGAAGGGCATCCCCCGCCGGCTCCTCGCCCTGGAGCTGCTCCTGGAGCGGCGCCCGGACCTGCGCGGGAGCGTGCAGGTCATCCAGATCGCCGTCCCCTCGCGGGAGGACGTGCCGGCCTACGGCCGCTACAAGCGCGAGCTGGACGAGCTCGTGGGCCGGATCAACGGCCGGTTCGGCACACCGAGCTGGACCCCCATCCGGTACGTGCACCGTCGGTTCGACCAGGCCGAGCTGGCGCGTTATTACCGCTCCGCCGACGTGATGCTGGTCACGCCCCTGCGGGACGGGATGAACCTGGTGGCCAAGGAGTTCGTGGCCAGCCGCCCGGATGGGGACGGGGTGCTCGTGCTGAGCGAGCTGGCGGGAGCCTCCGCGGAGCTGGGCGAGGCCGTGCTGGTGAACCCCTACGACGTCTCCGGCATGGCGGAGCGGATCGAGGGGGCGCTGGCCATGCCGGAGGCGGAGCGGCGCCGGCGCATGGCCGCTCTCCGGGAGCGTGTGGCCAGCTCTGACGTGCACGCCTGGGCATCGACGTTCCTGGAGCAGCTCGCCGCCACGCCGGCCCCGCAGCCGGCCCGGCCCATCGCCGAGGTGATCGAGCGCGCGCAGAGGGCGCCGCTGATCCTGCTCCTGGACTACGACGGCACGCTCGTCCCGTTCCACACCCTCCCCGACCAGGCGGCGCCCCCACCGGAGCTGCTGGACCTGCTGAAGCGGCTGGCGGCGCGTCCGGGCACCTCCGTGCACCTCGTCAGCGGACGCACCCGGGAATCGCTGGAACGCTGGTTCGCCGACCTGCCCATCGCCCTCCATGCCGAGCACGGCGCCTGGAGCCGCTTGCCTCATGGGCTGTGGAGATGGCACGGCGCGAACGGCTCCTCCTGGCTCCCGCGCATCCAGCCCCTGGTGGAGGAGTTCGTGCGCAGCACGCCCGGCGCCTTCATCGAGTGGAAGCAGGGGGGGCTCGCCTGTCACTACCGGGCCGCGGAGCCGGGGGCCGCCGCCCAGCACGCACGCGAGCTGCGGGGGCACCTGCTCGATCTCCTCAGCAACGCGCCCGTGCGCGTGACCGGCGGCAATGCCGTGCTGGAGATCCGCACCCACGGCCTCACCAAGGGACGGGTGGTCCGGGACGCGCTGCAGTGGTCCATGCGCCACGCCGTGATGCTGGCCCTGGGGGACGACCCCACCGACGAGGATCTCTTCGCCGAGCTGCCCGACAGCGGCATCGCCGTGCACGTGGGCCGCGGCCCCACCCGCGCTCCGTGGAAGGTGCCGGACTGGCGCGCGGCGCGTGAGCTGCTGGAGGCTCTGGCCCACACGCCCGGGGTCGTCGCCGAGCCGTCATGACCTTCGTCCTGGTCTACGCGGCCACCCTCCTGGCGGCCGTGCTCCTCTCCGACCTGGCACGCCGCAGCGTCCTCTCCACCGCCGTGCTCTTCCTGGCGGTGGGGTGCGTCACGGGACCCGGGGTGCTGGGCTGGATCGGGCCGGAGGCTTCCGGCGAGGTGGTGAAACGGTTCGCCGAGCTGGCCCTGGTCACCGTGCTGTTCACGGACGGCATGAAGGTCGGCGCCCGTGACCTGGCCCGGGCCTGGCATCTCCCCGGTCGAGCCCTCCTCCTCGGCCTGCCGCTCACACTGGGCCTGAGCGCGGTTTGCGCCCATGCGCTCTTCGATCTTCCCTGGAGCTCGGCCCTTCTCGTGGCCTCCGCCCTCGCCCCCACCGATCCCGTGCTGGCGGCGGCGCTGGTGAGCCGGGACGAGATCCCCTGGACGCTGCGGCACCTGCTCAACGTGGAAAGTGGACTGAACGACGGCCTCGCCCTGCCTCTGGTCGTGATCACGCTGGCCGTCGCCTCGCACCGGGAGCTGCACCTGGGCTCGCTCGCACTGGAGGTCGCGATGGGCGTGGTCCTGGGGGTCGTGATTCCCCTGGCCGCCCTCCTGCTCCCGCGTCTCCCCTTCCTGGGGTCGCACGACGTGTACGACGGCCTCCTCGTGTTCGCCATCGGACTCCTGCTGTTCGCCCTGGGCGAGCACCTGCACGCCAACACGTTCCTGGCTGCCTTCGCCGGTGGCGTGACGGTGGCCACCGTGAGCGGACGGGCGCGGGACGCCTTTCAACCCTTCGGGGAGCCGCTGGCGGAGCTGCTCAAGCTCGCCGCCCTGCTGGTCTTCGGCGCCTTGCTCGCGCCCTCGCTGTGGACGAGCACCGGTCTGTCCGGTTGGATCTTCGCCCTGCTGGTGCTCCTGGCGGCGCGGCCGCTCGCCATCTTTGCCGCCCTGGCGGGGAGCGGCATGCGCCGGGCGCAGAAGCTCGCCGCGGCCTGGTTCGGTCCCAAGGGATTCGCCTCCGTGGTCTTCGCCCTGCTCATCGCCCAGAGCTCGTCCCTGCCGGACCGCGAGCTTCTCTTCCACCTCGCCGCTCTCACGATCGCGCTCTCCATGGTCCTGCACGCCTCCACGGACGCGCTCGTGGCTCGATGGTTCGGCATGCACGGGGGGCAGGCCCCGGCGGCCGGCGGCTAGGCTTCCAGGAGGTGCCGTTGGATACGACCGCCCTGTTGCCCTGGATCCCGGCGCTTTCCGCCCTCGCCGCCGGATCGCTCCTGGCGCTCCTGGCCCGCGTGCTCGTCGTCCGCCGCATGGAGGCTCTCTTCCGGCGCACGGCCAGCGACCTCGATGATCTCGTGCTCGCTGCGATCCGGCGCCACCTGTCCCTCTGGGTTCTGCTGGGCGCACTCGTGGTCGCCTCCCGGCTGGCGCCGTCGTCCGAGCACGTGGCGCTGGTCGTGGCCCGCCTCTGCACGCTGACCTTCCTCGCCTCCCTGACGTTCGCGGCCGCACACCTGGGGAGCGCGCTGCTCGCGCGGTCGGCCAGCAGCTCCGGCGCCACCTTGGCCATGACGAGCCTGGCCCGGAACGTGCTGCGCATCGCGGTCTTCGCCATCGGCGGGCTCCTCGTGCTCGCCAACCTCGGCGTGTCCATCACCCCTCTGCTCACGGCCCTCGGTGTGGGCTCCCTGGCGGTGGCGCTCGCCCTGCAGCCCACGCTCTCCAACCTCTTCGCCGGCGTCCACCTCTCCCTGGCCCGCCCCATCCGGGTGGGAGACTTCGTGGAGCTGGAGGGAGGCAAGCAAGGGTTCGTGGTGGACATCGGCTGGCGGGCCACGCGCATCCGCGAGCTCCCGAACAACATCGTGATCGTGCCCAACGCCCGTCTGGCCGACATGGTCCTCGTGAACTACGCCATGCCCGAGCCGGAGCAGGCCGCCCTGGTCCAGCTGGGCGTCGCCTACGGGTCGGACCTGGCGAAGGTGGAGCGCGTCACGGTCGAGGTGGCGCGGGAGGCGCTCCAGCAGGTGGAGGGAGCGGTGGCCGGGTTCGAGCCCTTCATCCGCTATCACACGTTCGGCGATTCCTCCATCGACTTCAGCGTGATCCTGCGCGTGCGGGGGTTCGTCGACCGCTACCTCCTGGTCCACGAGTTCATCAAGCGGCTGCACCGAAGGTATGGCCTGGAGGGGATCGAGATCCCCTTCCCGCAGCGCAGCGTCCATGTCGTGAGGACCCGCTCAGAGCAGCCGGAACACGAGGCCCGCCACCACGGTGGGAACGATGGCCCCCGCCAGCAGACCCAAGGGTGAGATCCCGCCGGGGAAGAAGCGCGCCAGGAGGGCCTGGCCGGCGGGGTTGGGCGCGTTCGCGATCACGGTCAGCCCACCCCCGACCACCGCTCCCTCGACGACCGCGATCTTCAGGGCGTCCCCCAGGTTCGGGACCAGCGTCGCCAGGTAGGTGATGAGCGCGTTGTCGTTGAACGCGGTGAGGCCGGCCGCCGCCAGGAACAGCGGCGTCTCCGCCAGCCGGCCCAGCACGGGAGCGATCCACCACCCTTGCAGTCCGCCGTGGATGACGAGCCCGGCCAGGAAGAAGCCGACGAGGAGCGGCGTCCTCAGCTCCAGGCGGCTCTGGTAGGCGGTGGTCGCCCGCGCGAAGCCGAGGAAGAAGAGGAACCCGCCCAGGAAGAGCGGCGGGTGGTGCGCCGTGGCCACGATCCACGCCATGAACGCGAGGTGCACGACCACGATCCAGACCGGCACCGGCAGCAGGGTGCTCCCGGGGGTCGCTTCTTCGGGCTGCTCGACGTCCACCACCTGGGGCCGGGCGGCCAGAGCCCGCATCTCGCGCCGGAACAGGAGGAAGTAGACCAGGTTCGACAGAAGGATGGCGGTACACGCCCGCCAGCCGAAATGCGCCGCCATGAAGGGGATGTCCCATCCCCAGGGACGGGCCACCATGAGGACCGGCGGGGCCGCGAAGTGCGTCAGCGTCCCACCGATGGACACGTTGACGAACAGCACTCCGAGAGTGGCGTACCGGAGCCGTGCACTGGGCTGCAGGTCGTAGAACTGCCGGCCCAGCAGCAGTGCGCAGATGGTCATGGCCGCGGGCTCGGTGATGAACGAGCCCAGCAGCGGCCCCAGGGTGAGGATGGCGCACCACCAGGCCGCGGGCGTGCTCCCCCCGATGCGCGCCACGTGGCGCAGGGCGCCCTCCGCGGACACGATCACCGGGCGGGTCGAGGCCAGGGCCATGATGACGACGACGAACAGCGGCTCCGTGTAGTTCACGCGGCCGTCGAGGTAGTGCGCGGCGGTCTCCCACCCGGCATAGATGGCCATGGCGGAGAGGAGCACCACCGCCCACAGGCCGAACACCACCTCCACCTCGCCGAAGAAATGGAGCACCTCGGCCGCCACGCTGGGGGTGTCGGGGCGGCCCTCCGCCCGGGTGCGCGCGTCGTGTCGGTGCTGGAGCCGGTGCGCGAGGGCGGCGATGCGGGCGGTGGCGAAGGTGTGCACGATGGCGAGGAGGAAGATCGCGGTGGCCACCGCGTTGAAGGGCTCGATGCGGACGCGGGTCGCCAGATCCGCCAGGAGCGACGGACCGCCGGGCGGATAGTCGTGGAGCGCGGGGGGGAGCTGGAGCGAAGCCACCAGGGCGCCGTGCATCGCGCTACCGTACCCCAAGATGAGCGCAACCACGCCCCTCCTCTCCTGCTGGGACATGAACGGCGACGTACAATGGGCGGGCAAGGGTGCCGGGTTCTCTCCCGGCAGGTTCCCGAGGGGTCGGGCCGCCACCTCGTGCTCCCGCGGAAGCGGGAGCGGAGGTGTGCTGTGGCACGACGCGAATCTTCTCCCCTGGTCGCCGCTCTGGCGCGGCTCTACTGGATGCTCCTCGGCAATGCCGCACTGGTCCTGCTGGCCGCGGCCCTGCTCCACGATCCCGCCTGGTCGTGGCGGGATGCGACGTTCTTCGCCACGGCCGCCTCCGTCGTGCTCGTGCGTGCCGTGGACAGCTTGCGCCTGGGCGGCCTCACGGCCGACGGGAAGCCATCCACCGCCGCGCACGTGCGCCGGCACGCCATTGTGATGGTGCTGTGCAGCGGGGTCGCCTGGGCAGCCGCCAAGGTGATCGCGCGCTCCGGTGTGGTGCCCTCGTGAGCACGGGCGTTCTACTCTGGATCTCCGTAACATCGGAGCAAGCGGCGGCCATCCGGTCTTCTCGGGCGTCCTCGTCGGGCCGGGACTGGCCAACGACGAAAGGACAAGCCATGGATCCCAGGCCCCTGACCATCCTCCTCGCCCTCTCTCTGCTCGCCGGCTGTACGGCGACCCGGCGGCCGGCGCCGGCGGACCCACGGGATGCGCAGCTCCAAGATGCCGGCCACCAGATCGCCGAGCTCCAGTCACGCAACATGGCGCTGGCCTCGGAGGCGGAGGGGGCGCGTGAGGACCTCGCCACCGCCCGGCGGGAAGCGCAGAGCCTCGGGGAGTCCCTGTCCGGTGCACGGGAAGCGCTCTTCCGCGCCGAGCAGGAGAGGGAACGGGTGCAGCAGGCCCATGCCCTTCTGCGCACGGAGAACGATTCCCTGTCCGGGCGGACCGGAACCTTGGCGGCCTCGGTGCAGCGGATGCGAGCGCAGCTGGCGGCGCGCGCGCGGGAGCTCGCGGACCGTGACGACCGCCTGGCCATGCTGCAGCGGGATCTCACCACACAACGGTCGGCCAACCGGTCGCTGGAGGGCTTGCTCGCTTCGCTGCGCGGAAATCGAAGCGACCTGATGGCGCAGCTGGAAGCGGCGGTGGAGAGCCGGCGGCTCTGGATCGCAGTTCTCGGCACGCTCCTGCTGCTGGTGGCCGCCCTGGCCGTGAGCGCGTTCTGGTCGAGAAGACGGCCGGGTGGGCCGGACAGGATGCGCGTGCACGTCGGAGACGAAGTGCGCCCGTGAGCGCGCTCGACGTGCGGCCTCCCCCTAGCGCGCGCTCTCTCCCAGCACATCCTCCAGGTACAGCATGCGCACGAGCACGAGCACGACCGCCGTGATCGGGCTCGCCAGCAGCACCCCCAGCGCGCCCAGGAACACGGCGGCGAAGAGCTGCGCGGCCACGATCAGGGCGGGCTCCAGGGAGACGGTGCGCCGCTCCACCATGGGCGTCAGCAGGTAGGCCTCGACCGCCTGCACGGCGGTGTACAGCAGCACCACCCAGAGTGCCAGGGAGGGGCGTTGCACGAGCGCGAGCAGCACGGCGGGAGCGGCGGCCAACACGGGGCCGACGTTGGGGACGAAATCGAGCAGGCCCACCAGGATCCCGAAGGTCAGGGCCAGGGGGACGCCGAGCAGGGCGAGCCCGACTCCGGTGACCACCCCCACGAAGACCATGGTGACGAACCGCCCCAGCAGCCACCAGCGAAGGAACCGGACCACCTGCCGGAACACGTCGGTCATCCTGCCCCGGCGGTGCTGGGGAAAGAGCCGGACCAGCGCCTCCACGTAGCGGGGTCCACCCGCGGCCAGGTAGATCCCCACCACCACGATCACGGCGACGGCCACCACTCCACCGAGCAACGTGGAAAAGATGCCGGCGATGCGGCGCCACAGTGTCCGACCTTCCAGCCGCGAGACGGACTGCTGCAGGTCCTCCGTGCGCTCGATGGCCTCCTCCCCCCAGTCGTACTGGCGCAGCCGCTCCTCCATCCCGTCCAGCGCCGAGGGCAGCTCTCGGCGGAGCACGGAGACCTGGTCCTGCAGCCTCGGTCCGATGATGGCTCCCAGCCCTGCCAGAGCGCCTGCCAGGACGAGAATCACCAAGGTGAGCGCCGCCCAGTAGGGCACCCGTGCGCGACGGGAGAGGGGGGCGGCCAGTCCCTGGAGGGCCACACCCAGCAGGACCGCCGCGAAGAGAAGAAGAACCACCTGACGGCCGTACCAGAGCATCGAGGCAATGCAGAGTGCCGCCAGCACCACCACCACCTGCACCGCGGTGCGGCGCGCAAGGTCTCGCGTGGAGGGTGCAACGGGTTGCGGTGCTTCGACGGGCTCTGGCATGGAGGGATGCGTCGAGCGTACAACGGGCCCAGGCCGTCGACGAATGGATCGTGGCAGTTCGCTTGAGCCCGGGAGCACCCCGGCGGAGATCCTTCTACTCACCTGCCCGGGTGCTATCGTGGAAGCAAAGCTCCCCATGCAGGTCTCCGTGACACCACCTCCCGCGCGTCTGCGATGGACGCTCGCCTCCGTCCTGTTGGCCGCAGGTGCCGCCCTGGCCGACGAGGTGGACGTGCGGCTGGAAGGCCTGGACGGCGCCCTCGAGGACAACGCACGGGCCGTCCTCTCCATCGCCGCCGCCGACCGCGAGGACCGCGACCTCGCCCCGGCGCGCATCCAGGCGCTGCACGAGGAGGCCCCCGACCAGATCCGGCGCGCGCTCGAGCCGTTCGGGCACTACCGGCCCGCCATCGAGTCCGCTCTCGAGCACGAGGACACGAAGTGGACGGCGACCTACCGCGTCACTCCCGGTCCGCAGGTCCACGTCCGTCAGGTGGACGTGGAGGTCACCGGCCCGGGTGCGGAGGACCCGGGCTTCGCCCGGCGCGTGCGCGAGTTCCCGCTGCAGAGAGGCGACCCTCTCGTGCACGCGCGCTACGAGGAGGGGAAGGCCGCGTTCCCCGCCTACGCCTCCGCCCATGGCTACCTCGACGGCCGCTTCGAGCGCGCCGAGGTCCAGGTGGATCCGGAGGCGGGGACGGCGGACATCGTGCTCCACTACGCGAGCGGGCCACGCTTCCGCTATGGCGAGGTGCGCTTCCGCCAGGAGCGGGAGGCGGTCGACCCCGCCGTGCTCCGGGACTTCGTCACCTTCGCCCCGGGGGAGCCCATCGACCTCACCGAGCTGCGCGCCTTGCAGGGGACCCTGGGCCAGACGCCCTGGTTCTCCCGGGTGGAGGTGCGCGCCGAGCGGGAGCAGGCCTCCGGGCTCCAGGTTCCCGTGGAGGTGGACCTCGTCCCCGCCAAGCCGCGCTTCTGGCGGGTGGCCGCCGGCTACGGCACGGACACGGGGGCACGCCTGTCCGTTGGCCTGGACGTGCGGCGCATCGGGCACGAGGGACACCGCGCGGAGACCGACGTGCTCGCCTCCCAGATCGAGCGCAGCGCTGCGGTGCGCTACCTGGTGCCGGGGCGCAACGCCGCCACGGACGTGTGGACGGGGACCACCGGGTACCGCGAGGTGGACTCCGATGTCACGGAGAGCCGCACGGCGCTCCTGGGGGCGGCGCTGACCCGCCGGCAAGGTCGCTGGAACCAGACGCTCGGTCTGCGCTGGCAGCGCGAGGACTTCGTGGTGGGGGTGGACTCCGGCGTGTCCTCGCTGCTCTTCCCCGAGATCGGATGGACCCGCATCGACACCGACGACCCCATCTACCCCCTGCACGGCCGCAGGCTGGAGCTGCGGCTGATGGGCGCCGACGATGCGGTGCTCTCCGACGCCTCGTTCCTGCAGGCGGCGGCGCAGGTCCGCCTGGTGCGCAGCCTGGGGGCGGACCTGCGCGTGCACGGGCGACTGGACGTGGGGAGCACCGCCACCTCCGACTTCCACGATCTGCCCGCCACCTTCCGTTTCTTCGCCGGCGGCGACCGCAGCGTGCGCGGCTACGCCTACCAGGCGCTCTCGCCCCTCGATGCCCAGGGCACGCCCATCGGAGGCGAGGTCCTCCTCACCACGAACCTGGAGGTGGACTGGCTTCCCATCGAGCGCTGGGGGCGCTGGGGGATCGCCGCCTTCCACGACTGGGGGAACGCCGCCGCGAGCTTCGGCTCGCTCGATCTCGAGCGCGGGGTGGGGACAGGCCTGCGCTGGGTCTCCCCCGTCGGCATGGTCCGCGCCGACGTGGCCTGGGCGCTGGACGAGCCGGGCCGGCCCACCCGGTTCCACTTCTCCATCGGGCCCGACCTGTGACGCGCGCCCGCAAGATCGGGACCGGCGCTCTCCTCCTCCTGCTCATGCTCGGAGGCGCGGCCTTCTGGCTGGTGGGGACCGCGAGCGGCCTGCGGGCGCTGCTCTCGTGGGCGGGCGGCCTGCTTCCCGGCGAGCTGTCCATGGGCCAGGTGCGGGGCGTGGTGCGCGGGCCGCTGGAGGTGCACGACCTCGTCTACTCCCGCGAGGGGCTCATGCTGCGTGTGCAGCGGGTCGCCTTCGACTGGCACCTGCGCGACCTCCTCCGGAAGCGGATCGACCTGCTGTGGCTGGAGGCATCCGGCGTTCGCGTGGTCTCGACCCCGAGCCCCACCCCGTCCGAGGAGAGCCCGCTCGTGGACGTGGACCTCGGCTTCGACCTCATGGTGCGCCGGGCAAACGTGCGTGACGTCGTCGTGCAGCAAGCCGCGGGAGACCCGGTGCGCATCGGGAACATCACCCTGCGCGGGCGCACGCGTGGACAGACCTTCGTGGTGGACCGCCTGCGCGCGCAGGGGCCGGACTTCTCGCTGGCCGTGTCCGGCCGCCTCACCCCCATCGGCGCCTACCCGCTCGACCTGAAGGTGGACTGGGTGCTGGCGGAAGCGCCTGGGCGGCCCCGCCTGGCCGCGCACGGGACCCTCTCCGGCACGGTGGAGGACCTGCGGGTGGACCAGAGCCTGACGGCGCCCCACCGGGCACGGGTCCGCGGCGTCGTGCACGACCCGTTCACGGACCTGCGGCTCGTGGGATCGGTGGCCACCACGCACCTGCCGCTCTCGCTGCTGGCCGAGGACCTGCCGCCCGCCACCCTGGGCGGAACGCTGACCGCACGCGGATCGCTGGAGGCGCTCCAGGGGTCGGCCGATCTCACCGTGGACAGCGCGGAGTACGGGACCTTCCGCGCGCAGGGTCCATGGAGCTGGAACGGGAGTCGCGTTGGCCTCGACGGCTTCGCGCTCCGCCACGCCAGCGGGCGCCTCCACGCGCGCGTGAGCGGGACCGTGGACACGGGAGAGAACGCGGGCTTCGACCTGCGCGCCACCTGGTCCGCGCTGGCCTGGCCGCTCCAGGGCGGAGAGCCAACCGTGACCAGCGGCGGGGGCAACCTGCGGCTGCACGGCACGGCCGACGCCTGGTCCCTGACCTATGCGGGGGCCGCGCGGGTCCCCGGCGTCGTGCAGGGACGCCTGGAGATGCAGGGCCGGGTGGCCGAGGACCGGCTGCAGATCCAGCAGGCGACCTACACGACCCTGGGCGGCACATTGAGCGGAGCGGGCCGCGTGACGCTCGCGCCCACGGTGGCGTGGAGCCTCGACCTGCAGGCCAGGAACCTCGACCCCGCGGGGCTCGTCCCCGCGCTGTCCGGGAGCGTGGACGGGGAGACCCGCGTCACCGGGAGCCTGCAGGGGGACACCGCCGTGGGGACGCTGGCGCCCCTGACCTTCCGGGGGAAGCTCCAGGGCGCGCCGCTCGCCGGCCGCGCGGAGACGGTCCGCTACCGGGGAAGCGAGGTCTGGCTGGAGGCGGCGCGTGCGGTGTGGGGCGGGGCCACCCTCTCCGCCGACGGCCACGTGACCGAGCCGCTCGCGCTCCGCGTGGGGGCCGAGGTCCCAGACCTCGGGACGCTGGTGCCGGGCGCCGCGGGAAATGCGTCGGGAAGCGGCCACATCACCGGCACCTACGCCGCACCGGTCGTGGAGAGCGAGGGCCGGGGCGCGAAGCTCACATGGAGCGGGGTCGAGGCCGGCACCCTCTCCTGGTCGGGGACGGCCGGGCTCGCGCCGGAGGCCCCGCTTCAGCTCTCGGTCATCGCGCAGGACCTCCACTGGGGCGAGATGTCCGCCGGGCGCGCCGCCCTGCGGACCACCGGGACGGCGGCCGACCACCGGCTCCGGTTCGCATTGGAAGGGACGGACGGTGCCCTGCAGGTGTCGGCCTCGGGATCGCTCCTCGGTGGACCTGCCTGGCGCGGCACGCTCGACACGCTAGGCTTCGGCGCCGACGGGATCGGGAGCTGGACCCTCGCGCAGCCGGCCGCGCTCGTGGCGTCCGGGGAAGAGCTGTCGCTGGACGAGGCCTGCCTGGCCTCCTCGGGGTCGCGCCTGTGCCTGCGCGGCAGATGGGGCGCGGAGGCCGGCGGCTCGGGCCAGCTCGAGATCGCACGCCTGCCCCTCGCGCTGGCCGAGCCCTGGATCGCCGGCGAGGTGGGCCTGGACGGCAGCCTGGACGGGACGATCGCGGCGGACTTCTCCGCCGGCGGCCTCCTCACCGGCCAGGGGGATCTCGCGCTGAGCGCGGGAGCGCTCACGTTCGGGACCGGAGAGGCCGCCACCTCGTTTCGGTTCTCCGGCGGAGAGATGACGATGCGTGCGACGGAAGCCGGCGCGGAGGGGCACGCCTCCCTCACGCTCGACGGCGGCGCCCTCCAGGCGCAGGTCTCCGCGACCGATCCGATCCGGCTCCCCCTGGATCCGCAGAGGCTGGCCTTCGACGCCCGCCTGCGCGCGGACCTCGCCACGCTCGAGCCGCTCTCCGCCCTGGTGCCCCAGGCGACGTCCCTGCAGGGCCGCCTCTCCGCCGACCTGCGCGCGGGCGGCACCCTGGCAGAGCCGCGCCTGGGGGGCGAGGCCACGCTGCGCGGCGGTGCCGCGGACGTGCCGGCGCTCGGCCTGGAGCTCCGCGACGCGCAGCTCACGGCGCGCCCCGCGGAGGATGGAAGGATCGCGCTCGACGGGAGCGTCCGCTCCGGCCCGGGAACGCTCCACCTGCAGGGCACGGTCGGCCCCGGTCTTTCCCTGAAGCTGCAGGCGATCGGCGAGCGGGTGCTCGCCGCAGACCAGGGGGAGACGCACGTCCTCGTCTCCCCCGACCTCACCCTCGCCTACGACGGCTCCCTGCTCCGCATCACGGGACAGGTGACGGTCCCCGAGGGCACCGTGGCCCTCGACGATGGTGGAGGAGAGGCGGTCGTCCCCGTCTCGTCGGACGTGGTCGTGCTCGGTGCGGAGAAGGCCGGCCCGGCGGAGCGGCCGATGCAGGTGAGCGCGGATGTGCGCATCGTCCTCGGGGACGACGTGCACTTCCAGGGGGAGGGCATCGAGGCGGACCTCACGGGGAGCGTGCGCGTGCAGGAGAGCCCGGGCCTCCCCACCCGCGCCTCCGGGGAGATCGTGATCGAGGAGGGCTCCTACACGGCGTACGGGCAGGACCTGAAGATCGAGCGCGGCCGGCTCTACTACGCGGGCGGCCCCGTGACCGATCCCGGCATCGACCTCCGCGCCTCGCGCACGGCGGAGGACGGGGTGGTCGCCGGCGTGGACGTCACCGGCTCTCTCTCGGAGCCGCAGGTCACGCTCTGGTCGGATCCCACCCTGCCGGAGACCGACCAGCTCTCGTACCTGATCCTGGGCCGGCCGTCCAGCAGCGCCTCCGCCTCCGACGTCAGCCTCCTCTCGCGCGCGGCCACGGCCCTCGGCGTCAAGGGAGGCAACCTCCTGGTGGGCGGCCTGGCCGGCCGCCTCGGCCTCGAGGAGGCGAAGATCGAGACGGGCGAGGGCGGGTACCGGACCGCGTCCCTCATCCTCGGGACCTACCTGAGCCCCCGCCTGTACGTGGCCTACGGGGTGGGCCTGTTCGAGCCGGAGAGCCTCTACCGCATCCGCTACACGCTCGACGAGCACTGGACGCTGCAGGCGGAGACCGGCGGCAGCACGAACGGCGAGATCGAGTACGCGATCGAGAGCGGACCCGGCGGGCGCCGCCCCACCCCCCGGGAGGGCACGGACGTCTTCGAGGACCAGCCATGACGATGGCCGCGCTGGGCGCGGTGCTCGTCCGCACCGGGCGCGAGGTGATCGAGGACGGCGTCCCCGGCCTGGCCGCGCAGACCGCGTATTACTTCTTCTTCTCCATCTTCCCCATCCTGCTGTTCGCGGCGCCGCTCCTCTCCATGATCGGCGACCGGGCCGTGCTGCTGGGCTGGGCCCTGGAGCAGCTGCGTGTGACGGTGCCGCCGTCGGCCATGACGCTGTTCGAGTCCGTGGTCCGGCAGGTGGTCTTCGCACCCAATGCGCCGGGGATGATCTCGGTGGGCGCGGTGCTCGCCGCGTGGTCGGGCTCGAACCTCTTCGGCGCCATGACCGCGGCCCTGAACCGGGCCTACGACGTGGAGGAGTCGCGCCCCTGGTGGCGGAGGCGCCTGCTGGCCCTGGTGTGCGTCGTGGTCACGGTCGTCTTCCTCGGAGCTGCCAGCACCGTGATGCTTGCCGGCCCCGAGCTGGCGCAAGCGCTGGGGCGCTGGACGGGATGGGGGGACCTGTTCGCCCGGGCCTGGCTGATCGTCCAGTACCCGCTCGCCTTCCTGCTCCTGCTGTCCCTGTTCTGGCTCCTCTACTGGGCGCTCCCCAACGTGCGCCAGTCCAAGCGCTCCATCACCGTCGCCACCCTGGTCGCCGCCGCCATCTGGGTGCTGGCCACCCTGGGCTTCCGTGCCTACGCGATCCACTTCGGGCGCTGGAACCAGACCTACGGCACGATCGGCGGGGTCATCGTTCTCCTCATGTGGATGTATCTCACCACCTTCGTGCTGCTGGTGGGCGGCGAGCTGGCCTCGGAGCTGGAGCGGGAGCGGCGCAAGGCACCCACAGCGTGATGGTGCAGGACACCCTCAGACCAGTCCCCGGCTCCGTGCATAGAGGACGAGCTCCAGGCGCCCGCCCACGTCGAGCTTCTCGTAGATGCGGTGCAGGTGGACCTTCACCGTTCCCTCGCTGATGAAGAGCTTCTCGGCGATGGCGCGGTTGCGCAGCCCGTCCGACAGCATGCGGACGATCTCCAGCTCCCGCGGGGTGAGGAGGCGGGCGGCCTCCCTGGCCGCCTCCTCCCGCTGCACCATCCGCCGCAGGGCACGTCCCACGATGCCCCCCTCCAGGTACTGGCCGCCGGCGTGCACACGGCGCACCGCCTCCACCAGGAGCTGTGGCGCCATCTCCTTGAGCACGACCCCCGCCACCCCGAGCCGGACCGCCTCCACGAGCTGCTCCTCCTCCAGGGAGACGGTCAGCAGCACCACCCGCGTGCGGTGGCCCTCCTCGCGCAGGGCGCGCAGGACGCCGAGCCCGTCCGTGCCCGGCATGCGGATGTCGAGGACGAGAACGTCCGGCAGGTGAGCGCGCACCGCACGCAGCGTCTCCTGCCCGTCCCGTGCCCGGGCCGCGAGGACGACGTCCCCCTCCATGCGAAACAGCTGCTCCAGACCGTCCAGCACAATCGGGTGGTCGTCCGCGATCACCACGGAGATCGCCATCTCACCCATGGACCGCGTCCAGCGGAAGCTCGACCTTCAGGCGGGACCCCGAGGGCGTGGACTCCACCGCCAGCAACCCCCGCAGGCCGGCCACGCGCTCGCAGATGCTCCTCGGTCCCACGCTCCCGGAGAGGAGCTCGCCCAGGGAGCGCGTTCCCCGGAAGGGGAAGCCCCGGCCATCGTCCGCGATGTCGAGGACGAGCCGCGAGCGGTCCACCAGACGCGCCTCCACGGCCACCCGCCTGGCCCCCCCGTGCCGGACGGCATTGACCACCGCTTCCCGGACGATCAGGTAGATCTCCCGTCCCAGCCCGTCCCGCACCGCCGACCAGGCATGGGGGCCGGGCAGCTCCATGCGGAGGTTCCATTCCCGCTCCACGCGCGAGCGCAGGTCGTCCAGCCGCGCACCCAGCGAGGGCTGCGCGGACGTGCTCGCCGTGAGGGCCGGCTTCAGCTCGTCGATGAAGAACCGGAGGTCCTGCTGCTCCAGGAATGGCGGAGGAGCACCGCCGACGCCTTTCTGGTCAGGTCGTCGGCGCTCCAGGATCTCCGGGAGGCGGTGCGGTCGGTCCTGCGGAGATCGCGCGGAGGGGCGGTCATCCCCTTCCGGCGAGGGTAGATGGCGCTCAGGAGGACGCGTTCCTGGAAGCGTTCTCCAGCATGCGGTCCCAGTCGTAGTTGGTCCAGCCGCTCTCCAGCTTCACTGCGTTGGGGTGGTTCTGGTCGAACTCGGGCAGGCGCCCGAACAAGAGACGCTCGTCCCGCGCCGTGCCGTCCAGGACCACGTAGCCCTCTCCCAGGGGGACGGCGGCGATCACGGTGCCGCTCTCGCCGTTGGCGCCGGTCATGCGGACCAGCGGCTGCGCATCGCGCGTGCCGTCGAACTTCCGCCGGGGAAACAGGTACAGCTCGCGCACGCCCTTGGTCAGGGGATGGTCCTCGATGACGAGCTGGGGCGAGGCCCCGCGCACGACGAGCTCGCCGCCCCGATTCTCGGTCGAGGTCTTCTGGTAGGTGTAGTCCTCGTCCTGCACGTCCGCGAGCTGGCGGACCAGCGCGCTCTGCAGACCGTCCCCCGCGGCCCAGAGCACGCCTCCGTCCGCGACCCAGCGGCGCAGGCGCTGCAGGTGCACGTCCGACACCCGGTCCGGGTCGTTGTCCTCGACCAGCAGGACGCCGGCCCGGGGGTTGTCCGGGAGGACCAGCAGGTCGTCGATCCGATTGAAGTCCAGGCGGCGTACCCCCGTGGGATGCACCATGGGGGCGGAGGCGCAGGCGGCCAGAAGCGCCAGCGAGAACGCGGACAGGCACAGGAGGCGGCGAGGATGCATGGGGGAGGCTCCATCCCCCCGGTTGTTGGCACGGTAGCGCCGCTTCAACTCACGATCCACGGCGCCCGATCCGTGGCACGGGCAGGAGATCGCCGGTGAGATCGCTCGATGCGCTGCATGCGGTGCTCCGTCACGGGCAGGACGCCGTGGCGTTCCAGTCCCTGGAATCGGGGCAGCGCTGGTGGTGGGACGGCGAGCACGCCGCCGTGGCCTACGTCCCGGCCGGCAGCTCCTGGATCGCGGTGGGCACGCCGCTGGCCGCGAGCGACCGCCGGGACGAGGCCGTCCGCCGGTTCATCGGCGCCGCACGTGCCGCCGGGAAGCGCGCCGTCTTCTTCGGCGTCGAGGGCCTCGAGTGCTTCCGTGGGTGCCGCACGCTGCCGCTGGGCCTGCAGTCGAGGCTGCACGCGGCCGACTGGGACGCCACTCTCCAGCGCAGCCGCAAGCTGCGCGAGCAGCTACGGAGGGCGCGCGCCAAGGGCGTCGCGGTGCGCGTGGCCTCCCCGGAGGAGGTCTCGACGGGCGGGCTGCGCGGCGACGTCGAGCGCCTGCGGGACGCGTGGCTGGCGTCGCGCGCCGTGGAGCCCATGGCGTTCCTGGTCGCAGTGGAACCGTTCCACTTCCCGCACGAGCACGTCTACGTGGTCGCCGAGCGCGAAGGGACCCCGCTCCAGTTCCTCTCCGCGGTCCCCATCCAGGGTGGGAGGGGATGGCTGATGGAGGACATGCTGCGGGGAGCGGGGGCGCCCAACGGCACCACGGAGCTGGTGATCGACGCCTTCCTGCGCCATCTCGGCCCGGGCCCTGCGTGGGTCACGCCCGGGCTCACCCCGCTCACCGGCTCCCTCCCCTGGTGGCTGCGGGTGGCGCGGCTCCTCACCCTCCCCCTCTACGACTTCGAGGGTCTGAGGCGGTTTCGCTCCCGCCTGCATCCGGCGAGCTGGCGCCCGGTCTGGCTGGCCTGGGACCGGGGCCCGGCGGTCTCGGTCATGCTCGACGTCCTGCGCGCCTTCGCCGGCGGCCGCCTCCTCCCCTTCGCGTGGCGCTCGCTGGTGCGCCACCCCAACGGTCCGCCCTGGGCGGTGGCGGTGTCGCTCCTGTGCTGGACCGTCCTCCTCGCCGTGCTCGCCGCCGCAGGCGGGAGCGGGCTGGTGGGCTTCTCCACGATGGCGCTGGCGGCGTGGACGCTGTTCGACGCGGCCTTTGCCTCCCTCCTGTTCAGGGTGGCGCGGCGGCCGCGCCGGCGCGGCCTGGCCCTGGCAGCGGGGGTCTGCGCCTTCGACGCCGCGATCTCCCTGCGGCACGTGTGGGCGGTCGGTCCGGGTCCCACGGTGGCGCACGCTGCGCTCCGCGCGATCGCCAGCGCCGGTCCGGTGCTGGGGACGGCGGCGCTGCTCTACGCCCGCAGCCTCTCCTTCGCGCGGACGACCCACAGATAAAAGGTCGGCAGCGCCAGGAGCGTGAAGAGCGTGGAGGTGAGGAGCCCGCCCACCATGACCACGGCCAGCGGCCGCTCGATCTCGGTGCCGTGGAACCGCAGGACCAGGAGCGGCAGCAGGCCCAGGATCGCGGTGGCGGCCGTCATGAGCTTGGGGCGCACGCGGCCGATGGAGGCCTCCCGCACCGCCTCGGGGAAGGACCTCCCCTCCTGCACGAGACCGCGCGTTTGGGTGACGAGCACGAGGCCGTTCTGGACCGCGATTCCGAACAGGCCGATGAGCCCCACCATGGACGAGACGTTCCAGGTCTCGCCGGACAGGAGCAGGGCCACGATCCCGCCCACGAGCGCAGTGGGCAGGGTGGCGAGGATCACCGCCACCTCCGCCGCCGACCCCACGGCGAGATGGAGGAGGACGAACACGGCCAGCAGGGCGACCAGGATGGCGAGGACGAGCGCGCGTCCCGCGCGGGCCTGGCTCTCCACCCGTCCTCCCACGTCCAGGAAGTAGCCGGTGGGCAGCTCGAGCCCTTCCCCGAGGACGCGCCGGATCTCGCCGGCCGTGCTCCCCAGGTCGCGTCCCACCACGCTGGCCTCCACCGCGATCCGCCGGCTCCCCCCCTCCCGGCGGATCGCACCCGGCGCGGCCGTCTCCTCGATGGCGGCGAGCTGCCCCAGGGGGATGCGGGTGCCGTCGTGCCCGTCGATCAGCAGGGTGCGAATGGCGGCGGGATCGTTCCGGTGATGGTCCTGCAGGCGCACCAGGACGTCGAAGCGGCGCTGGCCCACCCAGATCTCGGACTGCTCCTCCCCCACCAGGCCGATGCGGACGGCGCGGATCACGTCCCCGGGCGTGAGGCCCACGCGGGCCACCGCCTCCCGGTCCACCGAGACCCTGAGCTGCGGCAGGCCGGTGAGCCGCTCCACCCGCAGGTCCTCGACGCCGCGCACCTTGCGGACGAGATCGCCGGCGCGGTCTCCCAGCACCGCGAGCCTGTCGAGGTCGGGCCCGAAGATGCGCACGGAGACGTCGGCGGGGGTCCCCCCCAGCCCCTCGTCGATCCGCATGCCCAGGGGAGTGGTGAAGAGCACGGAGATCCCGGGGAGGTGCGCCAGGGCGTCGCGCATCGCACCCTCCAGCTCCTCCAGGCCGCGGGCGCGCTCGGGCTTCAGGACCACGAGCACGTCCGAGACCGTGTGGGGCATGGGGTCCTCGGTCCGCTCCGCGCGGCCCGTCCGGCGCACCACGTCCTCCACCTCCGGAAACGCGCGCAGCACGTCCTCCACCCGGTGGTTGGCCCGGTCCACCTCCTCCAGCGACGCCTCGGGAGGGAGCATGGTCTGGAGCAGGAAGGCGCCCTCGTCGAGCTGCGGCATGAAGTCGCTCCCCACGAGCAGGGCCAGGGCCAGCGCGGGCGCGGCCACAGCCACCGAGACGAGCTGCACCCTCCCCGGCCGGCGCAGGCAGGCGTCCAGCAGCGGCGCGTACACCTTCTTGAGCCGGCGGACCAGCCAGACGTCCTCGGGAACGCCCGGCGCCCTCGGCCGCAGGAGGAGCACGGAGGCCACGGGAACCACCGTGAGCGCGAGGAGGAGCGACGCGGCCACCGTGGCGATCACCGCCGCCGCCAGCGGCTGGTACATCCGGCCCTCGATCCCGCTCATGCCGAACAGGGGCAGGAAGACCGCGATGACGATGAGCACGGCGAAGGCGATGGGACGGCCGACCTCGACGGCGGCGGCGAGACCGACGCGGCGCCGCTCGCCCGGCGTGGCCGGCCTGCCGGCGGTCAGCCGGTGGGCGATGTTCTCCGTCATGATGATGGCCGCGTCCACGAGGAGACCGACCGCGATGGCCAGACCTCCCAGGGTCATGGTGTTGAGCCCCACGCCTCCCAGGCGCAGGAACAGCCCGGCCAGGCCGAGGGACAGGGGGATGGTGAGGATGACGAGGAGCGCCGCCCGCACGTCTCCCAGGAGCAGGAAGATCACCAGCACCACGAAGATGGCCCCCAGGAGGACGGCCCGTCCCACGCCCCCCAGGGCGGAGCGCACGAGCTCCGACTGGTCGTAGACGGTCCGGAGCACCACGCCCTTGGGCATCGTGCCGCCGATCTCTTCCAGGGCCCCCCGGATGCCGTGCGCGACCTGGACGGTGTCCGCGCCGAACTGCTTCACCACCCGGCAGCTCACGACCTCGCCCTTCAGCCGGTGGGCGATCCCCCGGCGCACGGCCGGGCCCTCGCGCACGTCGGCCACCTCTCCCAGGAGCACCGGTGTGGTGCCGCGCACCGCCACCACCGTGGTCCGCAGGTCGTCCACTCCCCGCGCCCGGCCCACCGCGCGCACGGTCCACTCCATCGGACCCTCGACCACGAACCCGCCGGCGGCGTTGACGTTCGCGCCCTCCGTCCCGTGGAGCACCTCGTCCAGGGAGACGCCCCGGGCGGCCATGCGCTCGGGGTCGAGCTGGATCTGGAACTCGCGGTAGTAGCCTCCCAGGCGCTCCACCGCCGCCACTCCCGGCACCGCCAGGAGGCGGTTCTTGACCTCGAACTCGGCGAGGTCGCGCAGCGTCATGAGGTCCGCCGCACCCGGGGCCGCTTCCAGCGTGAACTCGTAGATCTCGTTCAGGCGTCCGGTCAGGCTGGAGATGAGGGGGGCGTCCGTTCCCGGCGGGAGCTGGGATCCCACCTGGCCGATGCGCTCGGCCACGAGCTGGCGCGAGCGGTCGTAGTCGGCCGCGGGCTCGAACTCGATCGTGACCTGCGCCACCCCGAGCTGCGACGAGGACCGGATGCGCCGCACGTCCGGCAGCCCCGCCAGGGCCACCTCCAGGGGCACGGCGATGCCGGTCTCCAGCTCCTCGGCGGCCATGGCCGGGTTCTGCACGATCACGTTGAACACGGCGGCGGACAGGTCGGGGAAGACGTCGCGCTCCAGCCCCTGGAAGGCGACGGCGCCCAGCGCCACGGCGGCCCCCATGAGCAGGAGCGCCAGGAACGGCTTGGCAAAGCAGGCCTCGATGATGCGTCCGATCACGGGCTCCCCCTCAGTGCGCGTGCTCTTCGCCTTCGCCCCGGGACTTCTCGACCTCGGCCTTGAGCAGGAAGGCGCCGTCCAGGACCACGCTCTCCCCCGCCGCGAGACCGTTCAGCACCTCGACGTCCCCGCCCAGGTCCCGTCCCCGTCCCACCGCGCGCACCTCGAACTTCCCCGCCCCCCGGGGAACGAACACGCACCAGCTCTGGGAGAGACGCTGGAGGGCCGCCGCGGGGACGACCACCACGGCCTGTCCCGCCCCGCCCAGGGGAACCCGCGCCGTGGCGGACATGCCGGGGCGCAGCAGGCTTCCCTCGTTCCCCACCTCGATGCGGATGGGGAGCGTGCGCGAGCCCGCATCCACCGCGGTGCCGATGGCGGCGACCTTCCCCCCGAAGGTGCGCCCGGGCAGGGCGGCGAATCCGATCTCCGCGGGGGCGCCCACGGGAATGCGCAGGGCGTCCCGCTCGAAGCCGTGCGCGATGAGCCAGAGCGTGGAGAGGTCGCCCACCGTGAACAGCGGCTCCGCCGGCGTGGCCATCCGGCCGCGCGCTCCCCGCCGCTCCAGCACGCTCCCCGCGATGGGAGAGCGCAGCAGGAAGCTTCCGCCCTCTCCCCCCTCGGCCCCCATGGCCCGCACGGTGGACCGGGCGGCGGCGAGCTCCGCCGCGGCCGTCGTGGCCTCGGCCTCCGCCTCCTCCACCTCGCGCCGGGGTGCGATGCGCTCCGCGGCCAGCGCCTGCTTGCGCGCGAGCGCCTGCTGCGCCAGCTGCAGACGGGCCTCCGCCGCCAGGACCGACGCCCGCGCGCGGCCCAGCTCGGGGCTGCGCAGCTCGGCGAGCACGCCGCCGGCTCGGACGCGGTCCCCCGGCTGCACGGCGAGCCGCTCCACGGTGGCGTCGATGGGGGCCGAGACCTCGGCGTAGGCCTCGTGGTTGGCCTGCAGCTCGCCCAGCAGGCGCGCCTCCTCGCCGCCCATCCGGCTCACGGCCGCGGTGGTGGTGACGCGCAGGTCGCGCAGCATCTCGGGGTCGATCTCCAGGAGACCTTCCCCTCCGGGAGCCTCCTCGGCGTGCGCGTGCTCTTCCCCCTCCTCGGCATGCTCGGCGTGCGCGTCCTCGCGGGGGCGGCTGCAACCGGAGACGAGGACCAGGATCAGGACCGCCCAGCGGAACGTCATGGCAACCCTCCCGTGCGCGTCTGCAACCGCACCCACGCCAGCGCGGCCTCCAGGGTCCGGTCCAGGTAGGCCGCGCGCGTCTCGTTCAGCTCGCGCCGGATCAGCAGGTACTCGGCGAGACCGATCTGTCCCGCCTCGTAGCTGCGGGCGGAGAGCTGCTCGGTCTCCTGAAGGAAGGAGAGCGCCCCTTCCTGGAGCGCGGTGACGGCCGCCCGCGCCTCGGTGTAGGCGGCGCGTGCGCCCTCCACCTCCACCTCCACGGCGCGCAAGGCCGCCTCCTGCTCGGTGGCGAGGCGCCCCTGCCGCGCGATCGCTTCCTGCTCCAGCCCCTGTCCCCGGTTGGCAAGGGGAAGGGTGAGGCGCACGCCCGCGAAGAGCGTCCCGTCCCCCTCCTCGCGCTCGTAGCGCGCGAGGAGGCCCAGGTCGGGACGGCGCTCGGCCCGCGCGGCCCGCAGGGCGGCGCCCGCCTCCGCCTGCTCCGCGGCACGGACGCGGAGATCCGGCCGCTCCCGCGCCGCCTGCAGGAGCGCGGACGTGTCCGGCGCCTCCGGGGGGAGGAGGTCTCCGGCCAGGCGCACGCTCTCCCCAGCCGGGATCCCCAGGAGCTGCTTCAGCTCGGCCACCGCCTCCGCGCGGTGCGCGGCCGCGGCCGCGCGGTCGGAGGCCGCCCGCGCCTGCGCCGCGCGGGCCAGGTGGACCTCCAGGATGGCGACGTCCCCCAGCGCGTGGCGGCGCGCCGTGGCATCGGCCACCTGGCGGAGGATCGTCTCCACCTCGCCGGCGAGACGGACGGCCTCGTCGTCGTGCCGTGCATGGAGGAAGGCTTCGGCGACGCGCGCCAGGAGATCGCGAAGCAGGCCCTCGGCCATGGCGGTGGCCCGCGCCAGATCGGCCTCCGCGGCGGCCAGGCGCGCGTCGCGCCGTCCGCCCACCTGCAGGTCCTGGCTCAGGCCGAGGTCCAGCTCCGGCCCCTCCCCTTCTGCCTCTTCCGGCGCGGCCGCCACCTCCAGCACCGGGTTCGCACGCAGCTCGGCCGAGCGCAGGCGGCCGCGCGCCTCCTCGATCTGCAGGGCGGCGCTGCGCGCCGCGGGTGCGGCCCGGGCACGGGCCAGCGCGTCCTGAAGCGTCAGGACCTCTTCGGCCCGGACGCCGGCGGCGACCAGGAACACGAGCGGGACGGGGACGCGGACACGCCAGTCCATGCGGCTCTCCAGCGCGACGGAAGCAAGAAGAAGAAAAAAAAAGAAGGGGCTAGGCGGAGAGGCCGCAGGCTCGGGGGACGTGGAGGATCTCGGGGCTGATCCCGGGGGAGGGCTCGGCGGCGACGGCGGGCTCCTGCCGCTCGGACCGGAGCACGGGGGCGAGGCCGCCGCCCGCCAGCAGCCCGGGGGCGGGCGCGTGGGAGCAGCAGACGCAGTGGGTGCAGGAAGGGGGGCAGTGGTCGCCGTCGCCGTCGGTGCACACGGTGACGGCTTCCCCGGCGAGGGCGCCGGAGACGAGGCAGAGGAGCAGGAGCAGGGCCGCCACGATCCGCATGCGGCCCTTAAGATACCCGGGATTCGCCGATCCCGGGATCTCACGGCACAATGTCGGCAACGTCCCCCCCTGTGACGGAGATGTTTCTCATGATGCGAATCGCTCGTCCCTTGTGCGTCCTCGCTCCCGTGATCCTGGCCCCCTGCCTGGCGCACGCCGGACTGACGGTGTGGCGCGACAAGAACCAGAATGGTCCCTCGCAGCAGGTGGACCACGCCGTTCCCGACCTCCGCAAGATCTCCTTCGACGACCAGATCTCCAGCCTGTCCGCGGACGAGCCCTGGCTCGTATGCTCGGAGCCGCGCTACCGCGGCGAATGCCGCGTGATCGACGGGACCGTGGACAACCTGCACGGCTCCGGCATGAACGACCGCATCTCCTCGGCGCGGCCGGCGCCCCAGGGCCGCGCGCAAGGATGGGAGCGGCGCTATGGCCGGCTCGATGGCTCGAGCAACGCCCGCAACGACTCTCCCTACGATCCTCGGCGCGATGCCCGGTACGACTCCGGCACGCGTTCCTCCATCCGGGTCTTCGAGCACGAGGACTACCGCGGCACCTCGCAGGTCTTCGACCGCCCCATCGGTAATCTCGCCAACTTCGGGCTGGCCAACCAGATCACGAGCGTGCAGATCGCGGGAGGCGACTGGCAGGCCTGCAGTGCCGCCAACTTCGCTGGGGAATGCGTGGTCCTCCATGGGAACGACGACGACCTCGGAACCTGGAGCGACCGCATCGTGTCCTTGCGCCCGGCGGGAAGCCCGAACCCATGGGCGCCTCCCCCGTCCAGCACGCATTCCTCGATCCGCGTGTTCGAGCACGAGGACTACCGCGGGACCTCGCAGGTCTTCGACCGCCCCATCGCTAACCTCGCCAACTTCGGGCTGGCCAACCAGATCACGAGCGTGCAGATCGCGGGAGGCGACTGGCAGGCCTGCACCGCGCCCAACTACGGCGGGCCGTGCATGGTCCTCCGTGGGAACGACGACGACCTCGGGAGCTGGAGCGACCGCATCGTCTCCCTGCGCCCGGTGGGGAGCCCGGCGGGGAGCCAGACCACGTGGGGCGGCGTGCCGACCTCGAGCCTGGGCTCGCGCATCCTGGTGTTCGCGGACCGCGATTTCGAGGGCACCTCCCGGATGTTCGATCACGCCGTCCCCGACCTCGCCCGCTTCGGGCTGGCGGACCAGGTGACGAGCCTGCGGGTGGAGGGCGGCGGCTCCTGGGAGGTGTGCACCGAGGCGGGCTACCGCGGCGAGTGCAAGGTCTTCCGGGACAGCGACCAGTTCCTGGGGCGGTGGAGCGACACCATCGTCTCCCTGCGGCCGGTACCGGACGAGGAACGCTGAGGCCTAAGATCGCCGGGTGTGAAGCCCACCCTGCGCGAGCGGGCGGAAGCGCTCCAGGCCAGGGCCGCCGTCGTCCTGCTGGCGGTGAGCCATCCGCGCACACCCTGGTACGCCAAGGCGTGCGGGGGGGTCACGCTCCTCTACTTGCTGGCGCCCATCGACCTCATCCCCGATTTCATCCCCGTCCTGGGGCAGCTCGACGACCTGGTCCTGGTTCCCCTCGGCCTATGGCTGACCATCCGCCTCGTCCCCCGCGACGTCTGGCAGGAGTGCGAGGCGGAGGCGGCGCGCCGAAAGCAGCAGCCGGCAAGGGACCGGCGCGGCGTTCTCCTCGTGGTCGGAACCTGGATTCTGCTCGCGCTCGCGGGGCTCTGGCTGGTGCGGCTGATCGCGGGGGGGGCGCTGATCACTGCACGAGGCGCATGAACCCAGGGTGATTGCGCAGGGGGTCGTACAGAGGCGACAGCCGCAGCAGCGGCACCGAGACCTGATCGGAGGGCTGCGCCAGCAGCTCCCCCAGGTGGGCGACGGCGTCGTCGTGCCGGCCCACCTCGATTTCCACCAGCGCCAGGTCCAGGAGCCGGTCCATGCGCAGCCAGGCATCCGTGGTGGCCGGGGGGAGCGTCAGCGCGGTGCGGGCCTCGCGCAACGCGGACGCGTGCTCCCCCAGCGCCGCCAGCACCCTGGCCAGCATGCTGTGGACGTTCGCCTCCTGCGGATGCACCCGCAGGTAGCCTTCGAGCAACCCACGCGCCCGCGTGAACTCCGCCCGCGCTGCCACTTCGTCCCCGCGCAGCCGGAGCGCCCATCCCCGGGCCGCGGCCCGGCACTCGAACGCGAACTGCGCGTTCGCCGCCTCGGGGAGCTCGTCGGCGAGCGCCAGGGCAGCCGCCGCATCCCGGCAGCCCACCGCCACCCAGAAGCGTGCCCCGCGCACTTCGCTGCTCCCCTGCCCGCCCTGGGTGGAGCGCTCGCGGAACCGCCGGGCCTCGGCCACGTCGCCGGCCAGGAGGGCCACGCGGCTGGCCACCATGTAGGCGCTGGAAGGATCGGACGCGTACTCGACCGCGAGATCCAGGCTCCGGGTGGCATCGTCGTAGCGGCGGAGAATGGCGTACGTCTCCCCCAGGGTGAAGTGGATCTGGGGATTGCGGGGATCGAGCGCGGCCGCCTTCTCCATCTGCGCCGCCGACTCGTCGAAGACGCCCTGACGCCGGCGCACGAACGCCATGGCCATGAGCGCCTGGCTGGAGCTGGGCAGGCCGTCGGA
>DASUFT010000043.1:0-113976 GCA_036274395.1 Candidatus Polarisedimenticolaceae bacterium | reverse complement strand
CCACCTCCACCGGAGCGAACGTGCCTCTTCCAGGAGACCTCCTGGCGGTCTGGACGGGTCACGAGATGATCGCCTGGGGTGCCTATCGTCGGCACTTCGACGCCCCCGTGCAGATCACCGGCGGACGCTTCGACCCGGCGTCGAACACGTGGGTGTCCGTGGCCCACGACCAGAACACGCCCATTGCCCGTATTGGGGCCACGGCCGTGTGGACCGGACGGGAGATGCTCGTGTGGGGTGGGCTATCCCTCCCCGACAACGCGTACCTGAACACGGGCGGTCGCTACGACCCGGTGCTCGATCAGTGGCTCCCGACCTCGTCCACGGGCATGCTCCCTCCCCCGCGTCGCTATGCCCACACCGCCATCTGGACGGGAACCGAGATGATCGTGTGGGGCGGGGACGGGCTCAATGGGGAGCTGCAAGATGGCTTCCGTTACGACCCAGCCAGTAGCAGGTGGAGTGCGACCTCCATCGGTGCGGACGTTCCACCCGCGCGGACCGGGCACCTCGCGGTCTGGACCGGAAACGAGATGATCGTCTGGGGGGACGCGTTCGGCTGGACGGCCATCGGCGGATGCTACTGCGGGCTGTCGGCCCCGGATCCCGGCCCATTGCCGCGAGGGGAGGGGGTGAGATTGTTTCGAAAGCGCTGAAGCCCTAGAGGCAGGACGGCTACCGTGCTACTCCTGGCGCATGATCCTGCGCTCCATCGCCTCCCTCGCCCTGCTCCTGGCACTGCCGGCGGTCCCTCCCTCCCCGGCGCGCCGCGCGTTCACCTTCACCTACACCGCGTCCCTCGCGCAGCTCCCGGAAAGCGCGCGCCGGGTCGCGATCTGGATCCCGTACCCGGTCGGGGACGAACACCAGGAGATCTCCAACGTGAAGCTCCTGGGCCCGGGTATGGCGACAATCAGGAAGGACCGCAAGACCGGGAACAGCTACGCCTCGTTCCTGCTGGAGGGACCGCGAAGGGGTCCCCTCGACCTCACGCTGACCTTCGACGTGGTCCGCAAGGAGCACGTGGCGCGGGCCTTCGCCAAGGCGGACCACCGCCCCGTGCGCCGGGACGATCCTGCGCTGGCCCGTTTCCTCGAGCCCGACCGGCTGGTGCCGCTGGACGCGCGGGTGCGCACGCTCTCCGCAGAGGTGACGGCCGGGCAGACCACGGACCTCGGCAAGGCGCACGCCATCTACGACTACGTCGTCTCCACCATGAAGTACGACAAGAGCGGGGAGGGCTGGGGGCGCGGCGACATCCTGTGGGCCTGCGACGCCAAGCGCGGCAATTGCACCGACTTCCATGCCCTGTTCATCGGTCTCACGCGGGCCGCCGGGATCCCGGCGCGCTTCTCCATCGGATTCCCGCTGCCCCCGGACGCCGCGGAAGGCGAGGTTGCGGGCTACCACTGCTGGGCCGAGTTCTGGCTGAGCGGGTACGGCTGGGTCCCCGTCGATGCCTCCGAGGCGGCCAAGCACCCGGAGAAGAAGGAGTATTTCTTCGGCGCCCACGACGAGAACCGGGTGCAGCTCTCCACCGGGCGCGACCTGGTCCTCCTCCCCCCGCAGCAGGGGGAGCCGCTGAACTTCCTCGTGTACCCGTACGTCGAGGTGGACGGCAAGCCCTGGAAAGACGTGACGAGGCACTTCTCCTTCCGGAACAAGGCTTGATAGAGTCTCCGGCGTGAAGCGCCTTCTCTGGGCCCTGCTCCTCCTGCCTTCCCTGGCCGCCGCCGACGAGGTGTTCCTCAGGGGCGCGGGCTCGATCTCCGGCCGGATCGTGGAGCAGACCGCGGACGCCGTGACCGTGGACGTGGGGGCGGGGCAGATCAGCGTCCCCATGGCCAACGTGGAGCGGATCGCCAAGGGGAAGACGGCGCTCGACGAGTTCGACGCGCGCGCCGCACGGCTGAAGCCCGAGGACGTGGAGGGCTGGAAGGGCCTGGGGAACTGGGCGGCGAGCCAGGGCCTCTCCTCGCAGGCGCGCCAAGCCTACGAGAAGGTGCTGGCGGTGGCGCCCGACGACCTGGAGGCGCGGGACGCGCTCGGCTACGTGCGCGTCGAGGGGAAGTGGCTCACCGAGGAGGAGGGGTACCGGGCCAAGGGGTACGTCCGCTACGACGGCGAGTGGATGACCCCGGCCGAGGTGCAGATGGCGAAGGCGGACGAGGCGGCCGAGCAGGCGGCACGCGACCGCGAGCGCAAGGAGAACGAGGCCGCCGCTGCCGCCGCCCAGAAGGACTACGAGGCCCAGCGGGCGGCCGAGCGCGAGCGTCAGGAGGACGACGACTGGATCGAGAACACGGGGCAGTACCCGGTGTACTGGGGCGGGAGCTACGGGTACGGCCTCACCTACTGGCCCTCGACGCCCGTGGTGCCGAGCCGTCCCGCCCGTCCGGCGCACCTCCCCGCCCGACCGGTGAGCCCGCGCCGATGAGACGCACGGGAATGTTCCTCGTCCTCCTCGCATTCGGGTGGGCGGCGGCCGCCGATCCCACGGTGGACGAGATCGTGGCGCGCTACGTGGCGGCCCGCGGTGGCATGAAGAAGATCCGGGCCATCGAGACCCTCCGGCAGACCGGGACCATCACCTCCGGTGCGGGCCGCACGGCGCGCGCCGTGCGAGAGCTGAAGCGTCCCGCCCGCACCCGCTTCGCGTTCACGGTGCAGGGGGTGACCGGCGTCTACGTGTCGGACGGCACGTCCGGCTGGCAGGTGTCCCCCTTCGACGGCCAGCTGCAGCCAGAGCCCCTCCCCCAGGGGGCGGTGGCGGATGCCGCCGAGCAGGCCGATCTCGAGGGCCCGCTCGTGGACTGGAAGGCCAAGGGGCACAGGGTGGAGCTGGTCGGACACGCGCAGGTGGCCGGCAAGGACACCTACAAGTTGAAGGTGACCCTGAAGAGCGGCGGCCTCCGCCACGAGTACGTGGACGTGGCCACCGGCACACTGGTCCGCTCGGACGCGACCCGGCAGATCCGGGGACATGCGGTGGTGACCGAGACCACCTTCTCGGAGTTCAAGAAGGCGGGAGGGGTGCTGTTCCCGCGCCGCATCGAGGTCCAGGCGGTGGGGCGGCCGCAGAAGTTGACCATCGTGGTGGACAAGGTGGAGGTCAACCCGCCCCTGGACGACGCCCGGTTCCAGAAGCCTGCGGGGCTCCCGTAGGCGCTTGCGCCGTCCGCCACGGGAGACAAGATTAGCCCCCGCTCCAGCCGGAGCATCAGGAGGCTAAGCCATGTCCTATCGCAGCTCGGCCAGGATCCTGGGGGCGCTCGGGCTGGCCGCGTGCGCTCTGTTGGGGAGCGTTCCCTCCCGTGCGGCGTCCATTCCTGCATGGCTCGACCAGGCGATCACCACCTTCAACACGAACAACCCCACCACCCCCATCGAGTTCATCGCCATCAAGGACCAGTACGCCTGGTATCGCCTTCCCAAGGGAGGCGGCATCGACGCCGCCGACATCCGCACCAAGGTGTACGGGATCGCGCAGTCCAGCGGGTACTCCACGATGAGCCCGGAGGAGCTGGTCACGACGGCACGGCCGCCCGTCCCCTCCGGGGCCGCCACCCAGAAGAAGTGCTGGAGCCGCTCCTTCACCATGACGGTCACCACCGGCCAGGAGCGCCTGCTCACCTCGCTCATCTGCGAGGACACCGCCGACTGGAAGATGGCCTTCCGCGTGATCCAGTAGGAGCCTCCGATGAAGGCAGCCCTGCTCGCCCTCTGCCTGCCCCTGACGTCCTTGGCGGTGGCGGCCCCCGCCACCTGCACGGCCGAGGTCCACGCCACCGAGCGCACCGACGACGTGCGTGACGAGTCCGTGGGGAAGGTGTTCGCCGTCCAGATCGATACCGCGGAGTCCTGTGCTTACGTGGACGTGGACTTCACCGCCACTGAGCGCCTGAGCGACGGCGAGGAGATCAAGGTGCGCCGGCGGGGCTCCCGCAAGGTCAAGCCCGGGACCACCTACAAGGTTTCCTACCGGGTCGCACCCGGTGCCGAGCTGCTCGGCACCGAGTTCAAGGTCGCCCGCTGTGTTCCCTGCGCGGAGTGAGCTCATGAACGCCATGCTCCTTTCCCTGATGCTCGCCGGAACCACGTGGGCCGCGCTCCCCGGCGCCACCGAGACCCATGCCCTGCGCGCCGAGCTGCAGAAGCAGCGGCAGGACATCGTGGCCGGGGTGCTCGATCTCACCGACGACGAGGAGCTGGCCTTCTGGCCCGCCTACCGGGACTACCGCGTGGAGATGGCTCGCCTGGGGGACCGGGCGGTCAAGCTGATCGACGAGTTCTCGGCCAACGCGGACAAGTTGAGCGATGCCCAGGCCGCCCGCCTAATGGACGAGCACCTGGCGATCCAGGCGGAGCGCGTGGCGGTGCGGCAGCGGCACGTGAAGGTGTTCCGCAAGATCCTCCCCGCCACCAAGGTCGCGCGCTTCGTGCAGATCGAGAACAAGCTGGACGCCACCATCGACCACGAGCTGGCCATGGCCATTCCCATGGCCATGGAGCCCGCGGCGAAGTAGCCCTCAGGCCTCGACGGGGACGCCCACCGGCGCCAGCGGCAGGAGAACGCGGAAGGTCGTCCCCAGGCCGGCGCGCGACTCCACCGTGACCTCGCCGCCGTGCAGCTCCACGAACTGGCGCACCACGGCCAGTCCCAGGCCGATCCCCCCCTCCCCCGCGTCCCCCGTGACGTAGGGCTCGAAGATCCGGGGCAGCCGCTCGGGATCGATCCCGGGCCCGCGGTCCACGACCTCGACCGCCGCCCTGCCCGGCTGCCGGGTCAATCTCACCGTCACCGGCAGGCTGCCGGCGTGCTTGATCGCGTTCGACAGGAGGTTGGCGAAGACGCGGAGCAGCTTCGAGCGGTCGCCGTGGACGGTGATCTCCTGCTCCGGCAGCTCCACCTGCAGGACCGTCCCCCGGCTGGCGGCGAGCGAGCGATGGGTGGTTGCCACGGCGTCGAGGAGGGAGCCCAGGCGCACCGGCTCCGGCTTGAGCGCCGCCGCCGCCGGACGCTCCGGGCGCGCGAGGTCGAGGAGCTCGTCCACCAGCTCGAGCAGGCCCTCGGTCCGGCGCAGGTTCTCCTCCACCACCTCCCGCTGGAGGTCCGTCAGCCGGCCCCCCCGATCTCCCAGCGCCAGCTTGCAGCCGGCGTGGATGGAGAGCAGTGGGCTGCGGAGGTCGTGGCTGCACATCGCGTACAGCTCGTCCTTCTTGCGGGAGAGCTCCTCCAGGAGGCGGGCGCGATGGACGAGCTCCGCGCGCTGAGCCCGGAGCGTCCGATCTGCCTTGCGCACCAGCAGCCAGAGCGCGCCGCACATGCCGCAGCCCGCGGTCAGCGCGAGGAGGACCAGGACGGGGAGGGCGCGCCGGGCGCTCTCCATGGCGGGGGAGAGGTCGCGGCGCAGCCGGGCCACGGCCTCGATCCCCTCCGCGGCGCGCACGGGCACGTAGGTCTGCAACCGCGTCCGCCCGTCCGGGCTCGGCTCCCAGCGAATGGCGGTACGCCCCTGGCGCGCCTCCGCCAGCCCCTCCCGCCACAGGGGTGGAGGGACCACCCCCGGGCCCAGCAGGTCCTCGAGGGGACGGCCCTCGAGGTCGTAGAGCGTCAGCTCCCGGATGCCGAAGTTGCGCATCTCCTCGAGGAGGCGCGTGCGCAGCTCCGGAGGCGCTTCCGCCTGCGGCCACTCCGTGATGCCGAAGCCGGCCTCCCGGAAGGTGACGACGAGGTCCTCGACCAGGCTGTCCGCCTCGTCGATCTCGAGCTGCATCCCCACCCGTCGCACCAGCGCCGCCGCCGCCACGGCGGTGGCCAGCGATCCCACGAGCACGATGAGGAGGCAGGCTCCGGTGAAGTAGCGCAGGAGGTTGAACTCCTGCGCGGCCGAGTCGCCCTCGCGCACGACGACGTCCTCCGGCCCCCCGGCGCGCGCATTATCCGCTTCCCGTCCCCCGCGCGCTACGTCTTCACCGCGCGGACCTGCGCATCCCGCCGGTACGCGCGGCGGTACGCCAGGGGAGCGGTGAGAGCGCCGCGGAGGCTGGCATGGAGGAGAGGCTGCGGCAGCGCTCCCCGTCCCAGCAGGCCGAGCAGGCAGCGGCCGACCAGCCAGGGCACCCAGCGTCGAAGCGCGAAGCGGAGCACGTCGCGCCGCCGGACTCCCGGGCTATGGCAGCACTTCATGAGGTACACGCCGAAGGAGCGGCCGTCCTGATAGAGCTGCCGCCACAGCTCCGGCATGGTGCGGCGGTGCTGGTGCCAGACCAGCGCGTCGGACGCGTAGCGGAGCGCGTGTCCGGCCGCGAGCAGCCGGTGGAAGAGGTCGAGGTCCCCGCCTCCCTGGGCCGGGGTCCCCACGTCCAGGGCAGGATCGAAGCCGTCGAGCGCCTGGAGGACGTCGCGCCGGAACGCCATGTTGGCCCCCACTCCGGCATGGTGCGTGGCCAGGAGCGCCTCCGGCGTCAGGTCCGAGGGGACGAACGTCCGCGGGATAAGGCCCTTCCCCATGCCGCCGTAGCGCAGCTCGAACCAGTTCTGAGCCTCGGACTCGAGCTCCAGCGGGACCACGAGGCCGGTGACGCCCGCAACACCGGGATCGGCGAAGGCCCGTGCCAGCGCGCGCAGCCACCCCGGATCCACGACGGCGTCGTCGTCCGTGTAGGCGACGATGGGGTGACGCGCCTCCGCCAGCCCGCGGTTGCGCGCCCAGTCCAGCCCCGGCCGGTCCTCCCGCACGTAGCGCACGGGAAGGCCCGCCACCAGGTGGGCCGTCTCCTCCGAGGAGGGCGCGTTGTCCACCACCAGGATCTCGTGGTCTTCTCCCTCCAGGGAGAGCAGCGCCTGCAGGCACCGGCGCAGGAGAGCCGTGCGGTCGCGCGTGCACACCACCACCGAGATCTTCGTCGCCGCCGGTGGGGGAGGAGGGGCGAGCCGGCGTGCCAGGGTGGCACGCACGATGTCCCACCCCAGCTCCTCCGCCATGCGCAGGCGCAGCTCCAGCGGGGAGAGCACGGGCGCGCCCTCCGTGCGGAGGACGAGCCATCCCACCGGACGGCCGTGCAGGCGCACCAGCAGACGGGCGGCCGCATATCCCTCGCACCCGGTCACGGGATGGATGCCGTCCGCCAGCTCGATCTCTCTCACCAGCGTGCGGCGCCTCATCTCCCGCCGGTGCGCTCTACCCGGCATGCCGGTGCTCCGCCCGATCGGGGAAGGGAAGGGGAAGGCCGAGGTCGCCGCCCGGGACGGCGCCGGCGAGCGCCAGCGCCTGCAGGTAGGGGACGGCCAGCGATCCGGACAGCGCCGGCCGCAGGTGCCGTCCCCGGAGCGGTTCCGCGCCGGGAAGGGCGGGAAGGTAGCCGACCCACCAGGGTCCGACCTGCAGCCGAGCCCCCGCAGGGCGCCACGCGTCGAGCAGGCCTTCGGCGCGACGGAGGCCGTGCGCGAGATCCAGGTCGAGCACCCGTCCCTCGCGGGGTGCGGGGACGCGCAGGAGTGCCTCGAGCTCCTCGAGGGAGCCCGTCTCCTCGGCGACACCGCGCCAGTACGCGTACTCTCGCAGGAGGGCATACAGGCGGCGGTAGCGCCGGCGGAAGCGCCCCCCCTCGAGCGCGCGCAGAGCGCGCGTGAGTGCGGCCGCGATCGGCGCCGCCGGGCGTGGATGGTCGAAGGCCAGCCGCTCCACCCAGGGCGGGGTGCGGGGAAGCGCGAAGGGCAGGACCGCCGCCAGGTCGGGGTGACGGCGCGCGATGGCCACGTCTCCCCGGCCTTCCAGGCGCGCCCTGCGGAAGGAGCCCTCGAGCGTGGTGCCGTCGCGGTGCCAGGCCAGCGCGCCGGGCACGAACCGGAACTCGGCCGAGAGCGCGAGCAGGCGGATCCCCAGCTCGTGGTCCTCCCGGCAGGGGAGGGCCGGATCGAACCCACCCGCGCGCGCGAGCAGGCAGGCGGGAAGCGACAGGTTCCCCGTCTGCAGGTCCCGGAAGGTTGCCCGGTGCCCGGGGCGCATCCGCTCCTCGAGATCGTCCTCCCACCAGTCGCGCAGCGCGAGGCGGAAGAAGTTGAGCGGTGGGTCCAGGCGCGGGGGTGAAGCTCCCATGACCGCACCGGGGGGCTGTCCCGCGTGGGCGGCCACGTGCGCCGCCAGCAGGCCGGGCTCCGGTTCCATGTCGTCGTCCAGGAACAGCAGCAGGTCCCCCCCTGCCGCGCGGGCTCCCGCCGCCCGCGCCGCCGAGGCACCGCGCCCCGCTACTTCCACGAGCGTGCACGGGAATGGAGCCGGCCAGCGGAGCACCGCCGCCGCCGTGTCCTCATCGCAGGCGTCCGCGGCCACCAGAACCTCGGCCTCGAGCGCCTGCACCTGGGGGGCGAGCGCGTGCAGGAGCCGGCGGAGGCTTGCCGCCCGGTTGCGGGTGGGGATCACCACGCTGAGCCGAGGGCTCACGCGACACCGGCGCGCAGCCGGCGCCGCGCTCGAACGTAGGCAAGGGGTCCCATCAGGCAGCCGCGCAGCTCGGCGAGGACCAGCGAGGGAGGCGCGCTCCCCGGAGTGCGGCGCAGCCCGCGCAGCAGGGCGGGGAGCTGTTCGTGGCGGAACCACCCCCAGGCCAGGGCGGGGACGCTCCACTCCCCCTCCACGAGGAGCGCACGGGTCCAGGCGGCGTACACGCCCACGCCGTAGCCGTAGAGCGTGGCCCGCAGCCCCACCCAGTCGCGGCGATGACGGTGCCGGCTGAGGGCGCCGGGCTCGTAGGCGATGCGGTATCCGGCGGCCAGGATCCGGGTGAACATGTCGTGATCGCCGCCGGAGCGGGTGAGGGTGCCGGCATCGAGGGCCTCGTCGAAGGGGCCCACCCGGTCCAGCACATCGGTGCGCAGGGCCATGTTCGCGCCCGCCCCCACCGGTCCGGCGACCAGAGGGTTGTGGCGCCCGTGGTGGAACACCCGGCGGCAGAACCCACGCCCGAACCCGCGGTGCCGCTCGAACCACTCCTGGGCGGGGGTCTCCAGCTCGGCGGGCAAGGTGAGCCCGGTGACGGCGAGCACGAGCGGGTGCTGGAAGCCCCCCAGCAGCCCGCGCAGCCACCCGGGGTCGGGGAGGGCGTCGTCGTCCGTGAAGGCGACCACTCCGGAACGGGCGGCGCGCAGCGCGCGGTTGCGTGCGGCGTCCAGGCCGGGCCGGTCCTCGCGCAGGTAGCGGACGCCGGGAAAGGCGGAAACCACCGCGCGGGTGCGGTCGGTCTGGGGATGGTTGTCCACCACCAGCACCTCCTGGCCGTCGTCGGGGAGGCGCTCGATGGCCTGGAGCGCGCGCCGCAGGTCGTCCGGGCGCTCGCGCGTGCACACCGCCACCGTGATCGGGTAGGGGGCAGGAGAGGGGTCGTCCATTCCCAGGTGCCGCTGCAGCCACTCCTCCCACAGCGCCCAGGCGCGCCCGGAGACCAGGTGCTCGACGAGCACGTCCCGGCCCACGCACCCGCGATGCACGGGAAGCACGGCCTCGTGCACCGGGCGGCCGCGCAGGCGTGCCAGCACGTGCACGTGCGCGTACCCCTCCAGGCCGGTGAGCGCCTCCGGGAGGGCGGTCAGCTCCACCTCGCGGATCGCGGTGGGCACGCTCAGCCCTCCTGCGCTTCGGCCTCGTAGGCCAGGGTGACCATGGCCGCGGGACCCTCCTGGCGCACCCGCCCCTTCTCGAGCCACACCGCGCGATCGCACAGACGCCGGACTTGCTGCAGGTCGTGGGAGACGACCACCAGCGTTCCCCCCCGGGCGCGGAAGCGCTCCAGACGTGCCAGGCACCGCTCGCGGAAGACGGCGTCTCCCACCGCCAGCACCTCGTCCAGGAGCAGGATGTCCGGCTCCACGGCCACGGTCACGGCGAAGGCCAGGCGCGCCTGCATCCCCGACGAGTAGTACTTCACCGGCTCGTCCACGAAGTCGCCGAGATCGGCGAAGTCCACGATGGCGTCGAAGTGGACCGCGACCTCCCGCCGCTTCAGCCCCATCACCGCCCCGTACAGCTCCACGTTCTCCCTGCCGGTCAGCTCCGGGTTGAAGCCCGCGCCCAGCTCGATCACGGAGGCGATCCGGCCGGTGACCCTCAATTCCCCCGCGCTGGGGGCATAGATCCCGGCGATCAGACGCAGGGCCGTGCTCTTACCCGAGCCGTTGCGCCCGATGAAGGCCACCGACTCTCCCCTCCGGATGTCGAGCGAGATCCCCTCCAGGGAGAAGCAGGCGCGCCGCATGGCGAGGGGACGGCGCAGGACGGTCCGGATGAAGAACTCGCGCAGGGAGGTGGTGCGGTGCTCGTAACGGTAGAACCGCTTGGCCACGCCGGTCAGGCAGACCGCCGGAGCGGTCCGCCGCTCAGACCAGCTCGGCGAAGACGGCTTTGCAGCGATGGAAGGAAGCATAGCCGGCCACCACCAGGAACACGGCACCGGCCGCCGTCCCCAGGAGGAGCCGGGAGCCGGGCCAGTCCCCGCCATAGAGCACCTGTTGAAAGAGCGTCAGCACGCCTGCCATGGGATTGAGGAAGTAGAACGGCCGAACGGCCTCGGGGACCTGTGCGGCCGAGTAGAAGACGGGCGAAAGGTAGAAGAGCATCAGGAGCCCGATGGGGAGCGCGTGCTGCACGTCGCTGTAGAAGGCGGCCAGCGTGGCCACCGGAAAGGAGAGGCCCAGCGTCACCAGCCAGAGCAGGAGCAGGAGGACGGGGAGGAGGATCCAGCTCTCCGGAGTTCCATGGTGGTGGAGGAGCGCCAGCGCCAGCAGGGCCAGGCTCAGCTCGACGGTCAGCTCCACCATGCGGGCCAGCGACGCGGCGAGCACCAGGACCTCGGGGGGGAAGGCCACGCTCCGGCGAAGCGAGGTGTGCTCCGCCAGGACCCAGGTGGACATGTTCACCATCTGCAGGAAGAAGTTCCAGGCGAAGTAGCCGCTCACCAGGAAGGCCCAGTACCGAGGGATGGGGATGCGGAGGAACACGCTGAACACCGTGACCAGCACGGCGACCGTGAGCAGGGGGTTGAGCAGCGTCCACACGAAGCCGAGCGCGGAGCGCTGGTACTTCACGCGGAGGTTGCGCACCACCAGGCTGCGGAGCAGCTCGCGGAAGTGCCACAGCTCCGCCAGCGCGAAGGGAGGCCGGCTGGAGGTGCGGACGAGGACGCCGCTCATGCGAGCCTGCGCCTCCTGGCCGCCTCTCGGCGGGCGAGCGGATAGGCCCAGAGCCCGCGCATGCAGTCCCGCCACATGCGCAGGAGCAGGGGGGCGGGGAGGGGATCCTTCCCGAGCAGGCGGCGCGCCAGGCGATGCCCCGGTTTCACCAGGCGCCAGGCCAGGAACGCGGCCACCGGTGCCCGGCGCCGCCCGCGCGACCGCGTCAGGATCTTGACCATGAGCGCCACCAGGGCGCGCTGGTGCCCGGAAAGCTGGGCACCCATGCCCGCCGCGTCCCGCCGGTGCTCGTGCCGCGCCAGTGCGGTGGGCTCGTAGACCACGTGGTACCCGGCTTCGAGCACCCGCCACAGCACGTCGTGATCGCCCCCTCCGGGCAGGGCCTCTCCCAGGTCCAGGGCCTCGTCGAAGCCTCCCAGCCGCAGCGCCAGCTCGCGGCGCACGGCCAGGCTGCACCCGCTCCCCACGCTCACGGCCCACGCGATCAGCGGGGCTCGCCTCCCGTGCAGCGGACGTCCGGCGTCTGCCGGGAGGCGGACGCGCTTCCCGCCCCGTCCGAAGCCGCCGTTGGCTTCGAACAGACGCTGGGCCTCGGTCTCCAGGGCCAACGCCTCCACCCGCCCCGTCACCGCGCCCACGCGCGGCTCCTCGAAGGCCGCCCGCAGCGCGGCGCTCCAGCCGGGATCGGCCACCGCGTCATCGTCCAGGAAGGCGACCACCTCGCCCCTGGCCGCGCGCAGCGCGCGGTTCCGGCTGAAGTCGAGGCCGGGAGCGGGCTCTGCCAGGTAGCGGACGGAGGGGAAGGACTGCGCCACGAGGGCGCGCACGTGGCTGTCCGCGGGCGCGTTGTCCACGACCAGGATCTCTGCCGGGCTCTCCCGCTGGGCGGCGAGCGAGGCCAGGGCACGCTGCAGGAGGTGCGGCCGGTCGCGCGTGCAGATCGCCGCCGTCAGGGACGGGCGCATCAACGCCACCTCGGCGCCAGCTCGGCATAGGCGGGCAGCCGGGCGAGCCAGCGAGCGCCGCCCAGCACGAAACCGGCCCCGTACGACGCCTGGGCCAGCAGAAGGAGCGGGGCCAGGGCCAGCGCCCCCGGCTCCCCGCCCCGCATCCAGCAGGTCAAGGTGTACAGCGTCTGCAGGGGGACGAGCGGAAGCGCCGCAACGACGAGGAGCCAGGGGCGGGCGTACAGCCGGCTCCAGCGGACCGCCGGGTTCCCGCACTTGCTCTCCAGCGCGCTGTAGCCCCAGCGGTAGGCGCGCTGCAGGAGGTTCCCCAGACCCGGCCGGTAATGGTGTCGGACCCTTGCCCGCGGCTCGAAGCGGATCGTGTGTCCGCCCCGGAGCAGGGCGGCCTGCCAGGCCAGCTCCTCGTGCCCGTCGCAGACGGGAGCCTGCTCGGAGAACCCTCCCGTGACGAGGAACAGGTCCCGTCGCACCGACAGGTTGGCGGGAGGGTGATTGAGAACCTGGCCCGCGTGCCGCCCGGCGTGCACGTGATAGGCCCCCGCGTAATGCGCGCACCGCGCCGTCAATCCCGCCCGCGAGGGGAGCGCCAGGCTCCCTCCCACGATGAGGGCGCCCTGCCCGTGCGCGCGCCGGTGCGCCTCCAGCCAGCCGGGCTCGGGAACGCAGTCCGCGTCCAGGAAAACGAGGATCTCTCCCCGGGCGGCGCGCGCCCCCCGGTTCCGTGCGGCGCCGGGGTTCCCGCCCCGCATCCGGCGGAGCACCCGTGCGCCGGCCGCCGCCGCCCGCGCGGCGGTGTCGTCGGCCGAGCCATCGTCCACCACCAGGATCTCGACCTCGTGCGCGGCCAGGCCGGCCTGCTCCCGCACTGCCTGCACGGTGGCGCCGATGCAGCGTGCCTCGTCCCTGGCAGGGATCACCACGGACACGCGGGTCACGAGGCCATCCTCCGTGGAGGAGGCGCACAGACCTCGTCGTAGAGGTCGGTGACGCTGCGGGCGAAGCGGATCCATCCCAGCTCGGCAGCGTCGTAGGCCCGTGCGGCCTCGGCGAGCCGCCGGGCCTCGGTAGTGTCATTCAGCAGCCGCAGGATCCCCGCGGCGAGACCGGCGGCGTCCGGCGGGACGAGCACGGCGCGATCGTCGCAGAGAACGGCTCGGTGGCTGGGCGTATCCGTGGCCACGATCGGCTTCCCTGCGGCCAGGTAGTCGAACACCTTGAGCGGCAGGTTGTTCCCGAACGCGCGGGGAGAGACGAGGACGTCGGCCATGCCGAGGAAGCTCGCCATCTCCGGGCGGGGGAGCCGCTCCAGCAGCCGGATGGCGCCGTCGCGCCGGATCTCCGGCCGGTCCGCTCCCACCAGGACGAACACGGCATCGGGTCGGGCGGCCAGCACGCGGTCGGCGGCGTCGAGGAGCCGGTCCACGCCCTGATAGGGATGGAAGTTGCCGCCGTACAGCACGACGGGAGCACCGGCGGGGATACCCAGCTTGCGCCGCAGGTTCAGCTGCTCTCCGGTGGCGCGCGGCCCAGGCGGGTCGGCAAAGCGCCACTCCCGCCAGCGCGCGGCGGGCGCCACCGCCTGCACGTGGTCGCCCAGGCCCACGCTGCCCACGACGAAGTCCGCCCGGCGGAGGAGCCATCGCTCGCAGCGGCGAAAGAACGCCTGCAGCGGGCCGGCGCGCAGCAGGGGGTGCCGGGCGAGCTGCTCGGCCATGCTCGACTGCATGTCGTAGACCACGGGGACGCCGCGCAGGCGGCCGATCCACGCAGCCGGAAAGGCGGCCTCCTCGACGGCCTGGATGCAGAGATAGCGCTCCCGGCTCACCGTCCAGAAGAGCATCGGGACCAGCGTCGCATCCAGGAGCAGCTTGCGGAGGGAGAGGCCGACGGGGACCCGCCGGATTCGAAGAGGGTTGGGGGCGCGGAGGATCCGCATCCCGGGCAGCTCCACGTCCCGGCCCACGGGATAGGAGAGGAGGTCCACCGCGTAGCCCGCCTGGGAGAGCGCCTGCGCGACCTGGAGGACGGCGATGGGCGTCCCCCGGTCCTCGAAAAAGGGCTGCGGGGAGACGAGGAGGATGCGCCTGGGGACGCTGCGCAGGGCACGCCTGACGTCCGGAGCGGCCGGTGCCTGCACGTCGAGCGCGCGGCGCCTGTTCGTGGCCATGCAGTTGTTCTCGGACCTGCCTGCGGGAGGTGCCCCCGGGAAGATTGTTGAAAGTCTACACGACCGACCTGGCTGCGGCGAACAAGGAGAGTTGTACGCCCACGGGCGCGCGCGAAGGAACGGCGATTTGTGTTAGTCGCCGTGGCCGATTCGTTGATGTCGGCACAGGCGGTACAATCCGCCGCAGCCCGTCTCAGCCCGCCTCAGCGCTGCCGGATCCAGTAGATGCGCGTCCGCTCTCCCTGCGCCACGGCATACCCCATCAGGCGGAGCGTGCGGCTGGGGCCGCGTGCGAACAGGATGCGGGGCGCGGCCGCGGCAGCGGGTGCTTCCGAGACCCCGCGCCGGCTCAAGAACGTGCCCGCGGTGCCCTCGGCGGCCTGGATCGTGTGGAGGGCGGCAGAGGGGGAGTAGGTTCGATCGAGGCAGATCCTCAGGAGACCGGCCTCGTGCCAGGACCCGTCGGGGAGCAGGAAGGGTTCCTCGACGTTGGCGCGGACACATGCGCGGCCGTCGGCGAACGACGGGCCGGCCAGCGCACCCAGGACCAGGAAGGCGGCGGCGGCGAAGGCGCTCCGAGGTCTCATGTCCCTCTCCCTCCACGCGTGCCCCCGCGGAGGGATGTACGTCCGGGAAAGGTTGCGTGAGAGGCGGCATCGGGAGCGATCGAGGCGAGAAGTGCAGGTGGTTTCGGTCCTCTCGGCGCTTGCGGTGCCCGCGTCGCTCGCGATTTCGAATGCGCAAGATCCTGGAAGCGAAGGCGCCGGCGTCTTCCCTACCCTGCCAAGCGAAAGGAGGTCCCTCTTGTGCTGCTCTCCATGGTCCTGGCCCTGGTGACCGCCGCCACCAACCCCGCTGCCGACCGGAACGCCATCCTCACCCACATCGACGGCCTCTTCCGCGCGTATTTTCGCGGCGATCTGGAGGCGATCCGCCGGGGGCACACGGAGGACTGGACCGGCTTCCAGATCGGCAGCCGCACCATCGTGCGCGGGATCGACGCCTACATGAGGAACGCGGAGGCGGTGCTGGCGCGCTTCCGCGGCGTCCGCTATCAGCTGGAGGACGTGCAGGTCGACCTGCAGGGCGACCGCGCCGTCGTCTTCTACGTGGCCCGGGAGTGGGTGCTCGACGAGAGCGGGCAAGAGAAGGAGATCCGCCTCCGCTCCATCGACCTCTACCGGCGCGACCCCGCCGGTTGGAACCAGTACGGGTCGCACATCGCCTTGATGCCGTAGACTGGGGGCGTGCCCGACCCCCGCCTGCTCGGCATCCACCATCTCACCGCCATCTCCGCGCAGATCCGGGAGAACCACCGGTTCTACACGCAGACCATGGGGATGCGCCTGGTCAAGCGCTCGGTGAACCAGGACGACGTGAGCGCCTACCACCTCTTCTATGCGGACGCGAAGGGAACCCCGGGCACGGACCTCACCTTCTTCGACTGGCCCGTCCCCCGCGAGCGCCGAGGCACCCGGAGCATCACCTGCACCTCGCTGCGCGTGGGGGGAGAGGACACGCTCCGCTGGTGGCGGGATCGCTTCGACGCGCTGGGCGTGCCCCACGGGGACCTCTTCCAGCGGGACAGCCGGCTCACGCTCACCTTCGAGGATCCCGAGGGCCAGCGCCTCGCCCTGGTGGACGACGGCGGGCAGGGAAGCGCATGTCCCTGGGACCGGAGCCCGGTGCCACCGGAGCGCCAGATCCGGGGCCTGGGACCCATCGTGATCAGCGTCCCCACGCTTCGTCCCACCGAAGGGCTCCTCACCGGCGCCTTCGGCATGCGCTTGGGGCGCGAGTGCGAGCACCCGGTCGACCCCGGGACGCGGGTTCACGTCTTCGAGATGGGCGAGGGCGGGCCGCAGGCGGAGCTGCACGTGGCCGTGCAGCCGGACCTCCAGGGGGCGCGCCAGGGCGCGGGGGGCGTGCACCACGTGGCCTTCCGCTGCCAGGACGCCGACTACGACGCCTGGGCCGACCGCTTGGACGCCTTCGACGTCCCCAACAGCGGCAAGATCGACCGCTTCTGGTTCAGGAGCCTCTACGTGCGCGAGCCCAACGGCGTGCTCTTCGAGATCGCGACCGACGGTCCCGGCTTCGCGGTGGACGAGGACGAGGCCCGGCTGGGGGAGAGGGTGGTGCTGCCGCCCTTCCTGGAGCCGCACCGGGAGCGCATCGTGGCGGGGCTGAAGCCGATCGAGTAGATCAATTCAGGATCAGGGCTCGATGGGAGGCTCTTCCAGGGCTGCCAGGTCGGCGAGGTCCTTGGGGCGCCCCGTCGCTCGCTTGTTGCGGATGAGCTCGGTGCGACCGAGGAAGGGAACGCTCAGCGCTCCGATCGGGTGCAGGACCTTGTTCTTCCACGCTTCATCGAACGTGAGCCCGCTGGCCTGCGTCATGAGGTCGATGCGTCGGGGCGGGACTCCAATCTGGATGACGATTCCGGCGCTGTGCAGGTCCGGTCTTCGGACCCCGAGACTCTCCAGGGGCGCCCCGAATCGCTGCAGTGCCCTCCAGACGCGACTCGCATTCTCCTGGTCGGCCTGGATCCACAGATCGAGATCGCCCGTGGCCCGGGGGATTCCGTGGATCGCCATGGCATGCGCGCCCACCACGAGGAACCGAGCTTCCGCCTCGAGCAGCGCGGTCAGCAGGTCGGTGAAGTCCTCGTTCATCGGGTCCGGTGCAGGATCCGGACCGGAGTCTCGTGACGTCGATAATCGGGAATGGGCCGGCCGGCGAGCTTCCAGGATTCCAACGTGAGGACCCAGACCATCTCCAGTCGCTCCGACGGTGTGGTGGACGCGCTCAGGTCGTCCCCCGGCTCTTCCCCGAGCCGGAACCGACGCACTGGCCAGCCGGCGCGGGCGGCCGCGCGGGAGCGATCCTGTCCCTGGCTCACGGGGGGATTATAGGCCCTCGCGTCTCCGTCGCTTCTCCGCGATCAGACCACGGCGCGCAGCAGCACCTTCACGATCTGGTCGAGCGGCATGACCGTCAGGGCCAGGGGAAGGAGGGGGAGCACGGAGGCGAGCACGAAGGCGACCACCGTGCGCCGGTCGATGGGCGTCCCCTTCATCGTGGCCAGCCGCTCGAAGCTTCCTCCGATGTCCGCCAGCGACTGGATGTCCCCGGTGCCCAGCAGGGTCTCGCCGGCCGGTGCTCCCCCCAGGAGCCACTTGTGCTCGAACGCCTGCACGTACCGGGTGGCGAGCTTCCCGTACTGCACCAGCCCCGCCCGCTTCGTGCGCGCCAGGCTGCGCACGAAGATGGGAAAGGGGAGCAGCCCCACCACCAGGGAGAGGGCCACGAAGGAGAGGAGGGGGAGCTCGAAGCTCTCCAGGGACAGGCCCAGCTGGAGCACGTCCGTGGCCACCCGCGAGGCCAGCACGCAGCTCGCGGCCAGCGGGACCGTCGCGAACGCCGCGTGTCCCACGTTCAGGAATCCCAAGCCTCCGGCGCGGTCGGGATGCGTCCCCACCAGGCACAGGTCGAGCCGGGAGGTGCGGAACAGCAGCCAGCACCACAGGGCATAGCGCCAGAGATGGCGCGCGAACAGGTAGGCGAGCATCACCGAGGCCGCGACGTACCACCATCCCGGAACCGAGAGATGCGGACCTCCGCTCCCCTGCTCCTGGAACCAGCGGAGGCCGTGCGACGCCTGGCTGCGAATGGAGATCCCGATCACCAGGGCCACGATCCCGGCCAGGATCGCCTGGCCCACCGCGGAGTTCCCCAGCCGCACCGTGCGCGCCTTCAGGTGCTGGAACCGTGCGAGCTGCCCCTCGGGGATCAGACCCGACCGCTCGAACGCGTCCATCGTCATGCCGGTGCGTGCCGCGATCACGGCGTCGGCCAGGACGAGCAGGGGAACCACCAGGAGCAACCGCACGTGCACCGAGAGGTCCTCGAAGAACGTGATCGGCGGCTCGGGGCCGGAGCGGGGGAAGGCGAGCCGGAGGAGCACCAGCGGGACCCACGCGAGCAGCGCGAGGCCCACGGCCCCCAGCAGGCGGCGGCGGGAGGTGGCCTGGGCCGACAACGCGAGCGCCTCCACGGCGCGGATTCTAGGCGTAAGCTCGGCAGCCATGCACCTCCTGGTCGTCCTCCCTCTCCTCCTGGCCGCTCCGCCGCCCGCCTCTCCGCCTCCGACCCTCACCCCGGACGCGGCCTACGCCCTCGTGGTCCGGGCGCCGCTCTCGCGCGACCCGCTCCCGGAGCAGGCCCAGCTCGCCGCGGCACGCAAGGTGCTGAACGCGCAGGTCGCGCGTGAGCCGAAAACGGCGAAGTGGGCCTACGCCCTGGCGCACGTGGCGTACGCCGAGGCCAGGCAGGCCGGAGGCAAGGCCGCCGAGGAGAGGCGGGAGGAGGCGCTGGAGCGGTTCCAGCACGCCGCCGAGCTGCAGCCGGGCCATGCCGACGGGCAGGCTTGGCTGGCCAGCGCCTGCTTCGATCGTCTCAGGGATGTGAACGTGCTCTCCCAGATGTCGTTGGCCTCGCAGGGGCGGAAGGCCCTGGAGAAGGCGATCGCCCTCGATCCCGACCACGTGGGGGCCCGTGTCGGACTCGCCCAGTTCTACCTGCAGGCTCCTTCCATGGCGGGTGGGGATCGCGCCAAGGCGAAGGAGCTTGGGGCCCAGCTGCTGGCGCTCCCCGGGAAACGAGGGGAGTTCCAGGGGCACATGCTCCTGGCCGGGATCGCCGCCAGGGAGGACAACTGGGCCGAGATGTCCCGCCACTACGTGGCCGCCGAGACGGCCCAGGGCCAGGGCGCCGATCCCCTGGCGGCCATGCAAGCCCATGCCGGCGCTCTCCTCTCGCGGGCGAACGATCCCAAGGCAGCGCTTCCCGTCATGGAGCGTTACGTGAAGGCCGCACCCGCCGACGACGTCAGCGCCTGGTTCTTCGATGGCGAGGTGAAGCGGCAGCAGGGGAAGTGCGCGGAGTCGGTCCTCCGCTACGAGCAGGTCATCGCCAAGGTGGACGGCGCCCGCGGCTCGCGCTGGGGGGCCGCCGTCTGTCACGAGCAGCTCGGGCACAGGGACTTGGCGCGCAAGCACTACGGCGAGTTCAGCCGGCGGTTCCCCGACGATCCCCGCGCCAAGGATGCAAAAGCGGCGCTGCAGCGTTTGGGGAAGTCCTAGAATCGGTCCTCTAGGGAAAAGGAGTGGTCATGACGATCCGGAGATTCCTCGGTGCGGCCGTCCTCGGCCTCACGCTGTGTGTGACGTCCCTGGCCGCCGAGGACCCCGAGAAGGGGTCGCCCCCGCCGCCTCCGGCGGCGGAGCGGGCCCAGGCGCTCACCGCCAGGATGAAGGAGAAGCTCGCCCTCACGGACGAGCAGGAAACCAAGGTGGCCGCGATCAACCTGCGCGCTGCCGAGGCCGTGGATCACGCCACCGCCCTTCCCGGCGCGGGACGCTACGACCGCTTCCAGTCGGTGAAGACCGCACAGGCGACGCGGGACAACGAACTCAAGGGCGTGCTCACCCAGGACCAGTGGAAGAAGTACAAGAAGCTCAAGGACGAGCTGAAGGACCAGGTCTCGGCCATGGCCGAGCTGAAGAAGAAGCAGCAGTACTAGGAGCTACGGGCACCGGTCCGAGCGGATCTGGATGGTGGCCCCGCATTGCCCTCCGGCGGAGGCGGGAACGGCCTTTCCCGTTCCGTCGAAGCCGTGCACCCCTTCGATGGGGCCGTCCTGGCTCACGATGAGGAAGAACAGGTCGCCTGCGGGCGCCGCGAACGTGGCCGTTCCCGTGGTCCCCAGATCGCAGGCCGCGCCGCTGTAGGTGTAGGTCGCCACGTCCGCCAGGGCCCCGTAGAACACGTTGTAGTCGTCGGCTGGGCAGCTCACGGCGTCCCAGGCGAGGTCGATGTCCACGCCGTTGGCGGCGCGGGATGCCGTCATCTGCGCCCCCGGGACGCGGGCTCCATCGGGAACGGGGGGAGGGGCGGTGACCTCGATGCGCAGGGCGGCATTGCGCGCGACGTCCGTGGTGACGGTCCCCTCGAACACGATGTAGTGCCCGTCCTCGCTCATGGCGAAGGACTCGTCGCCGCTGGCGATGGCGGTGAGCACCCCGCCCCCAGGCAGCGTGTCCCCCTCCTTCACGATCAGGGTGTTGTTCAGGAACAGCCCAGTGTCCACGGTCGTGACCGGGTCGTCCCAGTCCCCGAACCAGAGCACGTTCCCCACGTCGTCGAGGGCGATGGGCCCGGTGGTGGTCCCGAAGGCCGTGAAGTGGAAGGGGTCGATGTCCCGCAGGGTTCCACCCTCCCGGACGAGCTCCGCCCCCTTGGACACGATCATCTCGTCGCTTGCCGTGTCCCCGTCGAGGTTCGCCTTGAAGGCGGTCTCCCCGAAACGGTTGACGTCCAGGCTCCGGCTCGACAGCAGCTCGTAGTTGCGGCCGCTCACCGGGCTGGGGTCGCCTTCCTGGGCGATCTTCCGCTGGTCCAGGTAGAACACGCCGTCACGGAGGGTGTCGCCGTTCAGGTCGGCGAAGTAGAAGACGAGGTCACGGCCCACGAACGCCGACTGGTGTGGTCCCGTCCCGAAGTCGGCCACCGTCTCCGTCTGCCCCGGGAGGAGATCCCCCTCCTTGGCCACGACGTGCTCGCCGCTGAGCGTGCCCCCGAAGGTGGAGGCCACCACCATGGCGCGATCCACCGTGCTGGCGATCAGCGGGTCGTCCACCGAGGCGGTGACGAGGATCTGGTCGGAGGCGTTCACCTTGGCGTCGAAGAACCCGATGTAGGGGGTGTTGGGCGAGAACTGGGGCGCGCTGGAGACGAGGCCTTCGGGGATGATGGCGTTCGTTCCCAGGTAGACGCCGGAGTCCTGGTTGGTCGGCATGTTGCGGAGGAAGATGTTCCCCGCGAACACGCCCGAGCCGCTCAGGTAGACGCCGTCGAAGGAAGAGATGGCGGCGGGGGCGGGGGGCAGCGCCTGGTTCTCCTGCAGGAGCACGGCGCCGTCCTTCACGAGGCAGGTATCGACGGTGGTGTCCGCGTTGTCCGTGTCCACCTGGACGATCCAGCTCCCGGCGGCGTTGACGGCGAGGTTGTCGATGGTGGTGACGTTGCCGACGCCGGCGACGGGGTCCCCGTTGCGGAGGAGCACTTCGATCGGGAACAGCGGGGCGGCGACGGTCTGCGGAGCGAGCACGGACGCGAGCAAGACGGAGACGGCCGGCGAGAGCCTCACGGTGCACCTCGTCGGGGGGGTGACCCGGAGTTTACGGTGCCAGGCGCGTGATCGTCCAGCCTTTCTCGTCGGGCTCGTACCGGAAGCGGTCGTGCAGGCGGTGCTGCCCCGCGATCCAGAACTCGAAACGCACGGGGACCAGACGGAATCCGCCCCACCACGGTGGGCGCAGCACCTCGTCCGGGAAGCACTGCGCCGCGTCCTCGACAGCCTGGAGCAAGGTCTCGCGGTCCTTCAGAGGCCGGCTCTGCGCCGAGGCCCAGGAACCGAGCTGGCTGTCCCGGGGGCGGGTGGCGAAGTAGGCGTCCGACTCGTGCCCGCCCATCCGCGCGACCTCGCCGTCGATCCGCACCTGGCGCTGCAGGGGGTCCCAGTAGAACAGGAGCGAGGCCATGGGGTTGGCCTCCAGGTCGAGGCCCTTCTGGCTCTCGTAGTTCGTGAAGAAGCGGAAGCCCTCCTCGTCCCATCCCCGCAGCAGCACCATGCGGACCGAGGGCGTCCCGGTGACGCCCACGGTGGCCAGGGCCATGGCGGTCGGCTCCCGCAGTCCGGCGCCCTTCGCTTCTTCGAGCCAGGCGGCGAACTGCTGGAAGGGGTCCGGAAAGAGTCGTGCCTCGTCCATGCGGCGGCTATTCGTAGCGCAATGCTTCGATGGGGTCGAGACGGGCCGCGCGCCAGGCGGGGTAGGTGCCGAAGAACAGGCCCACCAGGGTGGCCATGATCAGTCCCGAGGCCACCGCCCAGGGAGAGAAGGAGGCGGGAAGCGGGCTCACCTTGCCGATGAGGAAGGCGATGCCCAGGCCGATGAGCACGCCGGCCACGCCGCCCACCAGGGAGAGCGTGATGGCCTCGGTGAGGAACTGCTGCAGGATGTCCCGCCGGCGTGCCCCCACCGCCTTGCGGATGCCGATCTCCCGCGTCCGCTGGGTGACGTTCATGAGCATGATGTTCATCACCCCCACGCCGCCGATGACCAGGCTGATGCCCGCGATCACCACCACCGCGGCGGAGACGCCGCTGGTCACCGACTTGAAGATGCGGATCATGCGGTCGGGGGTGCGGACGGCGAAGTTGTTGGGCTGGTCGAAGCGCAGCCCCCGCCGCTCGCGCAGGATCTGGGTCCCCTGCTCGATGGCCAGGTTGATCCACTCCCGCTTCTTGGGGATGGTGGCGATGACGAGGCCGTCGCGCTGGGCGATCTCCGGCCAGATGGCGTCGAACTGGCCCATGGGGATGACCACCTGGTTGTCGGCCCCGCTGTCTCCGAGGAAGCCGCCCTTCTTCTCGAACACGCCGATGATGGTGAAGGGCCGGCCCTGGATGGTGATCCGCCGCTGCAGGGGATCGAGGCGGGGCATCAGCGTCTCCACCACCGCCTTCCCCACGATGGCCACCGATGCGCTGTGGCGCTGCTCCCCCGGCGTGAAGAAGCGCCCCTGCCCCACGAAGTGGCTGTTGGCCTCCGTGTAGGTGGCCTCCACCCCGCCCACCACCGGGCCCTCCATGCGCCGCCCCCGGAAGCGGAGGTCGACACCCTGGTACTTCCAGCGCTCGGGGGAGACGACCCCGATCGACCAGGCGTAGCGGCGGAGGGCCTCGGCGTCGGCCAGGGTGAGCGGGGGCAGGATGCGGTCGTCCTCGCGCGGCGGTCCCCCGAACTGCTGCTCGCGCAGCTGGAACTGCACCAGGGTGGCGCCGAACTGCTGGAACTGAGCGATGAAGCTCTGGTTGAATCCGTTGACCAGCGAGACCATGACGATGACCGTGGCCACGCCGATGATGATCCCCAGGCAGGTCAGGAACGAGCGCAGCTTCATCTCCCGGATGGACCGGAAGGCCGAGGCCATGTTCTCCAGCCGGTGGGAAAGGGCGCGCCGGAGATTCTGCCAGAGCCTACTCGGCACGGAGCGACTCCACCGGGTCCAGGCGCGAGACACGGATGGCGGGCAGCCAGCCCGCCACCAGGCCCGCCCCCACCGCCACCAGCAGCGCCACCCCCACCAGCTGCGGCGTCACCCGGGCCGGGAAGGGGGAGACCGTGGCCACGAGCCACGAGACCAGGAAACCCAGCAGGATCCCCGCGACCCCTCCCATGAGCGAGAGCACCACCGCCTCGATGAGGAACTGGCGGCGGATGTCGCGGCGGCGCGCCCCCACCGCCTTGCGCACGCCGATCTCCTTCGTGCGCTCCACGATGGAGGCGAACATGGTGTTGGCGATGGCCACCCCTCCCACCACCAGGGAGACGGAGGAGATGCAGATCACCAGGGCGAAGGCGAGGCCGGTGATCTGCTTCCAGAGCGACAGCAGGGCCTCGCCGTCCACCACGTCGAAGGGATCGGGGGCGGAGAAGGGGGTCCCCATCCGCGCCCGCAGCACCATGCGCGCCTGGTCCACCATGGCCTCGCGGGTGGCGGTGTCCCGCGCCTCCAGGAAGATGTCGATGCTGCGGTTCTTGCCGAAGGCCTTCTCGAAGGCCGGCGTGGGCATGACCACGAAGGTGTCCCGGCTCTGCCCGAAGGCGCTCCCCTGCGGGGCCATGATGCCGATGATGCGGAAGGGCTTGCCCCGCACCTTGATAATGCGCCCCACCGGGTCCACGTGGGGGAAGATCTCCTTCTTCACGTCGTAGCCCGCCACCACCACCGGAGCTCCGGCGCGGAACTCGTGGTCGGTGAACCACCGCCCGTCCTGGATCTCCAGGCCGATCATCATGGGGAATTCCGTTCCCGCGCCCACCACGAAGGCGTCCTCCAGGCGCCGCCCCTCGGCGTAGACGGGATGGCCGGCGAAGACGCGGCCGCTCACGCGGCGGGCCAGGGTGGCGGCGTTGCGCACGGCGATCACATCGTGCTCCGTCATGTCCTTGCGCTTGGCGGCGCGCAGGAACTGCTCGCGGCTGGTGATGATCCCGAACTTGGCCAGGATGATCGTGTTGGGGCCGAGCTCGTTGACGAAGCTGGCGGCGTAATGGTTGAGGCCGGAGACCACGGAGATCACCGCCACCATGGTGGTGACCGCGATGAGCACCCCGGTGAGGTTCAGCAGGGAGCGGAGCTTGTGCGCGCGCAGCGACTGCAGGGCCAGGCGCAGCAGCTCCAGGATGCTCACGGCTCGTCCAGCTCGGACCGCTCCGTGTTGTCGACGATCACGTCGCCGCCAGGTTTCAGCTCGCGGAGGGCCTTGAAGGGTCCGGTGACGACCACCTCCCCCTCCTTCAGGCCGGAGACGATCTCGATGTCGAGCTCGCCGCGGGCCCCGGCGGTCACCGGCTTGAAGGCGACCTTGCCGGTCTCCGTGCTCTTGCGCCCGGGCTTCCGCTCCTCGACCACGTAGACGCCCTCCACGTCCCGCTCCCGGGAGGCGACGGTGGCGAGCCTCTCCTCGGCGGAGGAGATCCCCTTCTCCTCCTCGGCCGCCTTCCGTCCCGTCGCCGCCTTGTCCTCCTCCGCCTCCCGCAGGACCAGGGCGCCGATGGGGACCTTGAGCACACCCCCCCGCCGGTCGGTGGTGATGTCGGCCGTGACGGTGAGCCCGGGCCGCACCCCTTCCGGCACCTGGGCCAGGCGCGCCTTGACCTCGTAGTCCGTCCCGGTGGCCTGTCCGCCCAGCGCCGAGGTCCCCTGGATGGGGCTGCTCCCGATCTCGGAGACGGCGGCGGCGAAGGGACGATCGGGGAAGGCGTCGATGAGCACCCGCGCCGGCTGCCCCAGCCGCACGCGCGGCATGTCGGTCTGGTCCACCTCCAGGACCGCCTCGATGGAGGACATGTCCGAGATGGTCATGAGCACGGTCCCCGGGTTGTTCATCGTCCCGGTGACCACCACCTCGCCCGCTTCCACGTTGCGCCGCGTGACCACGCCGTCCATGGGGGCGCGGATCTCGGTCTTGGCCAGCTCGTCCTTGGCGGCCTTCAGGTCGGCGCGCGCCTGGTTGATGGAGCGCTGGGCGGCGGAGAGGGCCGCCTCGGCCTGATCGGAGGCGCTGCGCGCCTGCTCGAAGCTGGCCAGGGGGAGGATCTGCTGCTGGTACTGCCGCTCCGCGCGGTCGCGGTCGCGGCGCGCCTGCTCGGCCGCCGCCCGGCTGCGGTCGAGCTGCGCTTCCAGGACCTGGAGGGCGGCGCTGCGGGATTCCACGGCGGCGCCGTAGCGCGTCTGGTCGATGACCAGAAGCAGGTCCCCCCGCTTGACGCGATCCCCCTCTTCCACGTTGAGCTGCACGATCTGGCCCATGATGTTGGCGGAGAGATCGACCTTGGTCTCCGCCTCCAGGGTGCCGTTGGCGGTCACCAGGGACACGAGGTCCCCGCGCGCGACCGTGGTGGTGCGCACGCGCGTGCCCTTGGGACCGCGCTTGGCCGCCACGGCGGCCGCCACCGCGCCCACCACGACCAGGGCGGCCACGCCCCCCAGGATCCACTTGGTACGACGTGTCATGTCGGCCAGTCCCCCCACCGGACGAGATACCTGGTACGCGCCCGTGCGGGCAGGGTTTACACCGCGCGGGCGGGCGCCCGCCAGGCGAGCATGCCACGATGGGCCGATGGCCCAGTGGATGGAGTATCCCCGCGAAGCGGTGACCGGCACCCTGAGGGTGCTGCAGGACGTGCATAGCCCCCAGCTCGACAACCGGCGTGACCTCCTGGTCCTGCTGCCGCCGAGCTGGCCGGAGGAGGGACGTCGCTGGCCCGTGCTCTACATGCAGGACGGCCAGAACCTGTTCGATGCCGCCACCTCCTTCGCCGGGGACTGGGGCGTGGCCGAGACGATGGAGGAGCTGTCCCGGAAAGAGATCGAGGCCATCGTCGTGGGCATCCCGAACACGGGCAGCCAGCGGCTCGACGAGTACAGTCCCTTCCATCACCCCGGGCACGGAGGCGGCAAGGGGGACGCGTATCTCGAGTTCCTCGTCTCCACGGTGAAGCCCTTGGTGGACGCGGCGTTCCCCACGGATCCCGCGCGCGAGGCCACCGGCATCCTCGGCTCGTCGATGGGGGGGCTGATCAGCCTCTACGCGCTCTTCCGCCGTCCCGACGTGTTCGGCCTGTGCGGCGCCATGAGTCCCGCGTTCTGGTTCGCCCATGGAGCGCTGCTCGACTTCGTCCGCCACACGCCGAAGGTCCCGGCCCGCATCTACCTCGACACAGGCACGCGGGAGATGCCACGCATCCGCTTCTGGCGCACCTCGCGCCGCAGCTCCGCTTCCGAGATGGCGGCCATCCTGCGCCACAAGGGGTACGTCGAGGGAACGGACCTCCGCTACGTGGTGGAGAAGGAGGGCGAGCACAACGAGGGAGCGTGGCGCAGGCGGCTCCCGGGCGCCCTGCGGTTTTTGCTTGGTCCGCGTGGGCCACGCCAGACCACCGCGCTGGCGCGGGAGTAGCTCCAGGACAGGCCCCCCCCAGACGGCGTAGCCTCCGCACCGGCATGCGGAAGGTGGAGAGCCTGGGTCCGGGCCTGGCTTGCCTCGCCGGTACTGGCATCGTGGCCGGGTGGTTTCTGCGCGCGGGGCTCGTCCCCTCGGTCCTGCGGGACTGGGTGGACGATGCGTTCTTCTACCTGGTGATCGCCCGGAACGCGGTTGCGGGGCTGGGGTCCACCAGCGATGGTCTGGGGGCGACGAACGGCTATCACCCTCTCTGGATGCTGATCCATCTCACCGTCCGCTCCTGCACCGAGCATCCGCTGCCGGTGCTCGTGATTCTGCAGTTTCTGCTCGGGGCGGCCGGGGCCTGGCTCCTCTACCTCTTCCTGAAGCCACGCTGCGGCTGGGGCATCGCGCTCGGGGTCGCCGTCCTCGTGACCGGAGACGCCACCTACACGGGCATCGTGGGATCCGGGATGGAGACCCACCTGGCGTGGTGCGCGCTGCTCCTGGTCCTCCTCGCACGACCGACCCAGGGGCCAGGCGCCTCGTGGCGCAGGCTGCTCCCGCTCCAGGCCGCGCTCGCGCTTGCATTCTTCTCTCGCCTGGACGCGGCGCTGCTCTGGGTGGCCGTTGCCCTGGCTCTCCTGCTGGAGGGGGCGCCGATGCGCCGCGTGCTGCGGGTGTTCGGCTTTCCCGCGGCGGCGGCCACCGTCTACTTGACGCTGAACACGCTGGCCTTTGGTACGGCGATGCCGATCAGTGGCCGCATCAAGGCCTTCCGCCTGACCGAGATCGTGGCCATGGATTCCGGCGTCTATCTGCGCGGTGCCTTCGAGCGGCTCACCATGCTCTTCCACCTGGAAGGGCTGCCGCTCCTGTCACGACTCGATCCCCGGCTGCCTGCGCGGTCGGCGCAGGATGTGCTGGGCTGGACCCTCTACCTCGCCCTGGTGCTCGCCGGTGCGCTCTGGCTCTTCCGCCGCGCCCGTAGGCTCCGGGACACTGCGCTGGCGGTGCTCTGCGGGTACGCGCTGCTGCACGCGCTCTACTACACCTTCGCGCAGCGCGATCGCTATGCGCTCACCTGGGCGAGGGGGCCGGAATACGCGCTCCTGCTGAGCGTGCTGGCCCTCGCCCTCACCCCGCTGCGACGGCTGCCGTTGTCCCCTTCCCTCCGACGGGGTGTCGCGCTCGCGTGCTGTGTGCTGGCGCTTGCCCGGGTCGAGCGGGGGTCGGAGGCCCGTGCGGGCGCTGCGGGGCACGTTCGCGACTTCAAGGTTTCGGGGGCCGACTTCTTCACCGGGGTCCGGGCCGTGCGCGACGCCACGGCACCGGATGAGGTCATCGTCTCCGAGAGCATGGGTCTGCTCGGCTACTTCGCGGATCGGAGAATCGTGAGCCTGGACGGGCTCGCCAACTCGATGGACTATTACCGGAACGATCTGGGGGGCCACCCTGGAGACTACCTGAAGCGTCACGACGTGCGGGTCATCGGCAACGCTGTCCGGAAAGGCTACGATGCGCAGCGTTACCTGGCCGGTATCTTCGAAGTCCCCCCCTCCTGCATGGAAGTGATTGCGGACGCCGACTCCTCCGGCCCCAGCACTCCCCGGCGGTACGTGGTGGCGAGGAGAGTCTGCCCCTGACCTGTCTGCTACGCTGACGGCGATACGTCGAATTCCTATTGGTGCCTGTCCCCAGGAGAGCCCCCATGCCCGAGTTCATCTTCACGATGAAGGACCTGCGCAAGACCGTGCCTCCCAACCGGGAGATCCTGAAGGGCATCTGGCTGTCCTTCTACTTCGGCGCCAAGATCGGCGTCCTCGGCCTGAACGGGGCGGGGAAGTCGTCGCTCCTGCGGATCATGGCGGGCGAGGATCAGGGCTTCACCGGCGAGGCGTTTCCCGCCAAGGGCATCAAGGTGGGCCTCCTCCACCAGGAGCCCAAGCTCGATCCGGACAAGACCGTGCTGCAGGTCATCGAGGAGGGCGTCGGCGAGGTCAAGGCGCTCCTGGACGACTTCAACCGCATCAGCGACCGCTTCGCGGAGCCGCTCGAGCCCGAAGAGATGGAGAAGCTCCTGGAGCAGCAGGCGAAGGTGCAGGAGAAGATCGAGGCCGTGAACGGCTGGGAGCTGGAGCGCACGCTGGAGACGGCGATGGACGCGCTGCGCTGCCCGCCCGCCGAGGCTTCGGTGAAGCAACTGTCGGGAGGCGAGCGCCGCCGCGTGGCGCTCTGCCGGCTTCTGCTGCAGCAGCCGGACCTGCTCCTGCTGGACGAGCCCACGAACCACCTCGACGCCGAGTCCGTGGCCTGGCTCGAGCACTTCCTGCACGACTACAAGGGCACGGTGGTCGCCGTCACCCACGACCGCTACTTCCTGGACAACGTGGCGGGCTGGATCCTGGAGCTGGACCGCGGGGCGGGGATCCCCTGGGAAGGGAACTACTCCTCCTGGCTCGACCAGAAGAGAAACCGCCTCGCACAGGAGGAGAAGCAGCAAAGCGCCCGTCAGAGGACCTTGGAGCGCGAGCTGGAGTGGGTGCGGATGGCCCCCCGCGCGCGTCAAGCCAAGAGCAAGGCCCGCGTCACCGCCTACGAGAAGCTGCTGGCCGAGGACACGGCCAAGCGCGTCGAGACGCAGGAGATCTACATCCCTCCCGGGCCCCGCCTGGGTGGTGTGGTCGTGGAAGCGAAGGGCCTGCGCAAGGCTTACGGCGACAAGCTCCTCTTCGACGAGCTGGCCTTCAACTTGCCCCCCGGCGGGATCGTGGGCGTGATCGGCCCCAACGGCGCCGGCAAGACCACGCTCTTTCGCATGATCACCGGCCAGGAGACCCCCGACGCAGGGACGCTGCGCCTGGGCGAGACGGTGAAGCTCGCCTACGTGGACCAGAGCCGCGACGCCCTCACCTCGGAAGCCACCGTGTACGACGTGATCTCCGAGGGGAACGAGACCCTGACGCTGGGCACCAAGACGGTGAATGCCCGCGGCTACGTCTCCTCCTTCAACTTCAAGGGCGCCGACCAGCAGAAGAAGGTGGGGCAGCTCTCGGGCGGGGAGCGGAACCGCGTCCACCTCGCCCGCATGCTGAAGAGCGGCGCCAACGTGCTGCTCCTGGACGAGCCCACGAACGACCTGGACGTGGATACGCTGCGCGCGCTGGAGGAGGCGCTGCTGGAGTTCGCCGGCTGCGCCGTGGTCATCAGCCACGACCGCTGGTTCCTGGACCGGATCGCCACGCACATGCTGGCCTTCGAGGGCGACAGCCAGGTGGTCTGGTTCGAGGGGAACTACCAGGACTACGAGGCCGACCGGAAGCGGCGCCTCGGCGCCGCCGCGGAGCAGCCGCACCGGATCCGCTACCGGAAGCTCGTGCGCGACTGACCGGGGCTGCCTCTTCGATGCTGCGTTGCGGGGACTCCTCCGCGCACCTTGCGGAGCCGGGAACGGTGCGATTGCGTGCGCGAGCGTTCCGTCGTAACTTCGCGCAAGCCTCCGCGGAGTTCCCACGATCGATGCACGACGAGTTGGTCCGCGATCGACAGCACCCCCGCAGCGAGCACGGCGACCAGGCCGAGAGGCTGGAGAGCCTGGGCGTCATGGCGGGCGGCATCGCGCACGATTTCAACAGCCTCCTCACGTCCATCCTCTGCAACGCCGACCTCGCGCTGGCGTCCCTCCCCGAGGACGCGCCGGCGAGGCTCGCCATCCAGCGCATCGCGGTCACCGCGCGCCGGGCGGCGGCGCTCACGCGCCAGATCCTGGAAGCCACCGGCCGGGGCCGGCGTGACCGGGAGCCCGTGGACCTGTCGCGCCTCGTGGAGGACACGCTGCCCCTGATCGAGCCGCTGCTCCCGCCCACGTCCGGCGTGGAGCTGCGCCTGGATCCGGCTCTTCCCACCATCGAGGGAGACCCTTCCCAGCTGGGGCAGGTGGTCATGAACCTCCTGTCCAACGCGTCGGACGCCCTGCAGGGAGAGAAGGGGACGATCGAGGTGGGGACGGGCGCGGCCCTCCACCCCTCCACGCTCGTCTCCTGCGTGTGGCTGGAGGTCACGGATAACGGGCGGGGCATGAACCCGGAGACGCAGGCCCGGATCTTCGAGCCCTTCTTCTCCACCAAGGAGAACGGGAGGGGGCTCGGCCTGGCGGCGGTCCGGGGGATCGTCCGGTCGCACGGGGGGACCCTGGAAGTTCGATCCGAGGCGGGACTCGGCGCCAGCTTCCGCGTATGGTTTCCCCGTGACGCCGCCCCCACGGGAGCCGACGCCTGACGATCGCGAGCGCGACCCCCGTCTGGACGGGGTGCGCGGCATCGCCATCCTGCTCGTCCTCGTCTGCCACCTGACGCAGTACGGCGGGATGGTGCCGGACGGGCCGTGGCTGGACCGCGTCTGGCGGACCTGGACCCTGCCCCTGGGGCTGGGCGTGGACCTGTTCTTCGTGCTGTCCGGCTTCCTGATCACCGGGATCCTGCTGGACACACGCGACGGGCCCGATTACTTCAGGAACTTCTACGCGCGCCGCATCCTCCGCATCTTCCCGCTCTACTACGCGACCCTGGCCGCCACCTTTCTGCTGATTCCCGCCGTGCGGCGTGACGCCGTCTGGTACTGGACCTACCTGATCAACTACCGCTTCGCCGACGTGGGCTGGCCCCGCGTCCCCTTCCTCGGTCACTTCTGGACGCTGGCGGTGGAGGAGCAGTTCTACCTGGTCTGGCCGGCCCTGGTGTTCTTCGTGCCCCGGCGCGTGCTGCCCTGGGTGTGCGTGGCGGCGATGGGGACGTCGATCTGGGGTCGGATGGGCACGTTCCACGCGCAGCTCCCGGCGTACGCGAACCTGGCCACGCACCTGCGCCTGGATGCGCTGGCGATCGGAGGCCTTCTCGCCTGGCTGGCGCGCCGGCCGCAGGGGCTCACGCGCTTGCGGGGTCCCGCCATGGTCCTGTTCTGGGTGTGCACCGCCGCCGCGATCTACCTCTTCGCCCACGAGAACGACCCGGTTCCCACGATGAGCGAGCGCGTGTTCAAGACCACCGTCCTGGCTCTGGGCTTCGGCGCGTTCGTGCTGCTGGCGGCGAGCGCCGCGCCCACATCCCGCCTGCGCGCCGCGCTCTGCGCCCCCTGGCTCACCCGGGTGGGGCTGTACAGCTACAGCCTGTACGTGATCCACCACGTGATCCTGATCGGGCTGCACCGGCACAACTGGAACCTGAAGAGGGTCCACGTCTCCTTGTTCGGATCACAGCTCCCCGCGCAGCTCCTCTTTGCCCTCGTGGTCGGGGGCCTGTGCCTGGCGCTCTCCGCGCTCTCCTACCATCAGCTGGAGAGCCGCTTCCTGGCCCTCAAGCGGTACTTCCGCTATAGGAAGGCCGCGCCCCCTCCGCCGGTCGAGCAGGTGCGGGCGCGCGCCGTGTAGCATGCCCGTCCCTTGGCCGAAGAGACGTTCCCCGACCTGCGCTCCTTCCTCGACCGGCTGCGCCGGGAGGGTGACCTCGCCGTGGTCGAGGCGGAGGTGGACGCCCGCCTGGAGGTCGCGGAGATCCATCGGAGGGTGATCGCGGCCGGCGGCCCCGCGCTCCTCTTCCCGCACGTGCGCGGCGCCGGCTACCCGCTGGTCACGAACCTCTTCGGCACCGCCCGGCGCGCCGCGCTCGCGTTCGGCACCCGTCCCCGCCGCCTCCTGGAGCGCCTGGTGGGCTTGCTGCCGGAGCTGCTCCCGCCGACGCCGGGGAAGCTCTGGGCCGCTCGCGACCTCGTGCCCGCGCTGCTGCGTGCGGGGGTGCGCCGGCGGCGCCGGGGACCGGTCACCGAGCGCCTCACCCGCACCTTCGACCTCACCTGCCTGCCGGCGACCACGAGCTGGCCTGAGGACGGCGGGCCCTTCCTCACGCTCCCTCTGGTCTTCACGCGCCACCCCGTGACCGGCGTCCCCAACCTCGGCATCTACCGGATGCAGGTGCACGGCCCGCGCACCCTGGGCATGCACTGGCAGATCGGAAAGGGCGGCGGCTTCCACTACGCGGCCGCGGAAGCCAGCGGCGATTCCCTGCCCGCGACCGTCTTCCTGGGAGGGCCGCCGGCGCTCGTCCTCTCCGCCGTGGCCCCGCTTCCGGAAAACGTCCCCGAGCTGCTCCTGGCCTCGCTCATCGCGGGCCGGCGGCTGGGCATGCTCCCCGGTCCCGGCGGGCACCCGCTCGTGGCGGAGGCGGAGTTCGCGCTCATGGGCCGCGTGCCGCCGCACGTGCGCCGCGCCGAGGGCCCCTTCGGCGACCACTACGGCTACTACTCGCTCCGGCACCCCTACCCGGTGCTGGAGGTGGAGGCGGTCGCCCACCGCAGGGACGCGATCTTCCCGGCCACCGTGGTGGGGAAGCCGCGCCAGGAGGACTTCTACATCGGCGATCTGCTCCAGGAGCTGCTCTCGCCGCTGTTTCCGGTGGTCATGCCCGCGGTGGACGCGCTCTGGTCCTACGGGGAGACCGGCTACCACGCCCTGGCGGCGGCGGTGGTGCGGCAGCGGTACGCACGTGAGGCGATGGGGGCCGCCTTCCGCATTCTCGGTGAGGGGCAGCTCTCCCTGACCAAGTTCCTGCTGGTGCTGGATCAGCCGGTGGACCTGCGCGACTTTCCGGCCGTCCTGCAGGCGCTCCTGGCGCGGACCCACCCCGAGACCGACCTCTTCGTCTTCTCGAACGTCTCCATGGACACGCTCGACTACACGGGAGTCGAGGTCAACGAAGGGAGCAAGGGGGTGTGGCTCGGGCTCGGGGATCCGGTGCGCGAGCTGCCGCGCATCTTCCGTCCGGAGGGGGACCTGCCCGCGGGCCTGCGCGATCCCCGGGTGTTCTGCCCCGGCTGCCTCGTCGTCGGCGGTCCCTCGATGGAGGCGGAGCCGGGAGCGGCGGCCCGCTTCGCGGGGCACCCGGCGCTCTCCACGTGGCCGCTGGTCGTGCTCTCCGACGAGCCCGCGCGGGCGGCGGCGAGCCCCATGAACTTCCTCTGGACCACGTTCACGCGCTTCGCGCCGGGCACCGACCTCCACGCCGCGCGCCAGCGCGTGGTCCGCAACCACCTGGCCTACACGGCACCCGTCCTCCTCGACGCGCGCATGAAGCCGGGCTATCCCGCCGAGCTGTTCGCCGATCCCGGCACGGACGCCCTGGTGGGCCGCCGCTGGGCCGAGTACTTCCCTGGAGGCAAGGTGGAGATGGGCGACTCGGGCCGGGGGCACCTCGACTAGGCGGGTGTAGGCTTGGCCCGATGCGCCCGGGGGTGGCGGTCATCGGGGTGGGACAGATCGGCGGGTGCCTGGCCGAGGGGCTGGCACGGGCGGGGCATGCCGTCTTTCCCATCCGCCGCGGCGACGATCTCGGAGAGGCCGCGCGCGCGCTCCCCGATCCCGCCCTGGCGCTGGTCGCGGTGGCCGAGGACGACCTCGACGGGGCGCTGCTGACCCTCCCCACACCCTGGCGCTCCCGCGTGGCGCTCGTGCAGAACGAGCTGCTGCCCTCGGTCTGGGAGCGGCACAATCTCCCGCACCCCACCGTCGCCGTGGTCTGGTTCGAGCGGAAAGGCGGAGGGCGGCCCCGGTCGATCCTCCCCACCTTCCTCCACGGTCCGGGCTGGCCGACCCTGGCGGCGGCGCTCGATGCGCTCGGCCTTCCCTGGAGGCACGTGGAGGATCCGCACGCGCTCCGCCAGGAGCTGGTGCGCAAGAACCTCTACATCCTGACCACCAACCTGGGCGGACTGGCCACCGGCGCGGCGAGCGCGGGAGAGCTGTGGCGCACGCACCGCGCCCAGGCGATCCAGATCGCGAGCGAGATCCTCACCGTGCAGGCGGCCGCCACGGGAGGGGCGGTCGACCGGGTCACGCTCCTGCGCGGCCTGGACGAGGCGATCGATGCCGACCCCGAGCACGCGACCGTGGGCCGGGCGGCACCGCGGCGCCTGGAGCGCGCCCTGGAGCAGGCGGAGGAGCTCGGCATCTCCGTGCCGCGCCTGCAGGAGATCGTCTCACCGGGAAGCGGCCGGTGAGCACGGTGCAACACGAGAAGGCGCGCTTTCTGCACCAGCAGGCGGCCCTGGTCGATCTCACCCGTCGCAGCACGCGGCCGGGCGCGCTGCGGCACATTCTCGAGGTCGCGGCCGGTGCGCTGGACGTCGAGCGCGTCGGCGTCTGGGTCTACTCGGCCGATCGCCAGGTGCTGACCTGCACGGCGCTCTTCGATCGGGGCGCCGGTGTCCACTCGTCCGGGGTGGAGCTGGCGGCGAGGGACTACCCGTCCTACTTCGAGGCGCTGGCGACGGAGGAGGTGATCGCGGCCCAGGACGCCTGCGCCGACCCGCGCACGGCCGGGTTCCGCGACAGTTATCTCGTGCCGCTGGGAATCACGTCGATGCTGGACGTGCCGCTGCGCTCGGGGGGGCGGCTCGGGGGTGTCCTCTGCCACGAGCACCGCGGCCAGCCGCGGGCGTGGTCGTCCGCGGAGCAGTTCTTCGCCATGGCGGTGGCGAACCTGGTCTCCCTGGCCGAGGAGGAGGGAGAGCGCCGCCGCGCCGAGGAGGCCCTGCAGCAGGCCAAGGAGGCGGCGGAGGCGGCGAACCAGGCCAAGAGCGAGTTCCTCGCCAACATGTCGCACGAGATCCGCACGCCCATGAACGGGGTGCTGGGAATGCTGGAGCTGGCCCTGGGGACGCGCCTGAGTCCCGAGCAGCGCGACTATCTCCAGGCGGCGCGTTCCTCGGCGGAGGCGTTGCTGGTGCTGCTCAACGACATCCTCGACTTCAGCAAGATCGAGGCCGGCAAGCTCGACCTGGACCGGCACCCCTTCGTCCTGCGCTCCCTCATGGCGGAAACGCTCCGGCCTCTCGAGATGCGCGCGCGCGCCAAGGGCCTGGGGCTGGCCTGCCGCATCGAACCAGGGCTGCCCGATGCCCTGGTGGGGGATGCGGGCCGGCTCCGCCAGGTGCTGGTCAACCTGGTCGGCAACGCGCTGAAGTTCACCGAGCACGGCGAGGTCGTGGTGCGCACGCAAGCCGAATCGAGCGCCGAGGGGAACCTGGTGCTGCGGTTCTCCGTGTCCGACACCGGTCCGGGCATTCCGCCCCATCGGCTCGACGCCATCTTCGAGCCGTTCACCCAGGCCGACGGCTCGGTGACCCGGAGGTTCGGCGGGACCGGGCTCGGTCTGACCATCTCCCGCCGGCTGGTCGCGCTCATGGGTGGCCGGCTGTGGGTGGAGAGTACGCCCGAGCAGGGGACGACCTTTCACTTCACCGCGCAGGTGGCGGAGGCGACGGGGGAAGCCGGCGGCACGGGCGAGGCCGACGCCTGCTCACCACCAGGGAAGCGGGTCCTGGTGGCGGAGGACAACGCGGTCAACCAGCGCGTCGCCGCCGGGCTCCTTCAGAACATGGGGCACGTCGTGCTCGTCGTGGCCGACGGCCGTGCCGCCCTGGAAGCGCTGGAGAGGGAGCGCTTCGACCTGGTGCTGATGGACGTGCAGATGCCGGGCATGGATGGCCTGGAGGCCACCGCGGAGCTGCGCCGCCGCGAACAGGGCACGGGCCGGCGCCTGCCGGTCGTCGCCCTGACCGCGCACGCCATGAAAGGGGACCAGGAGCGGTGCCTGGGCGCCGGCATGGACGCCTACCTGTCCAAGCCCATCCAGGTGGAGGAGCTCCGCAAGGTCCTGGAGCTCCTCCTGCGTGCGTGACGCGAACGGTTACCTGCGGCCCAGCGCCGACGCGGAGGGCCGCGGGAACAGCAACACCGTCCGGGGCCGGACGGTGATCTCGAGGATCGGCTGCAGCGCGGGGTCGTAGGCCTCGCGGCTCGCGATCGCTTTCGAGGTCTGACGCACCGTCTCGTCCCCCGCCACCAGGATCCCGAAGTTGCGGGACGGGTCCCCGAACCAAGCCGTCACCAGGGCGGTCAGCCCCGGTCCTTCGAGCCGGTACGTCCCCTCGGCATCCACGGTCGCGGTCGCCAGGACATGGCCGTCGAACAGGCCTCCGTTGGTGGGCCAGAAGGCGGTCGGGTAGCTGGTGTGGAGCCAGGTGACGTCGCCGGGCTCGGCCGGTGCGCCGACCCCGCCTCCGGAGATGGAGGGACCCTCCGTCCAGTCGGCGACCACCGCGTAGGCGCGGATCTCGCGGGGACCGGGGTTCCCGGGGAGGACCTGAACGACCAGCGCCGCGCGCTCGACGATGCCGCGCCCCTGACCGTCGGAGGGGAGGGGGGGCAGCGTGAAGTGGAGGAGCGCACGGCGCACACCCCCCGGGACCTGGTTCGTCCGGCCCGCGAAGAGCGCCGGCCCCGCGCCGTTGGCGAGCACCCCTTCCGGGCTCTCGATCAAGGTGGCGTCCCTGTCGGCGGGGAGGGAGATCGTCTGTGCCGCCGCGGGCAGGGCCGCGAGCAGTGCGGTGAAGGCGAGGGCAGCTCTCATGGGCAACCGTTCCCCGACGAGGCGATCTCGGCATCGCGCGAGCCCGACTGGGACGGCACCCCCTCGTCGTACGTGCCCCCCGCCGCTTTGCGGATGAGGTACCACGCTCCGTCCCCGGCGGCAGGGCTTTCTGCATGGACCCAGAAGGTCTCTTCCCGGTTGTCGGCCAGGCAGGCCTGGGTGGTGGCCGGACTGGCGAAGTTCCCGCCGGTGGACCGCAGGCCGGAGAGGCTGCCGCGCACGAGGTCGTAGGCGTTTCCGGTCCCCACCGTGCCCCACCACAGGCGCGTCCGCTCCACGCGGAGCGCCAGCTCGTCGGTGAGCCCGGCGTCGGCGGGGTTCACCGAGGAGACGTCCCCGTTCGTGACCACCCGCGCTCCCTGTGCGGTGGCGGTCACTCCCAGCGCCTGCAGGCCGGCGTTGGCGTTGATCGCCGCGGCCAGGGCGGCCGCCACCTGGGCGGGCGTCTGCCCCGCCGCGGTGGGGACGGTGACGAGCACGCCGGCGACGGTGATCGAGACCGAGCCGCCTGCGGCGGTCCCCCGCAGCTGCACGAACTCCTCGGCCCGGCAGGAGGCGTTGCACCCATCCAGCGTGGCCGTGGCGCCGTCGTCACAGTCTTCCGTCGGGTCGAGCTCCCCGTCCGCGCACTGGATGGTCTGGAACTGCCGCATCATCTCGTGCTCCTCGTGCTCGAGGATGTGGCAGTGGTAGGGGTACTTTCCCTTGTAGCCGTCGAAGCGCGCGATCACGCGCAGGATCTGGTTCGGGCCCACCAGCGCCGTGTCCTTCCAGCCGGCCTCTTGCGGCAGCGGCCCCTGCGGGTTCCCGTTGGGGAGGATCTCTCCGCCGGGTCCCTTGGTGAACCCGTCGCGATCCAGGATCTGGAACATCACCAGGTGCAGGTGCATGGGGTGGCTGACCCCCGAGTCGTTGATGAACCGCCAGATCTCCACGGTGCCCAGCTCCGGGTACTCGTCGATGTCGCTCCAGTGCTCGCCGTTGATGAGCCAGGGCGAGTAGCCGCAGGCGTCCTGGGGTCCGATCTTGAGCGTGAGGTCGCGGGTGCGCACGGCGGTGGCGGGGTCGATGGGCGTGATCGTGCGCAGCGTGGGCGGCAGCGGCGAGGTGAAGCCGGTCGCCGCCTGCACCCGGAACTTCATCACGTTGGGGACGACGCCCGCACCCGGCGAGCCCGGGAAGGGCGAGGGCGCATCGTTCTGCAGCAGGACCTCCGTCCCTGCCGCCAGACCGGCGAAGTCGAGGACCACGTCCATTCGCTCGCCCGGCCCGACGAGAACCTGGGAGAGGCCGGTCACGGGAGCCTGGAGCAGGCCCCCCTCGGTGCCGATCACGGTGAACGTCATGGCGCCGGTGGTGGGGACGAGGCTCAGGCGGTAGAAGCGCGAGGTGGAACCGTTCAGCAGGCGGAAGCGGTACTTGCCGCGCTTGACGTCGAGATACGGCCACACCTTCCCGTTCACCAGGAGCTTGTCGCCCATCCAGTGGTCCACCCAGGTTGCCGGGTAGTCCATGGCGCCGCTGGGAAGGAAGGTGCGGTCCTGGATGGCGAGCGGGATCTCGTACTCGCCGGCGGGGAGGTTGAGGGCGCTCTCCACCGGGTCGCGCAGGAGGTAGAAGCCGGCCAGCCCCATGATCACGTTGAGGCGGGTCACCCCCATGGCATGGTCGTGGTACCAGAGCGTCCCCGCCTGCTGGTCGTTGGGATAGACGACGCTCAGGCTCTCTCCAGGGGTGAAGGCGTCCTCGGGGTAGCCGTCGGATGCCGGGGGGACGTGACCTCCGTGCAGGTGCACGATCACCTTGGCGTTGTTCTCCGCCATGTTCACGCAGTTCGTGTCGACGGCGAGCACGTGGCTCGTGCGGAGGGGGCCGGAGCCGCCCACCCGCAGATCGTTCAGCCAGTTCACCGTGACCGGCGCCCCGGTGGCCGCCTCGATCGTCGGTCCGGGATAGAGCGTGCCGTGCACGCCGTCGTCGTAGCCCCAGACCGTGGTGAGGGGGAGATCGCGGTGCAGGCGCTGCTGCGTCTCCCGGATGGCGATCCCGTAGGTCGCGACGCCGCCCTGCTGGCCGGAGGTGGGCACCGCGGGGACGGGAATGGGAAGCGCGTCCACGTAAGGGGTGAGCTGGACCGAGCAGCTCACCGTCGCGCAGGTGCTGCCGTCTCCCTGGTAGGTGCCGCCACCCGACGTGCAGGCCGAGCCGGAGCCCTCGGTGCACGTCCCATCCATCGCGCAGCAGGCGCCGGTGACGGGAGCGCAGGGATTGGGCGAGCAGCTCGTGCCGTCCCCCTGGTAGGTGCCGCCGGCGCCGGCGCAGGCGGAGGAGGTCTGGAGCGAGCAGCTCCCCGTCTGGCAGCAGGCGCCCACCACCACGGCCGGGGTGTAGGTCACGACCAGCTTGGGCTTCCAGGTGCCGCCGCTCGTGGTGTTCTCGCGGGTGGCGAAGCGCTTGGCGGTCTCGTTCTGCGTCTCCGTCCCCTTGATCAGCCAGCCGTGGTTGTCGCCGGGCACGTTCAGCCACTGCTGCACGTCGGCGACCAGGCCGGCGGTGCTCGACCAGGTGTAGAAGCCCACGGCGCCGACCGTCCGCGTGGCGCTCGCGGTCACCGTGAAGTCCCCGCCCGGCGTGGTCCAGAACTGGGTCGAGTAGAACGTGTGCCGCCAGGTGGCGTCGTTCGTGGTGGCGGGCTCGCCGCGGCCCTGCTGGGAGTTGCCGGTGTTCGAGGTGCCTTCTCCCCACTCGGCCAGCGCACGGTGCAGGGCGACGTTGAAGGCCGTGTTCACCTTGACCTTGTCGCAGTAGAGGGTGAGCTCGACGGAGGTGATCGTGGAGCCGGCAGGGATGGCAGCGGCCACGTTGAACTCGAGCACCGCCCGGCGGACGGCCACCCGGGTGCCGGTCCCGGGATCCGCGTCCGCATTGTTCACCCGTCCCGTGAACATCGTGGGGCCGGCGCCGTCGCTGACGTCCGCGAAGCTGTCCTGCGCGATGGGCTCGTAGAGGGTGTTGTCCTTGACCGGCTGCAGGGTGACGGTATCCCCGTGGGCGAGACCGGTGGCCAGAGCCAACGCGAGCGGAACGGCGACACGGCGCATGATTGCCCCCTTGATTGGGCGGCCAGCGTAGCCGCTGGGCGTGGGGGCACCAGGCCGATCGAGGACACTGCAAGTCCATTGACTTCCTGCACTTGCCAAAACAGGATCGAACCGGGTTCTTCCGCTGCTGAACGCGCATTCGAGGAGGTGAGGGCATGAGGCAGGCCGTCGCGGCTCTGGGGTTGGCGATGCTGGGGACCGTCCTCCCGGCGGGAGAGCCCGCCCGCGTGGATGCCCTGGCCTGGATGGCGGGCACGTGGCAGGGGACCGACCAGGGCATGGCCATGGAAGAGGTGTGGCTCGCGCCCGCGGGAGGGGCCATGCTCGGCCTGCACCGGGACGTGGCGCACGGCCGCATGGCCAGCTTCGAGTTCCTGCGCATCGAGGAGAGCGAGCGCGGGCTCGTCTACCTCTCCCAGCCGCGCGGCCGGCCGGCCACCCCGTTCCACGCCGTCGAGGTGTCCGGCAAGCGCGTCGTGTTCGAGAACCCCGCCCACGACTTCCCGCAGCGCATCGTCTACTGGCTGGCCGAGGACGGTGCCCTGCACGCGCGCATCGAGGGCAAGGACAAGGGGAAGGAGGCGGCCATGGAGTGGCGCTGGACGCGCGTCCGGGGCGAGAGCTGAGGAGGGGAATTCCCGTCCCTTGGAACGCCGGCCTCCCCCGTGGCATCATGCGCACTTTCAGACCTGCTCCCCGCCATCGGAAGGGTTGCCGAGCGCGCGACGGAGCTGGAAGTGCAAGGAACAGGGGTGACGCCATGGGTTCGGCAGCCTCGAAGGATGCGGTCAAGGCCGTTCGCGACTGGGCCATGAGCACGGCACAGTCTCACCCGCAGCCCTCCCGGGCGGCGGAGGCGTTCGGGATGCTCGTCTTCAACGACGAGGAGCAGCGGGCCCGCCTCCCCAAGGCCGTCTACCAGTCCCTGCGCGAGACGATCAACCGCGGTCAGCCGCTGGACTCCAACATCGCGGACACCGTGGCCTCCGCCATGAAGGACTGGGCGGTGGAGCACGGGGCGACCCACTTCACCCACTGGTTCCAGCCCATGACGGGGATCACGGCGGAGAAGCACGACTCCTTCCTCACCCCCATGCCGGGCGGCCGCGCCGTGGCCGAGTTCGGCGGGAAGGAGCTGCGCCAGGGCGAGCCCGACGCGTCGTCGTTCCCCTCCGGCGGCATGCGGTCCACCTTCGAGGCCCGCGGCTACACGGCCTGGGATCCCACCAGCCCCCCCTGGCTCCTGGTCAACCCCAACGGGACGACGCTCGTCATCCCCACCGCCTTCGTGTCCTGGACCGGGGAGGCGCTGGACCAGAAGACGCCGCTGCTGCGCTCGATGGAGGCGCTGTCCAGGCAGGCGCTGCGCGTGCTCAAGCTCTTCGGCTCGCCCGCCACCCGCGTGGTCACCACCTGCGGTCCCGAGCAGGAGTACTTCCTGATCGACCGCAACTTCTACTACGCCAGGCCGGACCTCACGCTCACGGGGCGGACGCTGTTCGGGGCCAAGCCCCCCAAGGGCCAGGAGATGGAGGACCAGTACTTCGGGCACATCCCGGAGCGGATCCTGGCCTGCATGATGGACGTGGAGAAGGAGCTGTACGCCACCGGGGTGCCGGTGAAGACGCGGCACAACGAGGTGGCGCCCAGCCAGTACGAGATCGCCCCCGTCTTCGAGAACGCGAACGTGGCCACCGACCACCAGATGATGACGATGGAGACGCTCAAGCGCGTGGCGCCGAAGTACGGCCTGGCCGCGCTCCTGCACGAGAAGCCCTTCGCGGGCGTGAACGGCTCCGGAAAGCACCTCAACTGGTCCATGTCGGACGATTTGGGGAACAATCTCCTCAATCCGGGGGACAGCCCCCACGACAACATCCAGTTCCTGGTCTTCTGCGCCACCATGCTGCGCGCGGTGGACCGGTGGCAGGGACTGATGCGCGCCTCCATCGCCCACGCCGGGAACGACCATCGCCTGGGAGCCAACGAGGCGCCGCCCGCGATCATCTCCGTCTTCCTGGGGGACATGCTCACCGACGTCTTCGAGCAGATCGAGAACGGCGGGGCCAAGTCCACCAAGAAGGGCGGCTTGCTGGAGACGGGGGTGGCCGTGCTGCCCCAGCTCCCCCGCGACGCGGGGGACCGCAACCGCACCTCGCCCTTCGCCTTCACCGGCAACAAGTTCGAGTTCCGGGCGGTGGGCAGCAGCCAGAACATCGCCTGGCCCAACGTGATGCTGAACCTGGCGGCGGCGGACGCCCTGGAGTCGGTGGCGGACGCGCTGGAGAAGGCGGTGGCGGGCGGGCGCAAGCTCGAGGACGCGGTGCTGGCGCTGGTGAAGGACCTCGTGGCCGAGCACAAGCGCATCATCTTCAACGGCAACAACTACTCCCAGGAGTGGCAGACCGAGGCCAAGCGCCGCGGCCTGCTCAACCACCGGAACACGGTGGACGCGCTGGGGGAGCTGGTGGGACAGAAGGCCCTGGGCGCCTTCGTCAAGCACGGCATCCTCAACGAGCGAGAGATGCGCGCCCGCTACGAGGTTTCGCTCGAGGCCTACAACAAGAGCATCAACATCGAGGGGCAGACCATGGTGCTCATGGCCAACCGCTACATCCTGCCGGCGGCGGTCGAGTACCAGAAGCGGATGGCGGAGTCCCTGGCGGCGGTGAAGGACGCGGGCGGCACCTGCACGGAGCTGAAGGCGCTGCTCGATCGGTTCTGCGACCTCACCTGTGAGCTGAGGCGGCGCACGGAGGCGCTGGCCCACGAGCTGGAGCACGCCGGCGATGGATCGGTGGAGGCGCACGCCAAGCACTTCCGCGACAAGGTGGTGCCGGCCATGGCCTCCCTTCGCGACGCCGGCGATCGCATCGAGCAGCTCGTGCCCCACGAGCTGTGGCCGCTCCCCACCTACCGGGAGATGCTCTTCACGCACTGAGCGAGGCTCAGAAGGGGTCAGGTATTTCCTATTTCCTTTCCGAGGAAAGGAAGAGCCTGACCCCTTCAACCAGCTCCTTCCATTCCGCCGTCGGGCTCTCTACGCGCCGTGCCACGCCGTTGTAGAGCGTGGCCGGGTCCCGCCCGAGCAGGCGCGCAAGGTCCGCGAGCCGGTACTCCCCGGCCTCCCGCGCGAGATGCACGACAGCGAACCTCGCCAGTGAGGTGCGGCGGTCTCTCGCCCTCCCGAGGATTGCTGTCGGCGAGCAACCGGCCTTCTCCGCCACTGCGCCAAGAATGCATTCGAAGGGGACGCGAACCCTCGCTTGCCGAGCGGGAGCAGTGGCCAGGGCCGGCCGCAGATCTTCGAGCGCGAAGGCGTCGCTCAGGAGCTGCGCATAGGCGTCTCGAGCCGCAGCCTGGGTACGCCCGAGGAGAGCCAGGAGGTAACCGGTCGTCAGCCAGGGCGGCGGAGACTCACCGCCGGCGTAGGCTCGATGGCTGCTCCATCGGTGCTCGGCGACATCCGGGGCAAGACCCGCGCGAACCGGGTTGAGGTGGATGTACCGAAGAACGATCAGTAGCTGCGGATCGCCTTGGACGGCGGCGGAGTAGTAGCGGCCCTGGAAGAGATGTCCGGTGTGGGCCCACCGATCATTGAACCAGCGTGCATAGCGCAGTCCGACCACGTGCATGAGTGCGGATAGCGGGCGATCGCTGGCTTGCAGAAGCAGATGGACATGATTGGTGAGCAAGCAGTAAGCGTGGACACGCTCGCCTTGACGCTCGAGCGCGCGCCCGAGGATCGCCAAGTACCGCGTGCGGTCCTGGTCGTCCAGAAAGATCGGCCGACGATCGTTCCCACGCTGCGTGACGTGGCAGATCGCTCCCGGCACGTGCTGCCTGAGTGGCCTCGCCATGGCGGAAGTATCAGGCACGGGATGCGGCATCCTGAGAACTCGCGTTGCCCTGATGGGAGACGTCCAAGAAGCTCCGAGAAGGAAATAGGAAATACCTGGCCCCTTCGGACCTCGATTCGAGTAGCTTTACTCGAACACTGGCGTTCGGGGGGGCTCCATGAACCGGTGGATTCTCGTCTTCGTGTGCTTGGTATTCCTCGCCACCGGCGTAAGTGTTGCCGCCGAGGGACAGGTTCTGGCGCAGGTCGACCGGAAGACGGACGACGATCTGGCGGTGCTCCGGACCGCCGGGATCCCGGTGGTGCTGGAGACCCGGCTGTCTCTTTTCGTCCTCGGGAAGGCCTCCGACCTCGCCGCGCTCATGGCCCGGGGATATGTGCCGAAGGTGCTCGACACCGAGACGTCGTCGGTCGACTACCTCATGGTCGGGGTCCGCCCCGACACGGACCTCGACAGGGTGCGGGGGGCGGGAGCCGTCCTGCACGCCGAGGAAAACCTCCTGCTGCTCCGTGTCCCCGAGGGGACGCCGCTACACGATGTCGACGAAGCACGGGCCTTCGTCTCGCGCGTTCCCGAAACGCCGGTGGCCGCCCCGCGAGCCGTGCCCGCCGAGCTCCAGCAGAGCGCGAACCTCGTCCCGAACCCCATCGTGCAGAAGATCGTCGGCACCGTCACCGACGCCGACATCATGGCGTACTGGCAGGCGATCGTGAACAATCCGCCCACGGGCACTCGCTTCTCCACCAGCCAGGGCTGTCGCGATGCCGCCACCTACTGCTTCAACACCTACGCCGGCCTGAAGCTCCATGCCCAGAACCAGACGTGGAGCGGCACCAACGCCCCCAACGTCATCGGGACGCACACCGGTGCCACCAACCCGGCGAACGTCTACATCCTGGAGGCGCACCTCGACGACCTGCCGACTTCGGGCACGGCTCCCGGCGCCGACGACAACGGCTCGGGGACGGCCCAGGTGCTGGCGGCCGCCAAGGCCCTCTCCTGCTGGGGGGTGAGGAACACGGTCAAGTTCCTGAACGTCACCGGGGAAGAGCAGGGGCTGTTCGGGAGCGACGCCTACGCCGCGGATGCGCTGGCCCGGGGTGAGAACATCCTCGGCGTCCTCAACTTCGACATGCCCGGCTGGGCCGGCGACGGCATCCCCGCGGTCGAGAATCTCGACCTGAACTACAACGCGGCCTCGCAGTGGCTGGCTCAGAGGGTGGTGGACGCCGCCGCCACCTACGGGACCGGCCTCCCGGTGGACGCCTTCCTCTGCCCCAGCCTCACCGTCTCCGATCACTACCCGTTCTGGCAGCGCGGGTGGAGCGCGGTGTGCGGGATCACCGACAACGAGGGGTACTGCGGCCACGCCGGCAACTACCCCTTCTATCACACGTCCAGCGACACCATCGCCAACAGCGGCAACCCCGCCTTCTATTACAAGGTCGTGAGGACGGTGACCGCGACCCTGGCGGAGCTCGCGGATCCGTTCAAGGTGACGTTCGCGGTGAGCGGTGTGGCCTGTGGCGTCCCCGCCCAGGTCATCCTCGCCGACCGCGACCTCAACACCAACGCCTCCACCGGGCAGACCGCCATCGTTCACGTGTGGAGCGAGACCGAGCCCGGGGGAGAGGACCTCACCCTGAGCGAGCGCGGGATCAACTCCATGCTGTTCGACGGCTCGATCCCCACGACCGGTGCGGCGCCGACCGCCGCCGACGGGGTCATCTCCGTCGCGCCCGGGGACACCCTTCACGTGGACTACGTGGACGCGCTCGACTGCGACGGCGCCCCGGGGGTCAACTACTCCGCCACCGCCGCGGTGGACTGCGTGGCGCCCGTCATCAGCGGCGTTACGGCCACGAACGTCACCGGGAACTCCGCGACGATCAACTGGTCGACCGATGAGGCCTCCAGCAGCGTCGTGCACTACGGCACGACGCCGCCCGGCAGCTCCACCGCCTCCTCCAGTGCGCTGGTCACCACCCACGCCGTGGGGCTAACCTCGCTCAGCGAGTGCTCGAACTACACATACTGGGTGCAGTCGTCCGACCTCGCCGGCAACGTCGCCTCCGACGACGCCGGGGGGAACTACTACCCGTTCACGACCGGCCGGAACACCACTCCCAGCTACCCGAGCTCGGGGAGCCCGCTCCCCATCCCGGACAACAATCCCACCGGGGTCGTGAGCTCGATCAGCGTCCCCGACGACAAGATCGTCCAGGACGTCAACGTGAAGGTCAACATCACGCACACCTACGTGGGCGACCTGACGATCTCCCTTCTGCCGCCTGTGGGTGCACCGATCACGCTGTTCAACCGGGCGCCCAACAGCTCGGGGGACAACTTCACCAACACGGTCTTCGACGATGCCGCGGCGACGCCGATCACCTCGGGAACGCCCCCCTTCACCGGCAGCTTCCGTCCAGTGAGCGTGCTGTCCTCCGCCAACGGCATCCACTCCATCGGATCATGGGGCTTGAAGGTGGTGGACTCCGCGGGCACGGACACGGGAACGATCGACAACTGGACGCTGATGCTCACCTACCCGGCCTCCGCGTGCGGGCCGCACGCGGCGTATGGCAGCCAGGCCAACGTCGCGGACGTCTGCGCCACCGGAGGCCCGGGGCACGGGAACGGAACGTGGGACGCGGGCGAGCAGGTCCAGCTCTCGGTGGAGGTCGCGAACGATGGCTCGGACACGCTGACCGGCGTGACCGCCACGTTGAGCTCGACCACGCCCGGCGTCGTCATCACCGACGGCACGGCCTCCTACCCGGACATCCCCCCCGCCGGATCGGCGAACTCCATGGCGCCGCACTTCACGGTCACCCTCCCCCAGAGCGTTCTCTGCGGAGGCACCGTCGCGTTCGACCTGAACATCCAGACCGGTCAGGGAAGCTGGGCCGGATCGTTCACGCACGGGGTGGGCACCGTGATGTCCGGGGGCGGCACGGCGCTCGACGAGCACTTCACCAGCGGCATCCCGGGGACCTGGACCATCGTCGACGGCGGCACGGGAGGGGGGGCCGCCGCCACGTGGACGACCGCCAATCCGGGGGCGCGCGCCTTCACGTCGCCCCTGGTGGCCCCGGTCGCGATCGTGGACAGCGACAACGCAGGATCGTCCGCGGCACAGGACGAGCAGCTCATCACGCCGGTCATGAACCTCTCCGCGGCGACGTCGGTGACGCTGCAGTTCGACCAGTACTTCCGCTGGTACAGCGGGGGCCAGAACGAGTTCGGCGACGTGGACGTGAAGTCGAGCCTCACCGGTGGCGCCTGGGTCAACGTGTTCCGCAATCAGGGCGCCGCCAGCCCCAACCCCGACCACAGGACACTCAACATCAGCGCCCAGGCCGCGGGAGCCGCCGACGTCCAGGTGCGGTTCCACTACTACCAGGCCGCCTTCGAGTGGTGGTGGCAGCTCGACAACGTGCTCGTCACCTACACCGCGCCCCCGGGGTGCACCATGAGCACCTGCACCGCCCCTCCCTCGGCGCCGCCACCGGTTCCCGACGGATCGTTCGGCTCGCCGATGACCGCCTCGCGCGAGGCGGCGGACGGATCGTCGATCGCGGTGGGCTGGGATGCCGGAAGCTGCACGGCCCCCGGATACAAGGTCCTCTATGGTCCGCTGTCGGGGGTGTCGCTCTACGCCGTCAGCGGATCGGCGTGCGCCTTGGGCTCGAGCGGGAGCGCCATGTGGAGCTCCGTCCCTGCCGGAGATCTCTGGTTCGTGGTCGTCGCCACCGACGGCGCCGGAACCGAAGGGAGCTGGGGTTCGGCGACCGCGGGGCCGATGGGCGGCACCACCTCGTCCGCGACGTGCGGCGATGCCGCCAGGAGCAACGCGGGAACCTGTCCGTAGGGACGCGAAGCTCGGCGAAACCTTGTCACGGTGGTGAATCGACGGAGAAGACGGCCCGTACCACTCCCGCATCGGCGGGACCGTCGGCCCGGCGCGCCTCGAAGACGTACATCCCGCCGTGGCGCAGGGCGGCCGCCGGGATGACGTCCACCAGGTTGCCGCACCAGGCCCCCGCCCGCTTCTCGAGAGTCACCGCCACCGGGTCGAGCGTTCCCAGGACAGGGGCCATCAGCAGGGCTCGACTCCGCTGTGCCTCGTCCAGGTGCTGGTAATCGAAGGCGAGGACGATGGCCCGCTTCTGGGACGACGCGGAGCACAGGTCGTCGAAACTGGCGAGGGGAACGGTCCGGCCATCGAGGGAGACGTCAAATCCTCGGCGGCGAGGCCGGGCACGGGGTGCCCCTTGCGGTCGAGGACCTGCACGTCCAGCAGCAGGAGCTGCACCTCGACCTTCTCGACGACCGCCGGCGGTTCCGCAGAAAGTGCGGTCCCCGGCGCGAGACCCAGCGCAAGGAGGAGTGCCCCCACCTTCACGGGGGCGAGCGTAGACCCTTCCTTTCCCGAGCGACCGGGCCCGATCACCACGTGCTGCGCGCGATCCGCAGTCCTGGTCGGGCGCACGGTCCATCGAGGATCGGGTTGGTCATCAAGTGCCGGCGCACCACCTTGCCCGCGCGCCGGGCGAGCGTTACAGACAGGGCACAAGAACCCGAGTTCGACAAGCTCTAGGTTCGTCGAGAGCCCGTCACGAGGAGGTGGGCCATGTTGAGCATGGTGTTTGCTGTGTCCTTCGTCCTGGCCGGACGAGCATTGGACGCGACCCGAGCAGAGGAAATCGTCCCGCCCCTGCCCTCGGTCCGGGCCGTGAGTGTCACCGCGGAAGGCGTGTACCACTTTCCGCTCCAGGTGGGCAACCACTGGGTGTACGAGAGGCGATACCCCCACGGGGTGGAGACGACGTGGGAGGTCTCGGTCGGAGACTACTCGAACGGAACGGGCGAGCAGGGCTTCGCGCTGCACGGATATTTCGCCAAGGACGCCCGGGTCGACTATGGCCCCGGCGGCGACCTCCTGGAGATCGCCCCGGACGGCGGGGCCCTCCTCTGGTACCGGCTAGGTGCCGGCGTGGGGTCCACGTGGACCCCGACCTTGTCGGGCAGCATGGATCCCTGCACGGGTGGCGGTCGCGCCATCCTGGCCAGCCATACGGAGTTCGTCAAGGTGCCCGCCGGTGAGTTCGCCGATGCCGTGCGAGTCGACTATGAGCGTGTCTGCATGGATGCCGGGCTCATTTCCGAGTGGTTCGCCCCTGGGGTGGGGCTCGTCAAGCGCACGGAAGACTCCATCGCCGGCCCCATCGAGAGCGTCCTGCTCCGCTCGCAGGTGGGCGGCGTGATGCTCCCCGATCATCCGGTCGGGACCTCGCTCACGCTCGATCGGGCGCAGAACGCCACGGCAGGGCGGGCGGTCCAGCTGCAGGGCGCTTTCCGCATCCACGAGCAGAACAGCGACGGTGAGGCCTTCGCTTTCGCGGGGTGTGTGAGCGCGACCGTCGTCCTGGTGGACGAGAACGGCAAGCCGGTGCTCGAGAAGAGGATCGATGACGGCGGCTGCTGTGAGTGCAAGAACCTCGTCCACGTGTTCCTGCACGGTGAGACTCTGATGCTGCCCTTGGACCTGGAGATGGTGGACGCCGAGGGCTCACCGCTTCCCGAGGGCCACTACTCCCTGACCGCGACCCTGGACTCGCTGGACCTGGAGAGGGTGAAACCGTCGGCGACGACCCACTTTCACAAGGGGAAGTAGCCCGTGCTAAAAGTTCGGGGGCGGAGCCACGTATGCGGTGACCGTGCTCTCGTGTCCGTCCCCGTTCACCGCTGCAACGCCGAACACCCAGTCGTCCACGTTGGCGTGCGCCATCACGTGATCGGTGACGTTGCCCACGTACAGCTCGTGCTCCCAATCGGGAGCCCAGGCCTGGCGCCAGAACACCCGGTATCCAGCCGCCCCGGGCGAGGCCTTCCATTGCAGATGCGCGTCGTAGCCGGAGGGACGGCGGTCGAGCATGGGCGCACCGCGCTCGTCGGTGACCACCGGCGGCGGCGGGGCGAGCGCCAGCACCGCCATGGCGGCGGCGTTCACCCGCGCGTTCTGGGCCAGGTAGGGGAAGGAGACACCGTCGATGGTGTCGTTCGCATTGTGCTGCCTGGAGTAGTTCTCCCGTGACTCACGGAAGCCGACGGCAGCGAACCCTTCCAGGTTCCAGGCCGTGTGGTCGCCGCCACGGCCGAAGCGGTCGCGGCGCGCCATCAAGCGGACGCGATGGGAGGGCAGGTACCGGGCGGCGATGCGGCGCGTGAACATGGCCAGCGATCGGGACGGTGAGTCCTCCGGCCCTTCCGAGTAGAGGCGCACCGTGGCGCCGTCCACGATGCCATCGCCGCCCACCGCTCCCCCCACGATGTCGTTGTTGAACACGGCCTGAACGGGAGCATTGGTGGCCCTGGCGGCCCGCGCCTGCTGGCGAGAACCGATGAGCCCCTGCTCCTCCCCCGCAACGGCGGTGAAGACGAGGGTGGCGTCGAAGGAGAGGCCGCTCTCCGCGAAGACACGCGCCAGCTCCATCATCAGCACGGTGCCGCTGCCGTCGTCATTCGCACCGGGAGCATCGGCATCGTCGGCCGGGCTGCCGTACGCGCCTGCGGCGGCATTGAGTCCGGCCTGTCCCTGGGCCCCGAGACTCACCGTGTCGTAGTGGCCGCTCACGTAGATGCGGCGCCCGCTTCGTCCGGGAAGGACGGCCACCACGTTCCGCAGCTCGACGTCGCGGGTGATGCGCCCTCCCCGGGGAACCTGGTGGGGATCGAAGCTGACCTGCAGCTTCGGGCTGCTCCGCGCCAGCTCGTCGAAGATCCACTGCCGGGCGGCACCGATGCCGCGCGTGGGGGAGGAGGGGTTGGACAGGGTGTTGCGCGTTCCGAAGGAAACCAGGGTACGGAGGAGCTGCTCCATCCGGCTCTCGGAAACGGCGGCGACGAGCTTGACGACGCGGGGATCGGTCTCCGCCGGCGCGGACTGCGCCCGTCCCCTCTCGGAGGCGCCGACCGCGAGCATGGCGAGCGCGGCGATCGTGACCGTGCGCATGGAGGGCTCCTGCAAAGGTGACATTGTCGCTCGGCGTGGACGGAAAGCGGAAGCGCAGAAATCGCTCTGCAACCAGAGCTGGCAGGGAGCGTTCCATGGGCGCAGACTGTGGCGGGTCCACGGGAGGGAGGCCATGAACGCGAAGCGCCGCGCCGCCTTGAGTTTCGTTGCATCGGTCGTCCTCGTCTCCGGCGTTGCCGCCGGGACTCCCGGGAAGGACGCCACCCCGCCCCTGATCCGCTGGGCGGTGCGGACCGACGCACCTGCTGCGGAGGACGTTCCCCTCGTCGAGTGCACGCAGGTCAGCTATGCGGTCGACGTCTACGGCGGCACGGCGGTGGGCACGCTCACCTATGCCTTCTCCAACGGCAGCGCGGAGACCGTGACCGCCCGCTTCGCCTCGACGCTGCCGTCCCCGGTGGAGGTCCTCGGCCTGGCGCTCGTCTCCCAGGGCCGCCTGGAAGACCTGGCGGTCGAGCCCGTGGTCACGGAGCGGACAACGCCGCCACGCACGGCGCGCCCCGACCCGCGTCGACCGGAGGCGCCGCCGGCGCCGGCCGTGTCGCGCATGCGCTCCGCGCCCTTCCAGATCGAGGCCAGGTCCACCTTCGAGATGCACATGCGCTTCCGCGTGCCCCTGTCCGTGGAGCGCGGGATCTTCGGCCTGACGCTCCCGGCCCTGCAGCCGGAGCCCGCCACCGACCGCCGCCGTCCCTCGCCGCCGCGCACCGTCCTGGAGAGCGTGAGCGTGAGCGTGCACCAGGACGCGCCTCTGGTGGCGCCGGCGAGCGCCACCCACGAGATCCTCGTGGACTACCTGGGAGATCGCACCGTCATCGAGCCGGTGGCCCGCCAGTTCCCGGCGAGCGAGGCCTTCTCCCTGACGTTCGCGACCGGCTCGGAGAAGGAGCCGACCCTTGCCGCACGGGTGCAGCGGGACGGGGAAGAGGGCCACACCGTCGAGGTCGTGGTCGATCCGCCCCGCGAGCCGGAGACCACGGCGTCGCGGGCGAAACAGGTGCTATTCGTGATCGACAGCTCGGGCTCGATGGCGATGAAGGACAAGCTCGAGCAGGCCCGTCGCGCCGTGGGCCGTGCCCTCGACAGCCTGCAGCCCTCCGACCGCTTCAACCTCATCGAGTTCGACGACGACTACCATTTGATGCGTCCGGCCCCCGTGGAACCCCTGGCCGAGGGAAAGGACGGCGTGAAGCGCTGGCTCGCCGGTCTGACGGCGGATGGCGGGACCAAGCTCCTCCCGGCGCTGGAGGCCGCCCTGGAGCAGCCGGACGATCCGGAGAGGCACGGCATCCTGGTCGTGGTGACGGACGGCATCCTGTCCGATGAAGAGCCCGTGCTCCGGCTGCTGAAGGAGCGCCTGGGCGAACGCCGCCTGTTCGTGGTGGGGCCGGGACCGCTCGTGCGGGCGGAGACGCTCCTGCGCCTGGCCGAGTACGGCCGGGGGGCGGCGTCGTTCTTCGGGGAGTCGGACAGCCTGGAGCAGGCGGTGGACGACCTGTGCGCCAGCATCGCCCATCCCCTGGCCTGGGACCTGCGGCTCGACTGGGATGGCGGCGAGGTGACGGAGATCACGCCGTCGCGGTTCCCCGACCTGTACGCCGGCCGGCCGGTGCGCGTGCTGGCGCACGTGCGCGGCGACCTGCCGTCCTCGCTGGCGGTGAGCGTGAACACGGTGGACGGCGAGCGGCGCTACCGGGTGGCGCTGCCCCCGGTGCAGTAGGAGACCTCCGCCCAGCGAGGCCTCACGAAGGCGGGGGGATCCAGCCTTCGCGCCGGGGCAGCTCGAGCGTTTCCTGCACGAACGTGCGCGCGGCCGTCAACTCACCCTCGGCGTCCTCGACCGAGAAGGCAACGGCCGCGTCGTAGTCGGCCAGCTCCCGGGAACGCTGCAGTCCCGCCAGCAACCGATTGTGCGCGGAAGGCAGCAGACCGGTGCGCACGAACTCCGTGTTCAGGAGGTGGAGCGCTCGCTGATGGCTCTTCGGCTCCAGTCCCCGCGCGAGCAGCAGGGCGCGAACGGCGTGAAAGGCTGCGTCGCGTCGAGGTCGGAGTCTTCGTTTCCCTCTCCCCGCGCCCTGGATCCAAAGAGCACGACCTCCCGGAGCCGGGGACCGAAACGCCCCTCGAGCCACGTGCGCAGCTCCTCCAGGGCCTTCCTCTCCCTCGGCAGCAGCATGGGCGGAGGATACACCTGCTGCTCCGGCGTCGTTCGCGCTCGTTCGATGCGGAGACAGTTACGTAACTGCGCGCCGGGACACACCGCCACACTCGGAAAAACCTCTCGCCCCTCCCCGAAAAACATCGCAGTTCCGCGTTGCCGTACCCGAATATCGCCGTAAACCGAGGGCACCATGAGCGCGGGTGCGGGGGCGACGCCCTATCAGATGGCCGACGAGCTCTACCGTCAGGGGCTCGCCGCGCTCGTGCTCAAGCGTTCCGAGGAAGCGCTCTGGTCGTTCCGCTCCGCGCTCAAGCTCTACAGGAGCGCCGGTGCCCTGCCCAGCTGGCGCTGCCTCTCCTACTTTGGGCTGAGCCTCGCCTTGACGAACGGCAACGGAACGCCGGAGGCAGTGCGCGCCTGCGAGTCGGCGCTCAAGAACGACAAGTACGACGGGCAGCTCTACCTCAATCTGGGCCGCGTCTATCTCCTGAGCGGCCGGCGCGGCAAGGCCATCCAGACCTTCGAGCGGGGCCTGGTGGAGGAGCCGGACCACACCGAGCTCCGGAAAGCGCTGCGCGAGGCGGAGCGCCGTGCTCCACCGGTGATCTCCATGCTGGCCCGCGCCCACCCCCTGAACGTCTACCTCGGCAAGAGACGGGCGCGTCGCCAGCGCGTCTGATCCTTTCCCTGCGCCGACGTTTGGTCCTACACTCTCCGGTGTGCGCTGCCTCCTCGCCTCCGTGATGGTGCTCGCCTGGGCGTCGACGGCTCCCGCGGCGGAGAGCGCGAAGACCGCCGGCCGCGCCTTCGTCCAGGACGTGAAGCAGGCCGGCAAGGAGGTCGGCCACGCCGGAGCCAAGCTCGGGCGTGAGGTCGGGCACGCCGCGGCCGAGGGCGGTCGCGAGATCGCGCGCGTCTCCACCCAGGCGGCCAAGGACGTGCGCCGCGTGACCGTCGCCTACTGGGATCGCGCACTGGCCGCCAAGCGCCGGCGCCTGGCCGAGCTGCAGAAGGAGAACCGGGAGCTGAAGCGCGACCGGGAGCGCTGATGCGTGTGCTGGCCGTCCTGACCCTCGTGTTCGCCGCCTGCGCGGCGCAGCCGGACCCGTCGATCTCCGAAGGGCCCTCTCCGGCCGCCGATGCGCTCATCGACGGTGCCGCCACTCCCGAGGAGAAGAAGGAGCTGATGGCCGTCCGCGACCAGGTGGACGCGGAGAAGCGGGCGGAGGGGGAGGCACTGGACGCCGAGATCGTGCGCCTGGAACGGGAGAACGCCGAGCTGCGCAAGAGGAGATGACGATGCGTGCTCTGGCCTGTGCGGTGGCCCTGCTGGCGTGTTCCTCCCCTGTGGCCGCTCCTCCCTCACCCTCCACGTTCTCGATCGTGGCCGCGGATCCGGAGGCTGGGGAGGTGGGCGTGGCGGTGGCCAGCCGCTTCTTCTCCGTGGGGAGCGTGGTCCCGTGGGGGCGCGCGGGGGCCGGTGCCGTGGCCACGCAGTCCTTCGCCAACACCACCTTCGGTCCACGCGGGCTCGATCTCCTGGAGCGGGGTGCCACGCCCGACGAGATCGTGGCCATCCTCCTGCGCGACGACCCCGATCGCGATCGCCGCCAGTTCGGCGTCGTCTCCGCGTCCGGTGCCTCCGCCACCTACACCGGGAAGGGCTGCCTCGCCTGGGCGGGCGGGCGCAGCGGGCCCAGCTACGCCGTGCAGGGCAACATCCTCGCCGGGGAGCCGGTGGTGGCCGCGCTGGAGCGCGGTTTCCTGGAGAGCAAGGGCAAGCCGCTGGGGGAGCGGCTCTACGCCGCGCTGAGGTCGGGGGACGCCGCCGGAGGGGATGCGCGGGGGCGGCAGTCCGCGGCCATCCTGGTGGTGCGTGCGAAGGGCGGCTACAACGGCTTCACCGATCGCGCCATCGACGTGCGCGTCGACGACCACGCCGATCCCATCGTGGAGATCGGCCGCCTGCTCGACCTCGGCATGGTCAACGACCGCTGGAACCGCGGCTGGACCGCCTTCACCGAGAAGAAGTTCGAGGAGGCGCGGCGCTGGCAGGAGCAGGCGGCGAGCGCGGCCGAGCGCCAGCCCGGCATGCTTCCCGAGGTCCTCTACGACCTGGCCGTGATCCGCCTCGCCGCGGGGGACAAGGCGGGCGCGCGCGCGGCCCTGGATCGGGCGCTCGCGCTCAACCCCAAGCTCGAGGCCGCGGCCGACAAGGACGCCGACCTCGCCGGCCTGCGCGAGTAGGGGCCTTTGGACCTCCTCATCCCCGGCGGGCCGGCCATTCCCGAAGAGGAGCTGAGCTTCACCGCCAGCCGCAGCGGCGGGCCGGGCGGGCAGCACGTCAACAAGGTGAGCAGCCGCATCACGCTCTTCTGGGACCTGGAGAGGTCGCAAAGCCTCACCCCCGAGCAGAAGGATCTGGTGCACCGCCGCCTGCGCCGCCGCATCAGCGCGCAGGGCGTGCTGCGCCTGTCCGTGAGCGACTCGCGCAGCCAGGCCGCCAATCGCAAGCTGGCGGTGGAACGGTTCGTCGCGCTGCTGGCGTCGGCTCTGGCGCCGCGGAAGGCACGGACGGCCACGCGTCCTACCGCAGGAAGCCGCGAGAAACGCCTCACCGAGAAGAAGGGGCGGTCCCGCATCAAGCGCCTGCGCGGCGCCGCGTCGGAGGAGGAAGGATGAGTCGAGCGGTGGCGGCGACGGTCGGGCTCCTGCTGGTGCTGTCCGCGTGGGGCGCGCCCGCCAGGGACGCGGCGGCACGCGCGCGCGCGGTGCTCCAGCACCTGGATGCGATCTACCCCCAGCTGGACGCGCTCTACCAGGACCTGCACGCCCACCCCGAGCTGGCCTTCCAGGAGGTCGAGACGGCGGCCAAGCTCGCGGAGCGGCTGCGCGCCGCCGGGATCGAGGTCACCACCGGGGTGGGCGGCCACGGCGTGGTGGGCGTGCTCCGGAACGGTCCCGGTCCCACGGTGCTGCTCCGGGCTGACATGGATGCGCTGCCGGTGGAAGAGAAGACCGGCCTCTCCTACGCCAGCAAGGTGACGGGAGTGATGCACGCCTGCGGACACGACGGTCACATGACCGCCTGGGTGGGGACGGCGCTGCTCCTGGCCGGGGCCAAGGACCAGTGGCGCGGCACGGTGGTGTTCGTGGGTCAGCCCGCGGAGGAGCAGGGGAGGGGAGCCGCCGCCATGCTGGAGGACGGGCTCTACACGCGCTTCCCCAGGCCCGATCAGGCGGTGGCCATCCACCTGAACTCGGACGCGCCCGCGGGCGTCGTGCGGTTCACGCGGGGGTTCGCTCTCGCCAACGTGGACTCGGTGGACGTCACCCTCTACGGCCGCGGCGGTCACGGCGCCTATCCCCACGGCACCGTGGATCCCGTGGTGATGGCGGCCAAGGTAGTGCTGGCCCTGCAGACCCTCGTCTCACGCGAGAACGATCCTCTCGATCCCGCGGTGATCACGGTGGGCTCGATCCACGGCGGGACCAAGCACAACATCATCCCGGACGAGGTGGAGCTGCAGCTCACGGTGCGGTCCTACGGCGAGGGGGTCCGCAAGCAGCTCCTGGAGGGGATCACCCGGGTGGCGAAGGGCGAAGCGGCGGCGTCCAGGGCCCCGCGCGAGCCCTCCATCACGGTCTCGGACGGCACCCACGCCACGTACAACGACCCGGAGTTGACCGACCGTCTGGTGGGTGCGCTGCGTCGGGAGATGGGGGCGGAGGCGGTAGTGGAGCAGCGCGCGGTGATGATCGGCGAGGACTTCTCCGAGTACGGCCGCGCCGGTGTTCCCGCCGCGCTCTTCTGGGTGGGGGCGGTGGAGCCGGCGCGGTACGCGGAGGCGAAGGGGAATGCCACGCCGCTCCCCTCCACGCACTCTCCTTTGTTTGCCCCCGACCGCGAGCGCACCTTGCGCACCGCCATCCGCGCCGAGGTGGCGATGCTGATGGAGTTGCTGCAGTAGGAAGCTTCTACTTGTGGCAGACCGCTTCGATGTTGTTCCCGTCGAGGTCGAACACGAAGGCGCCGTAGTAGGTCGGGTGATAGTGGGCCCGCACGCCGGGAGGGCCGTTGTCCTTGCCCCCCGCGGCCATGGCGGCGGCGTAGAAGGCGTCGACCGTCTTGCGGTCGGAGGCGGCGAAGGCCACGTGAACCTTTCCCGGGCCGCGGCTGCCGATCCAGAAGTCCGGTTTCCCCGCCACGCCGAAACCCACGGCCTGGGGGAACTGCATCACGATGACGTAGCCCAGAGGGGCCAGCGCCTTCTCGTAGAAGTCGCGGCTGGCCGCGACGTCGCTCACGCTCACGCTCACGTGGTCGATCATGGGTTCTCCTCGGGAGCGGCAGCATACATCCGGACCACGTCCTCGAAGGAGAGAGCGGGGCGGGCGCGGCGCGGCCGCCGGCCCGGACCCAGCCGTCGTTTCAGCGCCACACGCAGACGCTTGCCGGCAGAGAGCCAGCCGCACCCGTCCATGTACGCCGCGAGCGCGGCGTGGGCATCCATCCTCCGCGCCGCATACGCCTCCCGCAGGGCGCGGTTGGCCACACCGCGCACGTTGTCCTCCACCGCCTCCTGCGCTTCCTGGAGCCGCGCCGGGGCCAGCGGCAGCGCGCGCACCGCGGCCTGCATCGTGATCCGGGTGCGCTCCAGGTCGGACGGCGTCACGGTCAGGTGCGCGTTCGTCCCCGTCATCCGGAACACCGCCCCCGGCAGGAGGGAGACGGCGAAGGGGAAGGAGGCGGCGGCCTTGGCCAGGTAGAGCACGTCCACCAGCGGCACGGGCTCGAAGCGGCCCAGCGTCTCCCGCACCCGCGCGTGGAAGACCACCCCCGTCCAGAGGAAGTGGTGCTCGAGGATGCGGGCCACGTGCTCCCCGGCCGCATGCACGCCTTCTTCCCAGCCCCGGTCCGGACGGACCCGGTGCTCGCCGGTCCGGGTGTCGTACACGACGGAGGCTCCGCAGAACATGGCCGCTTCCGGACGGGCGCGGAGCGTGCGGAGGGCGCGCGCGAGGAATCCCGGCAGGAGCGCGTCGTCGTCGGAGAGGAGCAGGAAATGATCGGTGCCGACCGCATCCATCCCCCACTGGAAGTTCGCGGTGGCGCCGATGTCCTGGGGATGCCGGTGGAACACGACGCGAGGGTCCCGGGCCGCGTACCGGCGCACCACCTCGGCCGTGCCGTCCTCGGAGGCGTTGTCGCAGACCAGGAGGCGCAGCGCGGGGACGTCCTGTCCGAGCACGCTCTCCATCGCGGTGGGGAGGACGTGAGCGCGCTGGCGGGTGGGAATGACGACCGTCACTCCCTCCGGCGTAGCCACCCCCCCGGCCAGTAGGTGACCGGCCGGTCCACCGCCCCCTCGTTGAAGACGAAGGGCGGCGTGCCCGGCTCGAACTCGGGGTGCGCGCGCGCGAACTCCGCGGCCGCCTCCCTCGGGTTATCCCAGCTCCATTCCGGCCTCGTGCGCGGCGCGCCCGCCACCTCTCCCATGATCCCGTCCATGGCCACGATCCAGGAGCCGGGGCTCACCATCGGTGCGTAGGCTTCGAGCTCGGCCAGCACGTGCGCCTTGCCGTGGGCGGAGTCCAGGAAGACCATCACCGTCTCCCCGGGCCGGATCTCCGCCTTCACGCGGGCGATGGTGAGGGGATCGATGGAGGATCCCTCGATCAGCGTGAAGAGGGGGCTCAGGGGATGCGCTTCCAGGGCGGCCCGGTTGTGCGGCCGGATCTCCACGTCCACCGCCACCACCCGTCCCTTCCCCAGCAGGCGGCACAGGCCCGCGTGGAACACGGTGGAGCCGCCGTGGGCGATCCCCGTCTCCACGATCACGTCGGGCCGGACGGCGGCGATCACCTCCTGCAGGCGCACCATGTCCTCGGGGAGCTGGATCATGGGCCGGCCCAGCCAGGTGAACGAGTACACGTGCTTGGCGTCCCACCCTGCGCGCAGCCACGCCTGCGACACGGCGGCGAATCCCTCCGCCGAGCCGAGCGCCAGGGTGCGCGCCTGCGGGCCCTCCGGGTCCACCGTCACCTCGCCGCGGCCGAGATCGATGGTGAGGCGCTTCACGCCGGCACCCACCGCAGGTGCACGAGCGAGCGCTCCGGTGCCGCCAGGGTGGCGTCCTCCACCCACGCCACCTCCCCCGCGCCTCTCTCCTCTCGCCGCAGCGGCACGCGGTGCTCCTCCACGAACCCCACCCGCACGTAGAACGCGAGCGCCGGGTTGTCGGCGAGCACGCGCACCCTGAGGCGAGAGAGACCCAGGGCCCCCTGCGCCCAGCGCAGCAGGGCCGTCAGTCCCAGGGCCATGGCCCCCGCGGGCGCGGCGTCTCCCCGCACGACCGCATCCGCCTCCCCGGTCCCCCGTTCCCAGTCGATGGCGTCGAGACCCAGGTAGCCGAAGGTGCGACGGTCCAGCGTGTCCGCCATGAAGAGGATCTTGCCGTCGTCGCCGGCCACCGCACCGGTGAGCCAGGCGAGCGTGCGCGACTCCGTGGCCTGGAACTCGGTGAGGAAGGACTGCGGGAAGCGATTGCGCCATTCCGTCAACGCCGTCACGTCGGCGGCCTGGATGCGCTCGCGCCGCACCGGCACCGGGCGCAGGAGGGCGAGGACGGGGTTCCCCACGGGCAGGCAGAGCGTGGGGTCCGTTCCCCCCGCCGCGACCTTGAGCGACGCGAGGAGCGCGCGCCCGTCCACCATCAGGCGCGGACCGCGAAGAACGCGAGCACCGCCTCGCACACGCGATCGAGCGTTCCCGCCTCCATCTTGGAGTGGAGGGGGAGGGAGACGATCTCGCGGCCCACCCGCTCGGTCACCGGCAGATCGCCGCGCCGGCAGTCCCGGAAGAGCTGGAACCAGTGTCCGGGCTGCCAGTGGATGCCGGTGTCGATGCCCGCGGCCGCCAGGTGCTGCCGGAAGGCGTCCCGCCGGTCCCCCTCCACGCGGACGTAGTAGAGGAACGGCGTGACGTCCTCGAAGTCCGTCTGCGGCACGGTGATCCCGGGGATGCCCGCCAGGCGCGCGTTGTAGACCCGGCAGGCCTCGCGACGGGTGCGGGCGATCACCTCCAGCTTTCCGAGCTGGGCCAGGCCGATGGCGGCGTGCAGGTTGGCCAGGTGGTAGCGGAAGCCCAGGCGGGCCACGTCGTAGGTCCAGGCCCGCTGGTTCTGGTACATCACGGAGGAGGGCTGCCCCATCCCGATCAGCCGCATCTCCCGCAGGGCGTCCGCCTCCGCCTCGGTGCGCACCACCAGGGCACCGCCGTCGATGCAGGTGACCGTCTTCACGGGATCGAAGCTGAACATGGCGATGTCGGAGAAGCTCCCCACCGGCCGGCCTCGGTACCGGGACCCCAGGGAGTGGGCGGCGTCGTGCACGATCCGGATGCCGCTCCGGGCTGCGAGGTCGGCCACCCGCGCGTGGTCACAGAGCACGCAGTCGTAGTCCATCACGATCAGCGCCCGGGTGCGGGGAGAGAGGAGCTCCTCCGCGCGGTCCAGGTCCACGCACAGGGAGACGGGATCGATGTCGCAGAAGACGGGCGAGGCACCCACGGCCACGATGGCCTGGAAGTCCGCCACGTTGTTGAAGGAGGGGGTGATCACCTCGTCTCCCGGTCCCACCCCCGCCGCCAGGAGGGCCAGGTGCAGGGCGGCGTGTCCGGTGCTCACCGCCACCACGTGCCGGTCGGAGGCCCCCACCACCTCCTTGAGCGTGTCCTCGAAGCGGCCGACGTAGCTCCCCATGCCGAGCCAGCCCAGCTCCAGCGCCTCGCGGGCGGCCGTCATCTCCTCGTCCTCGAGGAGCGGCCGGAAGACCGGGATTCTCTCCTTCATCGGGGTCCTCGATCATAGGACGGAAAGGAGCGGTCGCGGTCCGCGATCACGGCCGGCGGTGCCGGCCAGGCGATGGCGAAAGCGGGATCGTCGTAGCGGGCGCCCCGTCCGGCGTGCGGCACGTGAGGGGACGAGATCAGGTAGGACACCTCGGTATCGTCCTCCAGCGTCAGGAACCCGTGGGCCAGGCCCTCCGTGAGATAGAGCGCCCGGGGCTCGCGCGCGGAGAGGTGGAGGCCCACCCACTGCCGCTCGGTGGAGGAGCCCGGCCGCACGTCCACCGCCACGTCGAAGATGGCGCCGCGGCTGCAGCGCACGAGCTTGGCCTCGGCATGGGGGGCGACCTGCCAGTGCAGGCCGCGCAGCGTGTGGCGCCGCGCGTTCCAGGAGAGGCTGGCCTGGGCGATGGAAGCGGACAGACCGGCCTCCGCCAGCGTGCGTGCGTCCCACAGGCGCGCGAAGTGGCCGCGCCCGTCGCTCTCGGGCTCCAGGTGCACGACGAAGACGCCGGGGAGGCCTGCGGGCTCGATCCTCACGGGATGGACCGCAGGGCGGGAACCGGCACCAGGAAGGTGCCGCCCCCGTCCAGGTAGGGACGCTGCTGCCGGCAGATCTCCTCGGCGAAGTTCCAGGTGAGGAGCAGCACGGCGTGGGGGCGCCGCCGCTCCAGCTCCTCCGGGGCAAGGATGGGAAGGTGGTTCCCCGGGGTGAAGCGGCCCTGCTTCACCGTGCTCCGGTCCACCACATAGTCGAGCAGGTCGCGCCCGATGCCGCAGGCGTTCATCAGGGTCGAGCCCTTGGCGGACGCCCCGTAGGCTGCCAGGTGCTGCCCCGCGGCCTTGCGCGCGCGCAGCTCGGCGAGGAGCGTGTCCCGCAGGCGGGCCACGTCCTGCGCGAAGCGGCGGTAGTACGCCTCGCCGGTGAGGCCGGAGGCCTCCTCCTCCCGGAGCAGCGCCGCCACCGCCGGGCTCTCCGGCACCCCCGCCTCCATGTGGGCGAGGCTGATGCGGAGGGAGCCGCCGTGAATGGCCTGCCTTTCCACGTCCATCAGCACCAGGCCGGCGCGGGCGAACAGCGCCCGCACGGCGTGCAGGGAGAAGTAGCAGAGGTGCTCGTGGTAGATGGTGTCGAACTCGATCCCGGCCACCAGGTCGGCAACGTAGGGGAACTCGAGCACGGCGCGCCCGTGGGGGGCGAGCAGAAGCGCCACCCCGGCCGCGAACCCGGGGAGATCGCCCACGTGCGCCAGCACGTTGTTCGCGAGGACGGCGTCGGCCCGCCGTCCCTCCGCGTGCAGGACGGCCGCGAGCTCGCGGCCGAAGAAGGCACGCAGGGTGGGGATGCCGCGCGCCTGCGCCTCCGCCGCCACGTTTCCCGCGGGCTCGCACCCCAGGACGGGGATGCCCGCCTCCTGGAAGTACTGGAGCAGGTAGCCGTCGTTGCTGGCGATCTCGAAAACCAGGCTGTCCGCCCCCAGGTTCAGCCGCCAGATGAGGGCGTCCGCCAGGTTCCGGGCGTGGGCGAGCATGGTCTCCGAGAACGAGGAGAAGTAGAGGTAGTGCGCGAAGAGGACGTCGGGCCGGACCGTCTCCCGCAGCTGCACCAGGCTGCAGGCGCGGCAGAAGAGCAAGGTGAGCGGGAAGCGCGGCTCCGGCTGCGCCAGCGCCGCGGCGTCGAGGAGGGCGTTGGCCAGGGGGAGGTCGCCCAGCGAAAGGAGCGGGGCCAGGTCGGCCGATCCGCAGGCGCGGCACGCGGTCTCCAGGCGCAGGACCTCGCCGTCAGCTTCGGGCACGCGCCGCGTCCTCCTGGTAGGTCCTGATCTGCGCCACCGTGCGCTCGAAGGCGGACGTCTCGCGGTCGCGGTACCAGGCCACTGTCTCCTCCACGGCCCGGGCCACGCCCCAGGTGGGCCGCCAGCCCAGGCGCATCTTGGCCTTGTCGATCGACAGCGCCAGGTACCCGGCCTCGCGCGGTCCGCCCTCCTCGCCGGTGGCGTGCCACGTCCCTCCGCCCCACGCGTGCAGGATGCGCTCGGTGAGCGACTCCACGTCGAGCTCGGTGCCCGGCTCGGGCCCGAAGTTCCAGGGCTCCGCCAGGCCCTCCGCGCCTTCCCCGAGCATGCGTCCGGCCAGCAGCACGTACCCGGACAGGGCGTCCAGCACGTGCTGCCAGGGCCGCACCGCGCGCGGGTTGCGCAGGCGGACCGGCTCCCCGCGGAGCAGCGCGCGCACGATGTCGGGGACGATGCGGTCCTCGGCCCAGTCGCCGCCCCCGAGGACGTTGCCGGCCCGCACCGAGGCCAGGGCCACGCCCTGCCGGAAGAACGAGCGGCGGTAGCAGGCGATGGCGATCTCCGCCGCGCCCTTGCTGGCGCTGTACGGGTCGGATCCCCCGAGCGGATCCTCCTCCCGGTAGGCCGCCGGGCCCGCATGCTCCTCGTAGGCCTTGTCGCTGGTGACCGCCACCACCACGCACGGCCTGCCGGAGAGGCGCAGCGCCTCCAGTACGTTCACCGTGCCCAGGACGTTGACCTCGAAGGTCTCCCGCGGGGAGACGTAGGAGGGGCGGACCAGCGCCTGGGCCGCCAGGTGGAAGACGACCTCCGGGTGCGCGGCCTCCAGCACGCCCGCGACGGCGTCCAGGTCGCGCACGTCCCCCTCCACGTGGCGCATGCGCCGGGCCAGCTCCGCCTGCTCGAACAGGCTGGGATCGGTGGGCGGCGGGAGCGCGAAGCCCCAAACCTCCGCCCCCAGCTCCAGGAGCCAGGTGCACAGCCACGCTCCCTTGAACCCGGTGTGGCCCGTGACGAGGACGCGCTTCCCTTCCAGGGCGGACAGGTTCACCAGAGCTTCCAGGGTGCTCGGCCGCAGTCCCACAGATCACGGAGGATGGTGAGCTCGCGCACGGTGTCCATGCACTGCCAGAACCCGTCGTGCGCGTAGGCCATCAGCTCGCCGTCGCGGGTCAGGGCCTGCATGGGGTGCTGCTCCAGGGCGTCGTCGTCGAGGTAGTCGAGGATGCGGCGCTCGAAGACGAAGAAGCCTCCGTTGATCTGCCCCGTCCCCAGCTGCGGCTTCTCGGCGAAGCGGTGTACCCGGCCGCCGTCCCCGAGCACCAGCTCCCCGAAGCGCGCCGGCGGGTGGACCGCCGTCACCGTCGCCACCCTGCCGTGGCCGCGGTGGAAGGCGAGCAGCGCGTCGAGATCGAGGTCGCACACGCCGTCCCCGTAAGTGAGGAGGAAGCGATCGCCGGTCAGGTACTTTGCGGCACGGCGGAGGCGGCCACCGGTGGGGGTCTCGAGACCGGTGTCGGCGAGGGTCACCGTCCACCCCAGGTCGCCCTCCTGCGCGGGGTGCACCTCCACCGCCGCCTTGCCTCCCAGCTCCACGGTGACGTCGTTCTGCCGCGCCTGGTAGTGGAGGAAGAAGTCCTTGATCAGCTCGCCCTTGTAGCCCAGGCAGAGCACGAAGTCCCGGTGCTCGTAGTGCGCGTAGTGCTTCATGATGTGCCACAGGATCGGCCGCTCGCCGATCGTCACCATGGGCTTGGGCAAGACCTCGGTCTCGCGCTCCAGGCGCGTCCCCCGGCCGCCGCACAGAATGACCACCTGCATGGCGGGGAAGTCTAGCGCGCCAGGCGCACCACGGAGATCGGCTTCCCTTCCCACGCGCTCTCGAAGTGGGCGAGCGGGCGGACTCGCTCCGGCGGGAGCTGCCGCACGATCTCGTCGTAGTCCACCACCACGTCGATCCCGCGGCGGTCCAGGTAGCCGATCATGGGCTTCCCCGCCCGGATCCAGGGCGCGATCTCGTCGTTGATCAGGCCGTCCAGGTTGATCACGGTGTGCGCGGAGTACCAGGAGTAAATGCCCGCGTTCCAGGCGCCGACTCGGCTCTCCGGGGGCACGTGCGCGGCGACCCAGCGGGCGGCCCGCAGCATGTCCCGCTGCTCGCGGTTGCGGCCGTGCGCCAGCATGAAGCCGAGGTAGCCGTAGGACTCGATGGCCGCCAGGAGGAGGAGCGCGGCGTGCAGGCGCTCCATGCGGGCCAGGGTGCCGGCGGCGAGCAGCGTGAGCCCGGCGATCGCGGGGGCGTAATACCAGGTCCAGGCCCGGGGGAGGAGGAGCGCGTAGGCGATTCCCAGGCCGGCGGGGAAGAGCCAGGCCAGGTGAGCGACCAGGGGCCGGGGGTGGAATGCCCGCCCCACCCAGGGCAGGAACCAGTGCAGCAGCGGCACCTTCACCAGGCTCCGCCCCACCCATACCAGGAAGATGCGCAGGGAGAACCACGTCTCCTCCAGCCAGTCCATGGGAGCGGTCAGGCCGCTGCGCCACAGCCGCTTCACGTCCGCGCTGCCGTGCACGGCCTGGGCACCCTCCGCGTGCGTGTAGACGACCCAGAGCGCGTAGGGGGCGATCGCGGCCAGCGTGGCCATCGCCTGGCGCCAGGTCCCTTGGAGCGCCAGCGCGGCGAAGCACAGCGGTACCAGCAGCAGCCCGTCCGTCCGCGCCAGGACGCAGAGCGCGAGGAAGGCGGCGACGGCGAGCATGCTCCGCCGAGCCAGCGCCCAGAGCAGCCCCGCGAACGCCGCCGCGCACAGCGTCCCCTCCATGCCGGTGAAGGGGAGCAGCAGGGCATGGGGGTTCGTCAGCCAGGCCAGGGCGCTCAGCCAGGCTCCGCGCGGTCCCCAGAGCGTTCCCGCGGCTGCGGCCAGGAGGAGCGCCGCGGCGGCGAAGGCGAGCGCGTTCACGGCCAGTGCCGCCGCCAGGCGGGCGCCGTCTTCGCGGACGATGCGGTCGAGCCCGGCCAGTACCAGGGCATAGAGGGGATGGAAGCCGGTGGTGCGGGTGATGCCGTCGAAGGTGGGTCCGTCGCCTGCGGCGAGGTGGGAGGCCACCCGCAGGTAGTAGAAGGCATCGTCGGACAGGTAGTCGACCAGGCGCTCCGCGGGGGCCGTGACCAGGAAGGCGAGCACCGCCGCCGCCACGATGGCGGCGGTGGCCACGGCGAGCTGCAGGCGGCGCGGCACCATGAGGGCCGCGGAGTCTATCCCTGGCGGTGCCTCCGCAGGAGCAGGCCCGCCGCCAGCACCCCGGCGGCCACCAGGTAGACGGCCGCGACGCGGGGCAGGGAGGGGAGGAGCAGCGCTCCACCGAGGAGCAGCGCGGCCAGCACCAGCCCCGCCGTGAGCCTGTTGGCTCCCCGCACCAGGGCCTCGCTCCGGCGGTCCGCGTCGCCGGAGGCGACGCGCAGGGTGAGCCGGTCCTCGGCCACGGCGTCCAGGATGCGGTTCACCCGGCGCGGCAGGTGCTCGGTGAACTCCTTGGCCTCGAGCAGGCCGGAGAGCAGGCGTCCCGCCGAGACGTCCCGGCGCATGCGCGCGCCGATGAGCGCCATCGTTCGCCGCCGGATGGAGGCGTTCGCGTCGAAGCCGGGGGCGAGCGTGTGGCAGATCTCGTCCAGCTGAACGAGCGTCTTCCCGAGGAGGGCGAGCTCCCGGGGCATGCCGAACCCCGCCTGGGTGAGCGCGCTCGCCAGCTGCAGCGCCAGCGTTCCGATCTTGCGCTCGTGCCGGGCCACCAGTCCCGCGACCTCGCGCCGGAGGGCGGCCTCGTCTGCTCCGGGTAGGGGGTCGCCGAGCTGCAGCGCCTGATCGGCCGCCGCGTCCCCCCGCCCCTCGCTCAGCGCCAGAACGAGCTTGAGCAGGACCTCCTGCGTGCCCGGCTGCACCCGCGCCACCATCCCCAGATCGAGGAGAGCGAGGTCTCCCTCGGGGGTGACGAACACGTTCCCGGGGTGCGGATCGGCGTGGAAGAAGCCGTGCACGAGAACCTGCTCCAGGTACGCCGACAGGAGCTGGTCCACGAGCGTCCCGGCGTCGAGCTCGAGCCGGGCCAGGGGGCCGAGGTCGGTGACCTTGCGCCCGCGCACGTAGTCCATCGTGAGCACGCGCTCGCGCGTGTAGTCGTGCACCGGCAGCGGCACCAGGATCCTCGGGTACTCCTGGAGCTCATCCGCCAGCCGCTCCAGGTTCCTGGCCTCGGCCTGGTAGTCGAGCTCGGCGGTGAGGCTCTCCCGGGCCTCCTCGAGGAGGGCGCCGAACTGCCACCGCCGGCCCGTCTCCGTGCGCTGCTCCACGAGCCCCGCCAGGTGGGAGAGCACCTCCAGGTCCTCCGCCACGCGCTCCGCGATTCCTGGGCGCTGGACCTTCACGGCGACCTCGCGGCCGTCGCGCAGCGCGGCCCGGTGCACCTGTCCGAGCGAAGCCGCGGCCAGGGGCGCGGGATCGAACCGTGAGAAGGCCTTGGAGAGCCGCACCCCGAGCTCGACGGTCACCACCTGCTCCACCTCGGCGAAGGGCACGGGCTCCAGCCGGTCCTGCAGGCGTGCCAGGGCGAGCGCGTACGGTTCGGGCACCAGGTCCGGCCGCGTGGACAGGAGCTGCCCCAGCTTCACGAACGTGGGACCCGTGGCCTCCAGGTCGGCCGCGAGCGCGGCGGGATCGCGGTCTCCCCCGTCGGCCGTGTCCACCTCGGGAGGGCGCGCAGAGAAGCGCAGACCCAGGGCGGCACGGTGGCGCCACACGACGCGCGCGATCTCTGCATACCGGCGCAGGTGCCGGGGGCGTAGGGAGAGGCTCATGACTGGGGGCCTTGTGCTCGAGCTTACGACGGGAGGGGGCGGCATGCACACGGCGGAGGCGCGACCTATATTCGGCTCCCCGCCGGCCGAGGCGGACCAGGCACGGAACGAAGATGCATACCTGCCGTCGCCGACAGCCGCGCTACAGGCTGGGGCCCAACAGCCGGGCCGTGCTGGAGTTCCGTTTCCCCGAGGGGGAGAACGGGCAGGACCTCCGCCTGGTGGTGGCCGACCTGAGCGCCTCCGGCCTGGGGTTCATCCTGGACGGGTCCATGCCGGGCATGGACCTGGGAACGGGGATCAAGGGGGCGACCCTGTGCTACGGCGAGCGCAGGATCGCCATGGACCTGCTGGTGCTCCACGTCACGCAGGACTTCGCGGCCGACGCGATCTGCGGATGCCTGGTCTACCCGGCGAGCGACACCGACCTGCGGGGGTTCAAGGACCTGCTGGCCGAGATGGCCGGGGAGCACGCCTCCGTCACTTCTTGACCCAGTTGCCGTCCGGCTGCTGGATCCAGTCCCCCGGCTTCGCGTTCTGCCGCAGCGTGGCCGCGTAGGTCTCCTGGATCTTGGGGAGCTGTGCCAGGTCCACGTTCTTGGCGGCGGCGATCTCCTTGTAGAGCTCCTGGCGATCCGCGTTCTCCGCCTTGACCAGACGCTGCACGTCGGCGCGTGCCTTGAGGTCGGTGAGCGCCTCCAGGTTGCGCACTTCCAGCAGGCCCTTGTTGTTCTCTCCCAGGACGCCCTGGTCGAGATAGCGGCGCAGCTCGTTGTAGCGCGCGGAGCGGGAGTCGATGATCTTCCGGATGGCGGGGTTCGTGATCTCCGGCTGCGCCACCTGGGCCATGGCCGGCGTCGCCCCCACGAGCAGGTCGAACACGGACGCTCCCTGGTTGGGGGCGGGAGGGGGCTGGGGGGCGGGGGGCGCCTCTCCCGACTGCTGGGCGGCCTGCTTGCGCACTTCCTCCTCGATCTGCTTGGAGAGGTCACGGACCTCGGCCTCGGGGAAGTAGACGTTGACCGTGACGCAGGCCGCGAGCACGGCGAGCGTCAGGAACGGAAACGCGGCACGGCGCATGGCGACTCCTCTGGTCCCTCGGGCCAGAGTGTAGCCCGGCCCGGGTCATGGCGCCGACGTCGGGGTGGACGACGCGGCGCTGAAGTCCACGGAGTGCAAGCGTTCCACCATGCTGGAGAACGACACCGTCTTCCCCGGCTGGGCGTTGACGATGTTGATGGGGAAGGGGAGCCGCCCGCGCACGAACAGCTCCCGTCCCTCCTTGGAACCGGCGGTGCCCCGCAGCACGAAGACGTCGTTCTCGAGCTTCATGTAGATCCCGATGGCGGCGTAGGTGTACTTGTCGAAGAAGCGCTGGATCCCGCGGTCGAGGGGGCTGATCCGCGCGCCCGTTCCCAGGATGGTGAGGTTGCGCACGGCCTTCACGTTGACGAACTGGCGCACGCCCTCGGTGGGAACGGACTGGATCGCGGCCTCGAAGGACACGGGAACGCCCCGGAAGAGGCGCAGGTCGCGCACGTGGCCCGCGACCACGCCGCTGATCTCGCCGAAGTCGAAGACCCTGGTGACGCGCCCCAGGTCGATTCCCTCGAAGGTCGCCGAGAGGTGCAGCTTGGGAAAGCGGGTGAGCACGTCCTCCCCGGAGATCCCGGCCAGGCGCACGGTGCCGCCGAACAGGCCGACCTCGCCGCCCCCCTCGACCTGGAGGGTGTGGGCGTCGAGGCGCACCTCCGGGAACAGCGCCTCCACCGATCCCTCGAGCGGCGGCAGGCCGAAGGCGGCCGCCACCTCGGGGAGCGCGATGCCGGTGATGAGCACGCCGGAGAGGAGGTGCCGGGTGGGGAGGAAGAGGTCCTGGAGCCGCAGCGCCTCGAAGCGGACCTCCCCGCCCAGGATCGGCACCGTCAGCTTCTCCTCGAACGTCAGGTCGTCTCCCAGGAGCACCACGCCCGACTTCAGCGCGGCGAGCGTCAGGCCGGCGACCTCCATCCCATCGAACTCCAGGGTGCCCTGCATGGGCGGCCCTGTGAGGGACCAGGCGCCGCCTTCCACCCTCTCCCAGCGGAGGTCGAAGGGGAGCACGGCTCCCAGGCCGGACATGGTCACGTAGCCGGCCGTTCCCGCCAGGTCCACGTCCTCCAGCGTGACGCCGCCGCTCGCCGTGTGCGAGCTGGAGGAGGCGACGCCGGAGGCCTGCACCCGCGCGCGGCCTCTGGCCTCGATCCGCTCGAACAGGGGCAGGCTCTCCCCCAGCGGCGCCCGCAGGTAGCGCTCCACCGTGCGCCCGAGATCGGGGACCTCCATCGACCCGGACCAGCGGAGCCCCGGCTGCAGCGACCCCGCCAGGAGCGGACCGTCCGGCATCGCCAGTGTGCCTTCCAGCGTCCAGGGAGGTCCTTCCGCAGTCCCCCCGCGGGCGTCCACCGTGAGGTGCGAGGTGACCGTGGAGTAGTCCCCGAACACCGCGCCCCAGAGGAGCTGGAAGCCCCCCACCTTCGTCTCGGCGTGCGCGCGCCAGCCGCGCGCGCCTCCCTCCCCGTGGAGGGTCCACGAGGACTCGAAGCCCTCCAGCACGCGGGAGCCGTCCTCGGAGGCGAACCCGCTCCTGGTGATCGCGGCCTTGCCGTCCCCCGAGAACGTCCCGTCCCCCGCCAGGCGCACCGTCGCGTCCGCGCTCGCCGTGCCGCGGACGGTGTACCCCGCGACGGGATCCCCGAGCAGGGGACGAAGCACCGGGAGCCAGGCCGGCAGCTCGGCGCCCTGGAGATGCACGCGGCCGGCCCCGCCGCCGCGCTGCCAGCTCCCGTCGAAGGCGACGGTGCCCAGGCCCGCCGACGCGCGCACGCTTGCCCGGGGCACGGTCAGTCTCTCCGCGGTGGTGTCCCAGCGTGCGCCGGCCTCGAGCTGCACGGGAAGCGGGGCCAGCGGTGGGACCACCGCCGATGCGGTCAACGCCAGGGAAGGCACCTCGACGGCCGTGAGGCCGGGAGGCACCCGGAAGCGCGCCTGCAGGGTGCCTCCCGAGAGCGCGCGCTCTCCCCAGCGCGTCTCCAGCCCGTCCGCCACGAGCGCTCCCGCCAGGGCGGGGCGTCCCAGCTCTCCCCGCAGCGTTCCCGTGAGCCGCGCGCGACCCTGCAAGGAGAGCGGCTCCGGCAGGGCGAGGCCCAGCTCGGCGAGAGACGCGCGCAGCGCCTCCATCGTGAGTCCGCTCCACTGCCAGGTGAGATCCCCGGCGAGCGGCGTCTGCGCCACGTGGCCCTCCGCCGCCAGCGTCCCCATCCCGCGGGTGACGAGACTCAGCTTCCCCCGCGCGTCGGGCGGGGTGAGCGATGCCACGTCGGCCTGGACGTCGAGCACGGCGGGGGCGACCGTGGAGGGGACCGCCCAGCTCGCGCCCCGCGCCTGCAGGCGCGGGAGCCGGAGGCGGGCGTGCGCCGGCCCCCGCAGCGGGCCCGTGTCGCGCGTCAGCGTCGCCCTGGCCTCCGCGTCCGCGCCGTCCAGGTTCAGGGTCAGCCAGGGCTGCTCGAGACGCGCCCGGGAGAGGCTGGCCCGCGCCGCGACCGCCACCGTCTCCTCGTCCTGGAGCACCACGTCCACGTCGGCGGTGCCGTCGAGCGAGGCCCCCTGGGGCAGCATGGGCACCAGGAGCGTGAGCTCCCCGAGCGCCACACCCTTGCCGTGGACCTCGGCGGTGAGCGGCGCCAGGCTTGCCGCCTCCAGCGTGGCCCTGCCGCGCAGCTCACGGGCCAAGGAGAGATCCGCTCGGGCGTCGACGGCGAGCGTGCGGCCGTCCGGCGAAGGAGTTGCCGAGCCGGTCACGTGCGCTCCCGGGAACACCCCGGTCGGGAGCACGAGCCCCGTGCTGCTGGCCTCGAGCGCTCCGCCCCCGCCGTGCTCGAGGCGCACCGAGGCGGCAAGGCCGCGCAGCGCGGCCTGCGAGCCGGGAAACCCGAGGAGAGCGAGGACGGGTCCCAGGGGAAGGGTGGAGGCCCGGGCGCGGACCTCTCCCACGAGGTCGCTGCCGATCCCTTCCACCGCGGCCGCGAAGGGGAGGCGGGCTTCGCCGTCCCCTGCGCGCACCACCACCTCGCCGTTCCGCAACGTCAGTCTGCCGACCTTCAGGGTGGAAGGTTCCGAGGAGGGTGGGGGCAGCGGCTCCCCGGTGGGAGGACGCAGGAGAATGTGCACGCCCGTGACGTCCATGGTCTCGAAGTCGGCCACGCGGACGCGCGGCAGCGAGCCCTGCACCGTGATGCGGTCCACGGTCGCGACCTCGAGGTAGGGCTGGCCACCCATGCGGCGCACACGCAGATCGTGCAGACTGAAGCGGCGGCTGCCCTCGATGGACAGGCCGCCCACCGAGACGTCGGCCACGAGCTCCCGCTCCAGGATGCGCTCCACCTGCCGGCGCGGCAGGTCGCGCCACCACCAGACGGCAAAGACGAGGAGAGCGGCGAGCGCGAGGACGACCCACGGCCAGCGGCGGCGGCGTGCGGGGGGTTCGCTCACGGTCCTTGGAGCATAATCCGGCGATGCGTCAGGCGGTGCACGAGTTCACGGTATCCACGCGCGGCAAGGGGATGTACGAGTTCACGCGCGAGGTGCGCGTCTGGATCGAGGCCAGCGGCATCCAGACCGGCCTCCTCACCCTGCACGTGCGTCACACCTCCGCATCCATCCTCGTCCAGGAGAACGCCGACCCCCAGGTGCAGGCCGACTTCGAGGCCTACATGAGCCGCCTGGTGAGGGACGGGGACGCCATCTTCGAGCACACGGTGGAGGGACCGGACGACATGGCCGCCCACGTGCGCGCCGCCCTCACCTCCACCACGCTGTCCATCCCCGTCGTGGGCGGCGTCCTCGTCCTCGGCACCTGGCAGGGGATCTTCCTGTACGAGCACCGCCTGGCCCCCAACCGGCGCAAGGTGGCGGCCCACCTGCTGGGGGAGTGAGGCTCCCCCCGCGCCACCTCCCTCACGCCGCCACCGCTCCCCCGGGCACGCGCTTGCGCCACTTCACGTAGGGAACCGTGACCAGCATGCCCACCAGGAAGGCCAGGAAGACCGTGGCCACGACCGAGGGATCATCGGGAGCACCGGCCCGGGCCACGGCCACCGCCACGCCGGGATGCCGCGTCGCCGTGGAGAGCGCGAGCACCGTGCGGTCCCCCCCGTCCGGTCCACCAAGGGCATGGCCCACCGCCAGGCCGATCACCGTCAGCAGGACGATGGCGACCAGGGTGAAGTTCCCCACTTGTGCCATCAGCTTTGGCCAGGCCACCACCACCACGGGAACGAACGCGGCGAGCATCAGCACGGTCGCGCCGACAGACAAGGGAGGGGAGAGGTGCTGCGCGAAGGCCGGAGCTGCGAAACGCAAGCCCATGCCCAGGAGGAGCGGCACGAGCACCGTCTGTGCGACCAGGCCGGCCACGGTGGCCGGGGCCACGCTCACCTCCCGGCCGAAGAGGCGCGCCAGAGCATTCACGTCCAGGGGCACGAACAGGACGGCGAGGAGTGCGGAGAGCGCGAGCAGGCCGACGGCATAGGAGGCGGTGCCTCCGGCCTTGATCTGCTTGCTGGGCAGGATGGGGGGGACCGGAGACACGGCGAGCGCGATCAGAGCCAGGGTGGTGGCCGCGGGCAACCGGAGGAGGACGGCGATGGACGCGGCGATCACGGGCAGGATCACGTTCATGGCCAGGAGGGAGCGGGCCACCAGCCCCGGCCGGCGCAGCAGCCAGCGCACGTCGCCCGCGGGCGCGTTCAGTCCCACGCAGAAGACGAGGAGCACGATGCTGACCTGGAGGGCCAGGCCGATCAGTCGCGCGGCGTTCATTGCCGGACGATAGTCCGACCTTTTTCCCGAGACCTATTGGACTTTGGTCGTACGGGTGGGTTCAATGCGCGTGCGGCGAAACCCCCTCTTCCTGCCGATGCCCCGCACCCTCCACGATGCCGGACAGTCCTTCCACGAAATGGACATAGTCCACGTAGGCGGCCACGAAGGCCCGCCCGGCGTGGGGACTGTCCTCCGCATGCGCCTTCAGGAGCAGGGCGGCTTGAAATCGCTTGTTCAACTCCTTGGAAACCGATCCCGTGAGCTCGCGCGCGAGGCTTTCCGAGGAGCCGGACGCGAGCGCCGCGTCGGCCGCAGCCACGAGAGTTGGGATGGAGGCCGCTGATCTCAGACCCTCGAAGGGCGCACCCTCGCCGGCACGGTGGATCCGGACCACCGTCTCGAAGAAGTACCGATCGGCGAGCTCTCTGGCCTGGTCCCCCTGCTTGCGCACGGTGGTGACACGCGTGAAGGCTTCGCGGATGGCCGCCTCATCCGCCGGGGCGACCCACTTCAGCACGGGGGCGAGGTCGCCCGCCTCCAGCGCCCGTCGTGCGTCCTGGATCACGGGACCGCTCAGCGTGTCGCAATGCGCGCGTGCCGCGGCAGACCCCACCTGGAACACCAGCGCCCAGGCACTCGCCACCAGAAGGATCCTTCGCCAGGCCCTGCACATGGCTACCTCCTCGGGATGGAAGACTTCGTGCAAGGCACATTCTGACGGGCACGTGGCAGGAAATGTGGACCCAATCGGGTCCCATGGCGGGAGCTCAAGCCCCTGGGATGCTGGGGAGCACCTCCAGCCAGCCGGAGCGGATGCCGATGGGTTCCTCCCGCACCGCTTCGAACACGGCATGCCTGGCCAGCAGCCGCGTGGAATCGAGCACCGGCAAGGAGGCGTTCCCGGACGTGACGATCAGCGGGATCTCGGTGCAGCCGAGGATGACGCAGTCGGCGCCCCGCGCGCCCAGGTCATCGATGGCATCCAGGAATAGCTGCGTGGTCTCCGGCCGGAAGACGCCGCGGCAGAGCTCGTCGAAGATCGCCGCGTTCAGCGTCTCCCGCACCGGCTCCGCGGGCACGGAGAGGCGGAGTCCCCGCTTCTCCAGCGCGCGGGCGTAGACCGGCCCCGTCATCGTCCACTTCGTGCCCAGGAGGCCCACGTGCTTCCGGCCCTGGGCCGTGATCTCGCCGCACACGACGTCCGCGATGTGGAGACCGGGGATGGGCAGATCCCCCGCGATGCGCTCCAGCACGATGTGGGCGGTGTTGTCGGGACAGACGTAGAAGTCGGCACCGGCCGCGGCCACCTGCCGCACGCCCCGGGCGAGGTTCTTGCCCACCGCCGCGTGATCGCCGGTCTCGTACCCTTCCATGCTCAAGGCCATGGGCACGGCGCTCATCACGATGTTCGGGTGCATGAAGGGCCCGAGAAGGGCCGAGCCTTCCCGGCAGGCGGTGAGAAAGCAGAGAGACGCGCCTTCCGCGCTGTGGGCCACGATGCCGATGGTCTTCATGGGTGCACGCTCACTCAGCGGAACCGACTGGCGCGCCAGCGGTTCCGGACCGTCTCCACGAACACCCGGTCCGCGCGCGTGCTGATGACACCGACGGGAGAATACCCGGATTGCACGGCGCGGTAGAGGGAGTAGCCGATCAGGCCGGCCGTGAGGAGGACATTGGGCCAGGCATTGAGCGGCCACTGGCCGGGCCACTGGAGCGTCCACCGATCGGAGAACGGCGCCAGATAGGCGATCGGCCAGAGATCGTCCGGCGCCGGTCCCCTGGACCCGATCAGATCGGAGACATAGTGCAGGTGCACGACCAGCACCGCGACCAGGAACGTGCGCAGGCGATCCCGTGCGAACAGAGCGAAGGCCGTGGGAAGGAGGAGAGCCGCCGGCAACCCGTGCAGGAGCACGTGGTGGTATTCGCCGAAGTACCAGGTGCCGGGCCGGCGAAGCAGCGCGTTGGCCCCGTCGGCGAGCAGCCCGAGGCCGTCCAGGTCCGGAGCGACCCCGCAGAGGGTCGCGAGGCTGCGATCGCGGGCATCCTCGAGCGTGGCATCCCCGACGGTCCAGGAAGCGAGGAAGTGGGTGATGGGATGCATGGAGCGCAACCCTGATACGGCTCGGTCAGCGCGAGGCGTCTAGCCCACAGGCAGCGGCCGTGGCCACCACATTGCTCTCGGCACTTCGAGAAAGCGTTACCGTGCACGGTAGCGCTTTCCCGCAACGCGGGGACTCAGATTGCCCGATCCCCTCAGTCCGGCGTCAGGAATGGACAGGAGAAGTCCGTCGCTGGGACCAACGTCTCGCTGATGGAGGCCACCGTCCAGGAAGCGAGGGTGATGGGATTCACCGGTCAATCCACCCGCCAAACGCCTCAGTTCCCGCTCGCGCTCCTGGCCTGGCTGAGATCGGCACAGATTTTCAGGAGCGCATCCGTCTTTGGTCCAATAGAGTTGGTGAGGGCGACCTCCTCCACTGCATCGTAGACGCCGCGCTCCGCCCAGACATCCGTCGCGCGCTCCATCACGGATCTGATCTGAGTTGGGTCGGAGCTTGGCCCCAGGTCGAGAAGAGACTCGTACAGCCCGGCGCGCGTCCTGGCGATCTCGGACAGACAGCTTTCGAACCCGGGTCCGGCGAGCCACTTGAAGATCCGGTCGCCCTCGACGGCGGGCACCGCCACCCGGTGCCACACGTAGGTCACGACCTCGCCGCTTGGAAAACAGCCGACGCTGAATGTGGATTGGTATTTCGCGGCCCTCTCCATCGACTCCAGCTTGTTCTTGAAGTCAGCCACGCTCGGGGTCGTGTCGGGACACGCACCCTGTCCCGCATCCGCGCAGCGGGGACCCACACCGGGCTGGGCCCAGGAGAAACGAACGTGATCGAATCCATGCATGCTCAGGGCCGACCGCCGCTTCGAATACACAGGGTCGAACACCTGCAGGCGGAGGGAGCGGCCGGCGTCCAGCGCTTCGAAGTATCCGGAGATCACGGATCCAGCTTCGCATCCGAACGCGTACGGTGTTTCTGCACGGTCGATGACACGGCTCTTCCCGTCTACCGTGACCAACCCGCGGATTTCCAGCCGCCTCCCACCATTTCCCTTGATCACGAAACGGTACCCTTGGAGTGGGTCCACCGGCTCCCTCGTCTCCGCGGCCTCATCGAAATCCCCCAAGAGCATGGTGACGCATGCGCACACGGTGGCGACAGAGACTGAGCGCCACAGGATCTGCCGGCAACGTTGGGCCATGGTTCTCCCTACGGATGGGTGTGGCCGCGAGGGGATTCTGCTGAGCTGTTGCCGCGAGTTGGGGAGAGAGTCGGGCATCACGCACCTTCCCTGTCAACGCAAAACGCTGGCGGGCGGCGACGAAACTCTAGCCCACCTGCCAGCCAAGAAATAGGACGCCAGCGGTTTTCAAGATCGCGCCATCCCCGGAGGCCCGCAGAGGATCACCAGGCTGCGATCGCGGGCATCCTTGAGCGTGGCATCCCCGACCGTCCAGGAAGCGAGGAAGTGGGTGATGGTGTGCATCGCGCGCAACCCTGATACGGCTCGGTCAGCGCGAGGCGTCTAGCCCACAGGCGGCGGCCGTGGCCACCACAATGCTCTCGGCACTTCGAGAAAAGCGTTACCGTGCACGGTAGCGCTTTTCCCGCAACGCGGGGACTCAGATTCCCCGGTCCCCTCCATCCGGCGTGAGGAACGGGTAGGAGAAGTGCGTGGGGGGGACGAAGGTCTCCTTGATGGAGCGGGGGCTGACCCAGCGGATCATGTTCTGGATGCCGCCCGCCTTGTCGTTGGTGCCGGAGGCGCGGCCGCCGCCGAAGGGCTGCTGGCCGACCACGGCGCCGGTGGGCTTGTCGTTGATGTAGAAGTTCCCCGCGGCGTGCGTGAGCGCCTCCGTGAGACGTCCGATCACCCGGCGGTCCTGGGCGAAGACGGCGCCTGTGAGCGCATAGGGCGAGCCCGTGTCGCAAAGCTCCAGCGCCCGGTCCAGCTCTCCGTCCGGGTAGACGAAGACCGTGAGCACGGGGCCGAAGATCTCCTCCCTCATGAGCTCGAGGTCCGGTGATTTCGCCAGCACCACTGTGGGCTGGATGAAGTAGCCGGTGGTGTCGCCGCAGGTGCCGCCGATCAGGATCTCGGCGTCCGGGCTCTGCCGGGCGTGCTCCAGGTATCCCCTGATGGACTTGAATGCCCCGGCATCGATCACGGCGCCCATGAAGTTCTCGAAGTTCGTGGGATCGCCCACCTTGATCTCGGAGACCTGGGCCAGCAGCCCCTCCCGCACCTGCGGCCAGAGCGAGGCAGGGATGAACGCGCGCGAGGCCGCCGAGCACTTCTGCCCCTGGTACTCGAAGGCGCCCCGCACCAGGGCCGTGACCAGCGACGGCACGTGCGCCGAGGCGTGGGCGAACACGAAGTCCTTGCCGCCCGTCTCCCCCACGATGCGCGGGTAGCCCCGGTACTTCGGAAGGTTCTCCGCCATCGTCTTCCACATGCCGCGGAAGACCTCGGTGGAGCCGGTGAAGTGGAGACCGGCCAGGTCGCCGCTCGCCATCACCGGGTCCCCCACCTTCGATCCCGAGCCCGGCACCATGTTGATGACGCCCGGAGGCAGGCCCGCCGCCTCCAGCACCTCCATGATGTAGTGCGCGGAGTAGATCGCAGACGACGCAGGTTTCCAGAGCGTCACGTTCCCCAGGATGGCGGGGGCGGTGGGGAGGTTGCCGGCGATGCTCGTGAAGTTGAAGGGCGTCACCGCGAAGACGAAGCCCTCCAGCGGCCGGTGCTCCAGGTAATTCCACATCCCCGGCGACGAGCGCGGCTGGATCTCGTAGAGGTCCTGGGCGAACTTCACGTTGAAGCGCCAGAAGTCGATCAGCTCGCAGGCGGAGTCGATCTCCGCCTGGTGCACCGTCTTGCTCTGCCCGAGCATGGTGGCGCCGTTGAGCACGTGCCGGTACGGCCCCGCCAGGAGGTCGGCCGCCTTGAGGAAGATCGACGCCCGCTCGTGGAAGGGCATGCGGGACCAGGACTGCCAGGCCTCGGCCGCCGCCCTTGCCGCCGCCTCCACCTCCCGCGCGCCGCACTGGTGCCAGGTCGCCAGCACGTGCCGGTGGTCGTGCGGCATCACCGCCTGCGCCGTCTTCCCCGTGTGCACGCGCTGGCCCCCGATGCGCGCCGGGATCTCGATCGTCTCCGCGGTCATGCGGCGGAGGTGCTCGCGGATGGCGTTCCGCTCCGGGCTCCCGGGCGCGTAGCCGAGCACCGGTTCGTTCTGGGGGTTGGGGACCCGGAAGCTTCCGTTCTGCATGGCGCGTCTCCTCGGGAGGAAGACGCGCATTCTAACAACCCGGCGCTACTTGTCCTTGAGCGCGTCCATGGCGCCCATCGTCTCCGAGGCCTCGGAGTTGTGCTGCTGGACCTCCCGGTCCATGTCCTCGAGGTCCGGGAGATTGCGGGAGCGCACTTCTTCCGCCGCGTCCTCCTGTCCGTGGGCGTCCAGGATCGGCTTCCCCTGGTGGTTCTTCACCTGGACGGCGGCCGGGCCGAAGGCTTCCCAGTTCCGGGCGACCAGGTAGAGGACCACGGCGAGCACCATGAGGAGCATGATCATCCCGAATCCGCGGCCGCCCTTCATGGGGCGCAATCTAGGGTCCGGTCCGGACCGGGACAACCGGGGGGGGACATGGCATGCTGCGGGCATGCGCGTCCTCCCCGCGCTCGTCTTCGCCCTGGCGCTCACCGCGGTGGAGAGCGCCTCCCCCGAGCAGGTGGGCGAGAGCCTCCTCTCCGAGATCCGCGCCGCACGGGCGCGCGCCTCCGTCCCTCCCGCCTCCGAGCCGGCGGCGGCGAGCCGGGTGGCGCGCGAGCGGGCCGAGGAAGCGGCGGGGCTGCCGGCGCGGCGACGTCTCTCCTCCGGCACCTCGACCGTCGAGGCGCTGCGGAAGGCCGGCCTCACCCGCATCGTCGAGGCCAGGGAGTACATGCAGGAGCAGGAGGGATACGCCGACGCCGCGGCGGCGGCGGTGCGCGGCTTCCGCGACCATCCGCTCTGGCGCCGCGCGCTCGACCTCGAGGTGACGGCGATCGGCGCGGGCGCCGCGCAGGCCAGAGACGGCACCGTGATTGCCGTCGTCCTCCTCCTCGAGGAGGAGCCGGTCCGCGATCTGCGGGAGATGGAGAGCGAGACCGAGAAGGCCGTAAATCGCGTGCGCGCCCGTCACGGCCTCCGTTCGCTCGTCCCCGACCCGGCGCTGATCCGGGTGGCGCGGGCGCACAGCGAGGACATGGTGCGGCGGCACTACTTCGACCACGAGGATCCCGAAGGCCGCCGCGCCGCCGATCGGGTGACGGCGGCGGGCATCTCCTGGTCCAAGGTCAGCGAGAACCTGGCCATGAACGCCGGGATGGACGATCCCGTGGCGCGCGCGGTCGAGGGCTGGATGGACAGCCCCGGCCATCGCGCCAACATCCTCGACTCCGCCGTCACCCACACCGGCGTGGGCATCGCCGAGGAAGACGGCAGCTACACCTTCACCCAGGTGTTCGCCGCCCCCCGTGGCAACGGCAAGTGAGGGCCCCACGGGGGCGCTACGCGCCCAGTCCCACCGGGGACCTCCACCTGGGGAACGCGTCCACGGCATTGCTGGCGTGGCTCTCCGCGCGCGGGGCGGGCGGCGCCTTCGTGCTGCGCGTGGAGGATCTGGACGCCCCCCGGGCGCGCCCCGGCGCTCTCGAGCGGTGCCTCGACGACCTCGTCTGGCTCGGCCTCGACTGGGACGAGGGACCCGACCGGGGGGGCCCCTTCGCTCCCTACGTGCAGAGCGCGCGCAGGCCGGCGTACGAGGAAGCATTCGAGCGGTTGCAGAGGACCGGGCGCGTCTATCCCTGCTTCTGCTCGCGCAAGGACGCCGCCGCGGCCGCGAGCGCGCCCCAGGAGCTGGGAGATGAGGCCCCTTATGCCGGCCGCTGCCGTGCCCTCCCGCCGGAGGAGGGGGCGGCACGCCTGGCCGCGGGCCGCCGGCACGCCTGGCGCTTCCGGGTCGAGGGGGAGGCTCCCGGCTTCGTGGATCGCGTGGCGGGCGCGGTTCCGCCGCGCGCGCTCTCCGACTTCGTGGTGCGCCGCTCGGACGGCATCCCCGCCTATCAGCTCGCGGTGGTGGTGGACGACGCGGCCATGAACATGACGGAGGTGGTGCGCGGCCACGACCTGCTGGGCTCGACCCCGCGCCAGCTCCTGCTCTACGCCGCGCTCGGGCTGGCGGCGCCGGCCTTCGCCCACGTGCCGCTCTGGCTCGGGCGGGACGGGGCCCGCCTCTCGAAGAGGCACGCCGGGATCACCCTCCGCGAGCTGCGGCAGGACGGCTGGACCGCACCCGGTCTGGTGGGGCTGCTGGCGGAGCGGCTGGGCCTGCGGGCCGGTGCGGCCTCCTGCATGCCCGGGGATCTCCTGGACGGCTTCGCGCTGGAATTGCTCTCCGGCGTGCCCAGCATCACCTTCTGACTCAGTCCTTGCGCTGCTCCTCCGGGATGCGTGCGGGCGCCTCGGGGGCGTCCGCCAGGCCATAGGCGAGGATCGCGAAGGCGGCCACGTTCCGGGCCAGGAGCGCCGGGTCCACCTTGTCCAGCGTATCCGCCTCGGTGTGGTGCCAATCGAAGTAGTGGAACGTGTCCTGCCGGAGACCGATCTGGGGAACGCCGGCCGCCTTCATGGGCGAGATGTCGGCCCCGCCGCCGCCGCTCTCCACGGCGTTGGCCTCCAGGGCGGCCAGGGGACGGAGGATCGCCTGCAGTGCCTCCACCGCACCCGGGCCGGCGGTGATGCTGGCGCCGAGCGGCCGACCCGCCCCCGAGTCCACCTCGATCGCGGCGGCGTGGCGCGCCAGCTCCTCCGCGTGATCCCTGGCGTAGGCCTTCCCACCCGCCAGGCCGTTCTCCTCGTTCGTGAACAGGACGGCGCGCAGCGTGCGCCGGGGCCGCAGGTCCAGCGTGCGCAGCAGCCGCATGGTCTCCATCACGATGGCCACGCCGGCGCCGTCGTCCACCGCACCGCACCCCACGTCCCAGGAGTCCAGGTGGGCGGCCAGCACCACGATCTCCTCCGGCTTTTCCCGCCCCCGCAGCTCGGCCAGCACGTTGGCCGATGAAGCGTCCGGGAGCGTGCGCGACGTCATGCGCAGGCGCACGCGCACGGTCTCCCCACGGGCGAGCAGGCGGTGGATGCGCTCGGCGTCCTCGGCGGCGAGCGCCGCCGCGGGAATCCTGGGCACCTCGTCGGCATAGCGGAGGGCGCCGGTGTGGGGGAGGCGGAAGTCGGCCGTCCCCAGCGAGCGCACGAGCGAGGCGACGGCCCCGAGCTTCGCCGCTTCCGAGGGACCCCTGCTGCGCAGCGGCGACACCGCACCGTACCCGTCCATGCTGCTGCCGGCGACCATGCGCCGGTTCCACAGGACGATCTTCCCCCGCACCGCGTCCCCCTTGGCGGTGAGCTCCTCGAAGCTCGCTGCCTCGATCACTTCCCCCTCCACTCCCTCCGCGGCCGTGGGCACGCTCCCGCCCAGGGCCAGCCCCACCAGCGGGGTGAACACGGGCTCCGTGAGCGCAGCCTCGAAGGAGCCCCGTTCCCAGTGAGGGACCGACACGGGCTCCGTCCAGACCCGGTCGAGGCGGAAGGTGCGCAGGCGTGCGGACATGTCCCGGATGGCGAGGTCCAGCGCCGGGCTGCCGGAAAGACGCGGACCCACGCGGTCGCACAGGTGCTCCACGATCTCGTGGCCCCCTGATCCGGTGAGTGCCGCCCCCAGGATCCGGGATGCAGCTGGCTCCGGCGAGGCGGCGGGTGCGGCCAGCGCGCACAGAGCGGCCAGCACGGCGAGCGCGGGCGATCTCATGGACTCCTCCCTCGAGGGAGCATTGTGAAGGAGGAGCGGGAAGGGGTGGAGCCCCTCCCTGCTCGGCGTTCAGGGAGGGGCTCCCGATTCGGCCGGCGCGACCCAGCACCACCCAGTGCGCGCCGTCCGAGCGGGAGACCGTGGAGGGACCTCCCGCCTCCTCCTTGTACGTGGGGGGCGCGCTCGCGGACCTGCCGCGGCAGCCGGTGCACGAGGGTGTGCAGCGGGTGGGGGCGTCTCCCCCTTCCCTCGTGCGAGGATCGGCTCATGGGACCGTGCCTGGCGGCTGCGCTCGCGGCCTCGCTCCTCGCCGCCCCCACGCCCAGGGTGGAGGGTGCGCTGGCGCGCCGGATCGACCGGCACCTCTCCCGGCTCGTCCCCTTCGGCTTCGCCGGCACCGTGCTGATGGCCCGGGGAGACACGGTGCTGCTGCACCGGGCCTACGGATGGGCGGACGGGGAGGCCCGGACACCCGAGACGCTGGAGACGCTGCACGCCATCGGCTCGCTCACCAAGGCGTTCACCGCGGCCGCCGTCCTGCGCCTGGAGGCGGACGGTGTGCTGCGCACCGGCGACCCCCTGGCGGCGCACCTCCCGGACGTGCCGTCCGACAAGGCGACGATCACCCTGCACCAGCTCCTCACCCACACCGCGGGCATCGTGGAATCCATCTATCCGAGCGGCCTGGAGGCGGAGTGGCTCCCGCGCACGCGCGAGGAGGCGATCGAGCGCATCCTGGCCGCCCCCCTGCGCTTTCCACCCGGGAACCGGTTCGCCTACTCGAACGCCGGCTACACGCTGCTCGCGGCGGTGGTGGAACGGGCCTCCGGGCAGACCTTCGAGACCTACCTCCGGCGGCATGTCCTCCTGCCCGCCGACCTCGAGGACATCGGCATGCAGGCGCCCCGGTGGGACCTCCGCCGCTTCCCCCACGTGATGGCCGGGGACGAGGACCGGGGCACCCTGGTCGACCGGCTCGGCCTGGGGCGCAAGGATCCCCCGCCCCTGTGGAACCTCGTGGGGAACAGCGGCCTGCAGGCGACGGCCTACGATCTCTACCGCTGGGTGCGCGCGCTGCGCGGTGGCCGCGTCATCCCCGGCTCCGCCGTGGCGCGGATGTTCGACGGGGGGAAGCACGCCTACGGCTACGGCTGGGAGGTGCGTGCCATGCCCGGCGGCAATCGCGAGTTTCGCCACGTGGGCGGGCACTACGTGGGCACCAACGCCGAGATCGTGGTGGACGAGCTCACGGAGCGGACGATGGTCGTGCTTTGCGACCGCCTGGTGGACCGGAGGGTGACCTGGACCACGAGCGTGCGCCCTCTGCTCACGGCGCTGCTCGAGGACCGCCCTCCGCCGGCACTTCCTCCCGCGGTGCGCGCCCCGGCCGCCGGGGAACTCCAGCGCTGGGAGGGGACGTGGGGAGATGCGCGGGGGCCGGCCTTCCACGCCGAGGTGCGCAGCGGGCGCCTGCGCCTGCGCCCGCTGCGGGAGGACGTGACCGCCGCCCTCCTGGACGTGAATGCAGAGGATCTCGCGCGCACCGGGGCACGGGCGCTCGGCCTGGTGTCGGGACTGCTGCGCGGCGGGGAGGCGCAGGACCCCGATCTGGGACCGCTGGTGCAGGCTGTGGTGGCGCCGGCGGGAGCCGACCTCAAGGTGTCGGCGGGGGCCACGGTCCCGGACGTGGGAGGCGCGTTCGTCACCACCACCCACGTGAGCGGCTCCAGGGGGGAGGTGGAGCTTCACCTGCGCTGGCGGGAAGGAGCGGTGGTGGCGCTGCACCGGAAGCCGCTGACGGTGGAGGTGGCCTTCCTCCCCGATGCCCGGCGGCCCGGCGTGTTCGCCGGGTATCACCCGTTCCTCAACGCCGGCCCGGAGCTGGTCGCGATCTCCGGGAAAGCGGGCCCCATCGCCCTGCACCTGGGGGGCCGCGCCTTCCGGCGCCTCGCCCCCTAGCGGCCCATCAAGACCTGGAGCTTGTCCCGGCGGCTGCGCGAGAGCTTGAGCTTGGTGCCGTCGGCGAGGAGCACGAACCTCTCCCCCAGGGGAGAGGTGCGCACCTCCCGCACGCGGTCGACGTTGATGATGGCCGAGCGGTGGATGCGCAGGAAGCGCTTGGGGTCGAGCTTCTCCTCCAGGCGGGCCATGGGCTCGCGCAGCAGGTGAGCCTTGCCCCCGGCGTGCAGCTCCACGTAGTAGTCGGCGGCGCCGATCCAGTCGATCTCCTCGGTCTTGAGGAAGACCACGCGGCCGGAGGAACGGATGGCCAGGCGTGTGAGGTAGCTGCCCCCCTCTCCCTCGGCGGCGTCCGGCTCCGGCACGCCCCCGCCCCGGTAGGTCTCGAGCATGGCCATCAGGCGGCGGGAGAGCGTGTCCGCCTGTTCCTGCCTCACCTGGGTCTTGGCGCGCTTGAGCGCCTTCTCGAAGCGCTCGTCGTCGAAGGGCTTGAGGACGTAGTCGAGCGCGTGCATCTCGAAGGCGCGCAGCGCGTACTGGTCGTAGGCAGTGACGAACACCACCACGGGAACCGGTTGCGCCTCGAGCTCCAGGGCCGCCAGGACCTCGAAGCCGTCCATCTCGGGCATCTGCACGTCCAGGAGGAGGAGCGCGGGATGGAGGCGGCGCACCGCCTCCAGCGCCTCCCTCCCGTCGGCGCAGGCGCCCACCACCTCGATCTCGGCGTCCTCTGCCAGGAGCTCCAGCAGACCCTCGCGGGCCAGGGGCTCGTCATCCACGACCAGCGTGCGGATTCTCTCGGTAGTCATGCAGGACCTCCTGCGCAGTGGCCGCGGGGTCGTGACGGAAGGGAAGGCGGAGGACGACGAGCGTGCCCCCGGCGGATCCGGGCTCGAGGCGCAGCTCGTGCTCGGTGCCGTAGAGACGGGACAGGCGCTCCCGCGCGTTGCGCAGGCCCACCCCGCTCCCCGCCACCGCCGACGCGTGGGGCCCGGGGCCGGTGTCGCGGATCCGGATCTCGAGCTTGCCGTCCAGCCGCTGCGCCTGGATGGTGATCCTGGAAGCGAAGGCGGCGCGCGCCACGCCGTGCCGGACGGCGTTCTCCACCAGCGGCTGCAGCAGCATGTTGGGCACGAGCGCATCCAGGGTGTCCGGGGCCAGGCTCACCGCCACCTCCAGGCGATCGGGGAAGCGGATCTGCTCGATGGCCAGGTAGCGCTCGACGAAGTCGATCTCCTGCCGGAGGGGCACCTCGTGGGCCCCCGCGGAATCGAGGGCCAGACGCAGGAGGTCGGACAGGCCGGCGATCATGCGCACCGCCGCCTGATCGTCTCCCTTGCGCACGAGGACGGACACGGCATGCAGCGTGTTGAAGAGGAAGTGAGGATGGAGCTGCATGCGCAGCGCCTGCAGCTGCGCGTGCACGAGCTGCGACTCGAGCTGAGTGGCGCGCAGCTCGCGCTCCCGCACCCGTTTCGCATACTCCCAGGCCGTGCCCGCGCCCAGCACCACCCAGTAGAAGAGGTTTTCCACCAGGAACCACCGGAAGAACCCCTGCAGGTAATACGCGCCATAGGTGAGCCCGGGCGTCCGGGGGGGATCCACCGCCCACATGAGCCAGGTGGCCACGAACAGATGCAAGGCGGCGACCGCCGCCCCCAGGACGAGGTGCAGCGCACCCCGCCGCGGCCAGAGGCCCTGCTCGAGCGGGAAGCGGCGGGCCATGGTCAGGATGAACGGGGTGAGGGCAGCCCAGATCCAGTACTCGGGCATCACCCACTGCAGGCACCGCCAGAACGGCTCCGGCCGCCCCTGCCACTCCAGGGAGAAATAGAGCTGGCCGGTGTCGAGGAGGCCCACGAGCGACCACAGGGCCACGACGACCAGGAATGGCCGGATGGTGCGCGCGTCCTCGTGTTTCATGGGCTCCGCCGAGAGTATGGCACCCGCCAGGGCGGGATTCGCTGCGAGAGCCGGCCGTTTGGCTGCACGTGCCAAGATACGCCCGTGCAGCTCCTGCCCTTTCGCGCCGTCCGCCCCGCCCCCGACCTCGCCGCCCGCATTCCCTCCCTTCCCTACGACGTGCTCGACACGGCGGAGGCCCGGGCCATCGCTTCCGGTGATCCCTACTCCTTCCTCCATGTCGTGAAGCCGGAGATCGATCTTCCCGACGACGTGCCGCACGACGACGCGCGGGTGTATGCGGGAGGGCGCGCCGCCTTCGACGCCATGCTCGCCCGCGGCTGGATGCGGATGGACCCGGCCCCCGCGCTCTACGTGTATCGCCTGACCCGCCAGGGGCGCACGCAGACGGGGGTGGTGGGGCTGGCCCGGGTGGAGGACTACGAGCGCGGGCGCATCCTCCGCCACGAGCTGACCCGGGCCGCCAAGGAGCTCGATCGCGTGCGGCACACGCGCACGCTGGGGGCGCAGCCGGGTCTGGTCTTCCTGGCCTGCCGGCCCGCGCCCCCGCTGGCCGAGGCCCTGGCGGCCGTGGCGGAGACGTCGGCGCCCGCCTCGGATTTCGTCGCGGCCGACGGCGTGCGCCACACGGTGTGGGTGGTGCCCGAGGGCGGTGGCCGGTCCGGCGTGGAGGCGGGGCTCTCCGCCCTCGACGCCTTCTACATCGCGGACGGACACCACCGGGCCGCGGCTTACGCGCGCGTGGCGCGGGAGGCGCCCGGCACGGCCGCGCCCGCCTTCGTGGCGGCGGTATTCCCGGGAGACGAGCTGACGTTGCTCGACTACAACCGCGTGGTCCGCGACCTCGGGGGCAGGACGCCCGAGGCCTTCCTGGATGCGGTGGCCGCCGCCGGTTTCCGGGTGACCCCATCGCACGCGCCCGTGGGCCCGCAACGTGCCGGCGTTTTCGGGATGTTTCTGGGAGGCCGCTGGTTCCGTCTCGATTGCGTGAGGCCGCCCGGACCGGAGGGGGATCCCGTCGCCGCCCTGGACGTGTCCGTCCTCTCCGAGCGGCTCCTTGGCCCCGTCCTGGGCATCGCCGACGTGCGCACCGATCCACGCATCGACTTCGTGGGCGGCGGCCGCGGGATCGAGGAGCTCGCGCGCCGCGTGACCTCCGGCGAGGCGGCGGTCGCGTTCTCGTTATGTGCGACCCGACTGGACGACGTTTTCCGGGTTGCCGACTCCGGCGGCATCATGCCCCCCAAGAGCACGTGGTTCGAGCCCAAGCTGCGCTCGGGCCTGCTGGTGCACGTCTTCCAGCCGCGCGCATGACAGGCCGTTTTCCGGCTTGCCGCGCGATGCGTTCGCCGTACAACTAGCGTGCAGGAGGGGCGGATGCACGACGACGACGATCGCGATCGGGTGCTCTCGCTCGCCGCCAGCATTGCCATCCTGGCCGCGGACAGCGGCGCGCCCGACTCCTTCGTGGAGAAGATCAAGGCGCTCTTCGAGGCCAAGGGGATCCCGCTCGAGCGGAGCGCGCGTCCCTACCTGGGCGCGCTGCAGGAAGCCTTCCGGCGGGAGGAGAGCCTGCGCCGTCTCTGCGAGCGCAGCATGGAGGCGCGGACGCGCGCACGCCACGACCTGGGCCGCGGCGAGGGTGACTGGGAGGGCCAGCTCGCGCATCTGCGCGCGCTGCAGGACGAGCTGCACGTGCAGGCGCGCCGGCTGCGCTCGGAGGTGGAGCGGCTGGCGGTCCCGCCGCGCACCGTTCTGTGCCCGGGATCGGTGGAGCTGCCGTTCGTTCCCGGCCCGGACACCCTGCAGTAGCTTCCTCTAGTTTTCCCGCCGCCTGGGGTGCTACGCTGGCGGCGCGATGGAGCTCCGCCTTTCGGCGACCCCCGAAATCGTCAAGCTGGTGGCCGGCCTCGATCACATCAGGGGCGGGTGGACCGCCGACCAGAATCTCCCCGCGGAGCGCCTCCACCACCTGGCAGCCGAGGTCCGCATGCGCTCGGTTGCGGCGGCGGCGCGGATGGCGGGCCTGAGGCTGGCCGACGCCCAGGTGCGCGAGATCCTGGACAGCCCCTTTGAGCCCGGCTGGATCCAGCCCGCCGAGGCCGCACCGGTCCGGGCGTACGCGCGCACGCTGACGGCGCGTTTCCCCGCGTCGGGCCTGGTCTCCACGGAGGAGATCCGGCGCCTGCACGGCCTGGCGATCGGGGCCTCCGAGCCCTCGCCCTGGCGCGAGGGGCCGCTGCACCACGAGGAGTTCGTGGACGGCAAGGCCACGGGGCGGATCCTGCACACGCTCCCACCCCGGGTTCTCCCGGATCGGATGGAAGATCTCGTGACCTGGCTGGAGATCGAGCTGCGGGAGGCTCATCACCACCCCCTTCTGGTGATCGGCGGTTTCGTGCTCGCTTTTCTGGCCGCTTCCCCGTTCGAGCTGGCCAACGGGCGCACGGCCCGAGCCATGGCGGTGGGCCTCCTCCGTCGTGCGGGCTACGCGCACGTGGACTACGCCAGCCTGGACGTGGTGGTCGAGGAGTCGCGCACCGGATGGTTCGACGGTCTCGGTGCCTCGGCCACCCAGCTCTGGGTGGGTGGGGCGAACACCGATCCCTGGCTCGCCTACTTCCTCGATTTGCTGCGGCGGCAGGCCGACCGTGCCGTTGAAGCAATTTCGATGGAGCGCAGCGTCCTCGAGTTCACCCGGCTGCAGCGGTCTATCCTCGATGCGGTACGCGAGCACGGGACCGTGGGCGCGGGCCTGCTCATGTCCTGCACCGGCGCGAACCGGAACACGCTGAAGGACAACCTCCGCCGGCTGGTGGAGAAGGGGATGCTGGAGCGCACGGGCAGCCGGCGCGGCACCCGCTACCGCCTGGCGGGTGCGCCCATGGCGGCCGCCGAGCCCACCCTTCACTGATTCGGCGTCAGCCTCGCCTCCACCGCCGCCCGCACCGCGTCGGCCAGGGTGTGTGCCTGCGCCAGAGCGGCCGCCTGCCTGGACAGGAGCGCGTCCCGTGCCGCCGCGTCCGTGATCGATGCCGCGTTGATCCGCACGTTCAGCGCCGCGCCTTCCGCCGCCGTGCGCGCGCAGGCTCCCGCCACCCCCGCGTCCGAGACCGAGGCGGCGAGGCCGCGCTCGGCGGCCGCCAGCGCCAGCTCCAGGACCGCCACCGCACGCTCCAGCACCTCCTGGGGGACGGCCGCGGCCGACAGCGTCGCGCGCTGGATGGCGGCCTCGCGCACGGCCTTCTCCTCCGCCGTCTTCTTGGGGAGCCGCATGGCCGCCAGCACCTCGTCGAAGGAGGCTGCGTCCCGGTCCACCGCGGCCAGGAACCAGTCCTTCAGCGCCTGGGCGCGCTCCCCCAGCGCCCGCAGCGCCGGCCGTTCCCCTTCCATGCCTTTCTTCCCCCAGGTGAGCGCCGCCACCATGCTGGCGAGCGCCGCCGCCATCGCACCCGAGAGCGCGGCCGCGCTGCCGCCTCCGGGGGCGGGGGAGTCGCTTCCCAGCTCGTCCAGGAAGCGGTGCAGCGAGAGAGCCCCCAGGCCGTTCCTCTCCCCTTGCGCGCGCAGCTCGACGACCTTCGCCTCGGGGTCGAAGGGGGCGAGCTCGGCGAGGCCGAGGGAGATCACGGCCATGCGCAGCCGCTCGTTGAGGGAGACGCCCGTGGTGCGGCCCTGCCGCGTCAAATAGTGGTCGCCCGCCGCCAGCAGCGCGTCCATGGGCGCGAGGCCCACGAGCTCACTGCCGGTCACCCGCAGCCCCAGCGTGTCCGCGACCTCCCGGCAGGCGTCGAAGACCGCGTGCAGGGGTGTGACCCTGTGGTGCGTCAGGTTGAAGGACACCTGCGCGCGCCCGTACTCCTCGATGTACCAGCCCACGCCCCGCAGCTCCTTGAAGCGGCCGGGCTTCACGGTGGACCGACCCTCGGCGTCCTTGACCGTCCTTCCCCTCTCCCGCAGCTCCTCGGCGATGCGCTGCGCAAGGCGCTTGTCGCGGGTGTTGAGGTTGACGTTCCATGCGATGAGGAACTCGCGGGCGCCGATGACGGTGGCTCCGGCGCGGGCGTGGAACGCGGCCGGTCCGAAGTCGGGGCTCCAGGCGGGGTCGGCCAGCTTGAGAGGCAGGCCCTCGTACTCGCCGGCGCGGATGTCGGCGAGGGAGCGCCGCTCCGGGCTCGTGGCCGCCGCCTCGTAGAGGTACACGGGGATCCCGAGCTCGCGGCCCACGCGCTCGCCCAGCCGGCGGGCGATGGCCACGCAGTCGTCCATCGTGGCCCCGGCCAGTGGGACGAAGGGGCAGACGTCCGTCGCCCCCATCCGCGGGTGCTCCCCGCGATGCCGGGCCATGTCGATGCGCTCGGCGGCGGTGCGGATGGCCCGGAACGCAGCCTCCTCCACCGCCGGCGGAGGCCCCACGAAGGTGACGACGGTGCGGTGGGTGGCCGCCCCCATGTCCACGTCCAGCAGACGGGCACCCTCCGTCCCCACGATCTCGGCCGTGATGGCGTCGAGGACCGCGCGATCGCGGCCCTCGCTGAAGTTGGGCACGCACTCGATCAGCTTCATCGCGCGGAATTGTACTCGCGCGATGCCCGTCGCTCCGCTGTCTAGGCGGTGCGGACGTTCTTGGCGCCGATGTCCTCGAGGAGGTGCTCGATCTCCTCCGCGTCGCGGTCGTTCTGGGCCTGCACGCCCACGAGGATGCCGCCCTCGCGGATGCCGGCCTCGTACACCTTGGCGCGATGCTCCGGGATGCCGGCACCGATGAGGGCACCGACCAGGCCTCCGGTTGCGGCCCCGGCGCCCAGGCCCGCCAGTGCCGCCGCGGCGGGACCGGCGATGACGAGTCCCAGCCCGGGAAGCGCGATCGACGTGCCCACCGCGGCCAGGGCGGCCAGCACCGCACCGACGGTCCCTCCCAGGGCACCGCCCACGCTCGCTCCGGTCGCCGCCTTCGTGCCGGGCTCGATGCCGAACTCCTTCGTGCGCGTCTCGTTCGACATGAGGACGCTGATGTCGTCTTTCCGGTGGCCGCGCTTGAGGAGGGCGTCGACGGCGGCCTCGGCGCCAGTGCGGGTCTTGAAGAAGCCTGTGATGAGCGCGGTATGGATCATGGTTGTCTTCTCCTGGGATGAGGGGAGGAACGTTTGGCTCGATGATGCCAGCGCCTCTCCCCCAGCGCCAGCACCGGGATGGGCGTGGCGTTCCTACATGCCGGCGGGAAGGTTCTGCCGGGGCACCCCCTCCTCTCCGCGGGAAAACGCGGTCTTCCCTGGTGGCATCGAACTTGCCCAGGTAACCGCGCACTCCACCCGCCGGCTTCCGATCACACGTGAAAGAGGAGAGCCCCATGAATGCTCAGGTACGCTGTCCCCTCCTCGGGCACCGCGCCTCCGCGCAGCCGACCGAGACGAAGGACGCCGCCTACGATTGCCCGGAGTGCGGTCACTTCACCGTCACCCAGAGGTTGTGGCGGCTGCTTCACGCCTATCCCGAGCGGCTCCGCCGCGCGGCATCGCTCTACATCAAGGAGCGCACCGGGGAGGCCCAGCCCGTGCACCTCGACGTGGACAACTTCCAGTCCATCGCCGAGGGTTACCTGCACCGCACCGCGTAAGACGACTTGGGCTCGCCCGCAGCACCGTGTCCCGCTTCACGCAAGGGCGGGCCCAAGCTACTCCGCAGGACGGCTCGCCAGCGTGAGCAGGGATCCCTCCTGCACCTTCCAGTCCGCCAGGCCGGCCGCCGCCGGCTGCGTCACCCTCTCCTGCACCGCCACCACCAATCCCACCCGCTCCATCGCCCGTCGCCAGCCTGCGGCATCGAGCAGCGTCATGTCCACGCCCACGTCCTCGGGCCAGGAATGGCTGGCGACGTTCTCCGCGTAGTAGTCCACCACGCAGGCGAACCGCCCGCCGGGCACGAGCAGGCGCGCGATCTCCCGCAGAGCCGCGTCGATGTCCTGCAGGTAATAGACGACCTCCATGGAGAGCACGGCATCGAAGCATCCGTGCGGCAGCGTGGTGTCGGGGAAGGAGGCCACCTGGAACTCGACGTTGGCGAGCCCCCGGGAAGCGGCGCGCGCCCGCTCCACCATGGCCGGCGACAGGTCGATCCCCACCGCCCAGCCGTCCGGAGCCGCCTCCGCCGCCCAGCGGACGGTGTAGCCGTTCCCGCAGCCGACGTCGAGGTACCAGCCGTCGCGGGGGAGCTCGAGCACGTCGAACGCCCGGCGGGCGGCCACGCCGTGGCCCCGCTCCATCCCCTCCGCGCGCCCGTCGCGCGCCCAGTCGTCGAACACCTCGCGGAGCTGGACGATCCGGGGATCCTCGGCCTCGCGCATCGGCGGAGTCTCCGCCCGGCTGGCGGCTGCCGTCAATGGGACAGGGGAAGGCGGCGCAGGCGAAGGCTGTTCCCGACCACCGAGAGGCTGGAGAGGGCCATGGCCGCGGACGCCACCACGGGGGAGAGCGCCCATCCGGTGAGCGGCTGGAACAGACCGGCGGCGAGCGGGATCCCGAGCACGTTGTAGCCGAAAGCCCAGAACAGGTTCTGCCGGATGGTCCGGACGGTGGCGCGCGCCAGACGCACCGCGTCCACCACCCCCCGCAGGTCGGCACGCACCAGCGTCACGTCGGCCGCCGCCCGGGCCACGTCGGCCCCGGTGCCCAGGGCCACCCCGACGTTCGCGCGCGCGAGCGCGGGGGCGTCGTTGATCCCGTCCCCCACCATGGCCACGCGCTTGCCGGCCGCGCGCAGCGCTCCCACCAGCTCCGCCTTCCCCGCCGGCGCGACCTCGGCGTGGAGGTCGTCGATGGCAAGCGCGCGCGCCACCGCCCGCGCGGTGCCGGCGTGATCGCCGGTGAGCAGCACGACGGAGTGCCCCAGGCGCCGCAGCGCGGAGACCGCCTCCGCCGCCTCGGGGCGCAGGGGATCCGCCACCGCCAGCAGACCCTGGATGCGCCCATCCACAGCGACCAGCACCGGGGTGCGGGCCTGGGAAGCGAGCGCCTCCGCCCGGGAACGGAGAGTCTCGGGGACGGCGTCGAAGGAGGCGAGGCTCCCCAGCCGCACTTCGCGGTCTCCCAGCCGCGCCCGCACGCCGCGTCCGGGCTCCGCCTCGAAGCCCGCGGTCTCGGGAAGCGTCAGTCCCCGGGCCAGGGCCTCCTGGACGATCGCTTGTCCCAGCGGGTGCTCGGAGGATCCTTCGACGGCCGCTGCCATGGCCAGCAGCTCCTCCGGCTCCTGCTCCCCGGCGGGGACGACGTCGGTCACCCTGGGCGTTCCCGTGGTCACGGTGCCGGTCTTGTCGAGGATCACCGTGTCCAGTCCGGCGCAGGCCTCGAGCACCTCCCCGCCGCGCACGAGGAGGCCCGATTGCGCGCCCCGTCCGGTCGCCACCAGGATCGCCGTGGGCGTGGCCAGGCCCATGGCACAGGGGCAGGCGATGATGAGCACCGCCACGGCATGAACCAGGGCGTCGGTGGGAGAGCCCACCGCCAGCCAGGTGACGAAGGTCACGACCGCGACGCCCAGCACCACCGGCACGAACACGGCGCTCACCCTGTCCGCCAGACGCTGGATGGGGGCGCGGCCCGCCTGCGCCTCGCGCACCAGCCGGACGATCTGGCCCAGCATCGTGTCGGCGCCCACCCGGGTCACGCGGAAGGTGAACGCGCCGTTGCCGTTGAGCGAGGCCCCCACCACCTCGTCGCCGGGACCCTTGGCCACGGGGACGCTCTCCCCGGTGAGCAGGGACTCGTTCAGGGTGGAGGTCCCGGAGAGCACGACCCCGTCCAGGGGGACGCCCTCGCCGGGACGGACCGCCACCACGTCCCCCGGGCGCACCTCCGCCACCGGAACCTCGCGCTCCACGCCGTCCCGCACCACGCGGGCACGATCGACCTGCAGCCGGGCCAGCCGGGCGATCGCCTCCGACGCGCGGCCGCGCGCCCCGCTCTCCATCCAGCGTCCCAGGAGCACGAGCACCAGGATCGCGACCACCGCCTCGTAGTACACGGGCCCCCCGGAGGTGAGGGTCACCGCCAGGGAATAGAGGAATGCCGACCCGGTCCCCAGGGCGATGAGCGTGCTCATGTCGGAGGTCCCCTGGCGCACGCCCGCAAGCGCTCTCCGGTAATAGCCGCGTCCGGCGTAGAGCACCGGCAGCGTGCACGCGAGCTGGAGGATCTCGCTGCCCGGCACGTGGAGCCCGTGCACCATCCCCAGGGCGAGGACGGGAAGGCCGAAGGTGGCGGCGAGGAGGAGCTGCCGCCGCACCGCGCGGGCGTCCGCCTCCCGGGCGCGGGCCTCCTCGGAGGGAAGCACCAGCGTGTACCCGGCGGCCTCCACGGCTGCGGCCAGGGAAGGCGCGCCCGTGACCCGGGGGTCCCAGGTCACCGTCGCCAGCTGCGTGGCCAGGTTCACCCGGGCGGTCTGCACGCCCGGCGCGCGGGCGAGCGCGCGCTCCACGTGGCTCACGCAGGCCGCGCAGTGCATGCCGAGCACCGGGAAGTCCGCCCTGGCCATCGCCCCCAGGATGGCAAACCGGCGCCGGATGCGCGACCATGGCGCCCGGAGTTCCCCCAAGGACGAGGTGAGGCGATGACCGAGCACACGCGGCGGATCCTGTCCCATTACGAGAGCGACAACCCCGGGGTGCGGGGGAACCTGGCGCGCCTGCTGGAGCACGGCACCCTGGCGGGAACGGGGAAGCTCGTCATCCTCCCCGTGGACCAGGGCTTCGAGCACGGCCCGGCCCGCTCCTTTGCCGCCAACCCGGCCGGGTACGACCCCGACTACCATTTCGAGCTGGCGATCGCCTCCGGCTGCAATGCCTACGCCGCCCCGCTGGGGGCCCTCGAGACCTCGGCCGCGCGCTTCGCCGGTCAGATCCCCACCATCCTCAAGCTCAACAACCACGACACGCTCCACGACGAGCGGGACCCCGTCTCCCACCAGACGGGGAGCGTGGAGGATGCCCTCCGCCTGGGCTGCGCGGCCATCGGCTACACGATCTATCCCGGCTCCGCGCACGCCGGCGCCATGTACGAGCAGGTGCGCGAGCTGATCCTGGAGGCGAAGTCCGTGGGCCTCCCCACCGTGGTCTGGTCGTATCCTCGCGGCTCCCAGATCAGCAAGGAGGGGGAGACGGCGCTCGACGTGGTGGCCTATGCCGCCCAGATCGCCGCCCAGCTGGGAGCGCACGTGATCAAGGTGAAGCTGCCCGGCGCGCACCTGGAGCAGGATGCCGCCCGCAAGGTTTACGAGAAGGAGAAGATCCCCACTGCCGCCCTGGCCGACCGGGTGCGGCACGTGGTGCAGTCCTGCTTCGAGGGGAAGCGCATCGTGATCTTCTCGGGCGGGGCCAGGACCGGGGACGACGAGCTGTTCGAGCAGGTGAAGGCCATCCGCGAGGGCGGCGGCTTCGGCTCCATCATCGGCAGGAACTCGTTCCAGCGCCCGATGGCGGACGCGGTGCGGATGCTGAAGACCTGCATGGAGATCTACAGGGGCGCCGACGTCCCCGCCGGGAACTTGAAGAGGTAGATCGAGTAGCCGATCCGGCCCGCCGGGCGATAGCGGGACATCCAGTCGGTGTGCCATCCCCGGGTGCGCTCCCAGTGCCGGCCGCGGATCAGCGCCTGCACGCTGATCGCATACCAGCCGGGGCGCGGCGCTCGGAACTCGTCCCTGTCCAGCTTCCGGTAGCGGATGCCGTGGTACTCCGGAGAGGCGTTCCCCGTGTAGAGCAGCGCGATCTCCTGGACCCCGTGGGCGTCCATCCACGGCTTGAGCCGCTTCAGGTCCTGCCCCCAGTCGATGTTCGAGTCGTCGAGCACCTTCCAGCCGTTGCCCGGCCCGCCCGCCAGCTCGTTGAAGTAGGCGAGATGGTCGGGGAAGATCCTCACCGCGCCCCAGACAAGCCAGGCCAGCAGCAGCGCGCCGGCCGCGAGGCGCGCGCGTCTCTCCAGGAGCCACGGCCCCAGGCGGCCGGCGAAGATCAGCAGCAGGACCAGCACGGGGAGGACGTAGCGGACGCCGAGGTTGTCGGCGAGGACGGTGGTGACGGCGAAGAAGACCGCCGCTGGAAGGAGCAGGAACGCCTCGTCGCGCCCGCTCCCCCGGCGGCCGCGCAGGGCGAGGATCGCGGCGGCGCCGATCGCCAGGAGCGTGGGGATGGGCGTCTTCACCGCGAGAGCCACCGCGAAGTACGACCAGAAGCGCTCCTGGAACGCGCCCAGCAGGTAGTGCTGGAAGTGGGCCTGGTGGTCGCGGTGCAGGGCGGCGAGCCCACGGGCGTAGAACCCGGGGTCGGAGGGGAGCAGGTAGGCGAGATAGACGACCGCCGCCGCGGGGAGAAGGAGCCGCGCCAGCCGCCATCCCCTCCCCGGTGCGGCCAGGACCAGGGCGATCGCCACGGGCAGGAATGCGAGCGCGGAGAACTTCGTGGCCAGCGCCGCTCCCAGCGCTGCGCCCGCCGCGAGGTCCTGCCCGCGCCACAGATGGTAGAAGGCCATGGTGGCGAAGCAGGCCAGGCCCACGTCCATGGTGACGAGGTGGGTATGGGCCAGGAAGCTCGGACAGAACGCGTAGAGGCCGAGGGCGAGGAGACCGCCCATCGGTCCGAACAGTCCTCCCGCCCAGAGGAAGACGTAGAGCCCCAGCACCGTCCCCAGCGCCACCACGGGGAGCCGTCCCCAGAACAGGAGGCGGTCGGCGTGGTTCCGGTAGAGGAAGTCGGAACCGTAGATCCACTCGTACCCCGGGGTGTCGAGCTGGTTGGGATCGAGGAAGTCCGCACGCGGCCGCAGCGCGAGGAGGGGAAGCGCGCAGAGCAGCTTCACCAGCGGCGGGTGCTGGCGGTTGAGCGCAACCTCCCCCGTCGTCAGGTACGTGTACCCGGAGGGCAGGTGGGTGATCTCGTCCCAGGTGGCGGACAGCGGGAGCATGCCCGCCACCGCCTGGACGGCGAAAGCGAGCAGCAGCGCGCCCGCCGCCATGCGGATCCGGGATCCCATGCCCGCGGAGTGTACGGTAGTCTTCCCGGCCATGAACCTTGCCCGCCTCGCGCCCGAGACACACATTGTGAAGAATGACGATGGTGGCAGAGCGACGCGCGGCTGAGGGGGACGCTCCCGTGCGCCGGCGCTGGCTCGACGCCGTGCTGGTGTATCGCCAGCCGCACATGCTCTCCATGCTGGCGCTGGGCTTCTCCGCCGGGCTGCCGTTCTACCTGGTGTTCCAGACCCTCTCGGCCTGGCTGCGCCAGGAAGGGATCCAGCGCTCCACCATCGGCATGCTGGCCTGGGTGGGGCTGGCCTACACCATGAAGTTCCTGTGGGCGCCGGTGGTGGACCGCCTCGCCCTGCCCCTGATCACCCGCGCCCTGGGACGACGCCGGAGCTGGATGCTGCTCGCCCAGATGGGGATCTTCGTCGGTCTGCTCAATCTGTCGTGGAGCGATCCCGGGGCCAGCATCACGCGCATCGCCGCCTGGGCGGTCTTCACGGCATTCTGCGCAGCCACCCAGGACATCGCGGTCGATGCCTGGCGCATCGAGTCCGCCCCTGTCGATCAGCAAGGCGCGATGGCCGCCGCGTACCAGGTGGGCTACCGCATCGCCCTCATCACGGGCGGTGCGCTGGCGCTCGCGCTGGCCGGGAGCCGGAGCTGGCAGCTCAGCTACACCGTGATGGCTGGGCTCGTCGGCGTGGGGGTGATCACCACCCTCCTCACCCGGGAGCCCGCCGCCCGGGCACGCGAGGCCGACCTGCTGCGCGAGGAGCGGGTGGTGCGCTGGCTGGAGGACAAGGCCCACTGGCCGGCTTCGCTGCGGGCGGCCGGCGGCTGGTTCATCGCCGCCGTGATCTGCCCCCTCACCGACTTCTTCGCGCGCTTCGGTCCCCTGCTCGCGGTTTCCATCCTCCTGTTCATGGGGAGCTACCGGCTGACCGACTTCACCATGGGCTCCATGACCAACTCCTTCTACATCGACAAGGGGTACACGCTGACCGAGGTCGCCGCCGTGGTGAAGGCCTATGGCCTGGCGGCCTCCGTGATCGGCGTGATCGTGGCCGGCATGGTCATGGCGAAGATCGGGCTCCTGCGCTCGCTGGTGCTGGGCAGCGCCATGGTGATGCTGTCCAACACGGGGTTCTCGCTCCTCGCCGCCGCCTCGGGCAAGACCCTGCTCGGTCTGGGTTTGGTGAACGGCTTCGACAACCTGGCCCTGGCCATGCACGGAACGGCGCTGATCGCCTTCCTGTCCAGCCTGACCAGCGTGCGCTACACGGCGACCCAGTACGCGCTCTTCTCCTCCATGTACGCCTTGCCCGGCAAGCTGATGGAGGGATTCTCCGGGTTCGTGGTCGATGCCATCGGCTATCCCCGGTTCTTCCTGTACACGGCGAGCCTCAGCATCCCCGCCCTGGTGCTGCTCTATTTTCTCGCCCGGCTCGGTGTGGTGAAGCGCTCCCAGGCTACCTGACGCTCTGCCACAGCGTGTCGATCCAGCCTTCCGCCGACATGTACTCCCAGGCGAAGCTCGCGTACTTGTCCGGCATCCCCTCACCCTTCGCCTGCTCCAGCGTGAGCCCGCGCTTCTTCCAGGCGCGGACCAGATCGCGGCTGTCCACCAGCATGGCGCGGTAGGCCTCGAGATCCTTGCGGGCCGACAGCGGCCCATGGCCGGGGATGATCTTGGCGCCCTCGGGGAGCTTGGCCAGGACGGCGTCCACCGCCGCGATCAGGCCGTCCACGCTCCCTCCGGAGTCAAGATCCACGAAGGGGAAGTGGCCTGCGAAGAAGAGGTCGCCGGCGTGCACCACGTTCGACCCCGTGAACCAGACCACGCTGTCCCCGTCCGTGTGCCCCGCGGGCAGGTGCACGACCTGGATCTCCTCGCCGTTGAAGTGGATGGTGACGTCGTGCTCGAAGGTGAGGATGGGGAGCGCCTCGGGCGAGGCGGGGGGCGTGTGGGCGTTCCCCGCCTGCATGCGCTTGCGCACGTTCTCCTGGGCCACGATGGTGGCGTCCTTGCCGAACACACCGTTGCTTCCCACGTGATCGCCGTGCCAGTGCGTGTTCAGCACCAGGCGCAGCTTCCCCGGCCCGATCTGGGCGATCTTGGCCAGGATCTTCGGGGCCAGGGGCGCGAACTCGTCGTCCACGATCAGCACGCCGTCCCCGCCCACGGAGGCGGCGATGTTTCCGCCCGCACCCTGGAGCATGTACACCTTCCCACCCGCTTCGAAGGCGTTGACCGGCACCTCCGCCAGGTCGTCCCCCTGCGCGTGGACAGGCAGCACCGCGAGCGTCGCCACCGCCATCCAGCACCAGGCTCCTCTCATCGGCCGTTTCCTCCCGACTTCCGCCACCGCAGCGCGGCAGGTAAAAACCACCCGGGGACGCGACGGGAAGCGCGTCACGGCGCGTCCGTTAGGCTGGTATTTGGCTTGCAAAGTGTAAACGGCAAACGGGGGCTCTTTCAGGGCACCCCTCATCAAGGGCGGTCGAACCCGAACCCGCTTTCCTGCTCGCCGGCGCGCGACACCGCTTGCGGTGTCTCCCGCGGCCGCCCTTGGACACGGTTTGCCAGCGCGCCGTTGCAGAGCACGGAGGTGAGCGCCATGCGGCATGGTTTCCTGAAGCACACGACACTCCTCGCCCTCGCCTGCGCGGCCGGCCTGACCGCCTACGGCTGCAACCGCGACTACGAGAGCACGGACGACAACGCGACCACCAACGATCAGTACAGCGACACCGGGACCGGTACCGGAACCGGCACCCTCCCCATGGATAGCGGCTCCAACGATTCCGCGGTGAAGGATCAGGTCGTCGCCCAGCTGCGCAACGATCCCCGCTTCGGCGACGTGGACATCGACATCGACGACGGCGTCGTCTCCATCGATGGCAAGGTGAAGAGCCAGGAAGACTTGCAGGCGGTGGAGCAGCTCGTCCGGCAGACGCCCGGCGTGCGCGACGTCCACCTGGAAGTGACGGTGGAATCCAATAACCCCGATACCACGCCCACGCGCTGAAGCTCGCGGTCATGACAATGGAGGCAGCATGAGCAGACGCAGTCTCTTTCTCGTTCCCCTGGCCCTGGCGGTGGTCGTGACCGCGGGTCTCCTGGCCACGCCGGCCCAGGCGGGCGGCAACATCAATGCCCTGCTGGGCCAGCGCGAGATGGATGAGAGCTTCTCGGACACCGAGGACATCCAGGAGCAGGACATGCTGGGCCTGATGATGGACTGGGGGGCCGAGGGCTGGCCCATCAACATCGCCCTCGACATCGTGGCCGGGTCCAAGGACACCAACGACGAGAACTTCGACGTCAACGTCGACGGCAGCACGCTGGCCATCGACGGCGGCGTGCGCTGGTACTTCGTGAAGAATCGCTCCTGGGAGCCCTACGTCGGCGGCGGTGTCGCGTACATCTCCGGCGAGGTGGACACCAGCGGCGAGAACAACGATCTCGAGTTCGACGACAGCACCATCGGCTACTGGCTGAACGGCGGGATCAAGTGGGTCATCGGCGAGCACTTCAACCTGGGTGGCGACATCCGCTGGGAGAAGGCAGAGCTCGACGTGGAGGACGACCTGGGGAACCCGACGGACGTGGAAGCGGGCGGACTCGGCTACGCCGTGCTGCTCGGTTACCGCTGGTAGTCGTTCTCCCTACAGGGAAGGAAAGCCCCTCTCGCCTCCGGCGGGGGGGGCTTTTTCATGCGCGCGCAGGGACGCGCGCAGCCGGCCCAGGACGCGATTGACGGGGTGGTCCCGCGTCAGGAAGCGCAGGGGCGGGCGCCGGCGCCGCTCCACGGCACCCACCACCGAGCGCAGCCCGCGGTGGGCGGGATCGAGCGCCAGCCCCGCGCCGGCCGCCCGGAGCGCGGAGCGCGGATCTCCATCCAGGAGGTGCACGCGCGCCAGGTTGAAGTGGAGATCGGGGTTCTCGTGATCGCGCGCCACCGCCGTTTGGCAGGCGCGGATGGCTTCGCCCAGGGAACCGCCGGCCAGGGCGAGGGAGAGCCCGAAAAAAGAGAGATAGCGCATCTCTGGGCGGCGCACGCCGTGCTCGCGCTCGAGCTGGATGGCGGTGAGGAAGTGATGGGCCGCTTCCGCGGCGTGCGCCTCGCTCAGGCGCGCCACGCCCCTGCGGAAGAACTGCTCGGCACTCTGCAGCGGCATGGCTGTCCCCGGTGTCCGCGAAGATACGGCGACCCTCACTTCGCGGCCACCGCCTCGTGCCGGGGCAGGATGCGCGACCCCCAGCGGCGCGCATACACCTGGGTGAACTCCGCCCCCAGGAGGAACACCTGGGCGGAGTAGTAGACCCACAGCAGCAGCACCACCAAGGATCCTGCGGCACCGTAGACCGAGGCCACCGAGCTCCGCCCCAGGTAGAGACCGATGAGGAACTTCCCCAGCGTGAAGAGGAGCGCCGTGGCCAGCGCTCCCACCCAGACGTCCATCCAGGCGATGCGGGCGTCGGGGAGGATCTTGAAGATGGCGGCGAAGAGCACGGTCACCACCAGCAGGGAGAAGAGGAATCCTCCCGCCAGCAGCAGGGCCGCCATGTCGGGCACGAACCGCTCGAAGGCCTTGGACAGCGCCGCCAGGGCGGCGTTGACCAGGAGCGAGATGAGGAGCAGGAACCCGATGCACTGCACCATGGCGAAGGAGAGCAGCCGATCGATCACGAAGGAGCGCACCACCCCCGCGGAGGAGGCGGGCACGTTCCAGATCGTGTTCAGCGCCGTCTTCAGCTGGTTGAAGACGGCGGTGGCGCCCACGAAGAGCGTGATGACGCCTAGGATCGTGGCGGGGACGCCGCTGGGGGATTCCGCCGCGTTCCGCAGCACGATCTCCACCTGCCGCGCGCCCTCACGTCCCAGGAGGTCCGTGAACTGGGCCAGCACCTCCGCCTGCACCGCCTCCCGTCCGAAAGCCAGGCCGGCCACGCCGATGGCGATCACCAGGAGGGGAGCGAGGGAGAAGATGCTGTAGAAGGCCAGCGCCGCCCCGTACATGGGGGCGTTGTCGTCGAACCACTCACGGAACGTGTCGCGCACCACCTGCCAGGTGGCCACGGCGACCCTGTGGAGCAGCGTCATGGCGGGGGTCCTACGGGGTGCCTTCATGATAGCGCGGCATCAGATCCACGAGCTGCATGCGGTGGTCGCTGCCGCGCCTGAAACCGAGACGGTAGCCCACCACCTGAAGACGCGGGCCCACCAGGCACTGGTCGATCGCCCACAGAGGGAGCGGAATGGGCCATGTCGCGGACCAGCCGCTCCCCGCTGCATCGTACGCGTGGACGTAGCCGGGCGGCGGCGGCGTGAGTGCGCTGGAGCGGCGAGGGGCGTTGAAGTCCCCCAGGATGACATCCGCCCCGCTCCGCTCCGCCAGCACCCGCAGCCGGCGCAGCAAGGGGTCGCGCGCAATGCGGATGTCGGACTGCAGGTCGACGAGGAGGAGCTTCCAGGTGGCGCCGTCCACGCGCCAGGGAACGAGCACCGCCTCCAGGACGTCATGCGCGAGCCACTCCGGCTTGCCCAGGGTCCCCCGTCCCAGGACCGCCATCTCTCCCAGGTGCAGGGTCGCGCCCCGGAAACCCCGGGCGCGCGCGACGTCGCGCTCGCGGGCGGCGTAGGGCGGCTCGCTGAACACGTAGAGATCGGCGCGCGCGGCCACGGCGTCGGGAGCGATGCGCGCCCACCCCCAGCCGTGGCGCACGTTCCAGTGCACGATGCGCAGCCGGCCCATGCCCGGGGACGCGGCGGCCGGCGGCGTCCAGCGGTTCTCCACCGCGAGCACCCAGGTCAGGGGGAGCAGGGCGATCAGGGCCCAGACGCCGGCCTCGCGCCGGCGACCGTAGGCGAGGCGGAGGAGAGCGAGGCCGGCGAGCGCCACGGCCACCGCGGCGCTGGGGAGGTAGAAGGCGAGCTGCCCCACGAACGTGCGGTCCCTCACGATCTGGCCGAAGCTCCAGGCGCAGGTGAGGGAGAGAGCGGCCAGCCAGGGGATCCGTTTCACATCGAGGCGTCCTGCACGATGCGCCAGCCCTCGGGCAGGCGCCGGAAGACCAGCAGGGTGGTGCCGGACGCGCTCTCTCCTCCAGCGCCGGTCAGCGTCCAGCGCGCGGTGACCCCTGCGCCGTGGATGCCGCCGGGCTCGCTCTCCCCCAGAACCGTGGGCTCCAGACCCCACAGTGGGCGGATCTCCAGCACGTCCAGGCGCAGCGTGCCCATGGCCGCCGGATCGGCATAGCGGGCGGCGTAGCGGGCACGCACCGCGGCCCTTCCCTGCACCACGCCCGTGGGGGACAGGAACGTCGCGTCCTCCGCGTAGGGGGCGACGAAGGCGTCCAGGTCCCCACGCGACCAAGCGTCCGCCTGCCGGGCCAGCAGCGCGCGGAGCTCTTCGCCGGTGGCGGCGGCGTCGCGCTCGTGCCGCAGGCGAAGCCACAGGGAGCCGCCGGAGGGGGCCACGTAACGGTGCCGCTCCGCGAAGACGGGGTGCGCCAGCACCGTGTCCGCGCCGGCGAAGCGATGCCCGGTCTCCTCCAGCCACGAGAACAGCGGATCCCAGATCTCGACGCCCAGGGCGTTGGCGTGGAGCAGCAGCACCTGGGGCAGTGCTCCGCCTTCCTGGAGGCGGTCTCCCTCGTGCTCGTCCCGCCGCACGCTGGTGCGCAGAGAAGCCAGGGCCTCGGCCACCACGCGCTTTGCGGCGCGCCCATCCCCGGCGCGCCGGGCGCGCACCCACGGCTCCTCGAACGCCCAGTCCTGCGTCTCGATGGTCACGGGCAGGTTCCGCAGCCCCCGCTCGGAAAGCCAGGCGCGGGCGGCGTCGAGCTTCTCGGGCGTGTCCCCCTCCCGGAGATAGGGAAACCGGAACCAGCGCAGGGTCCGGCCGTGAGACTCCAGGAAGGTCGCCAGGGAGCGCCGCCCCCTCTCCAGGTCCGCGAGATAGACGGGAAGATCGGTGGCCGCGTAATCGAGATGGGCGTCGCCGTGGGTCCCCAGCTCGTGCCCGGCGGAGAGCCACAGGTCCAGGGCCTGGCGATCCGCCGCCTCCACCACGGCATCGGCCTTGACGAAGCCGACGGCGTGGATGCCGTGCCGCGCGAGGACGCGGAGCAGATCGCGCAAGATGCGGGTGCGCCGGGCCGGATCCGGGTGGATGGCGCGCGACGCCAGGGGGAGGTCGTCCACCGTGACCAGCACGTCGCGCGGTGCTGCCGCCAGCCCAGCCGCGAGGATGCACGACAGCAGGAGCATGAGCCGCCCAGTGTAGACCGCGCGCTATACTGGCGCGCCCTCCGAGGAGACCACCATGTCCGTGTCCGCCGCCCCGCCCCGCATGCGTCCGACCGACATCTACGCCCATCTCCGTGAGGACGTCCTGGGACAGGAGGAGGTGCTTCGCTTCGTGTCGGTGGCCATCTTCAAGCACGTGGCGGGAGAGCGTTACGGCAACCTGCTGCTGATCGGCAACTCCGGCACCGGGAAGACCACGATCATGCGCTCCATGGAGCGCCTCTACCAGGACACTCCCGAATTCCACCACCATCGCGTGGTCGTGATCCTGAATGCGAACCAGGTCGCGAGCGACGAGGGAGTGGTGGACCTCTCCCGCCTCCTGGTGAGGGTGGAGGAGCGGGCGCGCCAGATCCTGGGCGACCAGGCCACCGCCGAAGAGATCGGCCGCTACATGGAGCACGCCACCGTCTGCCTGGACGAGATCGACAAGGTCTCGGGCGTCATCGGCGGCAAGCCCTACGTGACCGGGATCAACATCCAGCAGGCGCTGCTGACGCTCATCGAGGGAGAGCGCATCCTCCACCACCTCACGATCTTCCGGGAGGGTGTGGCGGAGCGGGCGGGCGTGAACGTGGACACGGGCAAGATGCTCTTCCTGTGCGCCGGGGCCTTCGAGACCCTGTACGACCAGGTCTTCCAGCGTGTGACCTCCCCCACCAGCCGCGTCAAGCTCCCCACGGAGACGGTCTACGAGGACGGCGAGGTGCGCATCCGCGAGTACTTCACCCTGCGCCATCACTTCAAGCAGGAGGACCTCTTCGACTACGGCATGCAGCCCCAGTTCCTCTCCCGTTTCGACAATGCCATCATTTTGGAGGATCTCCACGCCGGCCTGCTGGGCAAGATCTTCACCGAGCCGCGGGACAGCGTGTTCCGCGCCTCCCGGAACTTCTTCAAGAAGTACGGCATCGACCTGGAGATCACCGAGGGGGCGGTGCGCCGGATCGCCGACGAGGCGGCCAAGAGCAGCCGCATCGGGGCCCGCGCGCTGAAGGCGGTGTGGGGGAAGATCATCAAGCCCTTCGAGTTCGATCCCTTCTCCCAGCCGGAGGTGCGGGCGGAGGGACCGGTGCACCGCCTGCAGGTGGACGAGGCCCTGGTCCAGCGGGCCCTGCGCCCGCCCCTGTAGCCTCGGCGTGGACGTCGCCCGCGCCGCCGCCTTCGCGGCCCGCTTCGCCGCCGCGTTCACCGCCGTGGTCTGCGTGATGGCTCTGCTCTGGCGCGTGCTCCCTCATGATTTCCCCTCGCCGGCGGGCTGCCTGGCCGCGGGGGCGCTCGCCTCCGGCATGTTCGCTTTCGTGCGCGGCGGGCAGGTGGCCCAGGCGGCGGCCCTGGGCGCGGGAGCGGTCTCCTTCCACCTGGCCGGTCTCTGGTATCAGGGACCGCTGCGCGCCGTGGCCGGGGCTGCCGGGAACCTGGTGGAGGCGGCGGGGATCGCCGGAGCGGCGGTGGTCTTCCACCTGCTGGCGGAGCGCGGCATTCGCGTGGGGAAGGCGCTCCTCACCGGTCCCATGGTGGCCGTGGCCTTCGCCGCCGCGGCGCCGGCGAGCCAGGTGGGTGCGCCCTCGGGCGACGGCGCCCTGCGGCCGCTCCTGGTGGGTGGGGTGATCGGGCTGATCGTGGGCGAATCGGTGAGCCTCGGCCTGGAGGCGGGGGAGATGGGGATGCGCTGGCTGCAGGCGCGGGGGAGAAGGCCTCGATGATGGAGCTGCTCACGTCAGGGGAGGCATGGCTGAGCCTGCTCACCCTGACCCTGATGGAGATCGTGCTCGGGGTGGACAACATCGTGTTCATCTCGATCCTGGTGGGGAAGCTGCCGCCGGCGCAGCGGAAGGCGGCCTGGACCACGGGCCTCAGCCTGGCCCTGCTCACCCGTCTCGCTCTGCTCCTGGCCATCACCTGGGTGATGCGCCTGACCGCGCCGCTGTTCACCGTGCTCGGCAAGACCTTCTCGGGGAAGGACCTGATCCTGCTGGGCGGAGGGGCTTTCCTGGTGGCCAAGGCCACCTGGGAGATCTACGACAAGCTGGAAGCGGAGCACCCGCACGAGGCGGGGGCGCGTTCCGCGGGCGGCACCTATGCCTTCCTGATCGTGCAGATCCTCCTCCTGGATCTCGTGTTCTCGCTCGACTCCGTGATCACCGCCGTGGGAATGGCCCGGCACATCCCCGTCATGGTGACGGCCATGGTTCTGGCGGTAGGCTTTATGCTGGTGTTCGCCCGCAAGGTGGGGGACTTCGTGGACCGGCACCCCAGCATCAAGATGCTGGCGCTCGCCTTTCTCATCCTGATCGGCGTGGTGCTGGTGGCCGACGGGCTGGGGGAGCACATCAGCAAGGGCTACATCTACTCGGCCATGGCGTTCTCCCTGGCGGTGGAGATGCTGAACATGCGCTTCCGGAAGAAGCACGCGCCGGTCGAGCTGCGCGAGCGCTACCGGGAGAGAGCATGAAGCCGCTGCACGTCCTGCACGTGGTGGGGGCCCGTCCCAACTTCATGAAGATCGCGCCCATCCTCCATGCGGCGGAGCGGTCGCCGGCGCTCCACTCCACCCTCGTGCACACCGGCCAGCACTACGACGAGAGGATGGCGCGGCTGTTCTTCGAGGAGCTGGACATTCCCCGTCCCCACGTGGACCTGGAGGTGGGGAGCGCCTCCCACGCCCAGCAGACGGCGCTCATCCTCGCCCGTTTCGAGCCCGTGCTCCTGGAGCGGCACCCGGACCTGGTGCTGGTGGTGGGGGACGTCAACTCCACCCTGGCCTGCAGCCTGTGCGCGGCCAAGCTCGACATCCCGGTGGCCCACGTGGAGGCGGGCCTGCGGAGCTTCGACCGCACCATGCCCGAGGAGATCAATCGGCTGGTGACGGACGCCGTGGCCGACCTGCTGTTCGTGAGCGAGCCCTCCGGTCTCGCCCACCTGAAGCAGGAAGGGGTGCCCGACGCCAAGGTTCATTTCGTCGGGAACGTGATGATCGACACCCTGCGCGCGCACCTCCCGCGTGCCAAGGCGACCGGCGCCGTCTCCCGGCACGGACTGCAGCCCGGGCAATACGCGGTGCTCACGCTGCACCGGCCCTCGAACGTGGACGACCCCGAGGCCCTGGCCCGGGTGCTGGAGCCGATCCTCGAGCTGGCGCGGCACATGCCGGTCCTTTTCCCCGTGCATCCCCGCACGCGGGAGCGCCTGGCCCGGTCCGGCCTGTCCTCGCCGGGACTGCGCACGGTGGAGCCCCTGGGCTATCTCGAATTCCTGGGCCTGCTCGCCGATGCGCGGCTCGCCCTCACCGACAGCGGAGGCATCCAGGAGGAGACCACCGTCCTCGGCGTTCCCTGCATCACCCTGCGCGAGAACACGGAGCGTCCGGTCACGGTGACCCACGGCACCAACGTGCTGGCCGGCACCGATCCCGGCCGTATCCGGGCCGCCATCGGGGCCGCGCTGGAAGCGCCGCGGGAGGCCAAGGAGCCGCCTCCCAAGTGGGACGGCCGTGCGGCGGAGCGGATCGTGCAGGTGCTGGAGGGCTTCAGCGCTCCGGCGGCCCGGTGGGAAAGCCGAGGCTCTCCCACGTCGTCCCGGTGAGGGACTGCACCCGCAGGAACGTGCCCTTGCCGTCCTCCCCGAGCGTGCCCCGCACCTCCACCGGCCGGCCGATCCAGGTCAGGCGCCGGTCCACCAGCCCCGAGGACTCGAGCACCAGACGGTAGGTGGTGAACCTGCCGTCCGCGTACACCGCGATCGCCGCAGGAAGCCCGTCCCTGGCGCAGCGGGCCGCGCACTCCAGGTCCGCCTTGGTGCCGTACGCCACGCGGTCGCGGTCGGCCTCGGTCCAGCAGCCCGAGCAGACGAGCTGTCCATGGAGGACCACCGGGCCAGCGGCCGGAGCCGCGAGCAGCAAGACCATCAGAAGGCTGTTCAGCATGTCCCGCACCCGCAGGGCCGGCCCCTCCAGGCGTCGCGCGCCTCCTGGAGCACCGGCCCGATCATGATCAGCGCCGCCACCGGGTCGGCCCACCAGAGACCGGCCAGTGCATTCAGGCCGAGGCCGGCGAGCGTGAGCACGGAGAGCCGGAAGCAGGTCGTGGTCTGGAACGCGTCGGCCTCGAGCGCGCGCGAGCGCAGCCGGCCCGCCACCTCCCGCTTGGCCCGCGCCAGCCAGGCCATCACCCCGATCGACAGGACGGGAAGCCCGATCCCGACCCAGGTCGCCTCCGGCCGCTCGCCGCCCAGCAGCGTCCAAAGCGACTGGGCCAGGATCCACAGGGCCAGGGCGAGCAGGGACAGCGCGATGCCGCGCTGGGCGTGCCGCTCCACGCGTGCGAGCACCTCGCGGTCTCCTCCGCCTGCCTCGGCGGCGAGCCGCCTCAGGGCAAAGACCCCGGACGCGCTCTCCACGGCGCTGTCGAGCCCGAAGGCCACCAGGGCCGCGCTTCCCGCGGCGCTTCCGGCGGCGAGGGCGATCGCCCCTTCCGCCACGTTCCACAGGATCGTGAGCCAGGCCAGGCGCACGCCCCGCAGAGCGACGCCGGGCGCAGGGACGGTGGACGGGATGGGCAGGCCCGACATGGAAAAGAGCCTAGCAGGAGGCTCGTTCGCGCGCGCGGGGGGAGGGGAGTACACTCTTGGACAACCCGCCCGCCCCGCACGTCCCTGGAGCAGTCATGGGTCTCTATCGCAGCCGCATCCTGCCCTGGCTCGTGGACAAGGGCACCTCCCACCCGTGCCTTCTCGACCTCCGGCGCGAGCTCGTTGCCGAGGCGCGCGGAACCGTCCTCGAGATCGGTTTCGGGCCCGGCGGGAGCATCCCGCACTACACCTCCATCGACCGCCTCTACGCGCTCGAACCGGAGCCGGCCATGCTGCGGCGGGCTCGCCGGCGGATCGGCGAGGCCGCCTTTCCCGTCCAGCTCGTGCGCGCCCGCGCGGAGCGGCTCCCTTTCCAGGACCAGACGTTCGACACCGTGGTCTCCATCTTCTCCCTGTGCAGCATGGCCTCGGTGGTCCGGGTCCTCCACGAGGTGCAGCGCGTCCTGCGCCCGGAAGGGGCGTTCCTCTTCCTGGAGCACGGCCGGGCGCACGACTTCTTCACGGCACAGTGGCAGCGCCGCCTCTCCCCGGTGCAGCGGTTCCTGTTCGGCTGCCGCTCCGATCTGTCCGTGGACCGGCACGTGATCGAGGCCGGTCTGCGCCTCGATCACCTCGACCGCATCCTCCTCGCCGAGGGACCCGCCCTGACGGCACAGCTCTACCGCGGAACCGCGCGCCTGGAGGACGCCCAGACCGCGGCCGTGCCGCTGGTCCAGGACCGGCCCGACGCCCGCTCCTACGAGCCGGTGCACGCGGCCCTGGCGCGCTGAACTACCCTTCCCCCGTGCGTGTCGTGACCACGCGGACCGGGGCCCGGATGCCCGCCTTCGGCCTGGGCACCTGGCGCATGGGGGAGAGCGGGCGTCTGCGGCAGGCCGAGGTGGAGGCCTTGCGCCTGGGGCTCGATCTCGGCGTGCGCCTCATCGACACGGCCGAGATGTACGGGTCGGGGGAGGCGGAGAGGATCGTGGCCGACGCCCTGGAGGGGCGCCGGGACGAGATCTTCCTGGTCTCCAAGGTCCTGCCCGACAACGCCTCGCGCTCGGGCACGTTGACCGCGGCGGAGCGGAGCCTCAAGCGCCTGCGCACCGATCGCATCGATCTCTACCTGCTCCACTGGGAAGGTCCTCATCCGGTCGAGGACACCTTGGAAGCGTTCGTGCGGCTGCGCGATCAGGGAAAGATCCGCCACTACGGTGTCAGCAACTACGACGCCGCCACGCTGCGGGAGGCGCACGCGGCCCCGGGCGGCGAGGACATCGCGTGCGACCAGGTGCTCTACAACCTGGAGCGCCGCGCCATCGAATGGGACCTCCTTCCGCTGTGCCGGGAGCGGCAGATCGCCGTCATGGCCTACTCGCCGCTCGAGCAGGGACGCCTGCGCCGCCGGCGAGCCCTGGACGACGTGGCGCGCCGGCATGAGGCGACACCCACTCAGGTGGCGCTGGCCTGGACGCTGCGCCTGCCCGGCGTGGTGACGATCCCCAAGGCCACCCGGCCCGAGCACGTGCGAGACGACGTGGCGGCGCAGGAGATCGTCCTCGACGACGAGGACCTGGCCGCGCTGGACGGCGCCTTCCCCCCTCCGGCGGGAGCCGCTCCTCTCGAGACGCTCTAGCGTGCCTGAGGTCCTGTACGCCCTGGCGGCATTGCTCGTGCTGGTGGGCCTGGTGGGGGTCGTGGTCCCCGTGCTCCCGGGTGGCGCGCTCGTCTTCGCGGGGATCGTGGTGCTCGCCTGGGCGGACCGCTTCGCCCGGATCGGATGGGTGCCGCTCCTGATCTGCGCGGTTCTCGCCGTGCTCATGTGGATGGCGCAGTGGACCGCCGCCGCCCTGGGGGCGAAGAGGGTGGGAGCCTCGGGCTGGGGGATGGCCGGCGCCTGCCTGGGTGCCCTTGCCGGGCTCTTCCTCGGATTCCCCGGTCTCCTCCTGGGACCGCTCGTGGGGGCCACGCTCTTCGAGTACCTGCGGGGGCGCGACCTGCGGCAGGCCGCGCGCGTCGGCGGCGCGACCATGCTGGGCTTCCTGCTGGGCACCGCCGTGCAATACGCACTGGCCGCGGCCATGCTCGGGGTGGCGCTGGCCGCCTGGGCCCTGGGGTAGCGCATCCTGGTTAGAATGCGCCTGTGATCGGCATCGTCATGGGATCGAAGTCTGACTGGGAGACGCTGTCCGGGACCGCCGAGGTGCTGGACCAGCTCGGCGTGCCCTACGAGGTCCGCGTCGTCTCCGCCCACCGTACGCCTGACCTTCTGTTCGCGTATGCCGCGTCCGCCGAAGAGCGCGGGATCGAGGTCATCGTCGCCGGCGCGGGCGGAGCCGCGCATCTCCCGGGCATGGTGGCCTCGAAGACGATCCTCCCCGTGCTGGGCGTGCCGGTGCAGAGCCGTGCCCTTCGAGGCCTGGACTCGCTGCTCTCCATCGTGCAGATGCCGGCGGGCGTCCCCGTGGGAACGCTGGCCATCGGCAAGGCGGGCGCGCGCAACGCGGGGCTACTGGCGGCCGCCATCGTCGCGCAGGGGCGCCCCGAGGTGAAGGAGGCGCTGCGGCGCTGGCGCGAGCGCCAGACCGCGGACGTGCTGGCCCACCCCGACCCCCGAGAACCTGCGTGAACGTGGCCGTTCTGGGCGGGGGACAGCTCGCCCGGATGATGGCGCTGGCCGGGACCCCTCTGGGGATGTCCTTCGCCTTCCTGGACCCCGCTCCCGACGCGCCGGCGGGGAGCCTGGGCCGGCACGTGCGCGCTGGGTTCGAGGACCCCGAAGGCCTGGACGCGCTCGGCGCCTGGGCGGACGTCGCCACCTGGGACTTCGAGAACGTGCCGGCCGCCTCGGCGCAGCGCTTGGCGCAGCAGGTCCCGGTCTGCCCACCGCCCCGGTCGCTCGAGGTCTCGCAGGACCGCGTCGTGGAGAAGGAGTTCCTGCGCTCCCTGGGCATCCCCGTGCCCGCCTTCGCGGCCGTGGATTCGGACGAGGCTCTGCGCGCCGCGCTGGCCGCGATCGGAACGCCGAGCGTCCTCAAGACCCGCCGCTTCGGGTACGACGGGAAGGGGCAGCGCCTGATCCGGACCGCGGCGGAGGCCGAAGACGCCTGGCGCGAGCTCGAGCACCGGCCTTCCGTGCTCGAGGCGTTCGTTCCATTCTCGCGCGAGCTGTCGCTGGTCGCCGCCCGCGGCCAGAACGGCGCCGTGGCGGCGTACCCGCTGGTGGAGAACGAGCACGGGAACGGCATCCTCCGGCTCACCCGCGCCCCTGCCCCCCGCCTCTCCCGTGCGCTGCAGCGCCAGGCCGAGGACTACGTGGGGCGGATGCTCGCGCGGCTGGAGTACGTCGGTGTGCTCGCCCTGGAGCTGTTCCAGGTAGGGGACGGGCTGCTGGCCAACGAGTTCGCTCCCCGCGTGCACAACAGCGGCCACTGGACGATCGAGGGGGCGCGCACGAGTCAGTTCGAGAACCACCTGCGCGCGCTCGCCGGGTTTCCTCTGGGACCGGCCGAGGCTGTGGAGTACAGCGCCATGGTGAACCTGATCGGGACGGTTCCAGACCCGGCGCCGCTGCTCGCGCTCCCGGACGCGCACCTCCACGTCTACGGGAAGGTCCCTCGCCCGGGAAGGAAGCTCGGGCACGTCACCGTCCTGGGGAGCACCGAGGCCGAGCGGGATGCGCGCCTGGAGGAGATCCTCGCGCGGATCTGACCGGGCGAGCTACCCTCGCGCGCATGTCCCTGGCGCCTCCGCCTCGCCTGCGTGTCCCCCGGCTTCCCAACTCGCCTCTTGACGGGGGAGGATGGGAGGGGACGGCCGTCCTCGGGCCCTTCCTCCTCTCCCACGGCCGTTCTCTCCCGCGTCAAGGCGTCTCTGCCCGGCTGGGGGCGGACGCGCACGCGCTCTACGTCCGCTTCGACTGCCAGGACAGCGAGCCCTGGGGGACGATGCGCCAGAGGGACGACCCCATCTACGAGGAGGAGGTGGTGGAGGTCTTCCTCGCCCCGGGACCCGAGGATCCTCGCGCCTACTTCGAGTACGAGGTCAGTCCCACGGGCGTGCTCTTCGATGCCCTCATCGAGAACCCGCACTCCCGGCGCTCCGACATGAGGATCCACACGGCCTGGGACTGCGAGGGGATCCGCTGGGAGGCAGGACTGGCGCCGGCAGGCTGGTGGGCGGCCCTCGCGCTTCCCTGGGCCCCCATGCTGGAGGGCGCGCCCATGCCGCGCCTGTGGCGTGCGAACTTCTACCGGATCGACCGCCCCCGGGCGGCACCTCCCGAGTACTGCGCGTGGAGCCCCACGCTGGCCGACCCGCCGGAGTTCCATCGACCGGCCCGTTTCGGCCTGCTGGAGCTGGAGTAAAGAAGGCGCGCCGGCCGGG
>DASUFT010000042.1:0-13396 GCA_036274395.1 Candidatus Polarisedimenticolaceae bacterium | reverse complement strand
GAAGCCTCGCTGGCTGGCGGTGGCCTTCGACCTCTCCGGCCCCACGTTCCGGCACGACCGCTACGAGGGTTACAAAGCGCACCGGGAGCCCCCGCCCGACGACCTCAACGTGCAGGTGCCGGTGGCCAAGGACGTCTGCCGCGCCCTGCGCATCCCGCTCCTGGAGCTTCCCGGCTACGAGGCCGACGACCTGATCGCCACCTACGCGCGCCTGGGGCGGGAGGCCGGGTTCGCGGTGGTCATCGTCGCCTCCGACAAGGACCTGCTCCAGCTCGTGGGGGACGGGGTCACCGTCCTGCACCCGGTGCGCAACGTGCGCCTGGACGCCGCCGGCGTGGCCGAGTCGTTCGGCGTCTCCCCCGACCGGGTGCGCGACGTGCTCGGGCTCATGGGGGACTCGGTGGACAACATCCCCGGCGTTCCCGGGGTGGGGGAGAAGACCGCGCTCGCCATGGTGCACACCTACGGCGACCTGGATGCGGTGGTGGCGCGCGCGGAGCGGTTCGGGGCGGCCTGGGACGCGCGGGACGCGCTGGTGGAGGCGCTCGCCGCAGCCGAAGGCGACCCGGTCCTCTCGGACGTGCACGCGGAGGCCGCCTGCGCCGCCGCGGAACGCCTGGCGGAGACGCTGCGCACGCTCTGTCTGGAGGAGGCGGATCCCGAGGCCTGCGCGCGGCTCACCGAGGTGGGGAAGGTGCTCGACGCCTCGGGCGTGCTCGATCTCCGGGGACGGGTCGGCTCCCCCTGCAAGCAGGCCTTCGCCGGACTGAAGGCGCTGCGCAAGGCGCTGGCCGGGATGGACAAGGGGAGCGGGAAGCGCGTGTGGGCCTCCGTGCGGGAGCACGCGGCGGCCGCCCGTCTCTCACGCGAGCTGGCCACGCTGGATGACAAGGTCCCCGTGGAGGTCCCTCCCGAGGCCCTGGAGATGGCCGCCCCCGACCGGCCGCGCGTGCACGAGCTGTTCACCTCGCTCGAGTTCAAGCAGCTGGCCGTGGAATACGCGGGTGGCGCGCTGGAAGAAGAGGAGAGCGCGCCCGCGCTGCGCGTGGCGATTGCGGAGGTCGAGGTCCGCACGCTCGAGACCGCGGCCGAGCTCGAAGCGCTCGCACAGGAGGCGCGCGCGGCAGGGGAGCTGGCCCTCACCGTGAGCTGGCGGGGACCGGACCCGCGGCGCGGCAGCCTCGCCGGACTTGGGGTCGCCACGCGGCCCGGCCGGGCGGCGTGGATTCCTTCGGCGGAGCTGGCGCGGCTGCTGGCGCCCGTGCTCGAGGACTCGGCCGTCAAGAAGATCGGCCACCGCACCAAGGATGCGATGCACGTCCTGTCCCGGGAGGGGCTCCCCGTCCCGGCCTGGAGCCTCGACCTCGAGCTGGCGGGGTTCCTCCTCGATCCCGACGACGGACGGTACGCGCCGGACGCGCTGGCCGAGCGCTGGCTGGGCGCGCCTGCGAGGCCATCGGGGCCCGACAGGGGGCCCCGGCAGCTCTCGTTCGAGCCGGAGCTGGAGGTGGTCCCCCAGGCGGGCCGGGAGGCGGAGGCGCTCCTGCGCCTCGCCCCCGCCCTGACGCGCCTTCTGGAGCGGGAGGATCTGCTCACGCTCTACCGCGAGGTGGAGGCGCCGCTCCTCCCCCTGCTGGCACGCATGGAAGCGCGCGGCATCCGCGTGGAGCCGCAGGTCCTGGCGGGCATGTCGGGGGTGATGGAGGGTGCGCTGGAAGGGGCGCGGGCGGAGATCCACGCCCTTGCCGGGTCGCCCTTCAATGTCGACTCGCCCAAGCAGCTCCGCGACGTGCTCTTCGACAGGCTGGGCCTCGCTCCCAAGCGCACGACGGCCAAGAGCGGCGTGGACTCCACCGACGCCGCCACGCTGACGCTCCTGGCCGAGGAGCATCCGATCGCCGGGAAGATCCTCGAGTACCGCGAGCTGGCGAAGCTGAAGGGCACTTACGTGGACGCGCTGCCGGCGCTGATCGATCCCGTGGACGGCCGCGTGCACACCTCGTATCACCCCACGGGCGCGGCCACCGGCCGCCTCTCCTCCTCCGATCCCAACCTCCAGAACATCCCGGTGCGCACCGAGGCCGGCCGGCGCATCCGAGCCGCCTTCGTGCCGGAGCCCGGGTACGTCTTCCTCGCCTCCGACTACTCGCAGGTCGAGCTGCGGGTGCTGGCCCACCTGTGCCAGGACCCGGAGCTGATCGCCGCCTTCCGGGCCGGCGAGGACGTCCATCGCGTCACCGCCGCCCGCGTGTCCGGCGTGGCGCTGGACGCCGTCACCGCGGACATGCGCCAGCGCGCCAAGGTGGTGAACTTCGGCGTGCTCTACGGGATGTCCGAGACGCGCCTGGCCCGGGAGCAGGGACTCTCCCGCGCCCAGGCACGGGCCTTCATCCACGCCTACTTCGACCGCTTCGCCGCCGTGCGGAAGCACATCGAGGAGACGCGCGCCCGGGCCCGGCGGGACGGGGTCGTGCGCACCGCGTTCGGGAGGTTGCGCCGGTTCCCCCAGCTGCAGGGCCGTCCCGGCCGAGCCGCCGCCGAGGCCATGCTGCGCGCGGCGGTGAACATGACCGTGCAGGGGACCGCGGCGGACCTCATGAAGATGGCCATGCTGCGGGCCCAGGCGGCGGTGGAGGCGGCCGGCCTCGAGGTGCGCATGTTGCTGCAAGTGCACGACGAGCTGCTGTTCGAGATCCCGGCGGACCAGGCGGGAGAGGCGGCTCCGGTCATCCGGGAGGCGATGGAGCACGTCCACCCCCTCTCCGTCCCCCTCGCCGTCGATCAGAAAACCGGCGGGAGCTGGCTCGAGGTCACCTGAGCGTGGGGTATCCTTCGCCGGCATGAGCGGGGTCGTGGGGCAGACCGGCGCGCGCATCCTCGTGGTGGACGACGAGGTCGCCATTCGCGAGGTTCTCTCGGAAGGGCTGGAGGCGTTCGGCTACACCGCGCTCTCCGCCGCCGACGCCAAGGAGGCCTTCGCCCTGGTCAAGGGTGGGAACGTCCGCCTCGTCCTCTCCGACATCGACATGCCCGGGCACTCCGGCCTCGAGCTGCTGGAGTGGATCAAGACCGGCCACCCCGACGTGGATGTGGTGATCGTCACCGGGGTGGTGGACGTGGACACCGCCATCCGCTCCATCCGGGTGGGTGCCTCCGACTACGTCACCAAGCCCTTCAACCTGGAAGAGGTGCGGATCGTCGTCGAGCGCACCCTGGACAAGCGGCGTCTGATCCTGGAGAACCGCGCCTACCAGACGCGCCTGGAGGAGATGGTGGCGGAGCGCACCGCCGAGGTGCAGCGGCTGTACCAGGACCTCAAGGCCTCCTACGAGCACACGCTGGTCGCCCTCGTCACCGCCCTCGACTTCCGGGACAACGAGACCCAGGGGCACTCCTCGCGCGTCGTCGAGTACGCCATGCTGGTGGCGGAGACCATGGGCATCGGCGAGCCCGACCTCTCCGAGATCCGGCGGGGCGCCCTCCTCCACGACGTGGGCAAGATCGGAGTGCCCGACGCCATCCTGAAGAAGCCGGGGAAGCTCGACGCCGACGAGTGGCTGGAGATGAAGCGGCATCCCGAGATGGGCTACCGCATGCTCCAGAACATCGGCTTCCTGCAGTCCGCGCTTCCCATCGTGCTCTCCCATCAGGAGCGCTGGGACGGCTCGGGCTACCCTCGGGGGCTGCGAGGGGATGCCATCCCTCTGGGCGCGCGCATCTTCGCCGTGGTGGACACCTTCGACGCCATGACCTCCGATCGTCCATACCGGAAAGCGCTGTCCATCGAGGCGGCACGGGAGGAGGTGGCGCGCTTCGCGGGGATCCAGTTCGACCCCGCCGTGGCGCAGGCGTTCCTCTCCATCCAGCCCCAGGCCTGGAAGGATATCCGCGAGCGCGTGCACGCCGAGGTCACGGCGATCGAGGATCAGGTCCGCAGAGCCCTGCAGTCGTAGCGGCGCCGTCCACCCGGATCGCGCGCACCGGCTCGCCGATCAGCACGCGGGGGACCCTCTCGAACCCATCGATCACCGTGCCGAAGGCGGTGTAGCGCAGGTCCAGGTGCGGCTGGGCCGAAGAGGTGACGAACCACTGGCTCCCCGGCGTGTCGTACCCGGCGGACGCCATACCGAGCACGCCGGGCCCGAACGGCATCCCCACCTCGTCGCGCACGGCGTACCCGGGCCCGCCGCTGCCATCTCCCCGCGGATCTCCGTCCTGGATGACGAAGTTGGGGACGACGCGGTGGACGCGGTGCCCGTCGTAGAAGCCCGCGTTGGCGAGGCAAGCGACATTCAGGCAAGTGAGTGGCGCCTGCTCGCAGTCGAGCCGCGCGGTGAAGCTGCCGTGCTCGAGCTGGAAGGAGGCGCGGTGCGGCTCGGCCGCCCAGCGGAGGACGGCGGCGTAGTGCTCCACCGGCCGTTCGGACGCGGCGCCGATCGCAGCGTCATGGTCCTCCTCGTACACGCGCTTCAGGACCTCGGCGGCGCGGCGGCGCACCAGCCAGTCGCGGTCGGAGAGCGCCTGGATCAGGAACTCGTGAATCGTGGGTTCCGGCTTCCGATGGCCCATGGCCTCCACCACGGCGTCCCTGGCATCCGGCACCGCATCCGCCTGGCCTCTCTTCCAGAGGGCCTCGAGGCGTCCAGATGCCTCGATCCATGCAAATCCCTCGACGATCTCCATCTTCGCGCCGAGGGCCTCGGCAACGGAGGCGCGCAGGATCGGATCGTCTCCCCCGGCGAAGGGCACCAGCCGTGGATCGAAGGGATCGGCGCCAGCGAGGGCGGCGACCGCCGCCGATTGCACGGTGAGGTTTCGGTCCGCCAGGAGCGCGTCCGGCATCTTCGCCCCCAGCGCGCGGGCCACGGCGGCGCGCAGACGGGGTTCGGGCGCTGCGACATAGGAGTGGGCCAGATCTGCGGCGGCGCCTGCGTCGAATGCCGAGAGGGTGTCGAGCGCCGCCGCGGCGAGCCAGCCGGGACCATGGCCCGACACGGCACCGCGCAGGCACTCACCGGCTTCCGACGTCTTGATCCTCCCGAGCGCTTCCACGGCGGCCTGGCTCACCAGGAGGTCGTTGTCCTCGAGAAGCCGCGTCAGGGCCGGTCCGACCGGTCCTTTCTCCCAGGCCAGGGAGCGGGCGGTGTGGACGCGCACCCGAGCATCCGGATCGGCGGATAGCCGATCGAGGGCTTGCTCCTCCGAGGGGCGTCCCGGGTGGGCGAGGCCGCGGGCCGCCTGCATGCGAAGCTCGGGATCGTGGGCTGCCGCCAGCGGGAGGAGAGCATCCCGCAAGGCCGCCCGTTGCGCGTCCGTGGGGACCGGAGGCGTGCTGCCGGACACCACCGGTCCCAAGCCCGCGGCCGCCATCCGCCCCAGGGCGTAGGCGGCGGCGCGCTGGACCTCGAGGGATCGCGCGCGCGTCGCCGCGGCCAGGCGATCGATGGCCTCGAGCCCGTCGGGCAGTCGCCAGACCGCGAGCGCGGCCGCGCGCACCACCGCAGGATCGGGGTCGGCCAGCGCCGCCCGGACCGTTTCCGATCCTGCCTGAGCCGCAACGTGGCCCAGGGCCTCGACGGCACGGGCGCGCACTGCAGATTCGGGGTCCTTGGCCGCCATGTTCAGAGATTGGAGCGAAGCAGGGTCCGCGAGCAGCGCCAGCCCGCGCGCGGCCTCCGCGCGCACGCCAGCCGCGACGTCGGACAGCGCCGCCTCCAGGCGCAGGCGCTCCGCGGGAAGGCGCATCCGGCCGAGGGCACGGACCGCTCTGCCACGCATCGCGGCGTCCGGGGACTGGAGCGCCGCACGCAGGCGGTCGTCCACCACACGGCGATCCTCGGCTCGGAGGACGGCGGCCATGGTGTCCGGCGGGGGTGGCGCCTCCGGCCGGTGCAGGGCGCACCCGGTGGCGGGAAGGAGGAGAAGGAGAAAGGGTCTCATCTTCACGGCGCGGGATTGTACCCGTGGGCCGCGTCTGCTACGTTCGGCACGTGAAAGCTTCGCTCCTCGCCGTCCTCGCCCTCGCGGGTTCACTCGCCCCGGTCGCTGCCGCGCCGGCGAAGAAGGTCGAAGACCCCCAGCTCACCGCCGTCCTCCAGAAGTTCGACCAGGTGCAGGCGGGCATCCACGGCCTGAGCGCCGAGCTGACACGCACCACCGCCAGCCCCCTCCTCAAGGAGCCCAAGGTCGCCAAGGGGCGCCTCTACCTGAGCAAGCCCTCCTCCGTACTCTGGGAGTTCGACTCGCCCGAGCCCATGCGCTTCCTGATCGCGGGGGATTCGTACACGGGATATTACCCGGAGCGCAAGCGCGCAGAGCGGAAGAAGATCCAGCGCTACAGCGAGCAGATCTTCCGCTTCCTGGGCGTGGGACAGACCTCGGCGGAGCTGCGCAAGACCTACGACCTCTCCCTGGGCCAGGCCACGCCCCAGGATCCCAAGGGCGCCACCATCCTCGTGCTGGAGCCCCGGCGGCGCCGCGTGCGCAGGCACGTCGAGGACGTGCGCCTGGCCATCGACCCCGCCACGCTTCTCCCCATGCAGATCGCCTACCGCACGGCCTCCGGCGGTAGCGAGCAGGTGAGCTTCCGGAACGTGCGGGTGAACCCCGATCTCTCGGCGTCCCTGTTCCGGCTCGACCTCCCTCCGGACGTGGTGGTGACGGACGGGTTCAGCGTGTTCGGGGAAACGCGCTAGCGGAACTGCTCGCGCAGACGCCGGAAGCGGGCCGTGTACACCATGTCGTACAGCTCCATCCGGTCCGGCAGCAGGCTCAGACATTCCATGCGCAGCTCGCGCTCGGCGAGCGCGCACTCCAGGTCGGAGTAGGTCGAGGTGACGATCATCGAGGCCACACGGTCGGCGTGGCGCTGGAATTCCGAGGCGGCATCGGGCTCTGGGTCCATCACGGTCTCCGTCTCGAATGTAATGGGCAGCGCTTCCGCGCGCCAACAGGGGCGGGCTTGAGCCTGGGCCTGGTGCTCGATCCCGTCTTCGAGGATCACGACACGGGGGAGGGGCACCCGGAGCGGCCGGCGCGCCTGCGCGCGGTCCGCCGAGGTCTGGAAGGAGCAGGCGTTCTGACCCGCTGCCGGCTCTTCCCGCCCGTCCCGGCCACGGACGCCGAGATCACCGCCGTGCACGACCCCGCCTACCTGCGGCACGTGGAGGGAGCGGTGATGCGCGGCGCGCGCCTCCTCGACTCGGGGGACACCGTGGTCTGCCCGCGCAGCGCGGAGATCGCGCGCCTGGCAGCGGGCTCGGTCGTGTCGCTCACGCGCGCGGTGGCGGCCCGCCAGGTCGACCGCGGCTTCGCCGCCGTGCGCCCCCCGGGACACCACGCGGAGCGGCGCCTGGCCATGGGATTCTGCCTCTTCAACAACGTTGCCATCGCCGCCCGCGCGCTCCGCGATGCCGGCGTGGCGCGGGTGCTCGTGGTGGACTGGGACGTCCACCACGGGAACGGCACGCAGCACCTCTTCGAGGAAGACCCCACGGTCTTCTACTTCTCGGTGCACCAGTTCCCGCTCTACCCGGGCACCGGGGCAGCGGGGGAGCGGGGGAGGGGCGCCGGCGTGGGCGCCACGCTGAACAAGCCGCTGCCGCCGGGATCCGGGGACGATGCGTTCCTGGCGGCGTTGCGGGAGATGGCGGAGGCGGCGGCATCCTTCCGGCCGGAGACGGTTCTCGTGTCGTGCGGCTTCGACGCCCATACGCGGGATCCCCTGGCCGGGCTCACCGTCACCACGGACGCCTTCGCCGAGGCCACGCGGATCGTGGCCTCGGTGGCGGAGGCCTTCGCCGGAGGCCGGCTGGTCTCGGTGCTCGAGGGCGGCTACGATCTGCAGGCGCTGTCCGCCTGTGCGGCGGCGCACGTCGGCGTCCTGCTGGGAGATCCACCGTGACCCTCTCCACTCCCGTCCGCACCGCGCGCATCGGCCACAGCCCCGACCCCGACGATGCCTTCATGTTCTTCGGCATCGCCGCCGGTCGGGTGGCCACCGGGTCCTTTCGCATCGAGCAGGTGCTCGAGGACATCGAGAGCCTGAACCGGCGGGCGCTGAGGCGCGAGCTCGAGGTGTCCGCCGTCAGCATCCACGCCTACGCGCACCTGGCCGACGCCTATGCCCTGATGCCCTGCGGCGCCAGCATGGGGGACGGCTACGGTCCGCTGGTGGTCGCGCGCGAGCCGCTGACCCGCGAGCGGCTCGCCGGGGCGACCATCGCCGTGCCGGGCACCCTCACCTCCGCGTTCCTCGCCCTGCGCCTGTATCTCGGGCGTTCCTTCGAGCACCGGGTCGTCCCTTTCGACCGCATCCTGGACGTGGTGGCCGAGGGGGGCGCCGATGCCGGCCTGGTCATCCACGAGGGACAGCTGACCTACGCCCGCCAGGGGCTGCACCGGATCGCGGACCTGGGCGTGTGGTGGGGCGAGCATACCGGTGGGCTGCCGCTCCCCCTGGGGGGCAACGCCGTGCGCCGGGACCTGGGCCTCCCCGCCATGCGCGAGCTGACGCGGATCCTGCGGGAAAGCATCGAGTACGGGCTCACGCACAGGGAGGAGGCCCTCGCCTACGCCCTCGATTTCGGCCGTGGTCTCGACGGGAAGCTCGCCGATCGCTTCGTCGGCATGTACGTCAATGACCTCACCCGGGATTACGGCGAGCGCGGCCGCGAAGCCATTCGCCGGTTCCTGGAAGCGGGGGCGGCGGCCGGGGTGGTGCCGCCGCTGGGAGAGGTGGAGTTCGTGGCGTGAGTGCCGCCGCGCTGGAGGCGGCGCAGACCTCGTGCGCCGTGGCCGACCGCAGCGATCTTGCGCGCCTGCGCGCGGACGGGCCGGATTTCCTGGACCTGCTGCACCGCCTGAGCACGGGGGACGTGCGCCGCCTCGGCATCGGAGAAGGCGCGGCCACCGTGCTCACCACGGCCAAGGGCAGGATCGTGGACCGGCTGCTGGTGCACCGACTGCGGGAGGACCGCGTGCTCGTGGTGGGATCGCCCGGGCGATCGGCCAGCGTGCTCGCCCACCTGACGCGCTTCACCTTCGCGGAGCGGACCGGCCTCTCGGAGGTCACCGAGGCCACGGCGCTGCTCGCCCTCCTGGGCCCGCGCGCGCGCGATCGCGCGGCGGAGCGGGGCCTGATCGTGCCTGCACCGCTGGGCGCGGTGGAGCAGGTCTGGCAGGGCGTGGAGGTGACGGTGCTCGGGCAGGACGGGAGCTCGGCGGAAGGCCTCTCCCTCGTGGTGGAGCGCGCGCTGGAGGCGCCCCTGCGCGAGGCGGTGGCTGCGCTCGGTCCCCTGCTCGACGCCGCCGGGGTCGAGGCCTGGCGCATCCTGCGGGGATTTCCCGGCCCGGCCGAGATGGACGAGGAGAGGAATCCGCTCGAGGCCGGGCTGTGGGACGCGGTGTCGTTCACCAAGGGCTGCTACGTCGGCCAGGAGGTGGTGGCGCGCCTGCGGACCTACGACAAGATCGCGCGCAGCCGGGTCACCCTCGCGCTGCCGCAGGGGGCGGCGGTTCCGCCCCGCGGCGCCGCGCTGCGCCAGGGAGAGCGAGCGCTGGGGGCGGTCACGAGCGCCGTGCTGCCTCCGGGGAGTCTGGGGCCGGTCGCCATGGGCTACCTCCGCCGCGAGGCCGCCCAGGCGGGAGCGCCGGTCACCGTCACCTGGGAGGGCGGTGCCGCGGAAGCCGTCGTCTCCACCGTCTCCCCCGCCAGGGCGGCCTGATGGACGGCCTCCGTGCCCGCGCCGCGGCCCTCGCCGACGAGCTGACGGAGTGCCGGCGCGACCTCCACCGCAACCCCGAGCTGGGCTTCGAGGTGCATCGCACCGCGGGTCTGGTCACGGAGCGGCTCCGCGCGCTCGGCGCCGAGGTGCGGACGGGGGTCGGCCGGACGGGTGTGGTCGGGATCCTGCGCGCGGAGCGCGCGGCAGGACCGGCCGTGCTCCTGCGCGCCGACATGGACGCGCTTCCCGTGCAGGAGGTGGAGGGGCGTCCCTACGGCTCGCTGGTTCCGGGACGCATGCACGCCTGTGGGCACGACGGGCACACCGCCATGCTGCTGGGAGCGGCCACGCTTCTCGCCTCGGACCGGGCCCGCCTGCCCCGCGACGTGGTCCTGCTGTTCCAGCCCGCCGAGGAGGGCGGCGGCGGCGCCGAGGCCATGCTCGGCGACGGGGCGCTCGACCTGGTGCCGGTGGGGAGCGCCTACGCCCTCCATCTCTGGAGCTCCTTCCCGGCGGGAACCGCGCGTGTGCGGGTGGGGCCGATCATGGCGGCGCAGGACGAGTTCACGGCACGCATTCGGGGGAGGGCCGGCCACGGGGCGCTTCCCCACGAGGCGCTCGATCCCATCCTGGCCGCGGCGCACGCCCTCACCTCGCTGCAGGCCGTGATTTCCCGCTCGCTGGACCCGGTGGAGCCCGGGGTGGTGACGGTGGGGTCGTTCCACGCGGGGACCGCGCCCAACGTGATCCCCGAGGAGGCGGTGCTGGAGGGCACGCTGCGCTCGTTCGCTCCGCACGTGCGGGAGATGCTGCGCCGGCGCGTGCGCGAGGTGCTGGAGGGCACGGCCGCTGCCCACGGCTGCACGGCGCAGATGGAGCTGCGTCCCGGCTACCCGGCGGTGGTGAACGCCGCCGAAGCGGTGGCTCGAGTCCGCGATGCCGGGCGCGCGGTGTTCGGGCCGGATGGGATGCTCGACACGCCTCCCCTGGCTGCGGCCGAGGACTTTGCCTACTTTGCGCAGCGCGTCCCCGCCGCCTTCGTGCTGGTGGGCGCGGGGAACGCGGCGCGGGGGATCACCGCCCCCCATCACGCCTCCGACTTCGACCTCGACGAGAGCGTGCTGCCGCTGGGGGCGGAGCTGCTCGCCCGCATCGCCCTCATGCCGTAGCGGGACGGGTGGTCGGCCGCAGCGCCAGGAACACGCCGGCGAACACCAGCGCCCCGCCCACCCAGGTGGCGGGAGGCGGATGCTCTCCCAGGCGCACCACGGCGAGGGCGGCCGCGATCAGCGGCTGCAGGTAGATGAACAGGGCGACCACCGAGGCGTCGGCCCGGGCCAGGGCGTAGTTGTTGAGCAGATAGGCTCCCGCCGTGGGGAAGACCACGGCGAAGGCCAGCCAGGCCCAGGCGCCGGCGGAGATCGCGGAGGGGTCGAAGCCCGCCCACGCGGGAAGGCTCAGGAGACCGATCAGGACGGCGCCGCAGGCGAGCATGACGGCCGTGGCGGCGAGCGCATCCGTGCGGCCCAGCACCCGCTTGGCCAGCACCAGGAAGAGCGCGTACGACGTCCCGTTCAGGAGCGTGAGCTCGTCCCCCAGCAGCGTTCCCGAGGCCAGGGCGGTCGCGCTGGGACGCAGGATCAGGAGCACGCCGCCCACGGCGAGCGCGACGGACAGGGCCTTCAGCCCCGTCATGCGCTCCCGCCCCAGCCCCACCGCGGCCAGCAGCGTCATCACGGGGATGGCACCGTTCAGCAGGGCGGAGTGGATGGCCGTCGTGCGGTACAGCCCCTCGACGAAGAAGATCTGGTTGATGACGACGCCCAGGACGGACCAGAGGCCCAGCAGCCGGGCGTCGGCCGCCGAGGGGAAGGAGCGGCGAAGCGCCAGGGCCACGCCCAGGACCAGCAGGGCGCCCCCCGCCGCCCGCAGGGAGGCGTAGGCCAGGGGCGGCATCTCCGTCATCACGCGCTTGGCGGCGAGGTAGTGGAAGCCGAAGAAGACCTGGACGAGCAGCAGGGCCGCGAGGACGGCGGCGCGATCGCGGGACTGCGGCGTCACGTCACAGGGTTAGCAGGTCAGCCGCCGGGGCGCGAGGCGGCGCACACCGTGGCGGCAGCCAGCCCCTCCTCGATCGAGGGCCGGGCCTGGTTCCCCGGGGCCAGCACGTCCAACGAGGCTCGGAACGCTTGCGCGGCATCATGGCACCGTCCCTGGGCGAGACGCGCGCGCGCCACCGTGTCCAGCGCCAGCCCCGCCACCGGACCGGGGGCCTGCGCCGCCCGCTCCCCCAGGGTCTCCGCCTCGGCGTTCCGCCCCTGACGGAAGCGCAGCCAGGCCAGGCTGGCGAGCGCCTCCGGCTCGTCGGGCTTCAGCGCCAGGGCACGGGTATAGGCGTCCTCCGCCTCCGTCAGACGGTTCCGCGCCGTCTCCACGTTTCCCAGGTTCGTCCACACCACGGTGGACGGCGACTCCCGCGCCAGCGCGCGGTAGGCCTGGGCCGCTTCCTCAAGCCGGCCGGTTCGCTCGAGCGCGACCGCCTGGCCGAGACCGTCCGAGGCGGGGGGCGGGCGCGACACGAGCAGCAGCGCGTATCCGGCGCCGCTCCACGGCCGCTCCAGCCGTGCCGTTGCGATCCATCGCGCCTCGCCGTCGCCGAGGAGCACGCGCACGCGCCGGCCCACGGGATCGCTGCCGTCCACCACCACGTAGTGGTACAGGTCGCGCTTGCGCCCGGGGAGGTTGCTCAGGCGAAGCAGGAGCACGGGCGGGATGCCCTGGTACACGGCCGTGAAGAGGGTGTGCTCGGTGCCGTCCACCAGCCGCACCTTGTAGCCGCGGCTGCGTGCGGCCAGGAGCAGGTCGATGGAGAGAACGCCACCGCTGGCGGTCTTGGGAAGGGTGGCATCCAGCGATTCCTGCGTCTCGGCGTCCCCGTAGTAGGTGAACACGGAGGCCAGGGCACCCGAGCCGCAGCGATCGGTTCCGAACGCGATGCGGGGGACACCGTGGAGGAGGATCGCACCCTCCCCAGGGGCGGGATCGGCGCGCCGCAAGCCCAGGCATCCGCTGCATGCAAGCGCGGGGAGGAGAGCGAGCAGCACCCGTCTCACGTGAGGAGGACGATCAGCAGGATGCCGGCGAGGATGTAGATGACGATCCACATCGTGTTGCGGTCCATGGCGCCGCCCGCCTGGACCTGGTCGAGATTCCCGGCCAGCGAGGCGATCTCCTCGTCCGAGAGCTGGGCCAGACGGGCATCGATCTGGGCCTGGGTGAGGCCGCTCGAAGCGAGCGTACGGGAAACCTCGTCCTTGGCCAGGACGTCGTGAATGGCGGCGAGGTCGTCCGCGCGGTCGCGGGAGGGAACGGGTGCCGCGAGGAGGGGAGCGGGGAGCAGGAGCGCGAGCAGGACAGCCGTCAGCAAGAACGGCGTGTTTCGGCGCGACATGGGCACAACCTCCGGGAATGGGGGACGGGAGGGACTTGTGGCCAGTGTGCCATGGCGGGGGGACGCGGGCCAAAAAAAGGGTTCATGCCGGAATTCCGGGGAAGGCGGCCCGGATCTTGAGGAAGAAGTAGGCGTCGTCCCGGTACCCGTAGGCGACCCGCTTGATGACCTTGATCCGGTTGTTGATGCCCTCGAGGAGGCTGGTGTTCAGCCGCCAGCG
>DASUFT010000041.1:0-23628 GCA_036274395.1 Candidatus Polarisedimenticolaceae bacterium | reverse complement strand
AACGAAGCTCTTGCAGGCGAAGATGTAGTCGATCCGCCACGCCTGCCGGAAAGGAAGAGGCAGCGTCCCCTCGGGACCTTGCCCCACGGCGGCGAAGACGTCCTGGAGCTGCGCGCGCAGCCCCGCCAGCGCCGCCCCGTCTGCGAAGTCGTTGAAATCACCCAGGAGGAGCTTGGGCCGGGCGTCCCTGGCAAGGACTCCCGAGATGGCCTGCGTCTGCGCCGCGCGCGCTCCATCGTGGAACGGCATCTGGATGAGATGGGTGACGTACAGGCTCACGTCCTGCCCGCCGACCGTCACCACCACGTGTCCCAGCGTCCTTGGCTCGGCACCGGGAGGCACGGGGAGCCGGTACTGCGCACGTCGCTCCAGGGGGAAGCGCGACAGCAACGCCACACCGTACGCGCCATGAGATTTCGTGGTGGCCTGGAAGTACGCCCGGTGCTGCAACCCCGTCGCGGCAGCGAGCCGGGCCGGCTGGTCCACCCTACCCGAGCGCCTCGCCCCCACGTCCACCTCCTGGAGGGCCACCACGTCGGGCCAGGTCTCCTCGATGACGTGGGCCACCTTCTCCAGTCCGTAGAGGCCGGACTTGATGTTGAAGGTCATCACGCGGAGCGGCGTGCCGCCCGCTGACGGTTTGACCTGCGCAGGAGCGTGACCGGGAAGGGTCGCGCCCCCCACCAGCGACGCCGCGAGCAGGACGGAGACACGAAGCGACATGAAGCCTAGAGGATACCTCCGGATCAGGGACAGGCCGCGATCTGCTGGGGCTTGCAGGCCGGCGTGCCCTGGGAGCGCTCGGCGCCTCCAGCCCCGAGGCCGTAGGAGCCCTCCCGGCTGGAATTGACCGGCACCAGGAGGAAGTACCGGTTCCCTGCGGCCGGCGTGAAGTTCCAGCTGTGCGCCGGGAAGGTCGTGCAGGTCACCGGCTGGTGGCTCGTGAAGTTCCCGAGCGTCCCCTCGTAGATCGCGTAGTCGAAGTCGTCGGGCAGGCAGGAGGAGGCACCCGACCAGGAAAGCGTCACCCCCCCTCCCACCTTGGTGATGGTGAACGTGGACGCGCGTCCGGCGCCGGTCGCTCCCGTGCGCAGCATCGCCTCCTGCCATCCTCCCCAGGGCATCGTCACCCAGCGGCTGCGCCGGGCGAAGGGGACGGACGCCGTGTCGTAGACCAGGCGCACCCGCCAGTGGTACCGGGTGCCGGCCTGGAGATTCGCGATCAGCTCCTCCAGCGGGCCGCCGGTGATCCCCGTGTCCACCAGCGTGCCGCCCGTCCCCGTGGGAACGCCGTCGAAGAACGTGCCCGCCGGCTTCACCTCCCACTGCAGGCGCGCCTTCCCCCGGCCGTACGGCGTCCGCGCCAGGCCGCCCAGGCGGAAGGAGGAGCCGCTGTCGGAGACACCGCCCCGGGAGATCGCACGCGTGCCGTCGCTGGTCCGCTGCCGGGGGTTGAGCGCGATGCACTCGGCCCCGCCGCCGAAGTGGACGAAGGCGCGGCCCTCGTCGGTCTGTCCGTTGTCGTAGAAGGGGGATCCGAAGACCACGTCGGCGTAACCGTCGCCGTTGACGTCGCCCGCGCCCGCCACCGAGGTCCCGGACTTGTCGTTGGGCTCCTGGGGGGTGGAGGTGAGGGACGAGCCGAGATTGGTCAGCCCCGTGGCCGAGCCGTAGATGATGGAGACCCACCCGTAGAGGTTCTCGGAGTGGTCGACGTCGTACTGGGGAGCGCCGATGGCCACGTCGGCGTAGCCGTCGCCGTTGACGTCGCCCAGGCCGGCCACCGAGATCCCGAACTGGGACTGCGCGTTGGTCCCCGCGGCGGTCGCCGTGTAGGACGGGGTGGTGAAGACGCCGAGGTTGTAGCCGAGATACACGTCGGCGTGGGCCGGGGAGGCGAAGGGTGTGCCCACGATCACGTCGGCGTATCCGTCGCCGTTGGTGTCGCCGGCGCCCGAGACCGAGGTGCCGAGCCTGCCGTTGAATTCCGTGCCGTTCTTGGTCCAAACCGGCGCCGCCGCCAGCCCGGCCGCCGAGCCCAGGTAGACCACGGCGCGCCCGCCGTCGGTGGTCCCGCCGTCGTACCGCGGAGATCCCACGAGGACGTCGCCGAACCCATCGCCGTTGACGTCCCCGGCGGACCTCACGCTCTTGCCGAAGTCCGCGGAGGCCTGGTCGGCCTCCGCCGTCCAGGCCGGCCCGGCGGCCAGGCCCGCTGCGGAGCCCAGGTACAGCCAGGCGCGCCCCTCGTCGGCCTGCCCGTTGTCGTAGAGCGGCGACCCCACGATCACGTCGGCAAAGCCGTCGCCGTTGGCGTCCCCGGCCCCGGCCACGCTGGCCCCGTACTGCGCGCTCGGCTGGTTGCTCTCGTTCGTCCAGGCGGCGGTGGCGGAGAGGCCGCCCGCCGAGCCGAGATAGACGAACGCACGCCCCTCGTCGGCCTGCCCGTTGTCATAGAGGGGGGCGCCGATGAGGACGTCGTCGTAGCCGTCGCCGTTCACGTCCCCCGCGCTGCTCACGGAGGCGCCGAACTGGGCGCCGGCCTGATCGCCCTCGGCGAGCCAGAGCGTGGAGATGAGCCCGGTGGCGGACCCGATGTAGAGGAAGGCCCGTCCCTCGTCGGCCTCGCCGTCGTCGTAGAAGGGTGCGCCGATGATCATGTCGGCGTAGCCGTCGCCGTTGACGTCGCCGGCCGTGGACACCGACGTCCCCAGCTGCGCGCTGGTCTGGTTGCTCTCCGTCCAGGCCGGCGTGCTGGAGATGAAGCTCTGCGATCCCCGGTAGACGTAGACCATCCCCTCGTTGGTCTGGCCGTTCTCGTCCCAGGGCGCCCCCACCGCGATGTCCGCGAAGCCGTCCCCGTCCACGTCGCCCGCGGTGGCGGCGGACCAGCCGTAGGCGCAGTTCGCCGTCTGCCGGAGCACGGACCAGGTGTAGCTGCTGGCCAGGCCGAACTCCGACCCCAGGTAGACGCGGGCCTGGCCGCCGCCCACGCTGGCGCTGACGGCGTAGAAGGGGGCCGTCACCAGCACGTCCGCGAAGCCGTCGCCGTTGACGTCCCCCGCCGGCCCCACCGACCAGCCCATGTAGGCGTCGGCGTTGTCGCTCTCGATGGTGGAGATGGCGAAGAACGCCAGCCCCGAGGAGTTGCCGAGGTAGAGGAAGGCCCGGCCCTCGAAGGCCTGACCGTTGCTGAACTGCCAGGCCCCGACCAGGAAGTCCGCGTAGCCGCTGCCGTCGATGTCCCCGGCGGGACCGACGGACCAGCCGAACTGTGCCCCCGCCTGGTTCCCTTCCTGGAACCAGGTCGGGCTGGCGTTCACGCCACTCGCGGTCCCGTGATACACGAAGGCCTTCCCCTCGTCGGTCTGGCCGTTGTCCAGCAGGGGCGCGCCCACGCCCACGTCGGCGAAGCCGTCGCCGTTGACGTCGCCGGCGGTGGAGACGGAGAAGCCGAACTGGGCGCTGGCCTGATCGCTCTCCGCCGTCCAGACGGGCGCGGCGGCCAGGCCGCCTGCGGAGCCGAGATAGACGAAGCCCCGGCCCTCGTCCGTCTGCCCGTTGTCGTACAGCGGCGCCCCCACGATCACGTCGGTGAAGCCGTCGCCGTTGACGTCCCCGGCGGTGGCGACGCTGGTCGCGTACTGCGCGCTCGCCTGGTTGCTCTCGCCCGTCCAGGCGGCGACGGTGGACAGGCCGCCGGCCGAGCCGAGATAGACGAAGGCACGCCCCTCGTCGGTCTGGCCGTTATCGTAGCGCGGCGCCCCCACGATGACGTCCGCGTAGCCGTCGCCGTTGACGTCGCCGGCCGTGCCCACGGTCCAGCCGAAGCGGGCGCCGGCCTGGTCGCTCTCCACCGTCCACGCAGGCGCAAGGGCGAGCCCGGAGGCGGAGCCGAGATACACGTAGGCCCGCCCCTCGTCGGTCTCGCCGTTGTCGTAGAAGGGGGCGCCCACGATGAGGTCCGAGAAGCCGTCGCCATTGACGTCCCCCGCCGTGGCCACGCTCTTGCCGAACTCGGCGCTGGCCTGGTTGCTCTCGTTGGTCCAGACCGGGCTGGTGGTGAGGGGATCGACCGCGAGGGGATAGAGGGCGTCGCGGTCGTCGAGGACGAGGCGGATGCCGCCCGCGAAGCCCTCCATGCGTGAGGGGACCACGCTCCCGCGCGCGTCGGTGACGTGCAGCTCGGCATAGTGGAGGACGCGCACGCCCTGGGCGGTGAGGAGGTCGACGGCCTGGCCGTCCTCGGAGACGACGGGGACGAGGGAGCCCGTGAGCGCCAGGTCCAGGTGCACGGGCGCATCCGATCCCTCCGGCCGCAGGGCCAGCTCGAAGCCCTGCTCCAGTCCCCTGGAGGAGTTCACGTACCACTCGGTGAGCGCCCCGCGCCGGTACTCGATCCGACTCCCCTGGGGCGCGAGCGTGGCCGCCGGGACCGGGGCGATGTCGCCGCCACGCCCGTACCCGACCCACTGCAGGCTCCACTCCCAGGCGCCTTCCCTCTCCAGGCGAGGCACGGCGCGGATCCCCTTCTCGAAGAAGAAGGTGCGGAACCCGTGGGCCCGGTTGGGGGCCTGCAGGCGGCCCTCGTGCGCGGTGATCGCGTACTCGGCAGCCTGGATCCGCAGCTCCACATCCTGGACGTCGCCGTCCGGCGGCTGCGTCTGCGGCGGTGCCGCCAGCGCCGACGTCAGGGTGGACAAGAGCCCGAGCACCATCGCCAGCCGAGAGCCTGTGGCCCGCATGACGCGACCTCCCCCCAGGGTGTTCTGCCCTGGAGTGACCGAGGTTCGGGAAATGTGTCGAGGGCAAACCCCTGCAGTGCCCCTCACCGTCGTGGAAAAGCACGAATGTCTTCGACGCACTCCCCACGCGCGAGAAGGTGCCGCATCTTTTTTTCCTCTAGCAGCAATTCGTGCTTGCATTGCATGCAGCACGGGTCCATAAACCGCGCGGGCACTCGACGGGGCGAGGCTTCTTCGAAGCACGCAGCACGGAAACCCGCGCAGGGCGCCCATTGGGGGGGACATGGGCCTGCTCGTTCGCGGCTTGACGCTCGTTCTCTGCGCGCTGCTCGTCTTCGCCCCGCTTCCGGCACTTGCGGCCACCGATCCGGCCCCTGCCGAGCCCGTGGTCGCTCCCATCGCGGCCGAGCCGGTGAGCGACAATCCCGAGGTCTTCCGCTACCAGCTCCTCGAGTTCCTGCAGGGGATGAGCGATGCCCTGGTGGTCGCGCTCGACCATCCCGTGATCGGCCCTCGCCTGGTGGAGGGGATGGGCGCCGGACCGGCGGGCATCCCCTTGCCCAGGGAGGCCTTCCGGGCGGTGGAGATGGCGTCGTCCGACGAGATCGAGCAGCTCCGCCAGGCCTTCGAGCTCACCCCAGGGATTCTCGGCGCTCCCGCGGTCCTCCGGGCGGGGGTGGAGCTCGTGCCCATGCAGGCCCTGGCGCCGCAGGCGCCGCTCGCCTGCACGGACATGTACACCGACTACAACCAGATCCCGGGGCTCACCCAGGTCAGCAAGGACCTGAACATCGCCAACAATGTGATCCTGCTTCTCAAGGGCATCCTGGGAACCGTCAGCGGCGTGGTCAACGCGGCGGTCACCACGTGCGAGACCCCCATCGACATCCCGCTCTCCTCGGCCCAGATCCCGCTGATCATCGTGGTGGGCGTGGTGGACCTCGTCTCCGTGGCCCTGAGCACGGCCATCGACGGCGTGAGCTTCCAGATCACCGACCTGTGGCGCTGCATCAACCTGGCCAACTGCCCGCCGCAGGGGTTCACGGAGCGCTTCCGTCCCGACACCGCGTCCGACCTCAAGGGGCGTGGCTGCGACGAGCGGGACAACAACTGCACGGGGGGGATCGACGAGCTCTCCGAGGACGTCTTCCCTCCCCAGGTCGTCATCGATGCCGCCCTGGCGTCCCGCTGCTATGCCGATCCCGCGGAAGCGGAAGCTTCCGCCCGGCTGGCCGTGCGCGCGAGCGACGACTGCGTCGATCTCGCCGCCGCTCCCAACGCCCATCAGGGCACGCTCAACATCCAGTACTCGAGGGGAGCCTGCCTGGGCTCGCTCATCGCCACCGCCACGGACATGCGGGGCAACACCGCGGTGGGGAACGCGATGTTCGAGGTGGACGACCTTCCGCCCGTGATGGCCCTCCAGGACCTGACCGCCACCTGCCAGCCCAGCGTGGCCGCGGCACGGCAGGCGCTGGCCTTCACGGCCGCCGACGCGTGCAGCGTCCCCCGCACACTCTCGCGGGTGATCGAGAAGGAATGCGTGGCCGACTTCGAGTTCGAGGCCGAGGACGCCTGCGGCAATCGCGCCACCACCCGGCAGAGCGTGCGCATCGACGACTCCCCTCCCGCCGTCAAGGTGCAGACCCTGCTCCTGCCCACGTTCGAGGGACGCTATTGCTTCGGCGCCGAATCGGCGGCGATCGCCACCGTGGCCGAGTCCGCCTCCATCGCCGACAACTGCACGTCCCGGGGGGACCTCGTCCTCTCCACCACGGCGCAGCCCGTGCAGGGCAGCCAGTGCGACCGCCGCATCGTCACCGCCGCCACCGATGCCTGCAGCCTGCACAGCGAGCAGACCGTGCAGGTGCGTCTGGACGACCAGGTCCCCACCGTGAGCTGCTCGGTGACGAAGCCGGTGCTCTGGCCGGCGGACAGCACCCTGGTCAACGTCGGCTTCCAGTACCAGCTCCAGGACAACTGCGGCGCGCCCGACGTGAAGCTGGAGGTGGCGGTCACCACGGACGAGCCCACCTCGTTCAACCTGCCCGTGGGAGGAGCCGGCGATCCCTCCCCCGACGCCGTCGTGCAGTACGGGGCGGATGGACGGCCCACCGCCATCCTGCTCCGCGCCGAACGCCAGCAGACCAACTCGGCGGACGGGCGCGCCTACCGTATCCGTCTCACGGCCACGGACGCCTGCGGCAACCGCAGCCAGTCCGACTGCTGGGTGACGGTTCCCAAGGTGATGGACGGGACCGGTTCCCAGCTCACCAACACTGGCCAGCGGTTCGATGCGACGGCGGTGAACTGACCGTGCGCATGGGGGGAGACGTCGTGAAGAAGTGGTTCGTCTTGCTGGCAGCGTGTTGCGTGGCGGCGGGTGGTGCCCTGGCCTCGGCCCCGGCGCCCGACCTCGCCCCCGCCTCCGACCCCACCGCGGCGCCGCTGGTGTGCGATCCCGCCACCGACAGCGATTGCGACGGCATTCCCAACACCTTGGACAACTGCCGCTTCATCCTCAACCCCGATCAGCGGAACACCGACGGCGATACCCAGGGGGACGCCTGCGACAGCGACGACGACAACGACACCATCCCGGACAGCGGGGGGGCGGGGACCAATGCCTGCCCCACCACCGACACCTGCGGCGGCACCTTCACCTGCACCGCCAGCGGGGTCATCTGCACGAGCGACGCCCAGTGCACGGGCCAGCCGATCGCCGACTCCTGCATCGTCATCCTGGGGACCTGTGCCCTGGGGGGTGGTGCCTGCGCCAGCAACGCGGACTGCCCGGCCATTCCCGACCGCTGCCGCGGCCTCTGCGCGCAGAGCGCGGCGCGCTGCTCCTCGGACGCCCAGTGCCGCGTGTCCGGCTGCGACGACAACTGCCCCCTGGTGGTCAACCCGCTCCAGACCGACACCGACGACGACGGGGCGGGGGATGCCTGCGACAACTGTGTTCTCGTGGCCAACCCCGGGCAGGGCGACGCGGACCACGACGGGCTGGGAGACGTCTGCGACGCTGATTCCGACAACGACGGGATCCCCAACGCGGGCTTTTCGGTCACCTGTAGCATCCAGCCCCCGGTCAACGGGGACCCTCCACTGCCCACCAACTGCAACGACAACTGTCCCCTGGCCTACAATCCCTCGCAGTTCGACTCCGACCACGACTTCCTGGGAACGGTCTGCGACAACTGCGCCACCCGGGCCAACCCCAACCAGGCGGACGGAGACGGCGACGGGGTGGGCGACCTCTGCGACAACTGCCCGGAGGACGGGAACGCAAACCAGAGCAACGGTATGCCACCCGACGACGATGTCTACGGCGACGCCTGCGACAACTGCCCCGATGACTCCAATCCCACCCAGGCCGACCAGGACCTGGACGAGGCGGGGGACGCCTGCGACGAGTGTCCGCTGGACTTCGACCCGGGAGCTCCGGACGCAGACGGGGACGGCACACCAAACGCCTGCGACCGCTGTCCCGGGGACTCCGTTCCCGACCGGGACGGGGACAACGTCTGCACCGCCACCGACAACTGCCCGGACACGGCCAACACCGACCAGGCGGACGCCGACGGCGACGGGATCGGCGACGTCTGCGACTGCGATCCCGACGGCGACGGGAGTCTCGACCGCCTGGGCTACAACGCGAATGGCACCGTCTACTGCTTCCAGGACACCTCCTGTCGTGACGCCCTGGCGCTGGCCCTGTTCTTCGCCCAGGCCTTCGATCCCCACTACTACCCGAGCTGCGGCAACGACTTCGGGGCCTCCTGGCGGCCTCCCTGCTGCCTCGACAACTGCCCGGGCGTGGTCAACACGGATCAGACCAATGGAGACAACGACATCGCGGGAGCCGTCTGCGACCCCAACGACGCCGACCCCAGTGTTCCCGGCTCGCTGCTCGCGTTTGACCTGGACGGGGATGGGTTCGTCGCCAGCCTGGACAACTGCGCCGACGCGTTCAATTCCGATCAGACCGACCTGGACGGCGACGGGACCGGCGACGCCTGCGACCTGGACGCCGACGGCGACCAGGTGGCCAACGCCGCCGACAACTGCCGCATGCTGGCGAACACGGGCCAGGGCGACGCCGACGGGGATGGGTTGGGGGATGCCTGCGACAACTGCCCCTTCGCCTCGAACCCGCGCCAGGGGGATCGCAACCGCAACCAGCTCGGGGACGCCTGCGACGTGGCGGACGACCTCATCTTCCTCGCCTTCCCGGAGCGCAACCGGCTCACCTGGCAGCAGGAGACGGGGTTCAACTCCTTCACGGTCCTCAGCGGGAGCCTGAGCCAGCTGCGGGCCACGGGCGTGTACCGCCAGCAGGGGACGCTGGCCATGGTGCAGTGCGCTCCCGGAACCGACTGGGACGTCAGCGCCCTCGCGCCCGCCTCCGGCGATGCCGTCTTCTTCCTGGCCGGCGGCCGCACGGGCGGCGTGCAGAACGGGTTCGGCCGGCGGAGCGACGGCAGCCTGCGCATCGACGTGGATGTCTGTCCGTGAGGACCGGAGGTGATCGGATGCTGACCTCGCGCCGGGCCGCCGGCCTCCTGCTGCTCTTCGTCCTCTCGGTGACGCCTGCCGCGGCCACGCCTCTGGCCGAGGACCCCCAGGCCTTCCGTCTTCAGATGATGGACTTCCTGCAGAGGACCGAGGACGTGCTGACGCACGCCATGCAGAGCCCGGCCCTGGGGCGTCGCGTGGAGCTGGCCCTGAACGCCCAGATGCTCCAGCTGCCCTTCCCCAAGGAGATGTACGACGCCCTCGCCAACGCCAGCACGGACGAGCTCCAGCAGATGCGGGAGGCGCTGGCCGCGGCACCGGGATTCCTGTCGGCGCCGGAGGAGCTGGACGCCGCTCTCGCTCTCTTGCCCGAAGCACCCGCGGAGTCGCTCGCCTACACCTGCGGGGACAACTACCAGGAGTGGACCAACTCCGTCACCCGGGTGTCCACGGTGCGCGGCCTCACCATCGCCTACGACACGCTGAGCTTCATCTACAGCATCTTCAACACGATCACGGAGGTGGTGGGCGCCACCACCGAGGACACGCCCTACGTGGGCAAGGTCCCCGCCATTCCCTTCATCGTGATCCGCGGCGTGCTGGGCGTCGTGCAGTCCGCCGTCGGGTTCGCCCGCAGCGACATCAGCTACCAGGCCGCGCAGGCGGACGTCTGCCTGGCCGGGTGCTTCACCGACGATCAGGACATCCACGGGCAGCCCACGAAGTTCTTCCGCTATCGGGGATGCGACAACCGCGACAACAACTGCGCGGACGGGATCGACGACAACAGCGAGGATCTCTTCCCGCCCGAGCTGTCCTTCGATCCCGCCGTCGTCGGGCACTGTTTCAAGGACGCCGCAGCGGCGCAGGCGGCGGCCGGCCTGGCGGTGCGCGCCAGCGACGACTGCTCGAAGCCGACGGTGAGCGTGGCCCTGGGTCCGGTGTCGGCGGCCTGCAGGGCGGCGGTCTCGGTCACCGCCACCGATCACTCCAGCAACACCGCCAGCCTCAGCGGCGCCGGTCTCGTGCTCACGGTGGACGGCCAGCCGCCCCAGATCGCGGCGGCTTCGCTCAACGCCTGTTACGGGAGCATGGAAGCGGCCCGCTCCGCCTTCACCACCGCGCACACCGTCACCGACTGCACCGGCGTGCGCACCCAGGTGGCGGCGGTGGAGAAGGAGTGCGTGGCCGATCTGCGGTTGACGGCGGTGGATGCCTGCGGGAACCAGAGCACCGTGGCGGACACCGTGCGCGTGGACGCCTCCGCCCCGGTGGTGGACGTGAAGCGCCTGATCATCCCCACCGTCAAGGGCCTGGCCTGCTTCCCCACCCAGGCCGCCGCGCAGCAGGCGGTGGAGACGGCCACCGTGGCCACCGACAACTGCACGCTTCCCGAGGATCTGGTCAAGAACACGACTTTCTCCGGCGACGCCTGCAACCTGGAGATCCGCCAGACGGCCACCGACCAGTGCGGCCGGAGCAGCTCCGACGCCATGACGGTGAGGGTGGACAAGGCGCCGCCGGTGGTGAGCTGCGCCGTGGCCACGAGCGTGCTCTACCCCGCGAACAACGCCCTGGTGGACGTGGGCTTCACCTATCAGGCCACCGACAACTGCGAGCCCAACGGTCCCAAGCTCGACGTGGAGGTGAAGAGCGACGAGCCCACCCTCTACGCCTACACGCTCGCCGCCGGTGCCGACCCGGCACCGGACGCGATCGTGCAGCGGAGCGCCAGCGGCGCCATCACGCGCATCCAGCTCCGGGCCCAGCGCAGCCAGACCAGCCCCGCGGACGGAAGGGTGTACCGCATCCGGCTGACGGCCACCGATTCCTGCGGCCTCTCGAGCTTCGCGGACTGCTACGTGACCGTGCCCCGGACGAACCCGGGCCCGGGGTCGGCCGTGAACAGCGGCCTGGAGTTCGACGCCACCGCGACCAATTGAGCGGGTAGCATCGGCGGGCGTGTCGTTTCGGCCAGGGTGGCCAGGGACGGCACGGAAATCCCTACACGATCGCTCCTTCTCGAACGCTTACGAGAAGGTCATCCCTTGATTTGCCGCGCCACCGGCCCGGGCGCATGCACATGCGTCCGGTGGCACGGTTCTCGTTCATCCCGGGGCGGCACAGGAGGAGCGCTCATGGGGATGCAGCGATCGCGGCCGCACTACACGGTTCGCGTGGACCGGCTCATGGTGGGCGATTCCAGATTCGTGATCGAGGCGGCGCTGGAGTACAGGCCCGAGCTGTCGGACGCGCAGCGGGAGCGTCTGACCTCGATGGCCCAGCTCGAGCTGCTGCTGGCGATCCAAGGCGAGGAGGAGCGGGGGCGCCTCCTCGGCGCGGAGGCCGTGCGCGTGGAGGTGGCCGGCGACGAGCCGCTGCACCGGTTCTTCGGGGGGAGAGCCAAGGCAGCCAGGTCGCCGGTCCTCCGGTCGCAGGTGCCGCCGCTCGGTCAGGGGGCAAGGACCGGGATGGCTGCGAGGCCCGTGCAGGAAGCGTGAGGCAACGGTCTCACCTTCAGGTCCCTGGTTGACGGAGCCGGCGGCCGCGCAGCGATCGGGCGTGCTGCTGCGCGTTCGCCGGTTCCGGTCGGCCGTGCTCGTCCGGGAACGGGGATCTATGTTCCCCAACGTGCGAAGGATGCGTGCTCTCCTGGTTGCCGTGATCGCCCTCGCCGGCTGCGACAGCGGGGGAGAGGGGGACGGCGGCGTGCTCACCCCCACGCCGATCGATCCCTCCGGTCAGTGGACCGTCACGGACAGCGAGACCCGGAACACCTGCTCGGCGGCGGTTCCCGCGGACACCCGCGGCGTGCTCCTCACCCTGGGCAGTGCCCAGATCGCCTGGCAGGACGAGGGGGACGTGTGCGACGCCTCGCCCGATTTCCCCTACGCCGGCAACCAGATCTCGGGCACCACCCAGCACCAGTTCGTGGGGAATGACGGCTGCACGTACACGGAGACGTTCACGGGCACCATCCAGTTCACGGAGAACAACTTCACCGGGAGCTACCGCCGCACCTACACCCGCTCCGGCGTGAACTGCACGGACTACCTGGACGGCTGCGAGATCCGCACCACCACCAGCGGGGCGCGATGCCAGGGCTGCTACGGAGGTTGCCTCTAGGCGCCGGCCGCAGTCTGGGGCACGATAGACGCCAACCAACGCAACGCCCACGCCGCAGCGGGAAGGAGGCGCGCGTGAACCGGACACCGTACGACGTCCTCGTGGTGGGGGCACGCTGCGCGGGCTCGCCCACGGCGATGCTGCTCGCCCGCAAGGGATACCGGGTCTTGCTCGTGGACAAGGCGAGCTTCCCCAGCGACACCATCTCCACCCACCTCATCCATCCCCCGGGAGTGGCCGCCCTCGAGCGCTGGGGCCTCTTGGAGCGTCTGGTCGCCACCGGCTGCCCGCCCATCCACACCTACCTCTTCGACTTCGGTCCCTTCGCGATCTCCGGCTCGCCGGCGATCCCGGAGGCCGCCTTCGCCTACGCCCCGCGGCGGACCGTGCTGGACAAGCTCTTGATCGATGCCGCCCGGGAGGCTGGAGTGGAGGTCCGGGAGGACTTCCTCGTCACCGAGGTGGTGCAGGAGGATGGCGCGGTCGCCGGCATCCGGGGGCACGCGCGGGGAGAGGAGACCGTCACCGAGCGCGCGCGCCTGGTGATCGGGGCCGACGGCCTGCACTCCCGCATCGCCAGGGCGGTGGGGCCCGAGCCGTACCACGAGAAGGCTCCGATCCTCTGCGGCTACTACACCTACTGGCGAGGACTGCCGATGGACGGCCGCTTCGAGACGTACGTGCGCCCTCCCCGGGGATGGGCGGCGTGGCCGACCCACGACGATCTCACCCTGCTCGTGGTGGGCTGGCCCTACGCCGAGCTCGAGGCGAACCGGACGGACATCGAGGGGAACTACCTGAAGAGCCTGGAGCGGGCTCCGGACTTCGCCGCCCGCGTGCGCGCCGCCACGCGGGTCGAGCCCTTCGCCGGCATGGCGGTGCCGAACTACTTCCGCAAGCCCTTCGGTCCCGGCTGGGCGCTGGTGGGGGACGCCGGGTACAACAAGGACTTCATCACCGCCCAGGGGATCCAGGACGCCTTCCGCGATGCGGAGCTGTGCGCCCGGGCGGTGGACGAGACGCTTCGCGGCGAGCGTCCCTTCGCCGAGGCCATGGGGGGCTACCAGGCCGCGCGCGACCGGCACGTGGGGCCCATGTACGAGATGACCACCGAGCTCGCCAGGCTCGAGCCGCCGCCGCCTCCCCTGCAGCGCGTGCTGCAGGCGCTCCCGGGAAATCAACCGGCCATGGACGGTTTCGTGCGGGTGCAGGCGGGAGCCACCTCGCCCGCGGAGTTCTTCACCGAGGAGAACGTCGGTCGCATCCTGGGAGCGGCCCTTCCGCTCAATCCCTAGCTCGTGCAGATGACTCCGTAATACGTCTGGTAGCAGCAGGGGTCGCAGGAGATCCGAGGCTGTCCCTGGTACGTGCACTCGCACCAGGGCTGATCAGGGCACGCCTGGCGGCAGGGCTTGGGCTTGGGCGCCACCGCCTCTCCCTCGATGCCGAGCAGCAGGGCGGGCTCGAGCTGCGCCCCCTCCACCGGCGTGTAGTCCAGGCAGGTGTCCGCCGGTTCCTGCGGATCGATGGCGATCCCGACTTCCTCGGCGGCACTCGCCGGAAACGCCGCCAGCAGGGCGACGCAGGCAGCGGCGACCAGACACCAGGTTCTTGCTCTCATGGTTCACCCCCTCGTGGAACGGATGCCTGCGAGGATCTCAGCAGAACGCGCGGCCCGGAGTCAACGGAGAACTCGGCCTGCCGCACGATTGGCACGCCGGCATACGGCGGGACGGGAACCATCGACATTCGGCGGCGGGATTGAGGTAGGTTGCTCTCCCCGAGGGCCAGGGAGAGAGGCGTGGAGCAGGACGCCAGGAAAGAGGCTCTGCAGAGCGCGCTCCTTATCGTCCTCGTTGTCGTGGCCTATCTGCCCGTCCTCGGCGCCGGGTACATCTGGGACGACGACCATCACCTCACCGCCAACCCCACGTTGCAGGCGCAAGGAGGGCTCGCCCAGATCTGGTTCGATGTCCACGCGCTGCCGCAGTACTACCCGCTCGTCCACACCACGTTCTGGATCGAGACCCGGCTCTGGGGGCTGCATCCTCTGGGCTTTCACCTCGTCAACGTCCTCCTTCATGGATTGGGCGCGGTGCTGCTCTGGCGGGTGCTGCGGCGTCTCGAGGTTCCGGGCGCCTGGGTGGCGGCCGCCATCTTCGCCCTGCACCCCATCCAGGTCGAGTCGGTGGCCTGGATCACGGAACGGAAGAACGTGCTTTCGGGGGTGTTCTACTTCGCGGCGCTGGACGCATTCCTCCGCTGGTACGGCGTGGGGCCGGAGTCGGGTCCGAGACGGCGCACCGCGCTGATCGCCGGATACGCCTTCTTCCTGGCGGCCATGTTGAGCAAGACGGTCGCCGCCACACTCCCCGTGATCCTGCTGCTCCTGCTCTGGTGGAAGCGGGGCCGCCTGACCCGGCACGACCTCCTTCCCACCGTGCCGCTGTGCGTGGTGGGGGCGGCGCTGGGGCTCACCACTGCCTGGCTGGAGAAGCACCACGTGGGCGCGGAAGGCGCGGAGTGGTCGCTGACGCTCCTGGAGAGGGTGCTCGTTGCCGGCCGGGCGCTCTGGTTCTACGCGGGGAAGCTCGCGTGGCCGGCGACGCTCACCTTCATCTATCCGCGGTGGGATCTGAGGACGTGGGGAATCGTCTTCCCCCTGGCGGTGGTGGGGGTCGTGCTCGCGCTGTGGACCTGGCGTGTGCGCCTGGGCCGTGGGCCCGTGACGGCGGTCCTGTGCTTCGCGGCCGCCCTGGGACCGGCGCTGGGATTCCTTGACGTCTACCCCATGCGCTACTCCTTCGTCGCCGATCACTTCCAGTACCTGGCGGGCGCCGCGCTCCTCTCCCTGGCCGTGGCCGCGAGCGCGCCGGCGTGGCGACGCTTCCCGCAAGCGAGCCGGGTCGCCGCCGTCCTGGTCCTCGTCCTGCTCGGCGCTCTGACCTCGGCGCGCGCCCGTGTCTACCGCGACGAGGAGACGCTCTGGCGCGACACCCTGGCCAAGAACCCGGGCGCCTGGATGGCCCACAACAACCTGGGGCAGCTCCTGGTGCGGCGCGGCGAGCTCCAGGAGGGGATGACGCACTACCTGGAGACGCTGCGCCTGAAGCCCGATCACGTGAACGCCCGCTCGAACCTGGCGGTCGCCCTCGCGACCCAGGGCCGCTTCTCCGAGGCGGAGCGCGTGCTCCGCGACGCCATCGCCCTCCTCCCCGACCTCGCCGAGCTGCACTACAACCTGGGGACGGTGCTGGCCTCCACCGGCCGCTTCGACGACGCGCGGCAGGAGTACGCGGAGGCGGTCCGCCTGGTGCCCGGCTACGGCAAGGCCCGGCTGAATCTGGTGAGGGTCCTGGTCGCTCTGGGGAGGTTCCCGGAAGCGCGCGCGCAGCTCGAGGAAGAGGTGCGTCTCCATCCCGACAATGCGACCGCGCGGCAGATGCTGCGGGCCTGGGGTCCGTGACGTGCCTGAAGGTGCGGATCCCCGAGGGAGCGCAGGCTGGGTGGGCCCGGTGGTTCCTCTCGTTGCCTTCCTTGTGCTGGCAGCGTGGACCTGGGGGAAGTGGCCGGAAGCGCTCGTCGACTTCGGGCGCGAGCTGTACGTGCCCTGGCGCCTCAGCGAGGGGCGGCGTCTCTACGAGGACGTGGCCTACTTCAATGGTCCGCTCTCCCCCTGGAGCAACGCCCTGCTGTTCCGCCTCTTCGGCGTGAGCCTGCGCACGCTGTCGCTCGCCAATCTCGCGATCACCGCCGCCGTCACCTCTCTGATCTGGGGTTTGGTGCGTCTCTTCGGCAGCCGTCTTGCGGCCGCAGCGGCCTGCGCCGTCTTCCTCTCCATCTTCGCCTTCGGCCAGTTCATGCCGGGAGGCGCGTACAACTTCATCGCTCCCTACTCCCACGAGATGACCCACGGGACGCTGCTCGCCGCGGTGGCGCTGCTCCTGCTGGCGCGCCATCTCCGGAAGGGCGGATCCTGGGCCGTCTTCGCCTGCGGTGTCTGCCTGGGCCTGATCGCGCTGGGGAAGCCGGAGTTCACGATGGCGACCGGGGTGGCCACGGCCGGCGGCCTGGCGCTCCACCACCTCCTGCAGGGGAGGCCGGCGCGCCGAGGGCTCGCTGTCGGCGGGCTCTTCGCCGCCGGCGCGCTCCTTCCTCTCCTCACGGCCTTCGCGCTCTTGCTCTGGGGCCGTTCACCGGCCCAGGCGCTGAGAGATCTCTCGGGACCGTGGGCCTACGTCCTCGACGGACGGATCACGCAGTCGAGGTTCTACCGGGACCTGCGGGGGACGTCGGACCCCGGGCGCAGCCTGGGAATCATCGCCGTCTGGACCCTCGGATACGCCGCCGCCCTGGGACCCGCCGTGTTCCTCGCCTTCCGGCGCGCACGCGCCGCCGTACCGGTGGCGCTCTCGGCCCTCTGTGCCGGCGCCGTCACCCTGTCCGCATGGCGGTGGGGCCAGTGGGAGAACAGCCTGCGCCCGCTCCCGGTGCTCCTGAGCGTCGCGCTCATCCTGGCCGGGTGGAGGCTGCCGCGCTCGCGCGACGTGCTGGGGTTCGCCTTCCTGCTCTTCGCCGTCCTCCTCCCGCTCAAGACCTGGCTCAACCTGCGTCCGGTCCACTACGGCTTTGCACTCGCGCTTCCCGCCACCCTGGCCTTCCTCGTCCTGATCCTGGAGACGATCCCCGCCTGGATCGCCCGGCGCGGCGGCCGGCCCGCGGTGTTCCGCGCCGCCGCATGCGTGGTGGTCGCGCTCGGAGTGTGCATCCAGCTGAGGGCGACGGCGGGCTGGCTGGAGCGGAAGACGGAGCTCCTGGGCACGGGGGCCGATACGTTCCTTGCCGACCGGCGGGAGGCGCGTGTGGGCGCCGTGGTGGATCGGGTGACGCGTCTGCGCCGCCCCGGCGAGACCCTGGTGATGCTCCCGGAAGGGGCCATGATCCCGTACCTGACCCGCACCCCCAGCTCGACACGCTACTTCCAGTTCATGCCTCCCGAGCTGGCCATGTACGGGGAGGAGCGCATCGTGGCCGCGCTCGACCGCCGCCCTCCCGACTGGATCGTCCTCCTGCACCGCCCCCTCACGGAGTACGGGTACCGCGTGCTCGGGGACGACTACGGGCTGGGGATCGTGGCCTGGGCGGCCGAGCGCTATGCGCCCCTGGACCGCGTGCTGGTCACGGACGGGCGGGGAGTGCAGGAGGAGTACGCGCTCATCTTGAGGAAGATCCCCGGCGGGCGCTGAGCGAGCGTCGGACGAGCCGCTCGATGTGGGCCTGGACGTGCGGGCCATCCACGTGCGGCGCCAGTGCGACCTCGGGGACCGCCCGCAGGCGGGCGAGCAGGGCCTCCGCACCGGGGCCGCTCGACGTCTCACAGTCGGCATAGACCCCCTCCGGCCCCTCCTCGATCGGGTTGTGCTCCTCGAGCACGCGGCGGATCGTGCTCACGATCTCTGGCGTGGGGGTGGGAACCAGCAGCGCGGCGAGAGCGGCATGATCCGCCCGCAGGCGCCGCGCCGCCGGGTGCGCCTCCCCCCCGCGCAGCCGCCGTGCCTCGGGCAAGAGGACCCTCTCTTCCATGGCGATGTGCCGGAGCAGCCCGGCGCGGAACGCCTCGTAGGCCGGGAGGTCGATCCGCTCCGGCGATGCGTCCGCCCGGGCCAGCAACGCGTCGAGCCGGGCGTGGTCATCCTCGAGGAACCGCTGGAGGGGGCTGTGCACGATGGCGAGTCCGGGCACACTCTAGCAGCCCTCGGCCGTCGTCCTGCTGTGGCGCAACCGTGCGGGTGCACCGACGCTCGAGAAAACCCGTGGAATCTTCTCTTCGAAAGGAAGAACACCGTATGAATGTGCGCTCGACAACCGGAGAAACACATCGTGTCGCGGGAACGAGGGCGACCTCCCGTCCCCCACGACTTCGACGGAGATGGGAGGAGCGACCTCGCGGTCTTTCGCGCGGGGCAATGGCTCGTGCGCAGGAGCAGCGATCTCGAAACGGACGCGTATGTCTGCGGCGACGCGGGAGGCAGGGCAGCCCCGCTTCATTACGATGGGGATGCGTCGGCCGACGCGGCCACGTTCCGCGACGGAAGGTGGACCGTGCGCCCCTCCTCGACCGGCGCGATCGTCCTCGAGGCATGGGGCGGAGTGGAGGACGTTCCGGTCAGCCGCTGAGGGAGGGGTGAGGCTGCCTCCCTACACTGCTCCCGCCCTCGCAGCCGGCTTGAGCCCCAGCAGGTGCCGCACGGTGAGCAGGACCCCGGCGAGCACGAGCAGGCCGTGGGCAGCGGCGATCGCCATCCACAAGCGGATCGGGCGCTGCGCGAGCATGTAGGGCTGGGCCTGCACGCGCTCCAGGTAGGCCTGCAGCACGCCGGCCACCGCGAACGCCAGGCTCATCCCCAGTACCCCGAGCGAGGCCAGCCAGAACCCGGCGTGACCGCGCCGCTCCTCGTAGGCCCCATCCGGGAAGCCCTTGATGCGAGGGATGGCGAAGTAGAAGAACGTCAGGTTGAGGAGGACGTAGGCGCCGAAGAAGGCCAGGTGCCCGTGCGACACCGTCACCTGGCTGCCGTGGGTGAAGTAGTTGATCTGGGGAAGCGTGTGGGCCAGGCCGAAGAGGCCGGCGCCCACCAGGTGCAGGATCGCCATGCCCCACAGGAACACCCAGGTCAGGCGCGGACGCATGGGACGTCCACCCTCCCGCTGGTGCCGGTAGACGTCCACGAGCATGAGGGCGATGGGCAGCGGCTCCAGCGCCGAGAACAGGCCTCCCACCCACAGCCAGTAGCTGGGCGCGCCCAGCCAGTAGTAGTGGTGCCCGGTTCCCGCGATTCCCGTGAAGAGGAAGAGTCCCAGCTCGACGTAGAGCCACCGCTCGACGATGCGCCGCTCCACCCCCGTGATCTGGATGAGCACGAAGGCGGTCATGGCGGCTGCGATCAGCTCCCAGGCTCCCTCCACCCAGAGGTGGATCACCCACCACCAGTAGTACCAGTCCTCCGCGAGGTTCCGGTAGAACGGCATGCCGAAGAGGTACATCACGGCCAGGAACACGAGGCCGCCCAGGAGCGAGCCCTGCACCGCCGTCCAGCGCCTGGCCCGCAGCGTGGTCATGGCCACGTTGGCCAGGAACAGGAGCGCACCCGCGACCACCAGGACGTCGAGCGAGGTCGGGATCTCCAGGAGCGGCTTCCCCTGGGTCCAGCCGAAGACGAATCCCACCAGCGCCGCCACCCCCGTCAGGGACAGGAGCACCAGCTGCACGATCGCCACCCTGGGCCAGGCGATCTCCCGCTCCGCCTCCTCCGGGACGAGGTAGTACGTGGCGCCCATGAACCCCAGCAGCAGCCAGAGCACCAGCAGGTTCGTGTGCATGGCCCGGGCGGTGGCGAATGGGAAGACGTCCACCAGTCCCTGGGGGACGGTGACGAAGTACTGCACGGCCAGCCAGAGGCCGACCGTCACCTGCAGGGCGAAGAGGACCAGCGCCACCACGAAATACGGGTAGGCGAGGGCCTGCGTGCGGTACTTCATGGCTCGGTCCCCCTGCTGGCGGCGAGCGCGGCGATGAACTCCCCGACCATCTGCCGCTGTCCCCCGTCCAGGTGGTCGTAGGCCGGCATCGCCGCCCCGGGCGCGAACCGCTCCGGCTCCGCCAGGTACTCGGCGATCCACATGCCGCTCCGGCGGGCACCGATCCACTCCAGACCAGGACCCAGGGTCTGGCCCACTCCGCCGAGGGCGTGGCAGGTGAGGCAGCCCTCCTGCTCGATCAGCGCGGCGGCGGGAGAGAGCGCGGCGGAGGCGAGCATGCGCTGCGTGCCGCGCTTCCAGCGCGCAGGAGAGTCCTGGGGCGGCCAGTCCTGGTTGTCGATCCCCGACACCCAACGGAGGTAGGCGACCAGGTGCTCGATCTCGTCCTCGGAGAGGTTCTGCTGCGGCATGTGCCTGTAGGACGATGCAAAGGCGATCTCGGGGTGCGCCAGCCGGCGCCGGATCGCCTCCTCGCCCAGACGGACGTGGGCGCGGGTGAGGTCGGGCGCGTAGTAGGAACCGAAGCCGAGGATGGTGTGGCAGTCGTTGCAGTTGTGGCTCTCGAAGGCGCGCTTGCCGGCGACCACCTTCTCGTCGAGCTGGTCGGCATGCGTGAGCGCATCGAAGCGCCGCGTGGTGTCGACGGTCAGCACGAGGAAGAGGACGAGGGAGCTCAGCGTGCCGATCCAGAAGATCAGCTTCGCGGTGCGGTCGCTCATGTCCACCCCCACCGCACGGCAGCGCGCGTGGTGCAGGAATGCTAGCGCCCGCGAAGCGGCGGAAGTGCGAGAAGGATGACCGGTTCCGTCCAGTTCCGAAGGACGGCGCCGCTCGGGAGGCCAGGCAGGAGCTTTGTCATGGACTCATGAGGGACCTGATGGGAAGCCTTTTCGAACCCGCACGATCCGGTTGACATTGCCACGGGGGCGTCAGAAGCTCCCCCTCACCGTCTGGCTTCATTCTTGGAATCGACGGGCGTCGCTTCGCCGGGCGCCTGGAGGGGGGGGACGATGGCAATCCGAGGGCTCGACTTCGGCCTGATCAAGTGTGCGGCGGCGGGGGGGCTGGTCATGATCGGCGCCATCTCGCTCGCCGCGGCGGAGGATGGCCCCGTCTGCAAGCTCGACGCGCCTTCCCCCATGCGCGGCGGAAGCGCAGCCGGGCAGCCGATCGACTTCTCTCCAAGCGCGCGCCACTTCATGGAGGGCGAGGCTCCGCTCGGGCCGGTGAGGGCGTTCGCTCCCGGGACCGACACCTCGCTCTGCCAGTCGTGGGAGCCCACGATCGCGGTGGACCCCAACAATCCCCGGACCGTTGCCGTCGCGCAGTTCCTGACGATCCAGGTCTCCTTCGACGGCGGCGACAACTTCAACCTCACCGTGACCGCTCCCGGCACCAACCCCGGCGGCGACCCCGCCCTCGCGTTCGACAGCCAGGGCCGTCTGTTCATCACCTATCTTTGCTCCCCTGGAGCAGGCCGTGATGTCTGCATCTCCGGATACGCGTGTGACGCCACGAACGGGACGTGCACCGCGATCGCGGGAACGCAGGCGGTCAACGTCTCGGTCGCTGCCGGGATCGGCGGCAACAACGCCGACAAGGAGTGGTTGGCCGCGGACTGGCGGACCACGAGCGCCTTCCAGGACCGGCTGTACGTGGTCTGGACCCGGCTCGACACCAACCCATGGTCGATCTGGACCTCGTGGTCCTCGGACCAGGGACAGAACTGGAGTGCCGCCCAGCAGATCTCGGCCAACGACGAGGGGACGGTGTGGCCGAGTCACGTGGCGGTGGGACCGGCCGGGGCCGTCTACGCGGCGTGGCATTCCCAGACCGGCTTCCTCGATCCCAGCGGAGGGGACGTGCCGGACGGCGTCACTGGGCAGATCGTGCTGCGCCGGTCCGACAACGGCGGCGTTCTGTGGCAGGCGCGGGCGTTCCCGTACCCCGCCGGGCAGGCGGACGCCTCGTTCAACGTCCAGCACGAGGCCAACGGCGTCATCCCGGGCGCCAACATGTGGCTGTTCGGCTCGGGTCAGCCCTGGATCTTGCCCGACCCCCTGAACGCCTCCCGTGTCTTCGTGGTGGCGAGCGACGACCCGGACAATGACGTCGACAACGGAGACGCCTCCGACGTCTTCATCGCCACCTCCGGCGACTCGGGGGCGACCTGGGGCGCGCCCACCCGGGTGGACCAGGGTCCGCCAGGCACCTTCCAGATCATGCCCACCGCGGCCATCAATCCCGTCAACGGGGCGATCGGCGTCAGCTACTACGACAACCGGGCGCTGGCGGACGCCGACCTGGACGGGATCTTCGAGCTCGACCTGCTGGCCACCTTCAGCACGGATGGCGGCGTGACCTGGTCGACCGAGGTGGACATCAACGACGGCACGATCGATCCCGCGAACGCCAACACCTGCCGGTTCTGCGGCAGCGACGCCGTGAGCAACCAGACCTGCGGCACGCCCGCCTGTCCCGCGCCGGGGACGACGCGGATCGGGGAGTACAACGGCCTGGCCTACGGCGAGTGCACCCTGCACGCCGTGTGGGCCGACGACGCAACCTGCGGCGGCGACTACGACACCTTCTACGACCGCGACCCCAACCTGGGGGGCGACACCACGGCCCCCGCCGTCACCTGTCCCGCGGACATGGAGGCGATCGAGTGCACCGGTCCGGACGGGGCTGCCGTCACCTACGACGTGCCGGAGGCGACCGACGCCTGCGACGTCGCGGTCGACGTCGTCTGCACGCCTCCTCCCGGAAGCACGTTCCCTCTGGGCGAAACCGAGGTCACCTGCACCGCCACGGACAACGCCGGCAATGCCACCGCGTGCGCATTCACCGTGACGGTGGTGGACACGACGGCCCCCGTCCTCTCCGAGGTGACGGTGTCGCGGCCCCTCCTCTGGCCGCCCAATCACCGGCTCGTCGACGAGGAGGTGCTCTACACCGTCCAGGACACCTGCGACCCCTCCCCGTCCTGCGCGCTGTCCGTGGCCAGTGACGAGCCGATCAACGGAACGGGAGACGGGGATGCCGCGCCCGACTGGATCGTCCTCGATGCGCACCACCTGCAGCTCCGCAGCGAGCGCGCGGGAGGGGGAGACGGCCGGACCTACACGGTCACGGTTAGCTGCGAGGACGATGACGAGAACGCCGCACAGGACGAGGTGCTGGTCGGCGTGCCTCACGATCAGTCCGGACAGGCCAAGGCCATGGCCGGGTTCGCCGGGAGTGGCCGCTCGCTGATCGCATCGGAGAGCACCCTGGAGATCGGTCTACTTTCCAGCACCGGCGTGGAGCCGGGGGCGATCGATGTCCGGACGATCCAGGCGGGGAACACCGCCGGCGTGCTGGACGCGATCGACTACCGCCGGGCCGATGTCGGCTGCGACGGGAGGACGGACCTGATCGTCACCTTTTCCGCCGACGCGGTCCGCGACCTGCAGCGGCTGGCGAAGGACGTGCCGGTGGCGATCCGCTACGAGGACCTCGACGGCAACGGCTTCCTGGTCCTCGACCTGTTCGACCTCGGGGATCCCGAGAAGGAGCAGATCTGCAGCCAACCGGTGAGGAGGGAGGTGAGGCTCCTCCCGTAAGGCGGAGCGGACGGGGCTCGTACGGGCGGGCGTCCGCGCCCGGTCTGCAGGAGCTTTCGCGCGCGCGTTGTCTCGGAGGTCGCTGTCTGACGTGG